>DAOUFR010000001.1:0-8966 GCA_034429715.1 Dehalococcoidia bacterium
GCCTGATTCTGTACACCACTATTACACGCCAATCCGCCAGAGGATATCATCACAACTAATAGCGCAATGAAAAGGAAACTAGCAGGTACACTATTTCTGTACATCTGAACACATTTGATGTTACCGCGGCCTATTGATTTCCAGAGCTCCATAGTTTATTACCTCCTTAAGCCTGCTCCAGGCTATTTACCACCTGATATCCATATTTGATACCGTGCCCATGGGTTCCCAGATAGGCCCCAGCTCGGCTTTCTCCTTGTCCAGGCCGGCCTCTTCCGATTTAAGCAGGTATAGTGACATCTGTAGCTGCTGTTTCCATTCGACGACACGTCGTGCCTCGCTGCTGCCGGCTATGAATGTGGTTCCGCCCACCCACCGGTTGAATTCCCCCACTTCGGCGTTGTATGCCTCAACCTTTTTGTTAAAGCCAGCCAGCTTTGTCTCGAATTCACCGCTTTTTACCCTGTAGCTCTCGTAGTATGCATAGTCCGGAGATGGATTCACATTAAAGCTGATGAAGCCGAGCTCTTTGCCTTTCTCAACGTAAGCCACACGGTCTCCTACGTCGATGGATACACTGCCGCCGTCCTCCGCTTCCTCCAGTTTTAGCAGGGCCATCTCACGCTCCCGGGCGGTCTGGCCCGTAGAGTCGGTGAAAACCAGGCCGCGATCGGTGGTGTTGAAGGCGTTTACGGCATGGCCGATGGACCGGCCGGCCAGGTCTACGCCCACCCAGGCCGCCCGGATGCCCGCTTTCTCAGCGTTGTTGTGCACGTCCTGGGCAAATGCCCCGCACATGAAATCCTCAGCAACATACTCCATCTCGTCCGTCCTGTCCGCTTTCAGGAAGGCCACGACCTGGTCCCAGGTGGGGTCCACGGAGGCGGGATTATTCTCCAGCACCACCCTGAATCCGTACGTGCCGTTATAAGGCAACTGCTGCGTATTGCCCTGGCAGGCCGGAACAATGAGTGGCAGCGCTAATGCGGCCAGCAATACAAAAAGCACGCCCGGCCTGTTCATCGATACGGCCCGTGCAGGCTGTAGATGCAGCCGCAATAGTTCTGGCGGTAAAGCCCCCAGCTCCTTGCCATCTCCATCGACCGCTTGAAACCGTCCTTCTTCTTGAAGTCCCTCGCCATATACCTGTCTCCGCCTATCTCTTTCCCGATGCGGTTGATCTCCGCCGCCTGTTTATGCGGGCTGATGGTCAGCGTGGATGTGAAGGCTTCTGATCCCATCTCCTGCACGAAGCCGAAGGTCTTTTCAAGGCGCAGACGATAGCAGGTAGAACAGCGCGACCCGCCCTCCGGCTCTCCGCCCATCCCCTTTGTAGCCGCATTCCAGTTTTCGATGTCGTATGGCCCGGCCACCAGTTCGAATTTTAATTTATCGGCCGTTTGCTGTGCGGCCTCCAGCCTCAGACGGTACTCCTCTTCTGGGTAGATATTGGGATTATAGAAATAGCCGGTGACCCGGTGCCCCTCTTTCAAAAGCACATCGGCGGCGCCCGCCGCGCAGACGCCGCAACAGATATGCAGTACAACATTCATCGGATTGATGCTTGCGGGTGCGTCAGGACTTCTTGCCTTTGGTCCTTTCCTCCAGCCGCTTCTGGATCCTGGTGATAAACTCGGGGTCGGAGAAGCCCAGGCTCTGCGCCATGCCGGCGCATTCCAGACCGTCGGCCACGCTCATGTTCATGCTCATGTCGATGTTGCGCTTGGCCAGGCCAACGCCGATGGGGCCGTTGCTCGCAATTTGTTTGGCCCAGGCGATGCCGGTTTTCTCCAGGTCCTCGAGCTTAACCACTTCGTTGACCATGCCCCAGCTTTCGGCCTTATGGGCATCAATGGTCTTGCCGGTTAGTATCAGCTCCTTGGCCCTGCCCACTCCTACTATGCGAGGCAAACGCTGGCTGGCGCCGTCGTCGGGCACCAGTCCCATCACTACTTCAGGTATACTGAACGTGGCCTCGGGGCTGCAGATCCTCAGGTCGCAGGCCAGCACCATCTCGCAGGCGATGCCCAGGCAGAAGTTGTGGATCAGCGCGATAACCGCCTTCTCCAGATATTCGATCTCGTTGTAAGCCCGCTGTGCCATCCTCACGAACCTGCGGATATCCTGCTGGCTCCCGCCGGCCTGGAAGGCGGTCAGGTCCGTGCCCGCCGAGAACCCCTTGCCTTCGCCTGAGAGGAGCACGGCTCCGACGCTGGGACGCGACGCCACCTCTGCGAAGCATTTCTCGATGTCCCAGAACATCTGGGGATTGATGGCGTTCCTTTTATCAGGCCTGTTCAGTTTTACATGGAGAATGCCGTCCTTTTCGGTGTAGGCAAGAGTCTCGAATTGCATGATGCGATCTCCTTAAAAATTATTGTGGGACTGATGTCACCCTGTACCGTGCAACAACCCTAATTAAAATAGCTGTCGCAGCCACGGAATGTCAAGCACATATCCGTCGCCGGACAGCTATTCGCCGGACTCATGCCGGCTTATTAAGGAGACCGGACACCCTGTGTCGCAGCCGGTTTATCAGGCCTTTTTGCTCTTCACCCTGTCGAGGAAGCGCTGCTCGACCCTTTTGATGAAGTTGGGATCGGACATCGCCAGACTCTGCGCCATGCCGGCGCATTCCAGCGCATCGTGTATGCTCATGTTATAGCTCATGTCGATGTTGCGCTTGGCCAGGCCCACGCTGACCATGCCGTTGGCCATGATCTCTTTGGCCCAGGCGATGCCGGTTTTCTCCAGGTCCTCGAATTTGACGATCTCGTTGACCAGTCCCCACCGCTCGGCCTTCTCGGCGCCAATGGTCTTGCCGGTCAATATCAGCTCTTTGGCCCGTCCCACGCCCACCACACGGGAGAGACGCTGGCTGCCGCCGCCGTCCGGCACCATGCCCATATTCACCTCGGGTATATTGAAGGTGGCGTCGGGGGTGCAGATCCTCAGGTCGCAGGCCAGCGCCAGCTCCAGCGCGCCGCCGAAACAGTAATTATGTATCAGCGCGATGACAGGCTTCTCCAACAGCTCTATCTCGTTGAACATTGCCTGAAAGAAGCGCACGCCGCGCCGCAGGTCCACCGCGCTGCCGCCCGCCTGGAATGAGTTCAGGTCGGTGCCGCCCGAGAAACATTTACCTTCTCCTGAGAGCAGCACCACTTCGACACCGGGCGCAATCGCCACCTCAGCGAAGCACTGCTGAACTTCCTTAATCAGCTCGAAGCTCATGGCGTTCCTCTTCTCGGGCCTGTTCAATTTGACGCTGAGGATGCCGTCTTTCTCGGCATAGGCAACTGTCTTGAATTGCATTTCCGTCTCCTTTTTATTATTTCTTTATAATCTGTGACCGCGGCCGGTTTTCAGCCGGATGTGTCTTTGTGCGGTTTGGGTGGAGTGCAGAAGAGGATGAGGACCACGCCGATCAGCCCGCCTGCGCAGCCGATGAGCATGGCCGTATCGTAGTTGCCGTAGATATCGAACATGAAGCCGGCGAAGGCTGGCGACATGAACTGGAAGATCGAGTTGACCGGATTGGTGATCCTGCTGATACTGGGAAAGGAAGCCGCCCCGAAGTAATTGCCTACGATGAGCGGAGTTGCCACATAGGCGGCCCCGAATCCGAAGCCCGATAACAGCGGGAAAATATAGGCGGCCCACAGGTTATTCTTCGAGGCGATGGTGAAAAGCATACTGCCCACCAGCAGCGAGAAGCCGGCGATGGCTATCAGGTAACGGGCCTCTATTTTCTCGCCCAGGAATGATATGCTCAGGCGCCCGATGATGCTGCAGGCCAGTATCAGCCCGTAGATAAAGGCGGGGTGGAATATAAGCTGGGGGTCGGCGGGAGAGAAGCCGCGGTCAAGCATGTGGGCGGGGGTCTGCGTCAGCACGGCCTGCCAGAGGAAATAAATCAGGCCTGTGGCGCCCACGATCAGCCAGAGAGCGCGTGTCCTGACGGCGTCCCGGAAATTCCAGTTAAACGGGGTGCGGTAGGTCCTGATCAGCCTGTGCCTGGCATGAGCGATGGCCGCCTGCTCGGCCTGCGGAGATAAGCCGTCCGGATGCTGGCCCAGGTCCTCGGGACGGTTGCGCACCGCGATCAGGGCTATGACGGCGCCGGCCAGGCAGGCCAGCGCTATGGCGTACCAGCCCACGCGCCAGTCATTGCCGAAGCTGACGATGCAATTGCTTATGATCTGCGGGTAGATGAAGCCGCCGATAGCGCCCCCGCCCAGCACCAGTCCCAGCGCCAGCGCCCTGTGCACGTTGAACCACAGTAGGACCAGGGCCTGAACCGGCACCACGGTGCTGAAAGAGAGCCCCAGGCCCACGAAGAAACAGATGACCCAGTATACGACGGGGTAAGAATGCCCGAAGATGGTTACACAGATCTGTGCCAGCCACGCCATCAGCACGCAGAACACCGCGATGATTACGCCGCCGATGGCCAGCGTCTTCCTCGGGCCGAAACGGTTGATCAGCCAGGGTATAACCAGCGCGCCCATGCCCAGCATGATGCCGATTATGGAGTAGCCGACGTTCACCTCCCCGCGCTGCCAGCCCAGGTCCTGGACCATAAAGGTATAGATGACGGGCGGACCGTAAAGCGCGAAGCCGATGGGGATGGAGTATACCAGGCAGAGGATGGGAAGCAGCCACCAGCCGTAAAAGCCGGCGCCTTCTCTTTTTACAGACATGGGATGTATCTCCGCATAGCCGTCGCTGATCTGTCAGTGAAGAGCAATTATATCACCAACAGTGGCGCAGGATAACGGCAGGCCCCTCAGCATTGAGGCGTATGGAAAGATGCGCAAAAGCGCAACTGCAGGTTAAGCATAATGGCGGATGGCGCTGTTTACCTGTGGTGTTAAATTATAAACAGCCTGGAGAAGAACCAGGGACAGGAGGCAAACAAGATGGCAAAGACAGTTGAAAAAGTTGAAACGGCGCCTGAGGTCAGCGCTGAGAGAGGGTTCAATTTCTGGACCGATAAGACTCCGTGCTGGGAGATGTCGCACTGCACCAACATGGTGAAAGCCGAGTGTCCGGCGTTCAAATACCAGTTCCTGCCCTGCTGGGAGATTGAAGGCACCTACTGCAAACTGGACGACTACGGAGCAGACGGCAAAGACACCAGCATCTGCGAGGTCTGCCGGATCTATAAGAGCTACGGCGGCGGCCAGCCCATCCAGTTGAAGCTGCTCGGCCGCGGCATCAACACATCATTGAAAGCATTGGAAAAGGTTAAGACGCTCTGAATTTAATCCGATAAACGGGACAGTGTCCCCCCTTCTCGAGAAGGGGGGACTTTTTATTGTCGGCAAAGCCCCTGACACTTGCGCTTTTGCGCAAAAGCAGATTAAGCGTTAAAGCGGATGGCGCTGCGCAGCGTGCATGTTAAATTGTTAACGTACAAAAGAGTACTGAACTTGCAACAAGGAGGATAATACAATGGCTGAAACTAAAGCGAAGGTAAAGAAAGAGACCTCGGTAAAAGAGGAGAAAGGCGTTAATTTCTGGACGGATAAATCGCCGTGCTGGGAGCTCTGCAACTGCCCCGAGATGATCAAGAGCGAATGCCCCGTCGATAAATACCAGTTCCTTCCCTGCTGGGAGATCGAAGGCACCTACTGCAAGCTGGACGACAAGGGCGCCACCGGCCGCGACACCAGCATCTGCGAGACCTGCCGTGTCTACAAGAAGTACGGCAACGGCGAGCCGATCGTACTGAAGCTATTCGGCAAGGGCATCGACACCCACATCAAAGAGCTCGACAAAATAGCCAAATAAACAACAGACGGATGTAAATTTAAAGGGGCCGGCCAATTGGCCGGCCCCTTTCTGTTGTAATTTGTTTCTCTAAGGCTCTCCCGGCGGGCCGATCTCGGCCAGCGCATCCCTGAGTTGCCTGAGGTTGACTATATCGTCCCGGTTATAGCGGAGCAGCAGATCGAGGGCATCGAGATCGCCGTGTTTTTTATACTTCTCCCACAGCCATATTGCGTCCATACCGTTAAGCCCTTCGGTCTCCCTGGAGATGCCCAGGTGCTGCAGCACCCGCTTGAAGCCTCCGCGCAGGTTGTGGTCCCAGCACCTGTACATCAGGTCGGTGTGCCGGTGCATGAGCTCTAAATCCGGTCCCAGGCAGGTTCGGATGAAGGGGATGTCGAAGCGGCTGCCGTTATAGGTATACATGTGCTCGGTTCCCTTCATGGCTTCCAGCAGGTTGTCGCAGGAGAGGCTGCTGTCGTAAAGCTGAACAAGCCTGCCGTCGTCGCCGTTGCAGAAATAGATGCCGATGACGGTGATCCCGCTTTCGTGCGCATACAGCCCTGTCGTCTCGATGTCCAGGTACGCTTCCGGGTAGCCGATCATGACCGATCCTTATTTATGCGCTGCAGCCAGCCTTTGACCTGATGAACAGGATGAAGACGCCCAGGCCGAAGAGTACCGCCGCCAGGTCGCTCAGGCAGCCGATAAACGGGATGACGGAGATGATATAGAAGACGAGCAGACCCAGGGCCAGCGCCCCGATGTTAGGTCCGACCGCAGTATTATCGGCGCTCTGCCGCAGCATCCATTTGCCGATGAACAGCGCGATGAAGATAGAGGCAAGGTAGATGGCCAGCATATAGAGGGACAGGCCGATCAGGCCGAGAGGTATGGCTATGACCAGCACAAAGGCTATAAATATGGCGATCGGCACCAGCACGAAGAAGAGGGCGCCGTAACCCAGACAGGGCCACGGCTTGCTTTTCAGCGTCTCGATCAATACCGGTATGTATTTGCGGGCCAGCAGTATGAAGATGATGCCGGTCAGCAATGCGGCGACGTACTTAAAAATCGCAATTATTATGAGCAGTATAACGAAAAACATGACGATGCCCGAGGCCGCCAGGCCTGCCACCTTGCCTGCGGATTGGCCGGTGGTTGAGGACTCGGGCGGCGGTGGGACTATATGGTCTACCTTGCCCCAGACACTGGCCCCTTCGGCCTGCACTGCGTCTTTCTTGGATTTATAGGTCAGGTCGCCGATTATAGTGGCGGACGGCTCCAGCTTGAGAGTGTTGCATTCTACGTGGACGTTGCCGCCCACGCTGCTGTTGATGACCAAATCGCCGGCGCTGCCGCGTATGTCCTTACCCACAGGACCGCCAACATTGACCGTCCCCGCAGCCGGCAGGAAGTCCCGCCCGACCGAGCCGGCGCGTGTGATATCGATCTGCGAAGCGGCGGCCACCAGGTCACCGCCGATTTTGCCGTCTATATAAATGGACGAGGCTGCTGCGCGGACGGAGTCACGCACGCCTCCGTCGAGTGTAAGGTAATTGGCGGCGCCATTGAAGTTGCCTTTGATCGGGCCGTTTATATTGATGCGGTCCCCGAAGGCGATGACATCCCCGTTGACGGTTCCGTCAATCGTTATACCCGAGCCGAAGAGGTAAAGGTCGTCGTTGACGACCTCCTCCGCCGGTATGACCAGCGTTTGGCCCTGCCGAACATCGGCGGCGCTGGCCGGCGCTGTTAAGAGGACTGTAATAGTGAGCACTGCGATCAGCAGTGCGAGGAACCTGCCTGCTTTTGCGAACATGGCCTGCCTCCTTTAATCGTATTGGATTAAATTCAATTGTTGCACATTTATGCGGGCGGTACAACCGCCGAAGGAACAGGATTTCAGTCGTGCTTTCTATCGCTGCGCATTTTGACATAACTGAACTTGGCGAAAAAGAGCAGCACATAGGCGGTCAGGTAGATGAACATCAGCAGCACGATGACCGAGCTGATCGGTCCGTAGACCAGGTTATATTGCGCGAAGTTCTTCACATACCAGACGAAGGCGAACCTGACGATTTCAAACCCGATGGTGGCCAGCAGCGCGCCCAACCAGATATGCCGCCATCGGGGTCGGATGCTGGGTATGAAATGATAGAGAAAGAGTATCACCCCGTACGCCAGCGTGCCGCTCAACAGCATGAAAACCAGCCTGGCGAAAAGGCTGGTGCGGGTGAATTTGAAGACCCACAGCTGCATTTGGGACTCATGCATATACTGGACGGTGGTGGTCAGCCAGGTGAAGGTCAGCAGGGCTATGATGGCCAGCACCAGCATGCTGATATTGAGAAGCTGGCCTTTGACGAAGGTCTGGTTGGACGGCACGCCCCAGGCGCGGTTGAGGGCATTGCGCAAAGCATCGAAAAAGGACAGCGCGCTCCAGATGAATATCAATAATGCTATAATCCCCGTCGCCCCTCGTGCCCTGATCACGCCCTCAAGGGTAGTTACAATCAGGTTCCGGGCCACGGGAATGAGCGTGCCCAGGGCTGTGATAACCTGGCTTTCAACCTCCTCCGAGGACATCAGAAAGCCGACTATGGAAAAGAGCGCCAGGGCGAAGGGAAATAATGAAAACAGCAGGGTGTAAGCCACGGCCGCCGCCAGCAGCCTGCCGTTATCGGCGCTGAACTCATCATACGTGGTCAACAGCAAAGAGATCGCCCGGTTGTTTTTAACGGCCGCCCAAAAATTCATGGACCTCTCCTCAGATATAAATAGCCGACAGCGGGAGCGGCTATATGTTATCAGATTTCCCCAACCGGTTTTAGGCCACGCGCAACGCCCAAACAATTTGCAGTAGAATTAATGGCAGGACCCTGAGAAGGAGGATTGTCATGGAGGAACAACAAAAAGATCAAAAAAAGTCCGCGGCCGATAACCTCGGCGATATGTTCGACGCCCTGGGCGATGCGATGGGGCAGATATTTAACGACCCGAAGCTGAAAGAGAAGGCGCGCGACCTGGGCAAAGCAGCCAAGGAATCGGCTGAAACCCTGGGTGAACGCCTCAAAGACGATGAGGTAAAGGCCAAATTCAAGGACGTCGGCAAGGCGGCCCAGGCCTTCGGCAAGAACGTGGCGGACATTTTTGTCGAAGATACCGGCAAGGGCAGCGGCGGGGACAAG
>DAOUFR010000002.1:0-2545 GCA_034429715.1 Dehalococcoidia bacterium
AACAGCACCTGTGGCTCCATCCCCTGCACTTTGGGCTTAACAATATCGGACATTATCATCATAAACCTGCCCCGACCATCAACCGGGTGGAGCCTGGGATTCACCCCCGTGCGCAGCGCTTCGGCATCCGCTTTATGTATGGCGACGGGGGCGCCGGTCTTCTCTCTCAGGTAAGCTGCGCTGCCCGTATGGTCATGGTGCCCGTGCGTGATGACGATAAGCGAGATGTCACCGGGCTTGATGTCGTGGCGGCCCATGGTTTTCAATATTTTTTCACCCAGGCCGGGAAAGCCGGTGTCAACTATAATCGAACGCTGGCCCCTCACAATAAAGGCGTTTGCCACTGTGGACGTGACTGCAAAGACTTCCTGTTTAACTCCTGCCATGTCTGCCCCCTGTGATATCAGGCCGGTATGTCCTGAAATTTTCTCCCGTCGTTGTATCGTATCATATATCACCAAATTTAGGTATCTGTTTTCGTGAGCAAATCGAATCCACTTGATTCGTCCGGCAGGCGCGCCATGCTTACTCCCAGAATCTCAGATAGTATCACTTCTCCCACCAGCCAGGTTTTGACTCCTGTTCTCAGGCATCCTGTGATGGTCGAACCTGCCCTGCCCAGTGCGGCATGGATATGCAGGGAGGGTTTGCCATCCTTATCAGGCGCCAGCACTCCCAAGCCCACCAGTTCGTGAACACCATCAACAGGAACCAGCATGGGATCTACCGGCAGTTCACGGTTACGACGGGGGCCCGCCACTATTTCGCCACTGCCGATACCGCCCACCAGCATGGCCTGTGCCAGGGAGATTTTCTTCTCTTCAGCAAACCGCTCGATGCAACCGGGCAGCTCATCGCCATCATTCAGCCTGATTACAAAAATGCGCCCGATCTTACCTTCGCTGTATTTCATATTCCGACCTCGTTTGCGCCGCTCTATTTATTTAATCCTAATCCATATTATGGCAAATGCGGCGGCAAGGCAATAAAACATCCTTGTTATAACCGGGCATTTAGCTTAAAATACTATCGAATTAAGGTCTTCGGATGGGAATGGACGCGCTGGTAAATATCCTGGAATACATCTCCATTGGCATCGGAGTAGTCGGCATATTCATCGTGCTGTGGGGCGTGATTGTCGGTCTGGTGGAGTTCATCCGCGCTCAGATCACGCACCTTGGAAAACAAAGGAAATCGCTGCCGCTGGAAAAGATACGTATCGACCTGGGCCGCTACCTGCTGCTGGGGCTGGAGTTTCTCATCGCAGCGGACATAATCCGCACTATCGTCAAGCCGAGCCTTGAGGAGGTGGCCGTGCTGGTGGCAATCGTCGCCATCAGGACGGTGATCAGCTATTTTCTCAACAAAGAGATCGAGCGGCTCGGGCATACTAAATGAAGTAAAAAACATTAAAGAGGAGGACCGCAAATGAAAATCGCCGAGATCGAGCTGTTTCACCTCAATATCCCCCTGAAGGAGACATTCTGGCCGACGTGGATACCCGGCTACCCCCAGACGCATAACCGGTTTACTCTGATCAGGATACGCACTGACGACGGCATCGAGGGCTACTCAGCCGGCACGGCCATGGGCACCGAGCGGCAGGGTTTGGGAGACCTGCTGGGTGGCTATTTATTGGGCTCTGACCCAACGGACATCGACCGCATCCAGAGCCTGTTAAAGCAGGCGGGTATCCTGGGCTGGCTGAACTTCTGG
Source organism: Dehalococcoidia bacterium (assembly GCA_034429715.1). Taxonomy (GTDB): domain Bacteria; phylum Chloroflexota; class Dehalococcoidia; order GIF9; family UBA5629; genus CAIMUM01. The sequence continues at coordinate 1,717 of DAOUFR010000002.1, forward strand.
ATCGAGCCTGCCTGCTGGGACATCATAGGCAAGGCCAAAGGCAAGCCGGTCTACGAACTTCTGGGCGGCACCGCCAGGCCGATCGAGGTTTACAACTCCTTCGGCGAGCTGCACGAGCCCGGCCAGCGCGTACAGGAGCTGCTGGCGTTGAAAGAGAAGGGCTTTAAAACCTTTAAACTGCGTGCTAAGGCCAAGGAGTTCAAAGACGATGTAAGGTTAATCGAAGAGGTGCGTAAGGGTGTCGGCCCCGATCCGATCATCGGCGTGGACGCCAACCAGGGCTGGCTGGTCTCCATTGTCGACCGCATACCTGCCTGGGACCTGAAGCGCGCCACCGACTTTGCCAAGGCCTGCGCGGATAATAAAATCGAGTGGCTGGAGGAGCCGCTGGACTGGCACGACTATGACGGTCTGGCCGCCCTCAAGAAAGCATCGCCGGTCAAGATAGCGGGCGGGGAGCTTAACCACGGGTGGGACGAGATCAAAATAATGTTCGAGAAGGACTGTTTCCATATTTACCAGCCGGATGCTACATTTGCCGGCGGTATACAGCAGGTTATGAAGGTTATCGATGCCTGCCACAAGCACAACCGCATCTTTTCACCGCATACCTGGACCAGTGGCATCGGCTTCTACATCGGCTGGAACTTGGTGCTGGCCGATACGGGCAATACCCATCCGCTGGAATACCCCAACGAGCCGCCCTCCTGGATACCCCAGTACCGTGAAGGCATCATCGAGCCCATCATCCCTGATAAGAACGCCATGCTGCAGCCCTTCACACGCCCGGGACTGGGCTTCGAGATCGATAAAAAGCTGCTTAAAAAGT
>DAOUFR010000003.1:0-22685 GCA_034429715.1 Dehalococcoidia bacterium
CGACCCCGATGGGATTCGAACCCACGATCTCCACCGTGACAGGGTGGCATGTTAGACCGCTACACCACGGGGCCATGAACACGCACGAAAAGCAGCGCGACGAGGCTGAAACTGCTGTAGAAGTCTATCAACATAGTATACGCAGTGTCAAACCAGCGGCCATCACGTTGGAACAATTGATTTATCATCTTTTTTATTATAAGCTTACACTTGATTCATAAGTATATGCAGATTATGGAGATTGTAATGGTATTTAAATACCGCAACAGTAAAACCTCTGTCACCCCCGGGATTCTATTTTTCGCCGCAGCGTTGCTTCCCATCATGCTGTCGATCATATTTATGGTCCCATCCCGCGTCTATGCAACGTCGATCACACTGAATCCTGACTCGGGCAAGATGGGGGCGAAAATAACCATCACCGGTGACGGGTTCATCGGCAAGGTAGCGACGATTTATTGGGATGACAAAAAGCTTATACAAAGCGTCCCCATCTCCAAATCTGGAGAGATCAACTATCAATTCGATGTCCCGACGGCGTCCAAGGGCATTCACGTAGTGAAAGTGACCGATGACAGCAACTGGTCGAATATAACGGCAACTTCCAATTTTTCCGTCCGTCCCAGCATCCTGTGTGAGCCGCCCTGGGGTAAGATCAACACTCACATCTATATTTTCGGCTACGGCTTTGCGCCTAACGAAAGCGATATCAAATTCAACTGGGACGGCACATCTTTATCCAAAACGCCGATTCAAGCCGATAAAATCGGCTCGTGGAGTTCGCAATTTGATGTGCCTAACGTACCTAAAGGCGAATATACCATAAGCGCCATCAGCGCCTCTACAGGCCCGGGCGAAGTTCCTGATCTGGTATTCACTGTATCTCCCTTCTGCAAATCAACACCGGCATCAGGCCCGGTCGGAACCAAGGTAACCATTACGGGCGTCGGTTTCAGACCCGGAGAAGATGGCCTGACATTCACGTGGGACGGCCCCATACTTGATACCAACGTGGTGGCCCAGCCCAACGGCACATTCAGCTACGTCATCACCGTGCCGCCCTCCGTTAAGGGACGGCATGTACTGGGCGTTTACGGCAGCAGCTTTACACCCATCGGTATCGTGCCCGATCTCGAATTTGAGGTCACATCCAGTATTAAACTTACTACCAGTACCGTCATCGGCAGCAGGGATGTGAGAATCGACGGCAACGGATTCAACGCAGATGAGATAATCGCCATTAAATATGATAGGTCTGCGACCGATGCATCGGCTACCACGGATGCTCTGGGCAATTTCACGCTCACCATGAAGGCGCCTTCGAAGGCCGGTAAAACGCACACTATAGAGGCCGCCGGCAACAAGGGTGGCCTTGCGCAGGCCAGCTACACGTCCGGTTCCCTGCCGCCGCCGTCGCTTCAGCTTCTCAGTCCCGGCCCCGGCGCAACTTTTTACAACTATAATTCAGTGATAGATGCTATAACAGGATTGTTCAAATCTCCAGGTAGTTTGCTCGGAATCGGGCCCTCATCGCAGTCAAGCGGCGCCGATGCTTCCCTTGCCGTGCTGGGATGGTCGGCAGATACTGATAACACAGGAATGAAATACTCACTTCAGATATCAAAATCGCCGGATTTCGCCGGCACAGCCATGCAGAAAGACGATATCGCCACTACATCGTTCAACCTGCAGCGGTCCATGCTGCCCGATACAGGCACTTATTACTGGCGGGTGCGGGCGGTCAACGATTCGGCAGAAGTCGGCCAATGGTCGAACTCCTGGCAATTTGAATCCAGGGCAGCTTCACCTCTGGTAGTTGCTATCGCCTTTACCATCATTGCTTTAGTCATAGCCATAATCGTGTTCGGCATCATTGCTCTTATCAGCAGGAGTAGATATAGCTAGAATCAATAATCACGCTTTTACTTGTATTTTAAAGCGTTGCCATGCTATATTAATCGTTGCTAATAATTAAATTAGCCGCTGGGGGTGCTTAGACTGGCAGGCTGAGACTCCGTTCGACCGGAGAACCCTTGAAACCTGCTCTCGGTAATTCGAGCGTAGGGAAGCGGTTACAGCCAAGGGTTATGCTTGTAATACGGCGACTCTTGGTTTTTTGTTTTTAATATGATGACACAAATGGAGCAGGCCAAAAAAGGCATCATCTCCCCCGAGATGAAAAAGGTTACTCTCGCAGAGCAACTGGATGCCGATTGCCTCCGTCAGCATATAGCCTCAGGCAGCGCTGTCATCCCCGCCAATGTAAATCATCCGGTAAGCGGCGTCTGCGGGATCGGCAAAGGGCTGAAAATTAAAGTTAATGCCAATATCGGTACCTCATCGGATGTGGGCACTATGGCGGGCGAACTGGAGAAGCTCCATATTTCGATTAAATATGGCGCCGATACGGTCATGGACCTGAGCACCGGCGGCGACATCAGGACAGTGCGCCGTGCCATTTTAAAGCAGAGCAGCGTCCCCATAGGCACAGTCCCCATCTACCAGGCTATGGTAGAGGCCGGCCAAAAGTACGGGCCCATAGTTAAGGCTACTGCGGATGATATCTTTAACGCCATCGAGGAACAGGCCGCCGAAGGTGTTGACTTTGTAACAGTCCACTGCGGTGTTACTCAAAGCGCCATACGATCCTTGAAGAGCCAGCGGCGCGTCACAGACGTGGTATCACGTGGAGGTGCTTTTCTGCTTGGCTGGATGCTTTATCATGAAAAAGAGAACCCTCTTTATGAATACTACGATAGGCTGCTCGATATAGCAGTCAGATATGATGTTACTTTGAGCCTGGGAGACGGCATGAGGCCGGGCAGCCTGGCCGATGCCTCCGACCGTCCACAGATACAGGAATTGGTCACACTGGGTGAACTGGTGGAGCGCGCCTGGGAGGCGGGAGTACAGGTCATGGTTGAAGGTCCGGGGCACCTGCCTCTGAATCATATCGGGATGAATATGCAGTTGCAGAAGAGCCTGTGCAAAGAGGCGCCTTTCTATGTGCTCGGACCCCTGGTTACGGACGTGGGCGCCGGCTATGATCATATCACCAGCGCTATCGGCGGAGCTATTGCAGGCGCGTACGGAGCGGATTTCCTTTGCTATGTGACGCCGGCCGAGCATCTTTCACTTCCCGACGCCGAGGACGTCAGAAACGGAGTAATCGCTTCCCGCATAGCCGCTCACGCAGCAGACATCGTCAGGAGCCAGGGTAAGGCCGCCGAGTGGGACCGCCGGATGTCCGTTGCGCGCAAACACCTTGACTGGGATGCACAGGCCGGTTTGTCCATCGATCCAGATAAGGCCAGGGAAATAAGGTCCAAGTATTCCGTGAAGGGGCGTGCCTGCAGCATGTGCGGGGAATATTGCGCCATGGACCTGGTTGAAAAATATCTGGGCGTTACAGCCAATAAATGTTAACAGGGACATTATGTCGTTAGATGAAGGCAGAAGTAATTTCAATCGGCACTGAGCTCCTGCTCGGCGAGATAACGGATCTGAACGCCGCTTATCTGGCCAGTCAGCTGCCTTTACTCGGCATAGATCTTCATTTTATATCTACCGTCGGCGATAACAGGCAAAGGCTCATCGAGACTCTCAATCATGCCTGGCACAGGTCCGATATCATCATTACAACGGGTGGATTGGGGCCGACTGAGGATGATATTACACGTGAAGCGATCGCAGATTTTTTCCAGGAACCTATCTCGATAGACCAGTCACTGGTCAGCCAGTTTAAAGAGCTGTTCAAGCATTTCAATATGGAGATGCCTGAGAGCAATATCAAGCAGGCTGCCGTTATTCCGTCCTGCCAGGTCATCCCCAATCCGCGGGGTACGGCGCCCGGCTGGTGGGTGGAGCGAGACAGACACGTTATCATCGCAATGCCGGGACCTCCCGGTGAGATGCAGCAGATGTGGTCGAGCGTAGTGGCGCCAAGGCTGCAGCGCGAGTTCTGCGAGGCTGTCATTTATTCCAGCACCGTAAAAACATTCAGCCTCAGCGAGGCAAAACTGGGGGAGATTACAAGGTCATTTTTGCTTGCCCGTAATCCCACTGTAGGCATTTACGCCAAGCCCGACGGCATTCACCTCCGCGTCGCAGCTAAAGCCGATTCCCTGGATGAGGCCAAACAGCTTGTTAAAACCACCACGGATGAAATACGCCCCCTCGTAGGCGATTATATCTGGGGCACGGATACCGACACACTTGAGACGATAATCGCGGACCTATTCATCAAGAAAAACATGAGCCTCTCCACGATGGAAACCGATACCGGCGGTATACTGGCCAACACTATAACCAACGTCCCCGGTAGTCTGCAATTTTTTAAATGTGGTATAGTGATTAACCGCTCTGAGCTGGGAGAAAAATTCGGCATCGACAAGAACGTGATATCCCGATATGGACCGCTGAGCCAGGAAGCCGTTCGCGAGATGGCAACTTCAGTCAGGCGGGAGTTCGATACTTCAGTCGGGGTCGGACTGGCCGGCGTCATTGAGAATGGTGATGCCGCCCGTAAGCTCGGGACCATCCTGATAGGCATCGACGACGGCAAGAAAACATACGCATTCCAGCGGACATATCCCGGAACACGCCTGCAAATTAAGCAGAGGGCTGCCATCGCCGCCCTGTTTGAATTAAGAAAAATCATGCTGTAGGAGATAAAATGCACCTGATAATTGATGGATTCGGAAAAAATAAAACGATACTCCAGGATGAAAGCTTCATTCACGATCTGCTTAACGCTTACCCTGGTAAGATAGGCATGACCAAGATATCGGATCCGATTGTATTCAGATACTCCGGCGCCAAACCCGAGGACTGGGGAGTATCCGGCCTTGTGTTTATAGCGGAGAGCCATATAAGCCTGCATACATTCGTTGAACGCGCCTTCATCAACATCGATGTTTTCTCCTGCAAGGATTTTGATGCGGAACGTATCATCAGGGACATGCGGGATAAGTTCGAATTGACCAGGATGAGGAGCTGTCTGGTGCGGCGCGAATGGGAGCCGGGAGAGCTCAAAGAATGCCGGGAAGCCCTTGAAGTTAACTCGATATGAGTGATATCAGCCATCTGCTGAGCCAACCGGGCAATTTCGCCGGGCTACCTTCTCCACACTCCGACTACAAATCCTCCCATGTAACAGTGCTGCCCGTTCCATATGACGGCACAACCGAATGGCACAGCGGCACACGCAACGGCCCCAGGGCCATCATCGAAGCATCCTATTATCTGGAATGGTACGATATCGAGCTCGGAAAAGAGCTCTACAGCATGGGGATACATACACTCCCCGGCATCGAGCCGGTCATGGACAGCCCCGAAGCCATGGCCGGGCGTGTATACAGCGCGGTAAAATCGCTGCTCGATGAGAACAAATTCATCGTAATGCTGGGCGGGGAACACTCTATCAGCTATGGATCGATTAAAGCCTGTAACCAGAAGTACGCCGACTTCTCGGTGTTGCAACTTGATGCCCATACCGATCTGCGCGACCAATACCTCGGCACAAAGTTCGGGCACGGCTGCGTTATGCGGCGGGCGCTTGAGCTATGTCCGGTGACACAGGTCGGCATCCGCAGCATGAGTCTTGAAGAACATGAGTTTATCAAGTCCAGGCGCTTATCACCTTTCACAGTCGATAATAATAGTCTCAACCTGTCCCATTCCGATATCATCGATTCACTGTCGAAAAATGTTTATATCACTATTGATCTTGACGTTCTGGACCCTTCCATCATGGCCGCGGTAGGCACGCCCGAGCCGGGCGGTATGGGCTGGAGTGATATCCTCAGTTTGCTGAGGGCTGTGACGGAAAAAAGGAAAATAGTTGGATTTGACCTGGTGGAGCTTTGCCCCGATCAGGGGCCTGCGTCTTGCTCCTTTACAGCCGCCAAGCTTGCCTATAAGTTAATCGGCTACAGCTTCTTTGCGGGCAGGTGACCTGTAGGGCATCGCGCAACGATACGTTCACATATGTTCGCCTCCGATACTCCGCGAGATTGACAATTCACTCGATGCCGTATTAATATTTACCGGTTTAGCTGAAAATGCCCTCGAAACAAAAGCCCTTGCCAGTCAATCCCGGAACCAGTCTTGGCGAAGCCGCCACCCGGTTCCTGTCAACTTTATCAGCCGAATCCGCCCCCGCAACCCAGCAGGAACTGCTTAAATTCACACGCTGGTATGGACTGGACAGACCCATCATCGACCTGACCGGGCAGGTGGTATCCAGCTATTCTGAACAATTCCACTCAGGTACTTCTCAGACTATAGAACACCTGAACACTGTAAAGGCTTTTCTGTCATTCTGTTATAAACAGGGATTGACCTCGTCCAATCTGGCGCCGCATATCAGGGTGAAAAAGCCGTCCGCCAGACAACAAACACCGAGTGCAGTCAAGGTCGAGGAACCTGTGATTCTGACCAGGGAAGGGCATGAGGAATTGAAACGGAAACTGGCTGCGCTGAAAGAAGAGAGGCCGAAGATCAGTGAGGAGTTAAGAAGGGCGGCGGCGGACAAGGACTTCCGCGAAAACGCACCGCTGGAGGCTGCGCGCGAAAAGCAGGGCCATATCGAGGGACAGATACGCGACCTGGAGAACACGCTGAAGCGCGCTAAAGTGATCGAGTCGCCGGAGGAGAAAAGCCAGAGAATAACGATGGGGGATACGGTTATTATATCCTACGTAGAATCAGGCGAGAGGATACAATACACGCTGGTCAGCTCCAAAGAGGCCAATATCCAGCAGGGTAAGATCTCACTCAGTTCACCGATGGGGCAGGCGCTTTTCAATAAAGAAGCCGGCGAAACTCTGGAAGTTACGGCCCCTTCAGGAGTACTCAAATATCGAATTATCGAGATATTAAAATAGTGATTGACGGAGCAATCAAGCGCCGCTGACTGCAACCCGAATTATTAGCTGACTTTAATTATCGGTCGGTTTTAATTATAATAATACGGTTTTAGAGCACAGTCATTGATGTGAGCCAATTCACAGGCTACGGGTATAACGCGGGAAACTATTAATTTAGTACAAAAATACGAATTAATAATAAGGAGGAACCATGGACTTTAGACTGACGGACAAACAGATAGAACACAGAAAGGAGTGTTACAAGGTCTGCGCAGAATTGGACAAGAAGAAGCCCAAGAGTTGGGTTGGCTTCGAAAGCCAGTTCGACACCGAAGAAGGCTGGAATTTCCACCGATACTGCGCCAAAGAGTTCGCCAAAAGAGGCTGGCTTGCTCTCGGTTGGCCCAAGGAATACGGCGGAACCGGCGAAATGATGGACAAGGTGCTCTTCGCCGAGGCGCGAGGCTACTACGACCTTGCCGGCTCCGACATCTTCGGCGTGTCAATGCTTGCCCCAACCCTGCTTGCTGCAGGCAGCGAAGAGATAAAGAAGGAATTCCTGCCCAAAATTGCCAACGCCGAACTCATGTTCTGCGAACTCTGGAGCGAACCCAACTCAGGATCGGACCTGGCGGGACTGCAATCATCAGCAGTACGCAAGGGCGATGAATTTATCGTCAACGGCCAGAAGACCTGGAACACCGGCGCTCACTTTGCTGACTGGGCATTCGGCGTCTACAAATCCGACCCCAACGCCAAGAAGCACCACAATCTCACCTTTATGCTGTGCGATATGAAAACCCCTGGCATCACAGTAAAGGGCATACCCTACATGAGCGGCTCCCACGTATATAATGAAGTTTACCTGGATGACGTGCACATCCCCACCAAATATATCGTCGGACAGGAGAACGAAGGCTGGGCCGTGGTCAACGTGCTGGCAGGCTTCGAAAGGTCCAACCTCGATATGGTATATGGATTGGTCAGGGGCCTCGAAGAGCTGGTCAACTACTGCAATGAAACTAAACGCGGCGGACAGCTTCTGTCAAGGGACCCCATGGTAAGGAATAAGGTAGCAGATATGGCATGCCAGCTCGAGGCCGTGCGCACACTGGCCTACCGCGTAGCCGACCAGCAGAACAGGAACGAGATGGGCCTGATGGACGCTGCCGCAGTAAAAGTCTTCGCCAGCGAACTTATGGAAAAATACGCTCACGTAGCTTGCGACATTTTAGGACCCTACGGACAGGCCGAGCACTCCAAATTTGCCAAGATGAACGGCGGCCCCGCTTATACCTACCAGGGCTGCTTCGTGCCTATAGTGTCGATGGGCACCAACGAAATCCAGCGCAATATCATTGCCTGGTACGGCCTTGGCCTTCCCCGGATGAAATAATCAGGATGCGTAATTAGTAAGGAGGAAATATGGATCTCAGATTTACAGAACAGCAAGAGATTTTGAAAAAGTCAGCCAGGGATTTCCTCACCAAGGAATGCCCCAAGGCCAAGGTCAGAGAGCTGGCAAAAGATCCTAAGGGTTACGACCCCGCGTTGTGGCAGAAAATGGCCGAGCTGGGCTGGCTTGGCTTTAATATCCCGGAAGATTACGAGGGAATGGGATACTCCTTCGAAGATCTGACCATGCACATCGAAGAGGTCGGCAAAAATATCCTTCCCGGCCCCTACATCAGCACGGTTGTCAATACCTTTGCGATCGTGGAAGCAGGCTCCGATGAGCAGAAAAAAGACCTGCTGCCCAAGATCTCCAACGGCAACTGCATCCTGACACTGGCCTGGTTTGAGGAAAACGGCCTGTTCGACGCATCCGGCATCACTCTTAAAGCCGCACATAAGGGCAATGATTACATACTGAACGGCACCAAGGTATTCGTCGATAGCGCCCATGTGGCCAACTACCTGATCGTCGTGGCCAGGACCAAGGACGGCAGCGGCGAAGACGGCGTGACCCTTTTCCTGGTGGATACCAAGTCGTCCGGCGTCAAGACCGAGGTTATACCCACCATTGCCCACGATCACCTCTGCGAAGTGGTATTCAAAGACGTGGCCGTCCCGGCCAAGAACGTGCTGGGCAAGGTTGACAAGGGCTGGTCGCTCCTTCAAACGATCATCCGCAAGGGCTCCATCCTTAAATCCGCGGAATCCCTGGGCGGACTTACGACCGTGGTTGAGATGACTGTGGCATATGCTAAAGAGCGCGTGCAGTACGATAGGCCCATCGGCGCCTTCCAGGCACTGCAGCACAAGATGTCCGATATGTGGATGACCATGGGAACCAGCAGGTATCTGCTTTACGAAGCAGCCTGGATGGAATCCAATGATCTACCCAGCACCAAGGAAGCTTCCATGGCCAAGGCTTATATCAACGAGGCATACAAGACGGTCACAGCCCTGGGCGTAAAGCTTCACGGCGGCATCGGCACGAGCTACGATCACGATGCCCCGCTGTACTTCCAGAGGGCCAAGGCGGCCGATACAGTTTACGGCAGCACCGATTTCCACAGGGAACTCGTTGCACAGCAAATAGGCCTCAAATAACAGCTTCGGAATAAAACAAAAATCCCCTGCCCGGTCGCGGGCAGGGGATTTTTGTTTGCCTGTTGCCAAATTGCCCTGAGACTATTGTTATGTTATACTTTTCACCGGTTTTGAATAAGCGACTCTCTCTTGTTTCAGGAGGTTAACAGAATTTGGCAGATTCAGTTACGGTCAAGCAACTCTTGGAAGCCGGCGCCCATTTCGGCCACCAGACCGGGCACTGGCATCCTAAAATGAAGAACTATATCTTCACGCAAAGAAACGGCATACATATCATCGACCTCGAACAGACGGTCACGCTGCTGAACAAAGCCTGCGCATTTGTGAGGGACATGGTCAGCAACGGGCAGACTATCATGTTTGTCGGCACCAAAAAGCAGGCCCAGGATATAATCGAAGAAGAGGCTAAGAGGTGTGGCATGTATTATGTCAACCAGCGCTGGCTGGGCGGCATGCTCACCAATTTCAACACCATACAGGGGAGGATCGATTACCTGGTCAGACTGGAGGACAAGAACTCGAGGGGCGAGCTTGACTATATGTCAAAGAAAGATAAATTGAAGGTTGAGAAGGAGATGGCCAAGCTCAACAGGTTAATGGGCGGCTTCAAGGAAATGACAGCCCTGCCGGGCGCTATCTTTATCATCGATCCGACCAAGGAGAAAATCGCGCTCAGCGAAGCCCGGAAAGTCGGCGTGAAACTGGTGGCTACGGTTGATACCAACTGCAATCCCGACGGAATAGATTACATCATCCCGGCAAACGATGATGCTATCAAGGCCATCAAAGTTATCTGCATGCATATAGCTGATGCCGTCCTCGAAGGCAAGATGCTTGCCGAAGCGGGAGAGAACAAGGAAGAGGAAACCGAGGAACCGGTCGCAGCAGAGATAACCTCGCCCTGATTTCCTCGTTCCCGCTTATCACTGTTACTTTGAGCGAATAGCTCTCACGATGCCAAAGGAGGACTGATTTGGATATCTCAGCAAATACAGTTAAAGAGCTCCGGCAGAAAACAGGGGCCGGTGTAATGGATTGCAAGAAAGCCCTGACCGAAGCCGGGGGCAATTTCGATAAAGCCTGCGCGATTATCACGGAACGCGGGCTGGCCATTGCCCAGAAAAAATCCGAACGATCTGCCGAGCAGGGCGTGATCGAATGTTACGTGCACACCGGCAACCATCTGGGAGTCATGGTTGAGCTGAACTGCGAGACCGATTTTGTGGCCCGTACTCCGGAATTCAAGGAACTTGCGCACAATATAGCGCTGCAGGTCTCCGCTATGGCGCCCCAGTATATTTCCAAGGACGATCTGCCCGCAGGTATTGAGGAAGATCCGGCAGCAATATGCCTGCTGCTTCAACCCTTTATCAAAGATCCGGCCAAATCGATACAGGATATAATAACCGAGACAGTGGCAAAAACAGGTGAGAATATTAAAGTCCGCAGGTTCGTACGTTTTGAACTGGGCTATTGAAATTGTCTACCCGAAAGACAAATTTTAAAAGAGTACTCCTTAAGCTGAGCGGCGAAGCCCTCATGGGGGATAGCAGTTTCGGTATTGATCCTCTTATACTGGATTTAATAGCCAAACAGATAAAAAAAGTCAACGCACAGGGGATAGAGGTGGCGATCGTGGTGGGCGGTGGCAACTTCTGGAGGGGCGCAGCCGCTGAGGCTGCCGGTATGGACCGGGCTACGGCCGATTATGCCGGAATGCTGGCAACCATTATCAATGCTCTGGCCCTGCAAGACGCCCTGGAAAACAACCACGTCGTCAGCAGGACCCAGTCAGCTATCACGGTCCAGGCCATAGCCGAGCCACACATCCGCAGAAGAGCCATACGGCACCTCGAGAAAAAACGCGTGGTGATCTTTGCAGGCGGCACGGGAAATCCCTATATGACCACGGATACGGCTGCTGCATTACGCGCCATTGAGATCAACGCTGACGTGTTGCTGGTAGCCAAGAACAGGGTGGACGGCATTTACGATTCCGATCCCAGGAAGAATTCGAAAGCCAAGAAATACCGGCACCTTACGCACAGGGAAGCGCTCGCCCTTCAACTTGAGGTAATGGATATCACAGCTTTTTCATTGTGCCAGCAGAACAAACTGCCTATAATTGTATTCGATTCACAGGAAAAGGACAGTATAATCAGAGTCATCGAGGGAGAAGATATCGGGACAAGGGTCACCAGTGAGGATAAGGAATGACGGATAAAATACTGAAGAATGCTGACTCCAGGATGAAAAAGTGCATCGAGGCCCTGAATAAAGAATTGTCATCCATCCGGACCGGGCGCGCGTCTCCAGCCCTGGTCGAACATATAAAAGTCGACTACTTCGGTGTTTTAACACCGCTGATACAACTTGCTTCCATTTCGGTCCCCGACCCCAAAACCATCTCCATACATCCCTGGGACCGCACTATCATCAACAATATCGACAAAGCTATATTGAAATCAGATTTAGGGCTTAACCCCATCAACGACGGCAACAACATCAGAATCTCCATCCCGGCTCTTACAGAGGATAGGCGAAAAGATTTGATCAAGATTGTACATAAGAGACTTGAGGAGTCGCGGGTGACCGTGCGTAATATTCGCCGGGAAGCTGTTGAAGAGCTGAAAGCGTCTGAGAAAAATAAGGAGATCTCCCAGGACCAGAGTATACGAGCCTCCGAGCAGATACAGAAGCTCACAGACAGCTATATCGATAGTGTCAACAGGATAGGCAAAGACAAGGAAGCAGAGATTCTGGAGGTATAAAATCCGCTCCGGGGCTTAACCGCCTTCGGACCTGTTGGCTGCCCGCTGCCGGCCATTCACGTTTAAGAGAAATGATAGTCAAGCGAATTGTAACCGGACTTGTATTGGCCGCCATTGTTGCGGTGCTGATTATACTGGGCGGCATACCACTGGTGGCCGCCGCCTGCATTATAGCAGTGCTCGCCTGTATCGAGTTCTACCGGATCGTAAGAGCCCAGGGCGTTCAACCGCTAAGCTGGTTCGGTATGATATTTGCCGTCCTGCTGATCGTTAACGCCTATATTCAACAGTACAACCTGTCCTTTCTACCGTATCCCCCCGATTTTATTCTGCCGCTTCTATTGTCACTGATGACGCTTGTTCCGCTTGTCTGGCTGCTGTTCAGATCAAACAAGGATCACGCTTTTATCAACTGGGGTTGGACCGTAGCCGGTATCCTGTACACGGGATGGCTGCTTTCCTACTATGTAACTATGCGGCAGATGGACAACGGCATGGGCTGGCTTTTCCTGGTACTATCGTGCACAGCGCTTTGTGATGTAGGTGCCTATGTTGTAGGCAGCAACCTGGGAAAACATGCTCTGGCAGCATCCGTAAGCCCCGGGAAAACATGGGAGGGAGCGGCCGGGGGCCTTGCATTCTCCGTCATAACCGCCGTTATTTTAGCGATCGCATTTAAGCTGCCGCTTTATTACTGGCAGATGGTTGCAGCAGGATTGATCATCGGTGTACTTGCAGAGATCGGAGACCTGGTGGAATCTCTCCTGAAACGGAACATGCACACCAAGGATACCGGCAGTTTACTGCCCGGTCACGGTGGTTTTCTCGACCGCATCGACAGCCACCTGCTCATCGCTCCAGTGGCATACTACCTGATCGTTCTGGTAAATAACCAGGGTTGGCTGCCCGGCTAACCCCTGGCCGCTTTCCACGGCATCGGATAAACGCCCGGCAACCAACCCTGCCTGTGTTTTACAGTATCTCTACTTAGATAGTGATATTGCCTTTCTTCAAGGTCTCAGTAGGCATAAATTGTTTGATGCCTGTCTTCTTGGCGATGGCCTCGCATTTCTCAGCGACTTTGGCCCAGCCCATGCCCTTGGCCAGTGCGAACGGGCCGAACATACCGCCGCCGCCGTGCACCATGGCGAGGTCTATCTCGGCGGGAGTCTTGATAACACCTGCCTCGATCAGCTTGGTACCCTCATTGACCTGCAGGCAGATGATATCCATGGGATCGAAATTAGGATCGGCCTTGCTCACATCGATGGCCGGGCGTCCAGCCGACCAATCGAAGAGCCCTTTGCCCGTCTTCTTTCCCAGTTCGCCGGATTTCATCTTCTTCTCGAGCCAGCTGCGCGGCTTGTATTCGGGTGAGAGCACTCCGGCCAGGTATTCCTGGCTGTGGTACATCACATCGAGACCAACGAAGTCGAACGTCTCGAACGGGCCCATGGGTATCCCGAGGGATTTAACCTTCGCATCGGCTGCTTCGGGGGTCACTACGCCCTTCTCCAGAAGCTCGGACATATACAGGGCTGCCGGAGCGCCAAGCCTGTTATAAACGAAGCTCGGGGTGTCTTTCTCGACCCTGATGGGCACCATGGCTCCCCTGAAATTCTTCCAGGTTTTCATCAGGTCGTAGGTTACATCCATGGTCTCATTGGATGTCTTATCACCCCTGATCACCTCTACCAGCGTCATCATGGCCACGGGATTGAAGAAGTGCAGCCCCGCGACTTTATCCGGACGCTTGGTGGCCGAGGCGATTTTGGTGATGCTCATGTTGGATGTATTGGTGGTCAATAGAGCATGCTTGGGAGCGTGTTCATCGCACTCTTTGAATATCTTCTGCTTGAGCTCCATGATCTCCGGGGCTGCCTCGATCATGAAATCCGCGTCTTTAAGCGCGTCCTTTAACACTGTGAAGCCTTTTAGCAGGCCCATGGTCTTGTCCATGACCTCCTGCGTCATCTTCTGCTTGGAGACCTGCTTGGTAAGACTATCTTTTATCTTACCCATGCCCTTGTCGACAAATTCCTGTTTGATGTCATACATGTTGACTTTGTAGCCGGCCATGGCGGCAACCTCAGCGATGCCGTGTCCCATGTCGCCGGACCCTACTACGGTGATTGTCTTAACGTCTGCAGCTTTCATTGATCCGTATCTCCTGTATGTTATTTATTTATTCACCCGTGAATTTGGCATCGCGTTTTTCCATAAACGCAGTCATTCCTTCCATAGCATCTTTGGACATCCCGACCGTCCGCGAGCCTTCCAGCTCTATATCAAGACCCGCCGCCATATTGGTATCCACACCCAGCACCACCGCGTTCAAAATAGCCTTGAGGGCGAGCGGCGCCCGCTTGCTCAGTGCGGTGGCCATTTCCTTGGCGTCTTTGAGCGTTTCGCCCGGCTTGGATACCTTGTTCAGCAGGCCCCATTCGAAAGCCTCTTTGGCATTGATCCTCCTGCCCATAAGTGCGATCTCCAGCGCCCGGGTGCGCCCGATCAGCCTGGGCAGTCTCTGTGTGCCGCCCCAGCCCGGTATGATACCGAGGTTGATCTCCGGCAGGCCAAGTGTCGCTTTTTCGGCGTCGACCATTACTCTAAAATGGCAGGCCATGGCCAGTTCGAATCCCCCGCCGAGTGCAAAGCCGTTGATGGCGGCGATAACCGGCTTGGGACCCCTCTCAATACGGCTGTAAATCATGTGTCCCAATCTGGGCAACCAGATATTCATGGGATCGGCGAAGCTGGAGATATCAAAGCCGGCGGAAAAGGCCTTTTCACCCCCGCCGGTAATAATAATGGACCGGACAGACTTGTCATTCTCCAGTTCGGCATATGCCTTTCCAAGGTTGTCGATTGCCGCGTAATTGAACGGGTTTACCGGTGGCCTGTTTAAGGTAATGATTCCTACCGCACCCTCCCTTTCCAGTAATAGTGTATCGTAAGCCATAAGACCTCCTTGATTGTTTAATTTCGCGCTACATTATAACTCAAATCACTCTATCTCTGCCTGCCTGCCGGACAGGCTGGCGGGACCTCGCCTGAGTTGTGACACAGGCATTATCCGGCATTATCGCTCAACGTCGACTATGGTGGTCCTGGACTGGAAATCGGGTAAAAGGGTTTTGAGCTGCAGCCCGGCGGTCAATTCGAGTTTGTTCATAACCTCGATCAGGTTGTTGACTGCACACATATTTGTGGTGGGCCTCCACCATGCACAACCATCCTCATCACATAAACAGGTTTCCTTCTTTACGAAACCATCTGCTTCCAGTGTCTTACTGGTAAATTTCAAAGGGCAATTCAAAATTCTCTGCTTCGGCATTGTTTGTCCTCCTCATGTTCTCTGCGAAATGGCAGTAAACGCACAAACAGAAAGTCAGTCAAAGATCGGTTTTCCCCGGTTTATGCTTCCTCCTCCAACAGGACATTATTATACACGAGGATGCAATAATTTTTAATTGCATTGGGTGTTTACGTTGTCTATAATATGAACACTTATAGCTGATTTAGCTGGAGGAGGGTTTTTTATGGCTGATTGTTCTTATCACCCCGGTAAAGATGCCGTGGGCGCATGTGTGAGTTGTGGGAAAATGGTCTGTGTCGCCTGTAAAACAGAGCTGCAGGACAAAGTATATTGCCCGGCCTGCGCCAATAAGCTATTCGTACGCAGGGATGACATACCCGTGGCCGCTGCCCCTGCCGACACAACGCCGGCCGCGAAACCGGTCAGCGGAGCGTGGTGGCTGCTGGTTATCCTGCCTCTGCTTTTCGGCGGCTGGTGCTGGATCGGAGGGATCATCGCCTGGGCGGTTAATAAAGATAAGGATCCCAAGAAAGCCAGATCCATGCTCGTCTGGGGCATTGTACTGTCCGTCATATATATGGTTCTGGCTATTATCTTCATAGCCCTCATTGTGACCGGCTTCCTCATACTGGAAATGCCGGGACAGGTGTAATCATCCCCCTGTCGACATCGCACCGATAATGCTCGCCCCGGCGCTGTCAGACCGAGTTGGTACAGTTCGCCGGGGCTTTCTTTGTCCCTGATACCACCCTTCCAATGGTCGGTGCAATCGATTTGCTGTAAGATTATGCTGATGTCAAGTTAACACGATGAAAAATAAAGTCAAAAACATAGTCGTGCTGGGATCGACCGGGTCTATCGGCCGACAAACCCTGGATATCGTCCGCATTTTTCGAGACAAACTGCAGGTGACGGGGCTGGCATGCGGCAACAACACCAAACTGTTACTGCAGCAGGCCCGCGAATTCAAACCGCTGTTCGCCTTTTGCTCAGCCGCCTCAAAGTTGCCCGGGGGCACAATGCCGGCGAAGATGGAAGAAATGGCCGTACATCCGGATGTGGATATGGTCATTGTTGCTACGACGGGCAAGGCCGGCCTTAAACCGGCCATGGCTGCCCTCCGGGCCGGGAAGACCGTAGCTATTGCCAATAAGGAGATACTGGTCATGGCGGGAGCCCTGTTGAAGCAGCTTGCAGCCAGGCATGGGGGCACCATCCTGCCCATAGACAGCGAGCACAGCGCGGTCTGGCAGTGCCTGCAGGGCGAAGGTTCCGGCGTGTCCAGGCTCCTTCTGACGGCCTCGGGAGGTCCCTTCATAGGCTGGCCTGTAAAGAAACTGCGCAGGGTAACTGCGGCGCAGGCACTGAACCACCCCACGTGGAAAATGGGCAAAAAGGTAACCGTGGATTCGGCCACGCTTTTTAATAAAGGTCTGGAGGTGATCGAGGCGCACTGGCTGTTCGGCCTGCCCTACAAAAAGATCGAAGTCATCATACACCGGCAGAGCATCATTCATTCGATGGTCGAGTTCAAGGACGGCTCCATCAAGGCACAGCTGAGCATCCCCGATATGCATCTGCCCATTCAATATGCGCTGTTTTATCCGCAAAGAATGCCCAATCCGGAAATAATTGCCATGGATTTCAGCGGCAGGCATAACCTCACATTTGAGCCGGTCAATTACACGGATTATCCCTGTCTTAAGATCGCTTTGGAGGCCGCAAGACTGGGGGACACATATCCTGCCGTATTATGCGCCGCGGATGAAACAGCCGTTAACCTGTTTCTTAATAATGGTATTGCCTTTACTGAAATTGCTACAATAATAGAGAAAACCCTGCATATGCACAGGCCGGTTTCAAATCCCGGAATCGAGGATATTCTCCGGTCGGACAGGTGGGCATGTGACACCGCCCTCAAAGAAGCAAGGAAGGATAATTAATGTTAGTAACCATCGTGGTTTTCCTGGCGCTGCTGATACTGCTCATTCTCACCCATGAGATAGGGCATTTCGCCGCCGCTAAGATGTCGAAGGTCAAGGTCGAGGAATTCGGCCTGGGCCTGCCTCCCAGGATCTGGGGTTTCAAATACGGCGAGACCATTTACTCCATCAACTGGATTCCTTTCGGGGGATTCACACGGCTGCTGGGGGAGGAAGACCCGTCCACGCCGGGCAGTCTGGCCAGTAAAAGCATCGGGACAAGGATTTTCGTCCTCAGCGCCGGGTCTCTCTTAAATATTCTTCTGCCGATTATACTTTTCACCGTGAGTTTTATGATCCCGCATGACGTCACCATTGAGAACGTTTTAATAAAAGAGGTGGCCGCCGGCTCGCCGGCTCAAACGGCGGGCATCGAAGCCGGCGACAGGATAATGGAGGTGAACGGGCACAGCATAAAGAACCGGGGCGATCTGAGTTATCAGATTCAACTGAACCTGGGCAATGATACGGCCATGGTCATCCAGAAGCCCGATGCCAGCCAGCAAGTTCTATCTCTAACTCCGCGCTGGGTACCGCCGCAGGGGCAGGGCGCTACAGGGGTTGTGCTCACCTCGTCCGACATGACTACAGTAGTGGAATCCATGCCCTTCTGGCAGGCGCTGCCGGCCAGCGTTGTGCACAGCTGGGAAATCCTCATACTTTTTAAGAACGAAGTTATGAGCTGGTTTGTGAGGAGCACCGCGCCGCAGCTTGCCGGGCCTATAGCTATTGCACAGCTGACCGGAGAGGTGATTAAAGCAGGCATCAGCCCGCTGCTGGAGTTTGCCGCCCTCATCAGCATCAACCTGGGCATTTTCAATCTTCTTCCCATACCCGGTCTGGACGGCGGCAGGCTTGTCTTTGTCCTGCTGGAATGGGCCAGAAGGGGCAAAAGAATCTCGCCTCAAAAAGAAGGCCTGGTCCATATGATAGGATTCCTGGCCATGATACTGCTTATCCTGGTGATCAGCTATTTCGATGTCGCGCGCATCATACGTGGAGAAAGCCTGCTGCCTTGAAGAATCCGCGCGTCTCCAAACCGATACGGGTGGGCAGCGTGATCGTCGGCGGCGGCGCCCCTGTATCGGTACAGTCAATGTCTAAGACGGATACACGGGACGCGCGATCCACCATCAATCAGATAAGGGAGCTGGAAGATTGCGGCTGTGAAATAATCCGTGTGGCCGTCCCTGATCAACAGGCCGCGGCGGCCATCACAAAGATAAAACGAGGCATTTCCATCCCTCTGATTGCTGATATACATTTCGATTACCGCCTGGCCCTGGCGGCCCTGGCCGGCGGCGCCGATGGTCTTCGCATCAATCCAGGCAATATCCGCGATAAGCAGCAGATCCGCAAAGTCGTGGCCGAGGCCAAAACGAGGGAAGTGCCCATACGCATAGGCGTTAATTCCGGCAGCCTTCCCCCCGGTAAAAAGCCGGGTCGCTCGGTTGCAGGTTACATGGTCGATACAGCGATGGAAGAGGTCCGACTGCTCGAGAGCATGGATTTCGGCCTGATCAAGATAGCGCTCAAGTCCTTCGATGTGCCCACTGCCATCGAGGCCTACCGCAGTATCGCCAGGAAGACCGTATACCCGCTGCACCTGGGCATAACCGAAGCCGGGCTACCCCGCACCGGCGTCATCAGAAGCGCAACCGGGATCGGCATACTGCTGTATGAGGGCATCGGCGATACCATCAGGGTCTCGCTCAGCTCACATCCGCGCGAAGAGGTGTTTACCGCGTACGAGATTCTGAAATCCCTTAACCTGCGCCAGCGGGGACCGGTGCTGATAAGCTGTCCGTCCTGCGGGCGCAGCGAGTACGATATAGTGGATCTGGCCGTCAAGGTCAGCAATTATCTCAACTCTATCGACAAGCCCGTTAAAATCGCCGTCATGGGCTGTGTGGTCAATGGCCCGGGCGAAGCAAAGGCCGCAGATCTGGGCATAGCCTGCGGCAAAGGCAGGGGCGCCATATTTAAGAAAGGCCGGATTATTCGAACCGTCAGCGAGAGCGGCTATCTGCGCGCGCTCAAAGACGAGATAGAGAATTTGTAGCTTCCCCCGGCCTGAGAGTCCGGGCCCACCGGGCAGCATCCACCCTTTTTATTCAAGCTTAAATATTCTAAAATGGGCTACTAATTTAATTTGAGGGGATTAAGAACATGCGTTTCTCCAGATTACTGGGAAAGACATTGAAAGAGGCGCCGTCTGACGCCGACTGTGTCAGCCACCGGCTGCTGGTGCGGGCCGGCATGATACAGCAGGTGGCCACGGGCGTGTATTCTTACCTGCCGCTGGGATGGAGGGCGCTGAAAAAAATCGAGGATATCATCCGCAGCGAGATGGACAGCGCCGGCGGGCAGGAGTTGATGATGCCTTCGCTGCAGCCCATCGAGCTCTGGGAAAAATCAGGCCGCCTGGCTTCGTTCGATAAAACCCTTTTTACAGTGATAGACCGCAAGGAACATAAGCTGGCTTTGGGCCCGACCCACGAGGAAGTGATCACGGACCTGGTGAGGCGTTCCGTGCAGAGCTACCGCGACCTGCCCCAGCTACTTTATCAGATGCAAAACAAATTCAGGGACGAGCCGCGCTCGCGGGGAGGCCTGCTGCGTGTGCGCGAGTTTATTATGAAGGACCTCTACAGCTTCGATGTCGATGAGGACGGACTGGATGTCAGCTACCAGAAGATGATACAGGCCTATAAAAATGTATATGCGCGCTGCGGTCTCCCGGCAGTGATGGTCGAGGCCGACAGCGGCGCCATCGGAGGCAAGGCGTCGCATGAGTTCATGCTGATAGCCGAGGGCGGCGAAGACCAGATCGTCTACTGTGAGAAGTGCGGCTATGCCGCCAATTCGGAGAAAGCCACCAGCGTGAAAACGTCCGGGACCGCGGGGAAACCTCTGGCGATGGAAGAGGTCTCCACTCCCAAAATGACGACTATCGAGGAAGTGGCCGGTTTCCTGGGCGTCAAAGCCGAGCAGACGCTCAAGTCCGTGTTTTACGTGGCTGACGGCGAGATCATTTTCGTAGTCATACGCGGCGATCTGGGCGTGAATGAAATCAAGCTGAAGAACCTGCTCAAATGCAACGATTTACACATGGCGACCGAAGCGGAAACGAAGGAGGCGGGGCTGGTTGCAGGCTATGCCTCGGCCATCAGCCTCAAGGGGCATAAGATCATTGCCGACGATTCTATCAAGCTGGGCAGCAATTTCGTAGCCGGCGCCAATAAGCCGGATGCGCATCTGAAAAACGTCAATTATCCCCGTGATTTCAAGGTTGACACCATGGCGGACATCGCCGTCGCGAAGGCCGGTGATCAGTGCCCGAGGTGCGACGGCAGGCTCCAATCGCAACAGGGCATCGAGGTGGGACATATCTTCAAGCTTGGCACTTTCCTGAGCGATCGCCTGGGGGCCTATTACCTGGACAAAGACGGCGCCAGCAAGCCTATTGTAATGGGATGTTACGGCATCGGTGTAGGAAGGCTGCTGGCTGCAGCAGTCGAGCAAAGCCATGACGACAAGGGTATCATCTGGCCGCTGCCGATAGCGCCTTTCCAGGTCTGCCTTTGCCCCCTGAAGATGGAGGACGCTCCGGTGATGCAGGCTGCCGAGAAGCTGTACGATGAGCTGACTTCGGCAGGCATAGAGGTGCTGCTGGACGACAGGCCCGAATCGCCGGGTGTGAAGTTCAATGATGCGGACCTGATCGGCATACCCCTGCGCATCGTGATCAGCGCGCGCACACTTAAAACCAACAGCGTGGAGTTGAAATGGCGCAGGGATAAAGAGGCTGAAATACTGCCGTTAGAAGGCCTGGTTGACGCCGTCACGAAGCTCGTAAAATCCGGCGATAACGGTTGAGCGCGGACAGGCATTTAATAGCGATCGCGCCCGAGGGGAAAACGGGGATGGAATGTGCTTCGAGCCACTCGATTATGTTAGTGTCGAAGCGCAGCATGTGAGGGGGCCAGACAACCAGCGGTTTGCCTTTGCTTGGGGCCGACAGAAACGGCGGGCAGAATATCCCGGGATCGATGGGGAATACCGGCGGAGGAAGCTGAACAGCGATACAGTCTACATTCTCGTCATCGGCCATAGCCTCGATGAAGGCCCCGTGGTTGTTGTTGAAAGAGCTGAATGTGTAAATGATGCCGAAGTCATATGGATTGAGCGCTATCTCCCAGGCCGGGAAAGTCTTGTGCAGTCTCTCGTAGCTGGCCTTGCCGGGCTCAGCCATGACCAGACCGTTTTGATAGATAGTATCGGTGGCCAATACAGCCTCACCGCCGGGAAATGTCGCGATGGCGACACGGTTTCCCCCGGGAACCGGAAGATAGGAAAACGCCTTGGCCAGATAGAGGAAATCGTCCAGCGTATCCGCTTTGATGGCCCCGGCCTGCTTTAAGGCAATATCAAAAACGATATCGCTGCCCTGTAACAGCGACCCTGTATGCGACATGGCCGCCTTCGCTCCGGCCTCGGTCCTGCCACCCTTAAGGACGATCACCGGTTTCTTCTGTGTGGCCTGTTTCAGTAGCTCGTAAAAGCGGCGGCCTTCTCCTCTGATGGATTCCAGATGGATGCAAATGACCCCCGTATCGGGATCCTGAGACAGGTACTCCAGCGCGTCCACCTCGCTGATGTCCATCTTGTTGCCCAGATCGATCAGTTTGGCCAGGCCAAGATGGAAATCGGAGAGCATCCAGTTTAAGCGTGGCTCATACATACCGGACTGAAAGATGAATGAAACTTTACCAGGAGGCAAAGCGGTCATGGTGAAAAAGCTGATGACCAATTTGTTGGCGCTGTTAATGGGGCTGAGAGCGTTGGGACCGATAGCCCTGATCCCTTTTGCCTTCAGTATGCCGGCAATCTCATCCTGGATTTTCTTTCCCTCGGGACCGATCTCCGAGAATCCACCCGTAACGACGACGGCGCCGCCGATCTTATCGCCCGGCAGCTTCCTTATGATATCGAGGACGTTGCGCGCCGCAACGGAGACTATAACAAGGTCTACATATTCGCCTATATCGTCAAAGCTCTTGAACGTCTTGATGCCGTACACTTCATCCTGGTTGGGATTTACAGGGTAGATTTTGCCCTGGTAGCCCATGTTGACCAGGTTTTCTACCAGGTGATAGTTAACGGCGAATTTATTATTGGAGGCGCC
>DAOUFR010000004.1:0-2346 GCA_034429715.1 Dehalococcoidia bacterium
CGGCGCCAGTCGTTGCCTCCGTAATAGGGGTAGGTTCTGAGCCAGGCGAACTCCACACCGTCTATGTTTTCTATTCGGTAACTTTGCTTTTTACCGATCCTTTCATTTCGGCGGGTGCGATGTTCGAAGCTTGAAGTAAAGATGGTCACTGCATGCCCATGCTTGATGAGTTCCCTTGCGAAGTCGTAGTGCCTGGTGATACCGGGTGTATCCGGCGGTGTGGCGTAGTGGTTGAGCATCCAGATATTCATATTGCAGCCATAAATTTAAATTATAATTTTGGTCTCAATATAAATCATACATGTCATTTTAGTTTGCTGAAAATTTCAACGATTCTCTCGGAAGTACTCCCATCCCATAGCGGTGGACAAAGTCCCGTCTTTTCACTGCCGTCCAGTATCCTTGTTGCCTCTTTAATGATTCTGTGGGTATCATTTCCCACCAATACATTAGTTCCCATCGTTACTGTTATCGGCCTTTCTGTATTATCTCTCAATGTAAGGCAGGGAATATTTAAAACAGTTGTTTCCTCTTGAATTCCGCCGGAATCGGTCATCACAAACCTGGCGTTCATTTCAAGATTGAGGAAATCCAAATAACCTAAAGGTTCAATTAGAGTAGTTGGCCCTGCTTCGAAAAATCGGCCGTATCCAAATTTGGTGATGTTATTCTTGGTCCTGGGATGAGCAGAAAAAACAATGGGGATTCTTGGCGATACTTCATTAATAGCGGTAATGATACGTAGCAGGATTTCCTTATCATCTACATTGCCCGGTCGATGCAGCGTAAGCAGGGCATAGCTTTTTTCAGATAAATTTAAGTTGTGAAGAATTTGAGAACGCTTGGCTGCATTCAGATTATAGATTAGACTGTCTATCATTATATTACCAACCAGGAATATCTTTTCCTCTGGCACGCCTTCTTTGATCAGGTTAACGTTGGCGTTTGCTGAAGGCGTGAAAAGGAATGAGGAGACGGCATCCGTAAGCAGGCGGTTTATCTCTTCTGGCATTGTCCTGTCGAAAGAGCGTAGCCCGGCTTCAATATGTGCAATGGAGATGTTGAGCTTGACAGCGGCCAGTGCTGCCGCCAATGTGGAATTAACATCCCCGACTACTACGACCATGTCAGGTTTGTCCTTTAAAAGTACTTTTTCAAAGGCGATTATGACTCTGCCCGTTTGTTCGGCATGGGTGCCGGAGCCCACATTGAGGTGAATATCCGGTTCAAAGAGTTTAAGGTCCTGGAAAAATACCTGTGACATCTGGTAGTCATAGTGTTGGCCGGTGTGAACCAGTGTGGGGTGAAGAATATGGGAGCCACCACTTGAATTGTGGTTTTCAATTGCCCTGACCAGGGGGGAGATTTTCATGAAGTTTGGCCTGGCACCCACGACCAATATGATCTTCACTATGGATGGTATTATAGCATACAGTTGTTTTGCTAATCGTGAAGCAAACGCTCATAAACTTCCAATAACGTATTGCCCTCTATATCCCAGTTATACTTTTCCATAACTGCTTTTCGGCCATTCTCGCCCATCCGCTTGGCTTCATCGGGTTGGTCAAGCAGGTATTCGATTGCTCCGGCAATTTCCACAGGATCGAGCGGATTCACGGTCAGGCCGCAGCCATTGCCCTCGACAATCTCCTTCCACAGGGGGAAATTGGAGGATATTATCGGTAGCCCGGCTGCCATATATTCAAATAGTTTATTGGGCATGGCATTAACATGATTTGGCTCAGGATGAAAACAGACTATGCCTATAAGTGAATGCACAAGCTGTTTCCATACTACTTCAGGCTTAACTAAACCCCGGTATTCCACATTATCATATCCATTTAAACCACGTACTGTCTTCTCGTAGACCGCTGGATAAAACTCGCCATATAATATCAGCCTGACATTTCTGGCGTGATCGAGGTGCGACGTCGCCTGAATTATTTCACTTATACCTCTTATCTCGGAAAGCACCCCAGCATATATTAATAATGGGTGCTCGATATCGCACCTGGATGAATGGACAAACCATTTAATTATCGGGTAATTTTTAATAGTAACTGCCTTTCCTGTATATTCGAATTCTTTGGCTATATCATCTGTGGCGGCTATTACAGAATCAAGCTGTGACGCCCCCCATTTTTCCAAGTGGTTAATTATCTTAGCTACCGGCTTTCTAACCGGCGTAGCCAGCCAGTTTTTTGTTAAAACCGCTTTGGGATAATCCTCATGTATATCATATATAACTATACTTTTTCTCATAAGCTTCAGGAGCAAGCCAGCGGGTAGAAGTTCCGGGTCATGTAAATGATAAATATCCGCCTTTTGCCTGAGTGCCAACCTGAA
>DAOUFR010000005.1:0-3276 GCA_034429715.1 Dehalococcoidia bacterium
AGAAAGGCTTTTTGAAGCACACGGACATACGGGTGTTCGAGGGCGCGGGCGCATACGTCTGCGGAGAAGAGTCGGCGCTGATGAACTCCATCGAAGGCCGTAGAGGCGAATCGCGCTACAAACCACCTTATCCCCCCACCAGCGGCCTGTGGGACATGCCGACCATTATTAATAATGTAGAGACGCTGATGAACGTTCCCCATATTATCAACAACGGTGCCGCCTGGTTCAGCGCCATGGGGACCAAGAGGAGCAAGGGCTCCAAGGTGTTCTGCGTGAGCGGCGATGTCGCCAGGCCCGGCATCTACGAGCTTGAGATGGGAAGCCCCCTCAAGGAGCTGGTGGTCGACCTCGCCGGTGCGGCGGGCATCAAGGCCGTGCAGGTCGGCGGTTCCGCCGGCACTATCCTGCCTGTGCGCATGATCGATACACCGTTGTCACACGAGACATGCCTGGGCTCCGGAGCGGTAGTCGTACTCAACACGGACCGTGACATCGTCGATATAGTCTATAACAACATGCATTTCCTCAACGAGGAGTCCTGCGGCAAGTGCACTCCCTGCCGCGAGGGCAGCGAGGTCATGCTGGAGATACTGGGCAGATTGATCCGGGGAGACGGCGAATCGGGAGATATCAATAAATTGGAGGACCTGGCACGGGCGATGGCCCTGGCATCGCTGTGCGGGCTGGGTCAGGCAGCGGCGGTGCCCGTGCTGGACTCGTTGAAATACTTCCGCGATGAGTATACAGACCGGATCGACCAGTCCCTGTTCCTGCGGAGCTACCTGGGCAGCGAATCATATAAATCTGAGGAGGCCGTGATATGACCAAGCAGTCGGAAATCGAAAAAGAACGAATGCAAGAGATGTTCGACAACCTAGGGGCGGATAAGTATCCACTCAAGGAATATAAATCTATAGGCAAGAAAATGCCCCGCAGGCTGGACGGCCTTCCCAAGGCTTCCGGTGAGGCTGTCTACACCATGGACATACAGCTTCCCGGCATGTTGTATATGCGGTTTCTGACGTCTCCCTACCCGCACGCTAAAATACTCAAGATGGATACCAGCAAGGCTGAGAAGCTGCCGGGGGTAAGGTATGTGTTGCGCTATGATGATCCTGAGATACCGGAGGCGGCAAACATTGGCCAGATGGCGGGATTCTTCGGCACCGATAAGCCGCTTCCAGGGGTTGCCCATTTTGAGGGAGAGCTGGTCGGCGCCGCCGTAGCCGCCGATACGGAGGCCATCGCGGAGGAGGCGCTTTCTCTGATCGAAATCGACTGGGAAGAACGGCCTTTCAATCTCGATGTAGAGAAGGCTATCGAAGTAAATGCGCCGCTGTCCTACCCGGAACGCTACGCAGACGCGAACCACTGGAATAAGGGCGTCATCGATACACTGGTAAAGGGTGATGTGAAGAAGGGATTCGCGGAAGCGGATAAGATTGTGGAATTCAGGATTGTACGCCGCATTCATACCGGGATGGGCCCGGAGCGCCAGTGCGGAGTCTTCAAGTGGAACGGGGATTGTCCCGAGGTATGGCTCAAGCAGCAAAGGGCACATCTCCCCAAATATCAAATCTCCAGCTGGTACGGCGGCGTACCTATGGACAAAATTCAACTCCATCTGCCTTATCAGGGAGGGAGTTTCGGAGGCTGGACCTGTGTCGAATCCTTAATGGGGTCGCACTATTGTGCCGGCCTGGTGGCAAAGAGAACAAGAAGGCCGGTGAAATATATCCTGAACCGCAGGGAGGATTTTAACGTCGGCTCTATGGACGCAGGGACCTATTTAATCAAGGTGGGCTTTAAAAACGACGGCACAATCACCGCAGTCGATGGCCTTCTCTATAATCTAAACGCGTACATGCCGATTTTTTTCCCCGCTCTCCATATCCATGAAAATACCCGGGTTACAAATATGAATTCTCAAGTTAAAGCTGTATGGGTCAACAAGTGCGAGACCGTTCCCACGCGCTGCGAGCTGCTGCCGCCGTGTCTATCCTTTACCTTGATCATGGACCACGTTGCAGCTGAACTGGGGATGGACCCGACCGAGGTTGCACTTAAAAACGACGGCTGCGAGGGCCATGATATGAATTGGGTCAATGAGGAAAAGAAACGGCGTGGATTCGAACTACGCGACAGTCTGAAAGAATGTATCGATAAAGGTAAGGCCGAGTTCAAGTGGGACCAGTCATGGCATAAAGCCGGCACACGAAAGCTCCCCAACGGGAGGATGCACGGCGTTGGCTTCACGTGGACACAGGAATGGGGCGACTCGCTTGGCAGCAGCGAAGTTGCCATACGGATCGAACGAAAAGACGGGACTGCCACGATACTATCCATGGGTTGCGACCAGGGTGTCAATGCGGAGGAATCTTACTGCCAGATTGTAGCAGATGAGCTTGGCTTCCGTCTCGAGGATGTGCATTATAACCAGCAAGTTGATCCGGGATTTTACAGGATGACCCCCGGTTCCTCAACCAATATGTCCGTTAACGGTTGGGCAGTGCGCCATGCGGCCAGGATTTTAAAGCAGAGGATACTGGAAGCGGTCACCAGCCCTACATCTGTAACCCAGCGAGGCAGTTTTCAGCCGATGTTTCCCGATACCAGACCGGAAGACCTGGATATTCAAAATAGCATCATTTTCCATAAAGCCGACCCTTCCTTACAAATGCCTATATCCGATGTACCAAAACGCGGTAGCCTTGCTGGACCGATGTCCGAGGCCGAGGCCTTCGGCGTAAGGAACTCCTGGGTACAACCACTATTTGCCGATGCTTATCATGTACAGGAAGGCGCAGTCAATCCTAATAGCCCCAGGCCACGGATATGCCGCCAGGCCCATTTCATGGAGGTCGAGGTCGATACCGAGACGGGCGAGGTCTTCGTCACAAGGATTGTCAACGTCAACGACGTAGGCAAGGCGATCAATCCGATGAGCTGCTGGGGACAGCAATATGGCGGCAGCATCATGGGCGTCAGCCGCGGCAAGCTCGAGGAAATGATATATGACCCGGTCACCGGCGTCATGCTGAACGGAAATCTGCTGGATTACAAAATTGCCACCATTAAGGATATAGGACCGATCGGTACTATACTGGTGGAGACCGGCATGGGCTACGGCCCCTACGGGCTTTGCGGCATAGGCGAGGATATTGCTACGGTTTTACCGGGTCTGATAGCGCCGGCAGTCTACAACGCCATCGGTGTCTGGATCGAAGACTTTCCCATCACCCCGGACAAAATACTGAAGGCGCTGGGAAAAAT
>DAOUFR010000006.1:0-3612 GCA_034429715.1 Dehalococcoidia bacterium
ATTCATACGGGAGGCAGGATATATATGAGCTCGGATGATAATAAGAAGGCCATAAACCGGTTGAAATCCACTTATCCCCTGAGAGATAAGATCGATGAAACCTATAGAAGGAGTATGGAGGCTTCCCGGGCCGGGAAACCGACGGTCTGGGCGATGGTCAACTTCTATTGCGGAGACCCGATTCTTAAGGCAATGGATGTGGAGGTTGTCTATCCCGAGAATTATGGTACGCTGCTTGCAGCATCCGGCCTCGCTCAGCAATATCTGGACCAGTGTGACGCTGACGGATTCCCCAACCATCTGTGCGGATACTGCCGCTGTGACATCGGCTATGTGTCGAAGGTAAAGCAGTTGAATGGGCAGATTCCTCCCGAGGCGCCTCTGGGCGGTATGCCCAAACCGTTGTTTTTACTGTCCTCCACGGCAATCTGCGATGCCAGATACAAGATGTTTCAGGCTATGGGACGATATATGGATACACCTGTATGGACCCTCGAAGCGCCAACCCCCGGAGTCAATGAGTTCTTTATGGAGAATTGTTACGAGAACGTAGTTAAACTGGGGGTCGACCATCTGAAGCAATTCGTTGCCTTTGTAGAAAAGACACTTGGTAAAAAAATGGATTGGGATAAACTGGATGAAATAGTGGACCTGATGATCGAGGTAAATAAAGTCTGGTATGAGATCAACGAATTGCGCGGGGCAGTACCCGGACCTATGCACAGCCGTGATTTTTGGAGTTCAATGTCGGCGGCACTGCTGCTGGCCGGCGACCTGAAAGATTCCCTGCGACTGTATCAGGATATGTATAAAGAGGTTAAATACAGGGTTGACAATCATATAGGCGCAGTACCGGATGAAAAATATCGGCTAATATTAGCCGAACTACCCCCGTGGCATAGCCTGAAATTTTTCGATAAACTCGCCGAACGAGGGTGGAATTTCGTTGTAGAGAGCTTTGCCTACCAACCGCCTATACCTGTCGATTTAAGCGGTATTCGCGATCCATTAGAACGCATAGCCAGATTTCATTTTCAATTCTATGCCGGGCGCTATAGAGTAGCCAGAGACCAGAAAGTAATGCTGTCCGCCAGTCCCTATATCAGCTGGGCTAAGGACAGGAAATGTGACGGAGCACTGCTCCACTCTGTGATGACCTGTCGCAGTGCGTCAGGCAATTTACCCCCAGTAGCAAACGTCCTGATGGAAAAATTAAAAGTGCCTTCCTTAATGATAGAAGGAGATATAGTGGACCTTCGTTTGTTTAACGCCCAAGATGCTTTAGCTAAAGCCGAGCCGTTCGAGGAAACGATGCAGCATTATAGGAATGTTAGAAAACAGAACGGATTTGATTGGTAGCTGAAGTAGCAATTGAAGAAGATCGAGGTATTTAATATGCATGACATGCCAGCTTCTCTTAGAAAAGTCGATGAGATTTACGAGAACAGGACGAAAAAGGCCATAGAAAGAAAGAGTGTCGGCCAGAAGATAATCGGTTACCAGTGTGCTCTGATCCCCATAGAGATAATGTCCGCTTTTGATGTGGTCCCCTACAAGATCTGCAGCGACATCAAGGAACCGATAACCGAAGCGGACCGGCTTCTGGCCACCGCCTCCTGCCCTATTATGCGTTCCTGCCTGGATTGCGCGTTGAAAGGGAGAAATGATTTCCTAGACGGATTGGTTACAACACATTCAAGCGACCCTGGGGAAAAGGCGGCACGCACATTCGGAGCTTATACTGATTATTCCTATTTTCATTTTATCGATATGCCCGGTACCGTCCGTCCCGAAGCAATAACTTATTTCAAGACTCAAATCAGTGATTTTGCCAAGACCATGGAGTCTTTCACAGGCAAGAGATTATCCACCGAAAAACTCAATGCTGCTATCGAGCTGCATAATCGCCAGCGGTCACTGGTTCAGGAGTTGTACGGATTAACCAGGCCTGTTCCTCCACTAGTATCAGGCACAGAAATCGTTAGAATAGTAAGGACTTTGATGACGCTGCCTGTGCAAGAAGGAAATGACCTGCTCGCCCAGGTGATTGATGAGGTCAAGAAGCGTCGTAAAGGCCCCGTTAAAAAGCGAGCGCGGCTGATTATCTGGAGCAGCACGCTTGATGATCCTAACATTATGCAGCTGTTTGAAGAACAGGCCAACGTGGTTTATGATGAAACCTGCGGAGGTATCAGACCATTTAGAAGCAGTGTAAAAGCAACGGCCGATCCGATGGACGGGCTGGCTGCTTACTATCTCAAGGAGATAACGTGCGCCCGGACTTTCAGGCAGGCTTCTCTTGGGGAGACAGAAAAAAACTATTCGGATGATCTGCAGAGCCGGTTCGGTTACTTGAAACAGGTCGTCGAAAAATGGAGGATTGACGGAGCCATCCTCCTACTGGTGCGTTATTGTGACCCCTTCGCTTTTGAGATACCCTCCATCAAGGACTATTTCAACAGCCTCTCTATACGCAGCACTTACATAGAATATGACTATTCTGAACGGGCATTAGCGCCCCTGAGAACCAGGGCGGAAGCCTTTATAGACACGATCAGTTGACCTGTTGGAGGTTAGGTTGTATTTTGCCGGTGTCGACATAGGTTCGACGATGACCAAGGTGGTCATTGTATCTGATAAGGGAGCGCCCATATCAATTGTGAAAGGCCCTACCGGGCCGGAGCATCGAAGTCTGGCCAATGAAGTGATGACTGTCGGGCTTACGCAGGCTCATTTAACATTGCCTGAGATCGACTATATTGTGGCCACCGGTTATGGTCGGTTTAATGTCCCATTTGCCGATCGGCAGATAACGGAACTGACATGCCACGCATCAGGTGTGCACAGCCTGTTTCCCGATGCCAGAACTGTCATTGATATAGGTGGGCAGGATGCCAAATGCATGAAGATCGAAAATGGCAAGCTCAGCGACTTTGTCATGAATGATAAGTGCGCAGCAGGAACCGGCCGTTTTCTCGAAGTAATCGCCATCGCTCTTGGGCTAAAGGTTGAAGATCTGGGCGACATATCATTAAAATCCACTCGAGACATACAGATTAGTAACATCTGCACTATCTTTGCCCAGCAGGAAGTCGTGTCTCGCCTGTCGGAGGGAGAAAACCTGGAAAACATACTTGCCGGTCTGCACACGGCGCTTGCCAGCAGAGTAGCAGCGCTGGCAGAAAGGCTGAGAATTGAGCCCTCTGTAGTACTCACCGGAGGTGTCGCTAAAAATTCCGGCATCGTACGCGCTATGAAGGGAAAATTTGGCCGTGACCTGCTTATTCCGGAGGAACCGCTTATTACAGGAGCTTTAGGCGCTGCCCTTCTGGCCAGAACACATGTATTGGATGCGATTAAGAAAAATACACCGCTCATAACAAGGCAGCGTAGCCTGGATAAAACCACCTTGCTCTATGGAGAATACTAATGGTCTGGTACATGGGAATCGATATCGGGGCTGCTTATAGCAAGGGCATAGTAATCCGCGATAGCGTACCGGTGTGTTTTTATATTTTACGCTCGGGGACAAATTATCGGACAACTGCCGCCATGATACAGCAGGAACTTTTAAGCCAGAATAATTTATCCCAGAACGATATAGCTAAAACT
>DAOUFR010000007.1:0-10376 GCA_034429715.1 Dehalococcoidia bacterium
A
The DNA here is from genome assembly GCA_034429715.1 of Dehalococcoidia bacterium. GTDB lineage: Bacteria > Chloroflexota > Dehalococcoidia > GIF9 > UBA5629 > CAIMUM01. The sequence continues at coordinate 2 of DAOUFR010000007.1, forward strand.
AAAGCATCCAGGACATCCTGGACAGAAGGCCCAAGATATTCTATGCCGCGCACGGCGGTCCGTTTACCGGCGGGCAGGTCTGGCGCAAGTTTTTCGTCAAGCCCTGACCCGTTTATTTAAGCTGATCTCGCGTGTAGTCCAGCAGTCGTCGGGCAACCACCAGTGTATTTATCTGCCCGGTCCCTTCGAAGATGTCATTGATTTTGGCATCCCGCATGAACTTTTCGAAAAGGTATTTGCGCGAGTAGCCCAGCGGCCCCATCAGCTCAACCGCTCTCTGCGTGATCAGCGTGGCGGCGCGTCCGGCTTTAGCCTTGGACATGGATGCCTCCAGGGCATTGGACTGGCCGCTGCCGAGCTGCCACATGGCGCGTATCATAAGCAGGTGGGCCGCTCTCCAGTTCGCCTCCATCTCGATGAAATCACGTTCCAGCGCGGTCTGTTTGCTGCGCGGCAGGTCGTAGCGTATCTTGATGCCCCGCTTATCGATCTCATCGTGCAGCATGTCCAGCGCGGCGCGGGTGACGCCCAGCGCCTGTGCCGCAACCATGGGACGCGTAACATCGAAGGTGGCCATGGCGCCCTTGAAGCCTTCGGTCTTGCTCTTGACCTCGGCCTTGCCCAGGATGTTGCTGAAAGGTATACGGCAGTTATCGAAGGTTACAGTTACCGTGTCGGACGCCTTGATACCCAGCTTTTTCTCCTTTTTTTCCACTTTCATGCCCGGTGTGCCTGCCTCGACCACGAAAGATTTCATGCCGGCCCTGCCCGCCGATTTGTCCACGGAGGCCCACACCACGATAATGCCCTCCGATAGGTCGAGCGCGCGGTGCCCCATGGTTACGAAAATCTTCTCGCCATTCAGCACCCAGTAGTCACCGTCGCGCGTGGCGGTGGCCTGGATGGCCGACGTGTCCGAGCCGCAGCCCGGCTCGGTCATGGCCATGGCGCCCCACTTGGGCTTGCCTTCATTGAACCGTGCCAGGAACTTGCCCCACTGCTCTTTTGTGCCGGCGGCGAAGACGGCGGCGCCGCCCAGCCCCGGACCGGGGCTGGCCAGGTAAAGCCCCGCATCGCCCCAGCAAAGCTCCTCAACCATGAGGGCGCCCACAACTCCCAGCCCGGTCACGAAGCCCTTGCCACGGTTTTCCCACATGAAATCGATGATCTCCTGCGGCTCCTCGTGCTCATGCTCGTCGTAGTAACGGCTTACGGGGCGGAATTTTTTCTCCGCCACTTCTTGCGCTTCATGTATTTTGGCCTTCTCTTCAGCGGTCAGTTCAAAATCGATCATCGCTTTGCCTCCTTATTAAACTATGGCCAGGCCGGTGAAGGTCACGAAACCGCGGCCGTTGCGGAACCACAGCTCGACGGGATTGTCACGGATATAGCCGTGGCCGCCCATAACCTGCACGCCATAGTCCGTGCATTGCATCACCATATTATCGGCATATGTCTTGGCCAGACAGCACTCGCGGGTGGCCTCCTCTTTCTTGTCCAGAAGCCAGGCCGCCTCCCAGTTGAGCAGGCGGGCCGCATCTATCTCGATTGCCATGTCGGCCAGCATAAAGGCAATGGCCTGGCGTGAGGCTATGGGATCACCGAAGGCATGGCGGTCTTTAGCATAGTCCCGGGAGAATTCAAAAGCGCCGCGGGCCAGGCCTACCGCCAGGGCAGCCAGTGCAACGCGGGAGAGGTTGGCCAGGCGTTTGAAATCGCAGCCGCGGTCACCGCCCAGCTTTTTGTCGGCAGGTAGTTTGCAGTCCTTCAATGAAACCTCATAGGTGGCCAATGCCTTGATACCCATGTTCTTCTCGCGCTCTCCGATGTTGAAGCCCTTGGTCCCCCTGTCCACGATGAAGCCCTGTGAAGAATTGCCTTCCTTTGCATAAACCAGCGTGAAGGCGGCATCGGGGGCCAGCGGAACATAGCATTTGTCACCGCTGAGAGTATAGCCGCCGCTCTTTTTAGCTACGGTATCAAAGTCGTTGCAATCGAAATCATATCTAGGCTCGACGAAAGCCGCCGAAGCAGCGGTGAACTTGCCCCCGCAGACCATAGGCAGGTATTTTTTCTTCTGCTCCTCGGTGCCCATTTCCACTATCGGCAATATGCCCAGCCAGGGGCTCAGGATGTGCATAGCCATGGAAAGGTCGCCCCAGGCCAGTTCCTCGGCCAGCAACGTGCCAGTGAGGGCCGAATGCTCCCAGCCCGCGCCCCCGTAGGCCTCGGGAATACAGCTGACGACCAATCCCAGATCCCAGGCAGTATTGATTATCTCGTCAGGTATCTGCCCTTCCTCATCGCACTCACGGAATTTCTTGCGCATGATGTCATTGGCGAATTGTTTGACCGTATTGACGATCATTTGCTGTTCTTCAGACGGGCTGAAAGAAAGCATACGGCACCCCCTGTATTAAGCAATATTGACGCGGGAAAAAGACCTTGCATAATGTATCACCGATTGAATGGGTAGTCAATGGAAATTGGGAGAACATCTAAAATGTTCAGCTTCTCTCGCCGGGGACAGCCGAATTTGTTGTAAAATAAATGCCTGTTCCGGGATGCCCGATATGCTCACAGCTGCAGTAATACTTATTTTCACTTTCATAGGCGTCAGCTTTACACGCCTGCCGCATATAAATATCGACCGCCCGGCGGCCGCTCTGACGGGAGCTCTGCTGATGGTGCTCACCGGCGTAATATCCTTCAACCAGGCCATAAGCGCCATTGATTTTCATACGATCACTCTGTTGCTGGGTATGATGCTGCTGATGGCTGCTCTGCAGCAGGCGGACTTTTTCAATGTGCTGGCCGCCCGTAGCATCGCCCTTGCCGGCAGACCATGGCAATTGCTACTGGCCGTGACACTGGTGACCGCTGTCGGTTCGGCCTTCATGGTTAACGATGTAGTTGTGCTTTTATTCACGCCGGTGGTTATAGCGGCATGCCGGCTGTTGGAGCGTAATCCGGCGCCCTACCTGATCGCTGAAGCCATGGCCGCCAATATCGGCTCCGTCGCCACGGAGATCGGGAATCCGCAGAACATGCTTATCGGCGTTTCTTCCGGCATACCGTTTACACGGTTCATGCTTTATTTGCTGCCCGTTGCTGTCGTCTGCGTATTAATCCTGTTCGTTACCGTTTTGATCTTTTACCGCGACCAGATGAAGATCGGTTTCCAGGCGGACAAACTGAAACACCAGACGCTCTCGGTTATCTCCGGCCAGCCTGCTGCGGCGGCGCGAAAAAGGCTGCTGGCCTTCACGCTGCCTATATTCGCGCTGACTATGCTTTGCCTCTTCCTCAGCAGCACAGTCGGAATTTCTCTTTCTATTGTGGCCATGGCCGGCGGAGTGGCGGCCGTTCTTTTCAGCGGCATCCGTCCGTCCCGCCTGATACAGTCTATTGACTGGTCCCTGTTGCTTTTTTTCTGCGGTCTTTTCATAGTCATAGGCGGTGCTCAGCAGGCAGGCGTGCTGGATATATTCACCGGCAATCTTAATGTTGGAAGCGACATTGCCGGCATCGCGACCATGCAGTTGTTCAGCGCCCTGGTTTCCCAGCTGGTGAGCAACGTACCGCTGACCATGCTGGTCATTCCGCTGATAAAGGATATACCGGGAGATGTGATGTGGATCTCACTGGCAGCGGGCTCCACGCTGGGCGGTAATGCCACGATAATAGCTGCTGTGGCCAATATCATCGTGGTGGAGCAGGCCTACAGCAGAGGCGTTAAGGTGGGATGGTGGGAATTCAGCCGGGTCGGCCTGGTGGTGACGGCATTGACGCTGGCGGCATCCATCGGCATCCTTGCTCTGGAGTACTACCTGGGTATTCTGCGGTAAAAAGGATCCAGATACCGGTGATCCACTAATCGCAAATATTTTACAAATAATTTGCCTGTATTCTGTATATAACTGAGGAAAAAAGCCTCAGCAATTCCACTCAAAAGGAGGATTCATATGTGGAAAAAAGTCTTAGGTCTGGCTGCCGGGATGCTTGCGGTAGTAATACTGATAACCGGCGTAATGACCGCCGTTAATGCGGATAACGCGGGTGCTGCCGCAACGGCGCCAGCCGGAATGCCGCCGGGCGCCCCGCAGGGGAAAGGTCCGAACGCTGCCTTCAACAGCGATATACTTGCGAAGGTTGCAGCCAAGCTCAATATCGATAAAGCTGCTCTGCAGGACGCCTTCAAACAGGTGATGCTGGAGGAACAGCAGGCCCGCACCGATGAAATGTTTGCCGCGTGGGTCAAGGATGGCAAGCTGACACAGGAGCAGGCGGATGCCTATAAAGCCTGGCTCAGCGCAAAACCGGCCGATATGACCGGCTGCCCGTTCTTTGGGGGAGCCAACACTGACATTCTGGATAAGCTTCTCAAGGACGGCAAAATAACGCAGGCGCAGTACGACGCCTATAAGGCGTGGATTGCGCAGAAGCCGGCGGTCGAATTGCCCAAACCCGAGAAGCCGGCGGGAGGCCCGCCCTGCCAGCTGCGCGGCGGCACAAAGTAACACAGCTCTGATCTGCAATCCCAATGCAAAGAGGCGGCGGGTGTACCCGCCGCCTCTTCTATTTCTCGTTATTAACCTGAGGAAGGAAAGATCTCATCCATCGCTTCGGGGACGTACTTCATCACCATATCGGTTGTCAGAGCGTTGGCCTTCGCAATCTCGCCGTAAAATGACGCTGATTGCCGCGGCTTCCTCTCCTGCGTCACAGGATCTACAGCCACCAGGCCGAATTTCATGGAATAACCCAGGGCCCATTCGAAGTTGTCCACCAGCGACCAGTGGTGATAACCGAGTATCTTATGCCCCTCCTTGATCAGGTCGTGCATGGTCCTGACAGCTGTGGCGATCACCCAGGGGCGCAGCTTGTCGTCCCGGTCCGGCACACCGTTTTCCAGTATAAAGAAAGGCTTGCCGTATTTTGCCAGCCTCTCAACTACGATCCTGATGCCCTGAGGGTAGATCTCGCCGAACATGGGAACGCCGTCGGGTAGGAGGTCCCCCGTTCGTCCTCTGGGCGGGGCGATGCGCCGCACAAAGCCGGTTTTAGGTTTGGTTATGTCGAAGGCGACATCCACACCGCCGTAGATATTCACGCCCACGTAGTCCCACGTATCTTTTATCTCGTCAAGCCGTTTGTCGATACCGCTGAACAGCGGTGCGCGCCGGCCCGTCACCATGTTGATGAAGATGTTGTTAAAAGAGTCCCTGGCCGCGCGCACAGCCAGCCTGTCGAAAATCTGTGTCTTGGCGGCGGTGAATATCAGGAAATGGTTGGCAAAGCTGACGCTGGCCTGTTGTTGCAGGTTATGGATGATGTGATAGGCCGAGCCGTGGCAAAGCCCCATGTTGCCCAGCACTTTGAAATACTGGACCAGGTGGTCATGCAATGCGGGAGGGTGGTTCCCGTCCACATACCCCTCGATGCCATAGATGTTCGGCTCGTTGAAGGTCAACCAGTCGCTGCAATAGTCGCTGAGCTCATACACCGTGAATTTAACAAAACGCGAGAAATCCGCCACGCAATCCCTGGAGAGAAAGGCGCCTTTCTTCTCGAACCACACGGGGTGGGCGAAGTGATGAAGGCAAACTATGGGACGAATTCCCCGTTCGACCAGCGCGGTCAGCATCTGGCGGTAACGTTCGATTGCGCGGGGATTGAACAGGCCCCTCTCGGGCTCGATCCTGGCCCAGCTTACCGACAGTCGCAGTGAATTCAGCCCCATGGACTGCGCGATATCGAAGTCCTTCTCTGCGTTATGCCACCAGTTGCACGACTTTCCACTGGCATCCCCGGTCCTGATCCCGTCGGCCTTCTCGAACTCATACCATTGAGTGTTAACGCTGCCGCCCTCCATCTGGTAGGCGGATGTGCCAACGCCCCACAGGAAATTTGCGGGGAACCTCAGTTCCCGGGAAGATGGGTGTGAACTCAAGTTATTTTCTCAAGGGCAGCCAGGCTGCCGAGGAATGTTTTCACTCCGTAGTTATCGAAAACTACTATAACATGAAAATCTTTGGCCTGCTTGATCACACGCGTTACCCTTCCTTCTCCGAACGTGCGATGCCGGACAATATCTCCCGGACCGAACGACACGGCTGGATTTTGCCCGGGCGTTTCAGTCGGGGCGGGATGCTGTGCGGAGAGCGGCTGTGCCGGCACGGGGCCGGCCAGATTTCGGCTGACGACCAGCGAGCCGGGCAGTTCCCGCAAGAATCGGGACGGCGTTCGGTAAGTGAGTTCGCCGTGGGCCAGCCGTTTCTCAGCGTATGTCAGATAGACATCGTCCATGGCCCTGGATATGCCCACATAACACAACCTGCGCTCCTCCTCCAGCTTTAATTGCTCGTCCGATGACCTGCTGTGCGGTAGCAATCCCTCCTCAAGGCCGGCGATGAAGACCACGTGGAACTCCGAGCCTTTGGACCCGTGCAAGGTATTGAAAACGACCGCGTCCTGCGGGTGCTGCGCCTCGGCGGCCTGGGAAGCCTGGCTGATCCTGCCGAGCAGCGAACTGACGGCGGTCGGGGGATTGAGATGTTCATAGGCCGCAGCCAGGGAAATGAGCTCCAATACGTTTTCCAGTCGTTCATCATAATTGTCCTCGCCTTTGAGGTGCTCCAGGTAGGCCGTCCTCTCCACAATCAGGTTGAGCAGCGACGTTAAACTGATGTGCTTGCTACGAGTGTGCAATTCCTGCAGGAGCGCGTTGAAATGGCCGGCCGAATTGCGGGCGGGCTGGCCGAGCATGGGCAGCCCGCCGGTAGCAGCCTGCTCCAGCGCCTGATGAAGATGCACCTTTGTTCCGGCAGCCAGCTCCTGCACCCGGGCCAGCGTCTGGGGGCCGAGGCCTTTGCCGGCCAGTTTTATCACGCGCAGGAACGCGGCGTCATCGGCGGGATTGCGTATCACCCTGAGCCAGGCGGCCAGGTCCATTACCTCCCGGCGTTTGTAAAAGGGCGTGCCGGTGGCCAGCCTGTAGGGTATCTTCTCGAGATTGAAGGCATCCTCCAGCTCCCGTGACTGCGCGTTGACGCGATAGAGCACGGTGAAATCGCTTAATTTCATGCCGGCTTCGGCCGCCAGGGCTTTGATGCGTGTGGCGATGAAATGGGCTTCGTCATTGCCGTCCTTGAGCCGTATCACGGATATGGGGCTGCCGGCCTCGCGCGATGTGGACAGCTGCCTGCTCCTGCGCATGCTGTTTCGCGCGATCAGAGCGTTGGCCGCCTGTACAATGGTTAGCGTCGAGCGATAGTTCTCCTCGAGGTCGATGATGCCGGCGCCGGGGAAATCCCTGCGGAATATGTCCGCGTTGCGGACCTCGGCCTGTCTCCAGGAATATATGGTCTGATCGGGATCTCCAACGACGCATACATTGCCATGCCCGGACCCCAGCATGCGGATTATGCGGTACTGCAGGCTGCTTGTATCCTGGAACTCGTCGACCAGGATATATTTGAACATCTGCTGATAGCGCCGTAAAACGTCAGGGTTGTCCTGTAACAGGCGGCTGGTGAAGACCAGCATATCGTCATAATCCAGGGCGCGGTTTTTCTTTAGGGCGGACTGATAAAGGCGATATACGGCAGCGGATGCCTCATCAAGGCGCTCCGCCCCAACAGCGGCGGCTTCAGGATCGGTCCCGCTGACCTTAAACTGGCTGATTAATCCCTTTGTGCGGCGGAGATTGGTTTCTTCTATGTTCAATCCGGCTTTCACTATACATTGCCTGATAAGCTTGTTGCCCTCTTCGTCGTCATACACAGTGAAGCCGGTGCCCATGCCGGGCACACCTTCCCTGCCAAGTATGCGCAGGCAGGCTGCATGGATGGTGCTGACCGTTACAACAGGCCGATTATTAAGTATTTCTGCAAGGCGCTTCTGCATCTCTGCAGCGGCCCGGCGGGAGAATGTCACGGCCAGTATGTGTCGCGGGTTGATGCCGGCGCAGGAAACCATATAGGCGATGCGGTGAACGATAACCCGTGTTTTGCCGCTGCCCGGGCCGGCATACACCAGCAAGGGGCCTTCCACTGTCTGTACGGCCCTTTTCTGAGCGGGGTTGAGGCCTTCTAAGGGATCCATTCCGATAGTCAAGATAAATTGGTTCGAGTGTATTGATCAGATTTTCTCGAGCAGCGCCATGCTGAGCAGCAGCTTTTTAACGCCGCTTTCTTCGAAAGCCACGATAACCTCGCGGTCCTGTCCGGTCACCCTGACGCCTATAACCTGACCGTCTCCGAATTTGGCATGGTGCACGCGGTCACCGGGATTGACCTCCACCAGTCCTGCAGCAGGTTGCCGGAGACCGCTCTTTTTTGCCAGGAGGTCGGCGATGTTGATGCCTTCATCCTCGTCTCGCCAGCGCTTTGCGCGCACTCTCACGCTCCCGCCCGGTTGCTCCTCACCCGGGGTCATACCTTTGCGTTCAACCAGGTGTTCCGGCAGATCGTCCAGGAACCGGGAGGGTGTGCTTTCCGAGCTCATGCCGAAGATAGCTCGCCGGGCGGTGTGCATCAGGTAGACGTTACGCTCCGCGCGCGTCACACCGACATAGCAGAGGCGGCGCTCCTCCTCGAGCTCGTCCCCGCCCTCTTCCATTGAGCGCCTGTGCGGCAGCAGTCCCTCTTCCAATCCCACGATGAAAACGATGGGGAACTCCAGGCCCTTGGCCTGGTGCAGGGTTATCAGTGTGACGGTGTCCTCCCTGCTTTCGATCTCGTCAGTATCCGCCACCAGGCTGACCTTTTCCAGGAACGGCGCCAGCCCCTCGCCGGGCGGGAGATCGTCATAATCGGCTGCAACGGTGCGCAGCTCCTGTATATTTTCCCAGCGCTCCTCACCGTCCTCCTCGCCTCTGATCGTCTCACGGTATCCCGACCTCTCCAGTATGGTGTCCATCAGTTTGATCAGGCTAAGCTGCTGCCCCTCCATAATCAGGTCGTTGAGCATGCGGTAGAAGCCTGTCACTGCGGTGTTTATCCTGGCGCCGAATCCCGGTCCCCCGCCCTCGTTGACCGCTTTGGCGGCGGCAAACAGAGAGAGGTTGTTTTCCCGCGCCCAGTTGGTGAGGTCGGACAGGGTTTTCGCCCCGATGCCCCGGCCGGGTATCCTTATGATGCGCGACAGGCTGATATTATCGAAAGGGTTTTGAATGACTCGCAGGTAGGCCACCGTGTCTTTTATCTCACGGCGCTGGTAGAAACGTGTACCGCCCACCAGCTTGTACTTGAGCCCGTAGCGCATGAAGGCCTCTTCCACGGCGCGTGACTGCGCGTTGGTGCGGTACATCACCGCACAATCGCCGGGCTTGATGCCGTCGCTGCCGCTCAACTTCAGAATCTCGTTTGCTACGAATTGCGCCTCTTCCTGCTCGTTGTAGGTCTTAACCAGAAAAACGGGCGTGCCCTTTGTGTTATCCGTCCAGAGCTCTTTTTCTTTGCGCTTCTTATTGGCGGATATGATGGCCGAGGCTGCCCCCAGTATATTTTTAGTGGACCTGTAATTCTGTTCCAGGACGATGACCCTGGCGTCCGGGAAGTCCTTTTCAAAGCTGAGTATGTTGCGTATATCGGCAAATCTCCAGGAGTAAATGGACTGGTCGGGATCGCCGACGACGCAGACGTTGCGATGTTTGCCGCCCAGCTGGCGTATCAGCTTGTATTGAATCAGGTTGGTATCCTGGAATTCATCGACCAGCAGGTGAAGGTAGCGGGAGCGGTATTGCTCCAGGACCGCCGGGTGTTTATCAAACAGCTGGACCACCTTCATCAAGAGGTCGTCGAAATCGGCGGCGTTGCTCTGTCCGAGCTGCTCCTGGTAGCGCTCATAGACACGGCAGACGATATCGTCCCAGGGACTTCTGGACCTGGCAGCCAGGCCGTCATGCGTAATCTGCTGGCTCTTGGCCTGGCTGATGGCGTTGCGGATTTTCTGCGGATTATACTGCCTGGGGTCCAGGTCGAGATCGAGCAGGCATTGTTTGACCAGGCTCTGCTGATCTTCCTCATCGTAAATAACGAAGTTGGTGTCGAGACCGAGGGACTTGCCGTCCTTGCGCAGGATGCGGGCGCAAATGGCATGAAAAGTTCCGGCCCATACCTGATCTGCCAGGTTGCCGAGCAACCGTTGCAGGCGCTCCTGCATCTCGCGGGCAGCCTTGTTGGTGAAGGTGACGGCCATAATATGGCGGGGGCTGACTCCCGTGGTTTTAACCAGATAGGCTATGCGGTGGGTGATAACCCGCGTCTTGCCGCTGCCCGGGCCCGCCAGTATCAGTAAAGGCCCTTTAATATACTGAACGGCCTCACGCTGGGCCTCATTCAACCCTGCCAGTATGTCCATAGAATTATTT
>DAOUFR010000008.1:0-13100 GCA_034429715.1 Dehalococcoidia bacterium
CTTGTCCCCATTGTATACACTGAATAAAAGAACAAATGTACGATATTGGATTGGATTTATGAGAAAAGCAGGGCCGAGCGAAAAACGTGAAAAGATCATCGAGTTCATCCGGGATTTCTACGACGAGCGCGGCTACACACCCACTGTAAGGGACATTCAGAAAGGCTGCGGGCTGAGCTCCACTGCCGTAGTGCAGTATCATCTCAAATTGCTGGAAAGCGAGCACCAGATCGAGAGGGATTCCCACGTTTTCAGGAGCATCCAGCTTCCCGACCGCAGGAGCACCATACGCGTCCCCGTCCTGGGCGTTATCGCCGCCGGCACTCCCCTGCCTGTGATGAGCCCGGACACCTGGCACCAGGAGGCGGTGGATACATTGGAGCTGTCCGCAGAGATCACACGTGAGAAAGAGGTTTTCGCTTTAAGGGTGAAAGGAACTTCTATGATCGATGCCCTCATCGATGACGGCGATATCGTTTTGATGGAGCCCGTCAAGAATGTGGAGAACGGGGACATGGTGGCGGCCTGGCTAAAAAAGGAAGAGGAGGTCACGCTCAAGCGTTTCTACAGGGAAGAGGACAGAGTGCGCCTGCAGCCGGCCAATTCGCAGATGCAGCCGATCTTTACTGACCCGGCCAATGTGGATATACAGGGCAGGGTGGTAGCGGTGATCAGGACTATATAACCCTCACAAACGTCTCGTACACGGTTGTGCTGAGTCCTGCAGCGGATGCGCCGTTCAGCGCATAACAGATTCGATCAAGCTCTACGAAGCGCGGCCCGTACCGGCGTAATAAATCATTCAGCGTATATGAAAAAACCAGGGGCCGCCGGCCCCTGGTTTTTTATCTGGCATAAATCTCTTTTTAAAGCGGTTATTTCCTGGAACGCGCTACGGAGCGTGCCATGCGGTCCAGCTTGAAGATGGTGGTGAACTCGATATTCTTGCTGATCCAGAGCCTCTTCATAATAATGGAATCCGTGATGGCGCCTCGGTAAGCCAGGCCGTCCGCCAGGGTCCTGGGATCCCTGGCCACCACTACGAAATCGGGCTTCGTCAGCTTCTTTTCTTCCACCCTGATGTCGCCGTTATTGATGACGATGGCGAATTCCCCGCCTGTGGTCTTGACCTGTATATTGCGCTTCCATCCGGCGATGTCCTTGCGTGCGCGCTCGGTCTGGTTCATCATCTTTATCACGGACTTGATCTCTTTAAGCGCCTTGTCGTAGGCGGCTTTGTCCGCTGCAGTGGGCTTTTTCAGGGCCGGCTCAACCGCACCCTCCCAGTTGAGCTGGGAAGATAGCAGTCCCTTCTTGGCGATCTGGGCCCTGGTGAGCTCTTTGGTGGGCACGCAGAAGATATCGCTGATCTCGCCGTTGCGCTCGTCCCTGAAAACGACCTTGACCTCGGTACCCTTTTTTATGAGGCCGGGGGCAAGAATGCCGGTGGTGGTGTAGACATTCACGCTGAGCGCTGTATCCGCGCCCTGCAGCACTACACGACCCCTGCCGTAAGGTGCCATCTTGAGGAAGAGCGAGTTGGCAAAATAGGTGATGGGTGGTGTGCTGAGCATCTTGCCCACCTGTCCGACCTCGACGATCTTGGTGGGAGCGAAATCGCAGTCGGGGCAGTGCGTCAGGAAGGGGGGGCACCTGACCAGGCCGCACTTGGTGCATTTGCAGCCCAGTATTTTCTTGTCGTCCCTCAGGCCCAGGAAGAACGGCGAAAGCTCGCCCTTGCTCCTCTGATAGAAGGTGTACATGGCGTCATTGACGATTAAATACTTTTGTTTGTCGATGGTCAGGACGTGCGAGCCTTTGTCGGGAATATACTCCGGAGCTATAACTTTCTCTTTTATCTTTGCCATTTTAACTATCTCCTTCCTCGCTTAATCATGTTCCAGGATGCAGACAGCGGTGTACTGAGCAATGGTGCTGCCCGTCCCGTGCACGAGCGCGGTCTTCATCTTGCGCTTTATCAGCTCGTTGCGCGCCGACCATGCAGACATGACGTTGCTGGCGCCTACGGCGTGGCCGCAGTAAATAAGGCCGCCGCAGGGATTGACCAGATATTCGCCGCCGGGCAGCATCAGGCCGTCATCGATGAGGGCATCGGCATTGCCGCGCGGCACCAGGTCGAACTCGGACATGGTGATCTCGAGCTGGTGTATGAAAGCATCATGTAATTCGACGATATCGATGGACTTCAGGGGATTCTTGATGCCCGCCATTTTGTAGGCGCGGTGTGATGCCAGGTAATCCGACATGATTCGCGGCATGACTTTCTGTTTTTTACCGGCAAAGGAATGCTCGTTGGCTTCGCCCAGCCCGGTGATCCAGACCACGGGCTTGCCCGTATTCTTTGAGATCGCTTTGGCTGTGTCCTCTTCTGCTAAAATCAGGGCCGCAGCGCCCTCTGTATATACACATATCTCCAGTTCCTTGAAAGGATAGACTATTAATCTGGAGTTCATGACCTCCTGAGGCGTTACCTGGTCGTGCTGACGCTGGGCATATTTGTTGGTTTTAGCGTACTGGCTGAGCAGCGAGGAAATCTTGGCCGTAACCTTGGGTTTAAGGTCCTTGGGGTGTTCGTCCATATAGGCCAGCACCACTTCGGCATAGCTGTCGGCGGCCGTCCATCCCAGGGCCTGCTCGAAGAAGCTGTCGCCCGACCAGCCGATGGACTTGATCACCTCGGGCGTGGCTGACATGGAAAGGAAATCGAAGCAGTCGGTGCATTTCTCCACGCCCAGCACCAGGGCGGTCTTGAACCTGCCGGCCGCCAGATAGGCGTGCGCGGCAGAAATGGTATAAGCTCCGGTGGCGCCTCCCGTGCTAACGCGCATACCGAATTTGTCCTGCATACCGATCAGGCCCTGCAGGGGATGCTCCGGGATGCAGGTCCGTTCAAAGATATCGTTATAGATAGCGTAGAAAACGGCATCAACATCCTTTATAGGGATCTTGGCATCCTTAACCACTTCACGGGTGGCCATCTGTGCGAGTTCGTAATAGGTCTTCTCGTTCCATTTGGCTTTGAAGGGCGTAACAGCCGCACCAACAATGCCGACCCTTTTGGACATGGTACTACCTCCTTATATATTAAGAATCGACATATTTTATAGTAGTTTGATTGATTATTCAATCGAAGACGCCGGCCATCCTTTTCTCAACCGCCCCGGCCTCCTGCACCATCCTCTCGATTACCTCTTTCACGGTAGGCTCGTCTTTGACCAATCCCATGCATTGCCCCACAGGCAGCACGCCTTTCTTAAGGTCACCCTCTTCCGTAGCGCGCTGGAAGTTTTTGGAGGCATTGGCCAGGAAGGCAAGCTGCCTGGCATTTTTCCATCCGGACATTGTCGCTCCTATAACAAGCTTATAGAAGGGCAGGTTGAGCATTTTGGCGATGTCCTGGCCGTTAACGAAGGCGGCGGGCAGGTCCAGACCCTTCTCCTCCACGCGTTTGGCCGTGTCTGTCTTGAGCACGCGACAGTACAGGCCGTCGAAGCGCTTGGAATACAGTGTATCCGTGACATCCTTGGTGCGCGAAAGGTCCTTGTAGTTCTGGTGCAGCGGGCTTTCCTTGGTAGTCATGAACCTGGTGCCCATGGCCACGCCTTCCGCGCCCAACGCCAGCGCGGCCGCCAGTCCCCTGCCGTCTGCAATACCACCGGCGGCGACCACCGGTATGGAGAGAACGTTGACCAGGCTGGGAATAAGGCAGAATGTGGTAACGAATTCGCCGTGGGCTGCGGCCTCGTTGCCGGTGGCAATAACGGCATCGCAGCCGTATTCCTGGGCCCGTTTGGCATGGCGGGCGCTGACTACGGTGGCAATGACCTTGCCGCCGTATTTATGCGCCTCTTTAACCAGCCAGTCTCCCTTGCCCAGGGCGAAATTGATCACCGGTACCTGCTCTTCCAGCAGGACCCTGGCGGATTCCATGGCGCCCGGGAACATCAGGGCCGAATTGGCCCCGAAGGGCTTGTCCGTAAGCTTGCGGATCTTTCTGACAGCCTCACGCACCGCATCCTTGTCAAGGGGTCCCGTAGCGAGGATGCCCATACCTCCCGCATTGGAAACTGCAGCCACCATCTCGGGAGTACTGATCCAGCTCATCCCCGACAAAAAGATCGGGTAGCGGATCCCCAGCATCTCTGTGATTCTTGTTTTCAAATTACTCCTCCTGAAAAATTTATGTAAAGTATGTATCACTCTTTAAGCAGCCTGTCGATGCCCCCCAGCATGTACGAGATGGATTTCCGGGCCAGGGCATCGATGTCCTCGGGATGGTCCTGCCAGAGGAAATAATGGCAGGCGATTCTTTCGAATACGCCGACTATGCACACGCCGATCAGTTCCGGCTTGGAGTCGTCAACCAGCTCGATTCCCTGTTCCCTGGCTATTTGAACAAAAGCCGCCTTTATATCCTGCGTAACTTTTGTGAACACCTGCCTGCGCTGTTCCTCGACCTCGGCGCTCTGGCCGACAGATTCCCTGAAAAAGATCGCCAGCCACTCGGGATGGTCCCCGCAGAAATCTTTCAAGAAAGCAAATGAGATGTTCCTGAAGCTGTCCAGGGAATAACCGCTTTTTCTAAACTCATCGCCCAGCAATTGCCGCAGCTGATGGCCGATCTCCTGCATCAGTTTGATCAGCAGGTCCTCTTTATTTTTGAAATAGATGTAGACTGCGCCGGTGGAAACCTCGGCCGCATCGGCTATCTCCTCGATGCTGGTCTGATGGTAACCCTTCTCGGCAAAGAGGCCCTTGGCCACCCTGAGAATGGTGTTATACCGCTGCTCTTTCTCTCTCAGCCGCCGCAATGCGCTGCGCGACAAAGTGATTTGCTGTCCGTTCGATTCCGTCATATCAAGTTTCACTGTTGGGGTAATGAAACACTGCGAAGGAACATTTTAACAGTTATCATCCCCGCAGAAAATATTAATAGCCCTCCATGCGTGCCACGATCTCAAGCATGACCTCATCCGCGCCGCCTCCGATGGACATGACCCGGACATCCCGGAAATAGCGCGAGATGAGCGTCTCGTTCATTAACCCCATCCCGCCGAACATCTGAAGGCAGCCTGTGGCAACTTCGGAGATCAGCTGCCCTGCCAGCAGTTTGCCCATGGAAACCTCCCGCGTCGGGTCCAGGCCTTCCATCTTCTTCCTGACGATATGGTAGGTCAGCTGCCTGAGCGCTTCATTCCTGGTGGCCCAATCAGCCAGTCGATACCTCAGTACCTGCTTGGTGATCAGGGGTTTACCGAACACTATACGCTGGCGAATATAGTCCACCGTCAGGGCGATCATATCCTGTACGGCCGAACAGGTCCCGGGCAATACGGCGAACCTCTCATGCTGGAACTGCTTCATCTGGATGATGAAACCCTCCCTGTCGTCGCCGATCAGGTTTTCCGCAGGCACTTTAACATCGTCAAAAAAGAGCTCTGCCGTATCGCTGCTCCACAGCCCGATTTTATCCAGTTTCTTGCTCACCTGAAAACCTTTAAGATTGGTGGGGACCACGAAGAGTCCGAAGGAATGATACCCTTCTCCCTCATCGGTCCTGGCAAGCAGGGTGAGGAAATCAGCCTGCACACCGTTGGTGATGAAGGTCTTCGATCCGTTCAGGAGATAGTAGTCGCCTTTCTTGACAGCTTTGCTCTTCATGGCCCGGACATCGGAGCCTGCATCCGGCTCGGTCACGGCAATGGCACAGACCATATCACCGGCGATGGCCGGCTTGAGATAGGTCTCCTTGAGGTACTCGCTCCCGGTGGCTGCGATTGCCGGTGTGGCCATGTTCGTCTGGACTGCGATGGCCGTGGAAACACCCATGCCCTTGATATGCCCGATCTCTTCCAGCATGACCGTCTCAAACCAGTAGTCCAGTCCCCCTCCCCCATATTTAGGATCGTAGCGTATGCCCAGGAAACCCAGGTCGCCCATCTTCTTGAAAAGCTCGTGAAGGGGGGCTGTTGTCTTTTCCCACTCATTCATGTGGGGATTGATCTCCTTATCGACAAACTTCTTTATCGATGCTCTGAACGCCTCATGCGTCTCGTTGAAATACATAGATTATTCTCCTTATCCAGACGGTATTTGGTGCGCTGAATTTATCTGAGCGCCTTTTTATCCACTTTACCCACAGCGGTAAGGGGTAACACATCCATAAATACGATCATCTTGGGGACCTTGTAGGGTGCGAGGTTTTCCTTGCAGTATTCGAGTATATCTTTTTTAACTGCTTCCTGATCTTTCGCCTGCGCATCCCTGGTTAGCTGGATGACCGCTTTCACGATCTGGCTGTCGGGACGGTCCGGGTTGGTGATTCCTACGATCGCGCACGACTCGACCGCAGCGTGCTCGCTGAGCACTTCCTCCACCTCGCGGGAGAACACTTTGTATCCTCCTACAATCAGCATGTCTTTTGTCCTGTCCGCGATATAGAAATAGCCGTCCTCGTCCATCCGGGCCACATCGCCGGTATACAGCCATTTTGCATTCTGGAACTCACGCAGGGTATTGTCCGTCTCATCCGACTTGTTGTGATACCCTTTCATCACCTGGGGTCCGAGAACTATGATTTCTCCCACTTCACCCAGGGCAACCTCTTTCTTTCCGGTTTCAACATCGACCAGCTTGACCCGGGTGCTCTGGAGGGGAACCCCTACAGATCCGATCTTCTTCTTCCCCTTCAAAGGATTCATTGTGATGATGGGGCTCGCTTCGGTCATCCCGTAGAGCTCAACCACCTTACCCTGGCCCACGATAGCTTCGAGAGCGTTGATGGCCTCCTTAGAAAACGGCGATGCGCCGGAAATGCAGGCCTTACAGGAAGAGAAATCGATCCTGGAAAACGCCGGGTCGTCCATCAGCATCTGGTAGAGTGAAGGGACCATGAGCATCATCATCGGAGGGTGCTCCGAGATCTCTTTACATATATTCTTGGTGTTCCTGGGGTCCGGGATCAGGCACTGGGTGAAAGCCAGCGACATGGAGACCATGCCGAAATAGAGTCCCGCCATGTGGAAGAAGGGGAAGCCGGAGCAAACGGTGCCGCCATCCATTTGGAGATCGAGCCACTGTTTTCCCTGCGTGAGATTGGAAACCATATTCCGATGGGTGAGGACCGCGCCCTTGGGAGTGCCCGTAGTGCCGCCGGTATACTGTATCAGGCAGGTATCATCGAGCTTGACGGACGGCTTAGAAATATCGGGCAAACTATTCGCGATAAGATCTTTGAAAAACACCACCTCTTTTCCCAGGATCGGCTCCACTTTTCCGGAGGGAATCTTCTTCAATAATTTGCCCAGGACGCGCTTGAGCGGAGGGAGATAGTCCGCAATACCGGTTGTAACGATACATTTAACGTGTGGAATATCGTTCTTTATCTTCTGCACGCGGTTTTCATAGATCGCATCCAGTGTTACCAGCACACTGGCGCCCGCATCATTCAACTGGTAGGCCATCTCCTTGGGAGTGAGCAGGGGAGAGACGCCGGTGACCACGCACCCCGCGCGCAGAGCCCCTGCCAGGGCGATTAGATACTGAGGGAGGTTGGGGAGATTGATGCCCACCACATCACCCGGATTGCATCCCTGTTTGCGGATATATGACGCAAACCTCATCGAGAGTCTGTCAAGCTCTTTATATGTGAATTTGACCCCGAGAAAATGGAAGGCCACCACCTCCGGCCGGAATTTCAGTCCCCTCTCCAGCATATCCACGTATGTCTCATCCACTGCTTTTATCTCCGCGCTTAACGGTGGATCGTACCACTTGCCCCAGGGTTTTTCATCGTATACCGTCATCTAACAACCTCCTTTCCCACCGGGCGGCTTCTTGCCTTCCGGTGATATTTTGTCCACGATGAGCGGGATCAACTACGGAACAATAGACTGCGGCGCCTCGATAATCCTGGCGCGCAGGTACTCGCCCAGGGTCTTGGCCTGGGGATCGCTCCTCAGCGAAGCGGCCACGCCCTCGCCCAGGACGCCCCTGATATAGAAGTTGACTGCGAGAAGATTGGGAAATTCGTAACGTTCTATCTCATATCCGCTCATGTCCTTGAGCAGCTCTTTCAGTTTTTTAACCGTCAGGAAATCCCTCAGAAAAGCATATGCTTCGGGCGTTTTTCCCCACACGCCCAGGTTTGCATTGCCCCCTTTGTCGCCGGAGCGCGTCGCGTAGATGCGTCCGAAGGGTATTTTTACCTTCTTACCCGTCGGCACAGGCGCTACCGCTTCTTTCGGCACTGGAAGAGGCTTCGCCGCAGCTCCGGACGGAGTAAAACCGACAGAAAACTCGTCGCCGTTGATCATAATTTTCTGGGTAACCCGGCTCTGTGGAATGAGCGCCGGCCAGTGGATAATCGCCATAGTCCCCTTGGCAGGGGGGGCCGTTAAGGTGAAGCCCGGGATGTTTGCCAGCGCGAGCTCGATGATCGCCGAAGAAAACCGGTCGACCTTCTTCTGGTCGCGGTCCATGACGGATATCCGCAGATAGGCAAAGGCCTCTTCATTTATCTCGGGATTGTCCCTGTTAGACCGGGCGAGCTGCACATCTTCGAGGGCGTACTGCCCTCTCCCGCCCAGGCTGTCGAAGACTGCATCCTCAACTATTTTGGCCTTTTTTTCGATGTCCAGACCGGTCAGTACAACGGTCGTTGAATTCCTGTACCCGCCCAGACAATTGATGCACACCTTGGTGGTGTCCGGGGGCGGAGAGCCCAGCACACCGGAAATCTTGACGCGGTCGGGTGCTTCCTGTGCAATCCTGATGGTATCGAAACGGGCCGAAACATCGGGAGTCAAATAGCTGGGGTCCTTGACCTCATAGAGGAGCTGCGCCTTCACGGTGTCAACGGAAACGAGACCTCCTGTGCCGGGATGTTTGGTGATGACCGAGGAACCGTCATCAAATATTTCGGCTATGGGATAACCCACCTTGAGGAATGACGGCACCTCGTCGAAGAAGGAATAGTTCCCGCCCGTGGCCTGGGCCGCGCACTCAACGATGTGCCCTGCCACCGCTGAGCCGGCGAGCTTGTCCCAGTCATCGCGCTTCCACCCGAACCACCAGGCCGCAGGCCCCATAACCAGCGAAGCGTCGGCGACGCGGCCGCTGACCACGATATCGGCGCCTCTTTCAAGCGCCTCGGCGATACCCCAGCCTCCCAGATAGGCATTCGCCGTGATGGGGACCAGGCCACCGTCTTTGAGAGAGACACCTTTATCAAGGTGAACGAGGGACTCGCCTGCCTGCTGAAGTTCACCTATCCGCGCCATCAGATCATCCCCCTCGATGCAGGCGATCTTAGGATGGAGACCCAGCTTGTCCGCTATCTTGCGGAGCTCCACTGCCAGCCCGCGGGGATTCAATCCGCCGGCGTTCGACACGACCTTGATCTTTTTATCGAGGCATTCTCCCATGATGTCTTCCATCTGTTTGAGGAAGGTGGGGGTATATCCGGCCTCGGGGTTCTTCATCTTCAGCCGGAAGAGCAGAGCCATAGTCAGCTCCGCCAGGTAATCCCCCGTCAGGACATCGATGGGACCCCCGCGCACCATCTCCGCCGCGGCGGACAGCCGGTCACCGAAGAAGCCGCTGCAGTTGGCTATAATGATCCTGTCCTTACCTTTTCTATTCTCAGAGCTCATGGCAGTTCTCCTTTATTTGCGTGTATACGTTTTATGCGGTGGGTTGATAGTCATTTTCCCGTGAATTTGGGCGGACGCTTCTCGATAAAGGCGGTAATCCCCTCTTTGGCGTCCTCCGTGCCGGCGATGTCCTTGATCCTCTCCGCCAGATATTGCAGGGCCTCCTTCAACGGCATATTGGCCGCGGCGTAGAAGGCCTGTTTTCCCATCTTCATGCCGATAGGGCTCCTGGAGGTCAGGATCTCGAGCACTTTTTTAACCTCCGCATCCAGTTCCCCTGCGGGGACAACCCTGGTGATCAATCCCATGGACAGCGCCTCCTGCGCCGTCATTCTCTCTCCCAGCAGTATCATCTCCATGGCCTTTTTCTGGAGCACGTTGCGGAAAATGAGCGCGCCTATCATCATGGGCCACAGGCCGACGTTCACCTCCGGTGTGCCGAATTTGGAATCGTCGCTGGCGATGACGATATCGCAGGCCAGCATGAATCCCATGCCGCCCGCCAGGCAGAATCCCTTGATCCGGGCAACGGTAGGCTTGGGGAAGCTGACGATGCGGTTGAGCAGGTCAGCATAGCTGGCGAAGATATCCAATCCGCCCGTATTGACCCCGGCGCTGAGCTGCGCGCCCGTGCAGAAGGCCTTGTCCCCCGCGCCGGTGACCAGCAGCGCATGGACATTTACGTCCTTTTCCGCCTCATTCAGATATTGATGGAACAGAGCGAGCGCCTCAGCTGTTATGGCGTTCCTCTGCTGTTCCCTGTTAATGGTGATATATCCAACGCCCTCTTCGACACGGTAGAGCAAGTGCTTGTCTTCCATCTTTTACCTCCTCGTATTAATATCTTGTGATTATGTGCAAGGCAGTGATCAGCTACTGATTCCGGGATTCTGCGTCCCGATCGATATCGATCAATATCTGGCCGGGCATCACCTTGTCTCCCTCTGCAACATTAACCGCCTTCACCTTCCCGTTTGCCGGAGCGGCCAGAGTTGTCTCCATCTTCATGGATGAGACGACGATAACGCCGTCGCCCTGCTTCACGCTGTCCCCTGCGGAAACAAGTATCCTGACAACCACTGCGGGCATGGGCGGTGTGACCTCCTGCGGTATGACCTGGTCCCTCTTCTTTCCCCTGGAACGGCTGTCGTTGGCATCGGCGTCACCGATGTAATAAGGGACACCTCTGATCACCACCATCCTGGTATTACCGTCCCGTGCGATGAACACATTCAGCGGACAGCCGTCCACCAAGAGGTGCTGGTGGTATTCCGAGACGAGCGTGTACTCGACATCGACCATGCGGCCGTCGCGGGAAAGGGCAATGCTGTGGTCTCCCTTCTTCTCAGCGTGGAAGGAGATTACATTTTCATCGATTTTAAGCCGGTAGTCCATATCTAATCCTGTTTTTTTCTTTATCCTCAACGACCCCAGAGTCCGAGGGTCTGCCAGGGCGACAGCTCTGCGCTCGCCTGACCTACCGCAGCTTTGGGCTTAACTGCGGGGTTCAGCTCATCGATGATATATGCGGCGCAGGCGACGTCGGCGTAGCAGCGGTCCGGCTTCCAGCCGCAGAAATGGGTATCGATAAAATCGGTGGAAGTATCACCTTTCATGAATGCCTCGGACTCAAGCACATCGATGAGGAAGGGCACGGGAGTCTTCACTCCCAGGATGATGTAGCTCTCCAGCGCCTGAATCATGCGCTTTATGGCCTGGCTCCTGTCTTCGGCATAGACGATTAGTTTGGACAGGATCGGGTCGTACTCCACCGGTACCTGAAAGCCCGAGTAGATACCGCAGTCGTTGCGTATGCCGGGTCCCGACGGCTCCTGCATGTAGATGATCCTGCCGGGGGAGGGATAGAACCCCTTCTCCGGGTCTTCAGCGTAAATACGGCATTCGATGGCATGTCCCCTGCTGAGGACATCTTTCTGCGTTATGGGAAGGGGGTTCCCGCAGGCGACCTCAAGCTGGATACGAACGATATCGAGGCCGGTGGTTATCTCAGTGATGGGATGTTCCACCTGGAGGCGCGTATTGACCTCGAGGAAATAGAAGTTTCCCTGCTGGTCCACCAGAAACTCGACCGTTCCGGCGTTCACATATCCGGACGCCCTGGCTACGGCGACAGCGGCTTTACCCATGTGCTCCCTCAGTTTGGGCGTCATGATGGTTGAGGGCGTCTCCTCGATGATCTTCTGATGGCGCCTCTGTATGGAGCATTCCCTTTCGTTTAGGTGGACAACGTGCCCCTGCCGGTCGGCGACGATCTGGAACTCTACATGCCTTGGCCGGGAAAGGTACTTCTCAAGGTAGATAGAGCCGTCGCTGAAAGCCCTCTTTGCCTCGCTGGTTGCCGATGCGCAGGCCTCATTAAAATCTCCGGGCGAGGTGACGACGCGCATACCCTTGCCCCCGCCTCCGGCGGCAGCCTTGATAAGCACGGGATATCCGATCTTCTCTGCCTCGCCGGCGAGCACATGGGTGTCCGATTCGGGCTTGCTCATGCCGGGTATGACGGGTACCCCGCTCCCCATGACGGTGCGGCGTGCAACCGTTTTGTCCCCCAGCTCGCGGATGACTTTGGAGGAAGGGCCGATGAAGACTAGGCGCTCACTTTCGCAGCGCTCCGCGAAGAGAGGATTTTCCGCCAGGAAGCCGTATCCCGGATGGATAGCCTCCGCTCCGGTCTGTTTGGCCGCAGCGATGATTTTATCTATATTCAGATAACTTTCGGCGGGGTCCGAATCACCCAGAAATACGGCCTCATCGGCTTTGAGGACATGAACTGCCTTACGGTCCGCCTCCGAATACACGGCTACCGTGGTGATGCCCATTTCCCGGCAGGTGTTCATGACGCGCCGGGCAATCTCTCCCCGGTTTGCCACCAGTATCTTTTTGAATATAGCGGGACCTCCTCTGAAAACCTATCCCTTTATCTCATTACATGCGGAATATGCCGTAGCCGAACACGTCGTCCGGTATGGGCGCGTTGAGGGAGGCCGAGATGGCCAGTCCCAGGACATCCCTTGTGTCCACGGGATCGAGCACGCCGTCGTCCCAGAGCTGCGATGTACTGTACAGCGCGTTGCTCTCCTTCTTTGTAGCCTCGATGATGGGCCTGCAGATCTCGTCCGCTTCCTCCTGGGTCAGGGGGGGCTTACCTTCCCTGGCGAGCTGGTCGTTGCGCAGCGTAACCAGTACTCCCGACGCCTGTTCGCCGCCCATAACCGCGATCTCGGCGTTGGGATACATCCAGAGAAAGCGCGGCTCATAGGCGCGTCCGCACATGGCATAGTTCCCCGCTCCGAAAGACGCTCCGACGATGACGGTGAACTTGGGCACGGTGCAGTTGGCCACAGTGGTGACCATTTTATGTCCGTTCTTGGCCACACCTGTGCGCTCGTATTCCCTGCCGATCAT
>DAOUFR010000009.1:0-13505 GCA_034429715.1 Dehalococcoidia bacterium
ATGGATCGTGTGCAAATATGGCAGGCGCGCTTTTATAATAGTCAACTTCGCCCTGAACACGTATTTTCTTTCCATAATACGAATAGATGTCCGGAAATTTAATTAAATCGGCCTGCTTTATGACAACCCTGAAATCAGCTCCGCAAGACGATTGTTTCCATTCATCGTAAGTCCGACAATGTTGATTCGCATTGTCAAAATAAAGGAGTATTGGCCTGTTCACTTCATCACCTGTGCCACCCCAGTCAACCACGTAGCCTTCTACAGCGATGTATTTACCAAAATAGCCATGAATTTTTTTCGAATCCTGTGCTGATACTGTGGCCTCCGGCACTATCGGAGTCATTGGCAGTGACCCTGGCAACTCTACTTTTTCAGCAAGGTCTGATGGCATATATCCCCAATTTGGGGATCCGTCAGCATAATTATTATTGATTATCCTGGTGATGTTATTACCATCCGCATCCATCACATATATTTGCCAGGCGTATTTATAGGATGTGCCGAAATTTAGAGGTTGTCCTTCGCGGTCAGATACGAAGGCTATTTTTTTCCCATCGGGCGACCAGGTAGGCCAGTCGTTAAATGCGCCTCTATCCTCTGTAACAATTGATCTGGTAAGATTGGTTGCATTACTGCCATCGGCGTTCATTACGTAAATATCAGACACCTGTGTATTGATATCTTTGCGGCTAGATACATACGCTATTTTTGTGCCATCGGGGGACCAATATGCTCCACTATCCCACCCGGTAGGATTTATAGTCAATTTGCGAATTCCAATAACGAGAGGATTTGTCTCGGCATCTTCTAACGTCTGATATGCGGGATGGACGACTTTTCTGTCTCCCGTAACTGACCAGGCTTCCCGGCTGTAGTTGGCGGGCTTAGGATCCAATACTATTTCTTTGATTTTCTCATAGTCAATATCCATTACAGAGATATCGTAAGTACCCTCTTCCCATGACGTAAATAAAATTTTTCTGCCATCGGGTGACCATGATGGCCATGACGGATAAAAAGCAATTCTGGAATCCTTAATGGGTGTGATGTTTAAAAAATAATGGCCTTCCGCATCCATGATCCAAAGGGACCAAGCTCGACGCTCATAAAATCCGGCTCCAATAGAGCAGAAGGCTATCATTTTCCCATCGGGCGACCAGCACGGCATAGTGTCCGTGGTTATTTTCCCGGTGAGGTTCCTTATATCGGTCCCATCCGAGTTCATTACATATACATCATAATTGTTGTCCCATTTATTGTCTGCTTCCCATTTTCTGTCAGAAACAAATAATACTTTAGTACCGTCGGGAGAGAGCCTGGGCATAAGATCTATGGCTGGATTCTTCGTCAGATTAACCTGGTTTCGCCCATCAGTGTCCATAGCATAAATCTCATAATTATTATCAGATAAGATATTTGCCTTATCGGTCCAACTCCAGCTCCACGCTGCATCTCTGAGTGAATAAAATACGATCTTTTGCCGGGTTACCGGTTTGACTGATCGGGTGTCACCGTTCAGAAGCGGGACTGTTGACATATTATCAGATTGAGTTAATATCGCAGGCGCCGTAGTTGTAGCCATGGTAGAGGGCACGGGTGCTGTGGGCGATGGTTTAAGCTGGTCAATGGTAATGATGATCCCGGTTATCAAAATAATCGCTATTATTACTATCAAAGGCGTCCATACTTTAATGTGGCTTCTCGGTTTTACTTGGACAACCGTTTCCTTTTTTTCGATCTGCATCTCAGGTTTTTCTTGTGGTTCCGGTTTCGGTTTGACCCTGTCGTCCTTTTCAGCGGCCTCCCGTACCACTGCGGTGGATTTCCCGGTTTGTATTCCCATTGCCTCCGCCCAGGATTCAACCACCCAGATTGCAGCATCAATGCTGATGGCGTAGTTTTCGTGGAGCGTTCCGGCCAGCCTATTTATGACTGCCGGAGGCAGTGATTGTTCCTGCCTGGCAGTCAGTTGTTTGACAATACCCTCCCTTAACGCGTGCACCAGCAGATTGATCTCCAGCTTGCATTCGCTGCAGTAATCGCGCAATAAAGCTTCTACAAGCCTCGGGTCATCACATATCTGCCGGCCGTGTATGTTTATGATGTGTTGTAGCTGCTGTCGCGCCAAATAATTCACACGATTATCCCTCTTGCTTAACTATCTCGACCTGTAAATCATACCCATGGTAATATCATCGCGGCTGCCCTTTTGCGAGGTGCGCATCAATATGTTTTCCAGTTCGCAACATACGCTGTCATATCCTGTGGACTGTATAAGATCCAGGTAATCCGCCCCGATTTTTAAAAAATCGCCGTCGCAATCGGGAAACGAATTGGAATAACCGTCGGAAGTAATAAGGATCAGGTCCGGCGAATTGGTGTCGTTAAGCTCCATGAAGCGTACACGAAAATAGCGCCAAGCATCGGCCATACACAACGAGGTCGTTTCGTTGGCGAAGACTTTATTGTCGTCAGGCAGCAGTCTTTGAGGGCTTTTGCCTGAGGTCACAGCCAATATATCTCCGTCACCCAGCTGTATAAAAACTGCCGTCTGCCCGAGTAGACCAACGCATAAAATTGTGGCGCCGTAAATCAGGTATGGATTTGCATCTGGTCCCGGATGAGCGGAACCTGACGGCGCCTCATTATTCAATAGCAGACTGATTTCCGCGGCGCGAGCATTCAAATGCCTGTCAACGGCTTCCTTCCAGTTCACGTGTATTTCCCGGGCCAGCCCGTCATGAACGAAATCCTTTAACGCCCTCATATCATTGGCCAATTCTTTGTTCGTGAGGAGGCGGCTCACGCAAGTGGTGGCAACCTCTACTGCAAGCTCTGCGCCCGCGCCGCTGCGATAGCTGGATGAGCCCCCATGGCCGTCTGAAACTGCAACTACAACGGGTGAATTACCATCTTCCCCTGCAACGCAAAGAATTGCATCCTGGTTTTCCAATCCCCTTTTTTCATGTGAAGCTCCACGGATCGATCTTCCGAAAGCCCTCCACATAACCGGGGATTCCTTTAACATTACCGGCGTTTCCTACCAGATATCATCTATTTTATCGTCCATATTTTCCGCAGGCTCGGGTACAAGGGTGGATTGATGCTGATCCCGGTCGTCGCTCCTGCTGGATTGGTTGCCGACTGACCGTACCACCACCGTCGAGACCCACTGCAAGTATCTTGTGAGCTGTTCGGGATTATTAACCCGTAGTATCTGGTTATTGGGATTGTTGCGCATAAATTTCTTTAAGATAACTTCATCAGCGTCCTGCCCTATAGCAATGGAAAGGCGCACGGCTTTTTGACCCCAGACCGTCGCCTCCAGGGCCGACAACCCTTCATCAAAATTATCGGTAGGCTGCCCGTCTGAGATAAGCACCAGGACAGGCGGAATGGCTCTGGCTTCCATGGGCGGGACGCTCAACTGGTCGGCCACCATGCACAACGCCTTCCCCAAGTGTGTCTCTCCCTGGGCCACCAGGTCAGTCCACTCGAAATCTTTGACATCAGTGGGAGCGGCAATATGCCATTGAGCACCATTGGAAAATTTTATAGCGCGTATGAGTATTTTAACCTCAGGGTTATTTTCCTGTGCTTCCCGGATGGAAAATATCGATTCTCGTATAGCCGTGTTCAAGGCCTGCATTTTATCGCCCCTGTCGCCTACCATCGATCCCGAGCAGTCGACGATCCAGATTAAATGCAGGGGGCGGCTTCTAATCGGGCCGCCGGGCAATTTATGTTCGCTGACAGCAGGAAGTTCCGGCTTTCGCTTGCGCTGTGCTGTGGATTTTCCTCTGGCATGGCCCGTCAGTTTACGTTCGCTCACGATATAATCCCCCGGTATTGACAGATCACCTTTCTCAACTTTAGTCCAGCATGGTTTTCGATGGATTTCTAATACAATATCCTGCCCGACAGGTTACCGAAATTAATCTCCAGGCCAGGTCTGAGCTTTATGCTCTTGCCCGGCTTCACTTCCTTTGCGTCCCCATCAGGCGAGATTGCCGACCATGGCACTACACTTAAATTCGTTAATCCCCATATCCTTGCATCATGAGGATTTCTCGTCACTTCTGCAGTAGGGGACGAGAAATCATATTTCTTATCGGAGTCCGTATGGTGGGGAAAAAGTTGTGTGTCCCGATTAAGCATCGCTGTATGATGATTGACCTCAATACGGAACGGATAGTGAATCTCCTCGCGGCATTGCCAGCAGAAGCTATTATTTCCTTTTCCCCCCGTTGACGTCCTGTCATCGAAAAAATTCTCTTTGCCGCATTTGGGGCAATAGACAATTAAATCGCGTAAACGTGCCATTGCGGCTTTCCACTCGGTTTCACCCACTCTTTTATGAGGTTCCTTTAAACCGACGGTAAAAGCGCTGATGAATAAATCGCGTATGAAAGTGGGATAGATCGGCCACAATTGCATGGCATTGTCGTGGTATCCCGCTAAAGGCCTGTTGGATTTGTTTTTCGGATCATAAATGAATATGGGATCGATGCCGTACAGTTGCTTCATGGCCTGCATGTCCAGGCAGTCGATCTGCGCTTCTTTTTTTCCATCCAGGGGGTGGCTCAACATCAGTATGTAAAAAAATAGTGTCGCCAGCGAATATAAATCGGTCAGCGTGGAGGGGAAAGATTTTCCGGCGACTATTTCCGGGGCCATGTATTTTGGAGTCCCCAGGATATTGTTTGTCTCCCCGGGTGGTCTGATGTTATCGCAGTCGCATATCAGGACATCACCGGAGGCAGGGTCAAAAAATATATTGCCAAAAGAGATGTCTTTGTAACACCAGCCATCGGCATGCAGCTCATAAAAGCTCTCAGCTAATTGGAAGCAGGCGGTGGTCAACGATTTGAATGTCGCCTCAACTTTTCGCGAATACCAGCGAGTTATCCCCACAAATCGCTTGTCCCTTAACGGCATCAGATATCCGAAGCTCTTTAATTTGTCGGATGATGTTAAATCGAATGGCCACAGGTATCTGCTGTCAGGCGCACCTTTGACTATCAGTTTTTTTATAGCGCTGTTTTGCTCCTCGGTGGCAACATGGGGGTAATACCATTTCAACGCAACTTCTTTCTCGGCCATGGCAACACTGTAGACCTCGCCCTGAGATCCGCTACCCAACATCGAACCGACAGAGCATTCACAGCCTGAAAACTGTGAAAACACAACCTGTTTAGGTAAGAGAATACTGATGTCCTGCCACCCCAACTAATTGATGATAAACGAAGAACACCCTGCGCAGGTTACAAATGATATACATACCTGCCAACTCATAAAACGCAAAAATGTCAGGTCTAAAGAATAATTGTATGAGATATTACGATTATATTTTATAGGCTGGTATTTGTAAACAGGTCAGATGCATGAGGAAATGATCTCCGGCTTTATCTTGAATACCGCCTGTCTTTCAACTTTTGAATGACAAGTAGCAGGGAAAACACGATAACGATGAAGAACACTAATACCATTCTGTGCCAGGTGATATTGACCTTGAAAGTGTGACCATAGTTTTCATTAATGGTATTTATCAGCCCCTCAGCCTTTCCCACTGCAGACTCTCTTGAGGTACGCCAATCTTTGTAATCTTCCGTATAAGAGTCAACATGTATCTCATAATCCTTCATCTGATCTTCATAGGTGCTGACTTCCCGGCTATAATCCTCCATTTGTATACCCCATTCTTTCAATGCATCCTGGTATTTCTCGATATCCTGATAATATTTGGGATCGGCCAGGTCCCTCTTTCGAGGTTCGATCGGTTTCCTGGGTGGATCGGCCGGCTGAATGGGCTTAGAGGGTTTCGCGGGCTCCGCGGCATCGACAGCCGGGGCATAAAACTCCATTATTCCCGGGAAGTCGCATTTACTGAACACATTGGTACCGGAACAATTGCAGTTAGCCACTTTGAAATTTTCATCTATCTGGTTCCGTTCAATTTTAGTCTTCTGCCAGTACGGATCCTCCGCAATATCCGCACCAAGTTTGCTTGTGGTTACCATCGATTCGAATGTCCACCTGGTCGAAGTTACCGTTCCCAGAATACTATTCATCGCCTTGACCACCGGCAGGTCCCTGGGAGGTACGATCCCTCCGAAAACAAGTTGAAGTACGATTAATATAATGAGCAACTGGGGAGCTGCGTTCTGGTTAGGAGAGATGGCCGAGATTAATAAACCTTGCATCGCACCGGCCATTGTTGCCAGAAATAAAATGATATAGACCTGCCATGTTATAACAGCAGAATCGGGCCAGTTACCGAACAATTTCAATATCAAGAGGAAAACGCCTGCCTGGTACATAGACAGGAACAGGAAGATGATTGTTTTGGATAAGATGTAAGGCGTAATTTTAAGGATCACCATGCGTTCTCTATGATAGATGTCAGTCTCTTTTACAATCTCTCTCATAGAAGATATGGCGCCGGTTACGCAGCAAACGATGGATGCAATAAACAGGTTGGTTATGGCAAGCCCGGCGTCTCCGCCGGTCACGTTGAATATTCCCTGACGCCAGAACGGTGCGCATAACAGGCCCACAACAGGTGCGATCAGCAGCATCAACAGCAGTGTGACCTTGTCCCGGACCAGGATATTAACGCTCCTCCTGAGAAGTGTCATGCACTGGGTGATATCTGATGCATGCCGCTTCCCCATCCATGTGGTCACCGGGGATTTATTTATGTTTAAACGGCCCGAATCAATGGTCGGATATTTTGATTGTCTGCCCGCTACATATTCTTCAAACTGGTCGGAGCCGTTGTAACGTTCGGCCCATTCGGCACTGACTTTGACCCTGTCCAGGTCAACGCCGGCCTGCTGATTATCCGAGGGCGATAACTCAAGCTTGGAATAAATGTCATCGAAATCATTGACGTTGAAAAACTTGAGGGCATCGTTCGGGGAGCCGTAATAGGCCAGGTATCCTCCGTAAGCAAGGAAAGCAACCTGGTCACACAGTGAAATATTCCGTGTGGCATGTGTAATAAGTACCACCGTATGTCCGTGATCGGCAAGCTTCCTCAGTACCTCCATCATTGAGCCTTCCATGCCCGGATCCAGGCCGGATGTCGCCTCATCCAAGAAAAACAGTCCGGGCTTTGTGAGTAACTCAACTCCGATAGAGATCCTTTTCTTTTGGCCCCCGCTCAGATTGCTGACAATGACGTCTTTTTTGTCCGCGAGGTTGAGTGTTCTGATTACCTCCTCGATACGTCTGTGCCTTTCCTCCCTGCCGGTATCGCGGGGAAGCCTCAATATAGCGGAATAATTCAAAGCCTCATATACCGTCAGTTCCTTGTGTATGATGTTTTCCTGAGGAACGTAGCCTATCTGGGTTTTATAGACATCGAAATTGCGGTACAGGTCCCTGCCATTGACCAGGACCTGTCCCGCTGTAGCCGGCTTTGATCCGTTCAGTGCCCCGATTAATGTCGACTTGCCGGTTCCGCTTCCTCCTACTATAGCCACGAACTCCCCCGGCATTACTGTAAGAGAGATATCGTGTATCAGGTTCAGCTCACTGCTTACGCGCTGTTCGAGATGGATAGCGTCCAGCCTGATATTATAGCCTTCATCAAGTTCGTTAAGCTGCTGCTCATAGAAATCGAACCGGATAGACCCAATGTTTATGACATCGCCGCGTCTTAATAGCCGTGGTTTAACAATCCGCTCTCCGTTAACAAAGGTACCGTTGCCGGTTCGCAGATCCTGTATCCAGTATTTGCTGTCGTCAGGATGGAGATCTATTCGGGCATGGACTTTTGATACTGTTGGATGGTCCAATACGATGTCATTTTCTATTGACCGTCCTATGGTTAACTCTTGTCGGCCACCGATATCCAGCTTCCTGGATTTGATTTCGGATTCGTACTTGTATGTCTCCCCGTAGGTTAAAGAGATGCTCTCTCCTATCCACAGTTGGTCGCCGGGCGACAGAAATTTCTTGATAATGCGCTGCGATTGAAACGATATACCGGTCAGGCTGGATAGGTCCTCCAACTTAAAACCTCTGGGAGTACGCGTAATCAACGCATGGTCGTTGGACACAGCAGGATCATCAATGACGATATCGTTTACAATATCGCGGCCGACGGTGATAATATCACGGTTAAGCTTGAATCGACGGGACCACGACGGGGTGGTTACAAGAATACTGGGTATATTTTGATCAGGTTCAGTTGATGTGCCTGTTGGGATCGTCATATTCTAAAATCCCAGAGCATATATGTATAACCTATGGACAGTTGTCTGGTTCCTATTATTCGGCCGGACTGAGTTCATTATATTTTATCCAACAGTCAAATGCTACAAATCAAGCAGTATTCTCACTTGAGAACCGTTGATGACACAACGGATATTCCGTTTGATAGTCTGATTGCGAGACTGCGTTGTCTATCAAGGTCGTAAATAGATCATCGCAACTGTAGCCGGTTAATCGATGACGAGAAGTTGCACGCTCTCGGCGCCTATCTCGATCACCGGGCTGCTGAGAGAGCCCGTCCGTACCTGATGGTTGGAGCCGCTGACCGTATACAGGGAGATCTGCCCGACCTGGCGCCCGTCGGAGAAGTTGATGAGCGGAGTTATCGGCTCGCTGCCCGGATTGGCGATTAAAACGGCCGCCTGTCCCGCGCCGTTGCGCCCGGCCAGCACGTACAGCGGACTGCTCTGCGGAGTTTCGATGTCCAGTCGCTTTGAATAGCCGGACATTTTGGACCAGAGCGAGAAGGCTGACGCAATGGATTTGGGCCTGCCGTCGGCGTAGAACAGGCCGTAGAACGTGGGATTATCGATGTTGGTGTCGCTGCCCCGGTAGAATGTCGACACCTCGAGGTCGTTCTGGTTCTGAAGCTCGATCCAGCACGCGCTTAAGATCGCGGCGCCCCTGGCGCCGGTGCGCAGCGCGACTGAATCGGCGCTGCTTTCCTGGCTGCGTTTTATCTCGGTGTTCCACTCTGTGATATGTTTGGTCGTCTGCGCGAAGCCCCTGGCGTCCAGCGAGGAGCGGTAGAACGTGGCGGCTTCGGCGTACTGCTGCGGGCTGTTGGAATACATGTGCCATGAGAAGAAGTCCAGCGGCGCGTTGCTCTGCCTGACGAAAGCCAGGAAGTCCTGCGTCCATTTTCTCCCCTGGGGCGTCAACGCGCCGGCGGGCGTCACGCCCGGACCTCCCACCTTCAGGTCGGGGAACTCATTTTTAATAGTCAGAGCAGTGTCGCAGTAGAGCTGAAAGTACTCCAGCGGAGTATGCGGCCTGGGCCAGAACTGATTATTGTCCGGCTCGTTCCATATCTCGACGTAGCGGAAAGGCGTGTAAAAGCCATTCCATTTGCCATTCCGGTAATGTCTCAGCACCTCTATCGCCGCTTTGACCCAGTTGGCGCGTTCCAGCGCGTTGGCCGGCGGCGTTGAGTTGCTGTATGAATCACCCAGGCGCAAATACGGCTCGAATCCTCCGGCGATGATCGACCTCCAGACCGGGTCGCTGCTGGCGAAATCGTAGGATTGTGCCAGGGCCGGGTCGGCCGTTCTGACCGGGTACATGATGCACATATCCAGCGCCTGGTAATAGTCGTGGGTGCGTATGAGGTTCACGCCGATCTCTTTGTAGGCTGAGGTCAGGTCGGCGTTGGCCGGCTCGTCCCCCACCGGAAGCGGACCAACGTTGACGCCCAGCAGGGGACGTATCACGCCGCCCGTTTCATTTCCGATGGTTATGTTGATGTCGGCCTGAGGAATCACCTCTGTTGGCTCAGGTTGCTGTGTCTGCGCGGCCGGTACGATGCATCCGGCGGTTATAGCCAGCAAAACCAGTACGATGGCGACTGTTAAACGGAGCTTCATTCCACTTCTCCTCGTCTCTCGATATACGTTGCAGCATATCAGCCACGGAGGCAAATGTCGATGGTACTTTGGTAATGTTATTAATCAAGAATTGATAACGGTAAAACGGTAAAACAACTATAATAAGGCGTTTATTTTCAATGCGCTGGGGTTCTTAGTCCATGTGCCGGATTCAGGTAAAATGATTAAATTCACAATCCCACCGGGCATTGTTCCCGACCGCGTCAAAATCATCATGGTCTGCGATGCCATGCCGGAGAACGACGAGGACTATTTCTACTCCTCAGCTGATTCTCTATATGTAATAAATACTGTCGATGCATTCAAAAGCGCCGGTATCGATGTAAACAATATCAACGATGTCGTGAAGAAAGGCGTCTACCTGACGGTCGCGGTGAAAGCCCCGCGTAAAGGGCCGGTTGTCCCTCCTGCGATAATTGAAGAGCATTCGCATACGCTGGAGAATGAATTAAAGCAATTTCCCAACGTCCGGGCGATACTGCTGATGGGCGATGCCGCCATCAGGGCTGTGAATTGCATATCGCAGCGGAAGAACAGGGTTAAAGTCATCCCGGCCGGATCGACGTACAAGATCAGAAAGGGCGAGTTCTATTTCAACGGCATCAGGGTTTTCCCCTCTTATCTTCAGACGGGCAAAAACTATTTAATCGAAAAAGCCAAACGCAGGATGGTTGCGGAAGATATTAGAAACGCCTTCAAATTATTAGCCTGAGGAGGGATTCATGCTGGCTATTAAGAACGGAAATCTGCTCATGCCCGATGGGAAGCTGGCTAGGGGTAGCCTGCTCATCGAGGCAGGCGTGATCAAGTCGGTCGGCGAGCGTGTCGTGGTCTCGCCGAAAACAAAGGTCATCGATGCCTCGGGAAAGACCGTTATGCCCGGACTGATCGACGCGCACACACACCTGACCGTCTACCAGGACCCGGCGCTGCTCACCGCCGGCGGCGAGGGCAGGGCAATTATGCGCGGCGCGTCCCTGGCGCGGCAGGCCCTGCGCGCAGGCATCACCACCATGCGTGACATGGGCGGATACCGCTTCACGGATATCGATCTGCGTAATGCCATTGCTGTGGGCCAGGTGCCCGGACCCCGCCTGCTCTGCTCGGGCAAGGTCATCTCCACAACGGGCGGCCATATCTATTA
This sequence comes from Dehalococcoidia bacterium, assembly GCA_034429715.1. Classification (GTDB taxonomy): domain Bacteria; phylum Chloroflexota; class Dehalococcoidia; order GIF9; family UBA5629; genus CAIMUM01. The sequence goes on from DAOUFR010000009.1 coordinate 11,032, forward strand.
TGTGTCACGCGAGGCCGATGGGCCGGACGAAGTGCGCAAGGCTGCGCGCGAGCAGCTCAAGGCGGGCGCCGATCTGATCAAGGTCATGTGCAGCGGCGGCGTAGAACGTGTGGACGAGTCCATCGATGCGGTGCAGTTGAACATGGATGAGATCAGCGCAGCCGTGAGGGTGGCGCAGGATAACGGCACGGTGGTGGCCGCCCACGCCCATCCCAAGCGGGCCATGAAGGAGGCGCTGCTGGCGGGCGTCACATCCATCGAGCACGGCTCGCTGCTGGACGAGGAGGTGGCCGAGATTATGCTCAAAAAGAAGGCCTTCATCGTCCCCACCTTCTCCGTCTATGCCGCCATTGCCAACCTCGGCCTGCCGGGGCTGAGCGAGCGGGCCAAATTCGTTTACGAGGCCAAGAAGAAGAGCTTCAAGATCGTCCTCAAGCGAGGCGTGCGCTGGGGCGTTGGCACGGACTCCGGCGCCTTCAGTCCCATGTCGTCCATCGTGGACGAGCTGGTCATAACGCACAGCCTGGGCGTCAGCGCAGCCGAGGCGCTGAGCCGGGTCACCGCAGTGAACGCGGAGCTGGTCGGACTGAAGGATACAGGAACGCTGGAGGTGGGCAAGCGTGCGGATATCATCGTGGTGGATGGGAATCCTCTCAAGGACCTGGAATCCCTGCGCAGGATAGCGATGACCATCGCCAACGGCATCGTCTACGACTGGAGCGCCGTGCCGTAAGTCTGGATCGAATTCAGCGTGATGACGGCCTCGCTGTGGGGGCTGCGAGCTTATCGGCCGGGCATTTCCCGGTCAGACCTTTGATACGGCTAATCCGCTGTCAGTCCAGCTTAAAGCTGAACCAGTCCGACATGACCAGAACAGGATCATTGTCATTGTCGACGCCGCCGTCCTTTAGCCAGAAGCGCACCTTCATACTGCGTGCTGTGATATCGTATATTACGTTCCAGAGCGGTCGCAACAGTACCTGCGGGCCGCCCAGCGCTGTAGACGGCTTCTTGGGGAAGACCGACTCGGCCGCCTTTATCATCCAGGGCTCGCTGAATTTGTTATTGCCGTTGGCCGAGATAGCCTCGGTCAGGATCCTGTAACGGTTAAGCGGATCGTAGGGGTCGTCGAATTTCTGCGGCCACTGATCGGGCGGCGGCATCATCCAGATCGGGTTGTTGGTCAGAATGTGCGGCCTGCCGCCGCCGTCCTGGATGTAGTCCTGCCCATCTTCCTGGTTGACCTCCCAGACGAACGAGTTGCCCACGGCGTCGCCGATCAGGAAGTGCATGCCCTTTATCATGAAAAATATCTTGTTGGTCAGCAAGGCCATCTTGGCCTCATCGCAATTGCGGCAGGTCTCCAGCACCATGCGGGCAGCCTGAAACTCGTTGAGGCCGATGTCACGGCTGCCCGAGGGACGTACCATGTTCATGGGTACGCCGCGGTCCACCAGCCCGTAAAGGGAAAGACCATGCTCGTTGACACCGTCGATGGCATCGCCAAGCAGGTCAAGAGTCGAGATAAACAGCGAGGCGTAACCGTCCGCCGGATGAATGGCGAAAATATAGATTTCACTGAAGAGGTCTGCCTCTCCCGGCCTGCGCGGACGCCCTATCATCTCGCTCAGGGAGCCCGATGCATCGTCCATATTACGGATGGACATGGCGTGTCCCGACTCGGTAAAGGAAGGTGGTAAAAAAATCACGGAGCAGCCGAAGTCCACGGCCGAATAAGAGAGGACCGTGGCGTCAACAGAAGGGTCGTCGTCCTTGAGGTTATAGGCGTCCATCACGCCGCGTGCGCGTTCCATCAGCCCGGGGTAGTTCCTCTTGATATATTCGTAGCGCGCCCGTCCATAGTCGGCGGACGGATTAGAGGCGAGTTTGACGTTGTAACGCTCCCTGGCCAGCTGGGCCAGCCTGCGTCCGATCTCGCGCTGGGTTCCTGAAATGCGGATATACCTGACCAGCGGAAAAACGTCGGCCTGTTTGGGTAATACAACTTCTTCGCTGAAATTCAAAGCAGACATGCTTCCCCCCAGTTGTGGATTAGGCCATTATAGCATGACATAACGGTAGGTGGCGCAATTGTCGGTTGACCCGGTCGACCCCCGGGCAGCTGATATGCGATTTGTTGAACAGCGAAATCACTGCGGCAGGTGGTTCTTGACCGAATCGACCATGGCCTGGAAGTTCTCGAACTTGGTGTCGAAGGGTATGGTGCATCCCGTGCTGAGGATGAAGCCCGTCCTGCCTTTGCCGACCTGGTCGATCAGCTTCTCGCAATAGGCCGTCATGTCCGCGGGCGTCCCGATGCTGCTGAGCGAGGCGGGGACGTCACCCATGATGCACATGTGGTCCTTGAGTATCTCCTTGGCCTTGAAGATGTCCGTAGTGCTGTCCAGCTCGCAGACGCACATCTTTTTGGGCAGGTCGAGAAAGTAGGGCAGATTGAGCGTCCAGTCCTGGTC
>DAOUFR010000010.1:0-45564 GCA_034429715.1 Dehalococcoidia bacterium
GAACGGGCAAAGCAGGCCGGCGTAAACGCCGTGCTTGATGAGTGGCCAAGGATGCAGCATGTATGGCAGTTCGCGGCCAGCTTTATGCCCGAAAGCAGGCGCGCCGTGGCAGCGATCGGCGAGTTTATCGACAAATGGGCGTGAGCCGGCGTATAATTTTTCAAGATCAATAGGACTATCATACAAGTTTAATGTCATGACGGAGATTGATCGGAATTCACTGCGCAAGCAAAAAGAGCTGGATATTGCAGCGCTGCGGGACAAATCAGCGGCGTTGGAAAAGAGGATGAGGGAACTGCTGCAGCATGTCGACGGCAACTCCAATTACAGGAACGACATCATCTGGCTGGCGCAGGAGATCAATAAGATCCAGAGGCAGATAAAAGTACTGGAATCGGATGACACCGGCAGGCGCATCTGAAGGTACGCCCCTACAGCGAAGACCCTACCGGCAGGTCCGACCCTCTTGAGACGGCCTGTTTGAGTTTCCGCACCGCATTCTGATCGTAACCGGCTATTTTTTCAGCCAGCTTTTCAGCTTCTCCCTGCAGATCGGCGCGGGGCACCACGCGGTTGACCAGCCTCATTGCAAGAGCCTCCTGCGCTCCGACGCGGCGGCCGGTCAGCAGCAGGTCGAGCGCGTGGCCGGGTCCGACGGCGCGCGGCACAGTCTGCGTGGCGCCGGCTGCGGGTATGAAGCCCAGCGCCACCTCCGGCAATCCGAATACAGCGTCCTCAGAGGCCATTCTTATGTCGCAGCACATGGCCATTTCGATGCCGGAGCCGAAGACGTAGCCGTGCAGCGCTCCAACAACAGGCTGCGGCAGGTTGAGAAAGAGCCCCCACACATCCCTCTGCCAGCGCACATGGCGGGCAAATACGGGCGCAGGGGCGGAGAGGAACTCGCTCAGATCGGCGCCGGCGCAGAAGGCCTTCTCCCCCGCGCCCCTCAGTATGGCGACGTGCACGTCACCGTCGGATTTGATGGCCGAGAGCACCTCGTAAAGCTCGTCGCGCATGCGGATATTGTAGATATTCAGCACGTGGGGACGGTTGAGCGTAATCAAGGCTGTGTGCCCCTTCTTCTCGAAGATGATGGTCTCGAATCCGTCCATCACTTCCCCTTGAATTCGGGTTTGCGCTTCTCTCTGAAGGACTTGACGCCTTCCGTGCGGTCTTCCGTAGTATGCAGCAGGAAGTAAATGTCGCCCTCCAGCTGCAGCCCCTGGGCCAGCGTCATATCCAGCCCCTTGTATACGGCCTCTTTGCAGTATCTCAGCGCCCACGAAGCCTTGCCGGCCATCTCACGTCCCATCTCGAGCGCAACATTCAGCACGTCTTTAGCCGGCACGACCCGGCTGACCAGCCCGATACGCAGGGCCTCGGCGGCCGATATCCTATCTCCGGTCAGCATCAGCTCTATTGCCCTGGCGCGGCCCACCAGGCGCGGCAGCCGCTGCGTGGCGCCGCCGGACGGTATCAGGCCCCGCTTGATATCGGGCAGGGAGAAGTGCGCCGTTTCCGCCGCGATCCTGATATCGCAGGCCAGTGCCAGCTCCAGTCCGATCCCGATGGCGTCACCATTGATGGCTGCGATCACCGGGCAATTGAGTGATGCGACAGGCGTTGACAGCGAAAAGGCGACCATAGCTCCGCGGGTGGATTCGCCATCTCCGCAGAAGGCAGGGCCGCTGCCGGTGATGACAGCGGCCCTGATATCCGTATTGTAGTTCAGTTCATCGCAGATGGCGGCCAGTTCGGCGGCCAGGTCGGGCCCGGGCCCGTCCTGCGCCAGCCTGATTACAGCCAGGCCGCCATCGCATTCAAGCTTGGTACTCGAGCTCATGAGTGATCACTTCTTGGCGGGTACATCTGCCTGCAAGACCATCTTCCTGGCCTTGAAGTCCTCGATCTGCTCCCTGGTATAGCCGATCTCCAGCAGCACCTCTGTGGTGTGCTCGCCCAGCATGGGGCCGGGCCTCATCACTTTACCCGGTGTCTCCGAGAACTCCGCGTTGATACCCTGTAATTGCACTTTGCCCCACTGAGGATGGTTCTGGAACTCGTAAACACCCGTGGCCTTGCAATGAGCATCGTTTTGCAGCATCTCGACGATGGACTGTCCAGGCGCCGCCGGCACGCCCTGCATCGCCAGCAGCAGTGCCCAGGCGCTGGCGGGCGTGGTGAAGAAGGTCTCCTCCAGTATGGCCGTGAGCTCCTTGTCGTGCGTCTTGCGGGCGCCCGGTGTGGCGAAGCGCGGGTCCGTGGTGAGGGCGGTCAGGCCCAGCACCTTGCACAGGGTTTGCCAGTGTGCCTCCTTGGGACAGTAAACGTAAAGCCAGCCGCCGTCGATGCCCTGGTAGAGACGGTCGAGCGCGCTCAGCCCCTTGATGTCCGGCTTGCCCAGGAATTTACGCTTCATGCCCTTGTACTGGATGAAATTGCCCGACTGCAACGTGACAGCCGAGCGTAGTAGCGAGGTCTCCACCAACTGACCCTGCCCTGTGCGCAGCTTGTTGAAAAGGGCCAGCGATGCGCCGAAGGCGCCCAGCATGGGCCCCATCTCGTCATTGAGCTGTATCTTGTGGAAGATCGGCGTCTTGCCGGGTCCGCCCTGTCCCAGCATCTGGCCGCTCATGGCCTGGAAGAGGGGATCGTAGCCGGGACGCTCCGCATCGGGACCTTTCGATCCGAATGCGGGCATGGAAATATAGAGGATATCCGGCTTGATCTTCTTGACGGTCTCGTAGTCCATGCCGAGCTTTTTCATAATTCCCGGACGGGAGTTCTCCACGACCATATCGCAGGTGGAGATCAGCTTGTGGGCGATCTTTCTGGCCTCCTCCTGCCTGAGGTCGATGACGATACCGCGCTTGCCGCGGTTAACACCCATGAAACCGCCGGCCAGCATGCGCCAGGAATCGCCGTCTATGGGCTCGATCTTGATCACGTCTGCGCCCAGGTCGGCCAGTTCGCGGCATACGCCGGCGCCGGCCAGCATGGTGGTGAAATCTGCTACCCTGATCTTCTCTAACGGCATCATTGTATTATTTCCTCCTCGGAGCCAGTTTGATCACTTTTTCCTGCTTGAGGCGCTTGATCTCCTGCGCCGAATAACCCAGCTCTCTGAGCACCTCGCGCGTGTGCTGGCCGGGCTGCGGCGACGGCCCCTTGATCTTGCCCGGAGTGTCCGCCAGGGCCACCGGCACACCCATCTCCTTGACGTTGCCCTTTTTGGGCTCCTTGACGGTCTGCACCATGTCGCTGGCGATGACCTGCTTGTAGTCCATGAACTGGTCGATTGTCTGTACCGGCGCCACAGGGATACTCGCATCCATAAACTGCTTCATCCACTCAGCGCGCGTCTTGGTCTTGTAAAGGGGTTTGAGCATGGCCATCACCTGAGCATTACGCGGCGGGAAGATCAGGAATGGCGCTCCTTCGAAAAGCGGATCGGTCAGCCACTCGTCGTGGCCCAGCTCAACGGCAAACTGCATGAAGAACTTGGGATTGCCCAGCCCGGTGAACAGCCACTCTCCGTCCTTGCACTGGTACGGCCGGTAGAGGGGCATGGGTCCCGTGGGGCCCCAGGGGGCGCGGAACATGCCCTCGAAGTCTACGTTGAATTGGCGGAAGGTGCTGAGGATGGTGCGGAAAAGCGAGACATCGATCTTCTGTCCCCTGCCGGTCTTCTCGCGAACGCACAGTCCTGACACGATGTAGAAGGCCGCGTCCACGGCGGTGTAAAGGCTGGCCAGCGGCAGCACCAGGAAGAGCGGGTGCGTTACTACGCCCTGCTCATTGTATACCGAGGCCACCGTGCTGACGATCTGGTCGTAGCCGGCCCAGCCTGCATAAGGCCCCTTGGGGCCGAACCCCGAGATCGAGCAGTACACCGCCCGCGGGTTCAATTCCTTTATCTTATCGTAGCCGATGCCCAGTTTATCGGCCGTGCCCGGCTTGAAGTTCTCGATGATTACATCGGCTTTTTTAGCCAGGTCCAGGGCGATCTTGAGCCCCTCGGGCTTCTTCAGGTCAAGTACGATACCTTTCTTGCTGCGGTTCCAGACCATAAAGGCGTCCTGGTCGCGCATGGGGTCGCCGCCCGGCCGCTCAACCTTGATCACTTCGGCGCCCTGCTCAGCCAGCAGCGCGCCCGCGAAGGGGCCTGCTATATACTGGCCGAAGTCGAGCACCCTGATACCGGATAATGCTCCTTGTGACATGGTAACCTCCTTTATTTATGACGAGCTCACTTGCATGAGCAGATCATTAATCGTATGTAGAAGCTGATTATTTCATTGTAGCTGCTGATTAACAATTTTTCGTTGACACCGTGCAGGGATGCCAGCTCATCCGACCTGACGCGCTCGGGCACGAACCTGTAGCAGCAGGGAGAGAGGTCGACGAAATAGCAACAATCGGTCCTGCCCAGCACCAGCGTGGGCGCCACTATGGCATCGGGCAGGATACTTCTGATGGCGCCGTTCAGCATGTCGAAGCTCCACCCGGATGTGGGTGAGGTGGGGGTGGGTTGAAAGAGGTTGCCGGCGAGGGGACGTATTTTAACGCGCGGATCGCCTATTATCCTGGTCACGCGTTGTGTAACGCTTTCGATGGTGTCCCCCTGCAGTATGCGGAAGTTGATCACGGCCGTGGCCTGCATGGGAAGTATATTGTCCTGGTCGCTGCCCCGGAACTGCGTGGGCGCCGTGGTCGTCCTGATGGAGGCGTCGGTCACGGGCCTGGCGGCCAGTTGTCCTTTTACCAGGACGCCGAACAGCCACATGTTGGCGAAGATCATCCTGGCGGGGAAGGGCATCTCAGGACCCAGGTAAGCGAAGAGCGCCGCGGCGGGTCCCGTAAACCGTGCAGGGAATGGTTTGGCCTGCAGCCTGGCCACGGCTGTCGCCAGTATGCCGACCGCGGTCTGGCGCGGCGGCTGGGCGGCATGGCCTCCCTCGGCCTGTGTGCTCAATTCCAGCGACACGTAGCCTTTCTCGGCGATGCCGATCAATGCTACCCAGCCGGGTATGCCCGGCGCGACTCCCTGCGTGGTCGCCATTCCTTCGTCTATGATATATTCGAACTTCAGGCCCTGCGCCCTGAGGTGTTCGGCGATCTTGCCCGCCCCTTCTTTTCCGCCGACCTCTTCATCGAAGCCGAAGGCAAGGTAGATCGAGCGGGAAGGCTTGAATCCGTCTTTCGCCAGGTATTCCACAGCCTCCAATATGCCCATCAGGCTGCCTTTATCGTCCAGCGTGCCCCTGCCCCAGATGCGGCCGTCGGCTATTTGACCGGAGAAGGGCGGGTGCTCCCATCCCTCCTCGGAGGCGGGCACGACGTCCTGGTGGGCTATCAGCAGTACAGGTTTCAGGTCGGGATCAGCGCCTTTCCAGATATAGAGCAGGCCGTAGCTATTGATCAACTGCCTGGCCAGGGCGGCGTGGGCCCGGGGAAAGGATTTCTCGAGGAAGGCCTGGAAGGCCGTGAACTGTCCGAAATCGAACTGGGAGCGGTCGTGGCTCGAGACCGTTTTGTAGGTTATCGCCTGTGACAACCGCGAGGCTGCGGCATCGATGTCGATAGAATAGTCGACCTTTTCAGAAGCTGTCGTCTGTCTGGACTTAAAGGCGGCTGTCCTGGCTGCAACAATGATTATTATTATTAAGATGGCCAGTGCCGCGAGCGACACTGCGATGACCCAGAATGACATATCGCCGCTCCTCTCCCGGTTGCTGACTATGGAATTGTAGCATAACGGCCCGATTGCATCCATTACGCCGATGTAGTATAGTGCGTTGAATTCCATCGGGCGGGGCGGCGCAGGATTAAAGGAGGATACCGCTATGGCAAATGGTAACGGAAAGAATGAGGTAAAAGAGTACAGGACGGGCGGCTGGAGCGCACACTACGTTCTCATCATATGCACACTGCTGTACGCCATCAACTACATGGACAGGCAGGTGTTCTCGGTCATCCTGCAGCCCATGAAAATGGAGCTGGGACTGACCGACGCCGAATGCGGACTGGCCTCGACCGTACTCATCCTGGGTATGGCGCTCTTCTCCTTCCCCATTGCACATATGATCGACCGCTGGAGCCGCAGGAAATCGATCGGACTGATGGCAATCCTGTGGAGCGGCTTCACCTTCCTCACCGGCCTGGCGACCAACTTTGCCACTGTGCTTATCCCGCGCGCCTTCGTAGGCCTGGGCGAGGCCGGCTTTGTGCCGGGCGGCACGGCCATGATCAGCGCCTCTTACTCCAAGGAGAAAAGGGGACGTGCGCTGGGCATCTTTCACATCGCCATACCGCTGGGCGCCGCCGCCGGCGTGATGCTGGGCGGCATCATCTCGGCCAAGTTCGGATGGCGCACGCCCTTCTACTATTTCGCCATACCCGGCGTTATCCTGGGTGTTCTGGCCTTTTTTATGAAGGATTATAAGACGGCGGTGGATGCGGGCGCATCGACCGGCATCAAAGGCTTTTTTGTTGCCCTGGGCAACGTGCTCAAGCTGCCCACCATAAAATGGTTCTACCCGGCCCTGGGCCTGGCCGTCTTCATGTCCACCTCGGTACTGATCTGGCTGCCCAGCCTGATCATGCGCGTGATGAATGTGAATGAAGCCAGCGCCGGTATGCTGGTGGGGGGCATCGGCCTGACGGCCATCATCGGCGCGCCGCTGGGGGGCGTGCTGTCGGATGTCTGGCGCAAGAAGGACCCGCGCGGCAGGATGTACGTGCCGGCGGTAGCCTACCTGGCCTCCGCTGTGTTGATCGTGATAGTAATACTGACCAAGTTCAGTCCCCTGGGCATTGCGCTGGCCGTGCTCTACGGCATCATAGCTTCAATGGCGGTGCCGGCTTTTGCCACGGTTTCGCAGGATATCGTTCCGGTGGCCCACAAGGGCCTCTCCATGGGGCTGGTGGTATTTGCCCAGTACCTGTTCGGCGGCGCCTGGGGCCCCTGGGTGATAGGCTGGCTGTCCGACCTGCTGGGAGGCGGCGCGGAAGGTTTGAGCCTGGCCGTCATGCTCTCGGCCGTAGTGGGCGTTGTGGGTGGTATATTCTTCCTCATCGCCGCGCGCACCTATCCGGACGATGCGGAGAAGGTCAGACGCGAGACCCTGCTGGCCGAGGCCTGAACAGACTATTAATTGTTGCGTCAACGTGTGTTAAAATAATCTACTTCGCACAAAAAAAGGAGGTATTCGCATGGGTTTACTGGACGGTAAGGTAGCCGTAATCACCGGCTCGGGGCGCGGCCTGGGGAAGGCCGAGGCTCTGCTCTTCGCATCTGAAGGGGCCAAGGTAGTTATCAATGATCTGGGTGGGGGCTCGGACGGGGCCGGCTCCGCATCCGTGCCTGCCGACGAGGTCGTAGCCGAGATCAAGAAGATGGGCGGCCAGGCTGTGGCCAACTACGATTCGGTGGCCACCTGGAAGGGCGGCGAGAATATCATCAAGACCGCCGTCGACACCTTCGGCAAAATAGACATACTGGTCAACAACGCGGGCATTCTGCGCGACCGCATGGTCTTCAATATGACCGAGGACGAGTGGGACATTATACAGAAGGTGCACCTTTACGGGCACTTTTTCTGCACGCGGCATGCCTGCGCCGTCTTCCGCCAGCAGCGCAGCGGGCGTATCATCAACACATCATCGCAGGCCGGCCTGGGCAATCTGGGACAGGCTAACTACAGCGCCGCCAAGGAAGGCATTGTCGGCTTCACGCGCACCGTGGCCCTCGATATGGCTAAATACGGTGTGACCACCAACTGCATACGGCCCATCGCAGCTACCAGGCTGACGCTGACTCCCGAGCTGCAGGCCGCCATGGAAAAGAAAGCCAAGGAAGGCGGCGGCGGACTGGGTCTGGATATCGGCGCCGAGCTGAAGAAGATGGCGCCCGAGCACATTGCACCGCTGGTGGTCTATCTGGCAACGGACGCCGCGGGTGGAATCAACGGCAAGACCTTCTTCGTGGGTGGTGGCGAGGTCGGGATCTACTCAGAGCCTACGGTCGTGACGAGCATTTTTAAGGATGGAGTCTGGACGGTCAAAGAGCTGGCCGACCTGATGCCCAAGAGCCTGACCAAGGGCATGTTGCCCCCGCCGCCTCCTCCGGCGAAATAGAAACAGATTGTCATTGCGAGGAGAGCAGCGACGAAGCAATCTTGTACTATAATGCGCGGACACAGGATTGCCGCGGCACTTCGTGCCTCGCAATGACGAATGCTTCACAGCGTTTGCGGGCGTACCTGAAGGTACACCCCTACATTTGTTGAATTGGAGGGGCGGATTTTGAAATCCGCCCCTCTATGATCACAATTATTGATATGCCCAAACAGCGCCTCGACAGCCTTTTAGTGGCACGCGGCCTGGCCGGGAACAGGAGCAAGGCGCAGGCTATGATCATGGCCGGCGAGGTGACTGTTAACGGCAGCCTGTTGACCAAGGCGGGCTGCCTTGTCCCTGAGGACGCCGAAATCAGCCTCAAGGAGAAGCTGCCCTATGTAAGCCGGGGCGGCCTCAAGCTCCGGCATGCCCTGAAGGAATTCGGCATCGACGTATCGGGCCTGCACTGCCTGGACGTGGGGGCATCGACGGGGGGCTTTACCGACTGCCTGCTGCAGCATGGGGTGGAGAGGGTTTACGCCCTGGATGTCGGCCATGGCCAGATAGATTACAGGCTGCGGCAGGATGATCGTGTTGTAGTCATCGAGAAGGTCAACGCCCACTATCCCTTCGATCTGCCGGGCAAAGTCAGCCTGGCCACCGTGGATGTATCGTTCATATCGATAACCGCGGTCATACCGAATATACTGCCGCACCTTAAACAGGACGGAGGCCTGGTCGTCCTCTTCAAACCGCAGTTCGAGGCCGATAGAAAGGACGTTGGCAAAGGCGGCGTGATCAGGGACCCGGAGGTCCACGCGCGCTGCATCGGCAGATTCATAACCTGGATGAACCTGAATAGCTGGTCGTTGCTTAACCTGACGGCGTCACCTATCTCCGGCGCCGACGGAAATATAGAATTTCTAATGTATATGAGGCCGTTCAAACCGTGAGCTTCAGTAAAATCGAGCTGCGCGACCTGGCCGTCTGCTGGCTGGCGCTGGGGTTATGCTTTTCCCTGCAATACCTGATGCCTCAGCAGGGAACGCCTTATTCGCAGTCGCTGGCGCAGTTCGCCGTCTTCCTGGGCGTAGCCCTGGTCGGCATCGGGACCGGCTTTCTCTTTCATGAGCTGGCCCACAAAGGAGTGGCCCAGCGCTTCGGATACCATGCCGAGTTCCGCATGTGGAAGCTGGGACTGATCATAGCGGTCGCCTCCGCCATTATCAGCTTCGGACGCTTTCTCTTTTTCGCGCCGGGGGCCGTCTATACTTCGACATACAAGCAGCCGGACCCCGGGCAAGAAGGGATGATATCCGCCGCCGGCCCCGTGACCAATATCATACTGGCCGGCCTTTTCTTCCTGCTGGTCGCGGGGACAGGAAATTCCGGCATCTGGGGCCTGATCGGCTCATTCGGCTTTCAGGTAAATCTATGGCTGGCGGCTTTCAACCTCGTACCCTTCCCGCCGCTGGACGGAGTGAAGATTTTGCGCTGGAACAAGGTTGTGTGGTTCGTGCTGGTTGTGCTTTCGTGGGGCCTACTCCTGATGTTAATGCTGGGGGTGATCGGATAATGCGAGATTCAGCCGTAGTCCTGTGCGCTGATGAAATCATGCTGGCCGGACATGTTTTCCTGCCGGACGATTGCAGTAAGATCTATCCCGCTGTGTGTATATGCCACGGCATCCCCGCTGTGCCGCACAACCCCGATGAGAAAGGTGGTTATCCCGAGCTGGCCGCCAGGTTCTGCCGGGCGGGATTCATCGCGCTGGTCTTCAACTTCAGGGGCTGCGGCCCCAGCCAGGGCAATATCGATATGCCGGGATGGACCGACGACCTGGAGGCTGCAGTTGAGTTTCTCTATATGCTGATGGAAGTGGACAGGAAGAAGATATATTTAGTGGGCTCTTCGGGGGGCGCAGCCGCCTGCATCAACGTCGCCGCCCGTGAGAAACATGTGAGCGCGGTGGCCACGCTGGCCTGTCCGGCCGAGTTCGACTTCATGGCCGGCGGCTACACGGCGGAATCTTTAATAAGCCGGTTCAGGGAGATAAATATAATCAGAGACGCCGGTTATCCTCCCTCGGTCAAGAAATGGCTGGACGGATTTAAAACGGTTGCGCCCATAGACCACATCGATAAGGTATCACCAAAACCGCTGCTGCTGGTGCACGGCGCAGATGATGATGTCGTGCCTGTTGAACACGTCGAGCGCCTGTATAAGAAGGCCGGACGGCCCAGGGAAAAACTCGTGCTGCCCGGCGCGGGCCACAGGCTGCGTCAGGACGAGAGGGCTATCGGGGCGGTGATGTCCTGGCTGCAGAAACTGGCCGGCCTGTAGCGCGCATGTGGCGCGGCAAATAACGTTCCGGGTACCGGGCCTGCCCATCATCTTCCTGGCGATGTCAGCCTGATTGACATATCTGAAATTCTTCAATATAATGAATGAACAAGCCATTCATTACTATTGCTGCAATCTGCGGTGAGCGACATGTTGCCGTCAAAATGATCAATCTTTCGGGTGCAACTGGACAAGGAGGCGAGATTTTCTGATGCGTGGCACGTGATGTGGAAATATAATTACAGAAATGAATAAAACCATCGCAGTTGAGGAGGTGACTTCATGACGCAATCCGGCCAGAAAAATGCCAAGGAAAGAAGCAGTATCTATTCCGGAGACGATGTGTTAGCTCTCTTCAGACGAGCACAGTTATATGCGACCGGCATTACTTACGATGAGATTCAAAAGCCATTCGTCGCGGTTGTAAACACGTACAATGAGATCCATCCGGGACATATTCATCTGCGTTCCATAGTGGATAGAGTCAAAGCCGGTGTGCGCAGCGCCGGCGGTATTCCCTTGGAATTCGGGACGATTTCGTTGTGCGACGGCCTAACGGAAGCTCATGAAGGGATGAACTATGCCTTACCCAGTCGCCAGATAATCGCCGATTCGATTGAGGTGACTGTGCGGGGACATCGCTATGATGCAATGGTGCTGGTGGGTTCCTGCGATAAGATCATTCCTGCACTACTTATGGCGGCGGCAAGATTAGATATTCCAGCCATAGTCGTCGCTGGTGGTTCGGCTCCTCCGGGATACTGGCCAAGAGGTAAAGTCACCATGTCGACAAAAACCATAGGCCAGGAAGCTCCAAAGCTAATGGACGTCAATATAGATAAGATGATACGTGAAGAGGCGTTATCATCCTGCTATCCTTGCCCAGGCGCATGCTGGGGAATGGGCACGGCAAATACGATGGCATGTCTGACAGAAGCTTTGGGAATGAGCCTGCCGGGTGATGGTAGCGTCCCAGCAATGATGGCTAAAAAGCTCAGGCTAGCGGAGCAAGCGGGTGAGAAGATAATGGAGCTCCTGAACCGAGGTATAACAGCGCGCCAAATAATGACTCAAGCAAGCATAAATAATGCCATGATGGTGAATATGGCTATAGGCGGTTCATTGAATACTGTATTGCACCTGCCTGCGATAGCCAATGAGTTGGATATTCAGCTTGATCTGGATGATTTCGATAGGATATCGAGTAAGACACCTCACCTGGCAAATATAGAGCCTAACGGCCCCTATTTCGTAGTGGACTTCGACCGCGCTGGCGGAGTATCCGGTGTGCTGAAACGGCTGGAAAGCAAAATCGATGGCGCAGTCCTTACTGTAACTGGAAAGACCATGGCTGAGAATATTATGGGATTCGAAGTGTTCGATGATGAGATTATCAGGCCGCTGGAAAATCCGGTGCATCCATACGGAGGCGTTGCTATCTTGAAAGGTAATCTCGCTGCCGAAGGCGCTGTGATAAAGCAGGTTGGGCTGCCTGAAGACCTTTGGCATTTTAAAGGTCCTGCCAGGACATTTAACTCGGAAGATGCTGCTATTAAGGCGTTGTTGGACGGCAAGATATCAGCAGGAGATGTAGTAGTAATACGCTACGAAGGGCCTAAAGGCGGCCCCGGAATGCGGGAAATGCAGTTCTTTAGAGCGCTTCTTCATATGATGACGCTTGATTACTCCTGCTATCTGATTACAGATGGGCGCTTCTCTGGGTACACAGAAGGACCTTCCATTGGTTATCTGTCTCCTGAAGCTGCGGTAGGGGGTCTGATAGCCCTGGTCGAAGACGGCGACACTATCGAAATTGACGTGGTAAAACGCAGGCTTCAACTCAATGTCAAAGACAGCATTCTCGAACAGAGACGAAAAACTCTGGTTATTGAGAAAAAAACCGTGCCACGTGGCTATTTGGAAATTTTTAAAGAGCTGGTCCAATCGGCCAGTAGAGGGGCATTTATTCGTATCAGCAATCCCAAATAGTTTAAGCAAAGACATCTTGATGAGGTGAGTTGGTGAAAAGCTTAAAAGTCCCGATCAGAAAGTGGTATGGCGAAGAAAAATTGCATATTTCTTTCCCTGACCAATGGGAAGTGATTGAATGCTTGATGAATGGGCACTCCGCCCCTGAGTTAATGAAGACCCAGATCGAAGAGGCTATTGCCTGTCCCATTGGTAGTCAGCCTTTAAGCGCCCTGGCCAGAGGCAAGCAAAAGGTAGCTATCATTTTTGACGACATTTCCCGTCCTACGCCTGTCAGTCTCGCACTACCCTACGTGTTATCGGAGCTAAAGGAAGCCGGCATTTCCGATAAATCAATACGATTCATCTGTGCTCTGGGATGCCATGGAGCACACAACTATCAGGACTTTGAAAAGAAGCTCGGTCGCGAGATACTCGATCGTTTTCCGGTATACAATCATAATATTTACGAACACTGTACTTACATCGGTGAAACATCTCAGGGGACGCAACTCCATGTTAACTCCGAAGTAATGTCCTGCGACCTCAAGATAGGGATAGGATCAATTATAGCCCACCCTCAAACCGGATTTGGCGGCGGCGGGAAAATTATTCTTCCCGGTGTATCGGCGATCGATTCCATCGAACAGTACCATGCACTTGAGTATAAGGCGAGAAAAGAAGGCAGAGGTAACACAGTGGGAATGGGTAATTATATTGACAATCCCCTGGCTAAAGATTTCATGGAGGCGGCCAAGCTGGCCGGGCTGGATTTCAAAATCGACTTCGCTCTTAATGGATCTGCCAGGCCATGCGCCATTTTTTGTGGTAAACCGGAGTCTGAGTACAGCGAAGCGCTTAAATATGCTGTACCGCATTATGCCACCAGGCCCGTGGCGGCGACCGATATCGTGATAGTCAATACATATGGTAAAGGCAATGAGTCATCTATTGGAATGATACATGGGATTCTGATGCTATTGGAAAAAGGAGGCGACTTTTTACTCATAATGGATTGTCCTGCGGGGCAGGTAGTTCATTATCTGAATAGCAGTTTTGGCGAGACAGTAAAAGGGCGCCAGTTCCAGGCAGTCAATTTTAACCTGCCGTGGATAAAGCGCATGATTATTCTGTGTCCACAATTTGAACAATCACAAGCAGATCAACTGAACATCCCCGGCACCATATGGGTAAAAAGTTGGGCAGAAGGATTGGATTGTCTTATGCACGACTATCCCGGACGCGCCAGAGTAGCTGTTATACCGGATGCAACGCTGCAATATATGGCTGATCTGAATTTATCGCTTTAATTCTATCAGATGCTATGCATAGATATGGGTATAAGTGGCGCTGTATCTTAAGGAGGCATAAAACTACAGCCCTAGTAAAAAATGTAATTTGACACCATACTATTATCTATTATAAAATGAACCAATCATTCATATTAGAGGTCATTTAATTGATATGTTATTCAGGGCAAGTATTTATACATATGGTGAGTGGCAGATCTTAAAAATATAATAGGTATCAGCTTCAATCGGATTACGAAAGAATAGGGAGAGGCGATTTAAAATGGCGGAATTTGTAGTAACAGATCAACTGAAGCAATTCATTGGTATGTCTACTGATGCGATAGTTTATAAAGTCGAGGAAGGGGCGATACAGAGATTTGCTCAGTCCGTGGGAGATGAAAATCCTCTTTACAATGATGTTGAGTATGCTGCGCAAAGCAATTTTGGAAGGTTGATAGCGCCACCGGGTTTTATGGGATGGCCAATAGATATACGCGGATTTGATGTAATTAAAGAGTTCATAATCAAGCTGATCATGGCAGGTGCCCCGGTAGGTAATCTTGACGGCGGTGTGGAGTATGAATTCATGACTCCTATCGGTGCCGGTGATTTGCTGGTTGCTGTGACAAAGCTGTTAAATATCGAGGGCCGAGAGACTAAAATGGGCCCAACTATGGTTACCACGGTTGAGACTGTTTTCACCAATCAGAATGGCGTTACAGCACTTGTAATGCGTAACACATATTTGAATTTTTAACACTCAATTGTGAATACGGAGGGGATTATGACCGATCAGATTTATTGCGAGGATGTTGATGTCGGGTATGAAATCACTCCATTAAAAAAAATAGCTACTACCAGGATGTTAGTTCAGTGGGCTGGCGCCTCCGGCGATTTCAATCCGCTTCATTATGAAGAGGATTTTGCAAAGAATCTTGGAGTGGGACATCCAATTGTGCATGGTGCGCTTAAGCGCGCATGGCTGGTAAATATGATGACCAGGTGGATAGGTGAAAGGGGCAAGCTAAAGAAATTTGGTTGTCGCTATCGTGGCATGGATTACCCGCGTAAGATGCGTACATTAGATCTGCCGCAGGATGGTGAAACGTGGTGGTGTAAAGGAAGAGTTACCAATAAATATGCAGCCGGCGGTGAGAACTTCATTGAATGTGAAATCTGGGTCGAAAACGGGAAAGGAAATAAAACAACTACCGGGAATGCACTGGCCATATTACCCTCGAGGTCCAAATAGTCTATTTTAAATGAAATAGATATCGGAGAATTTAGATGGAAAATGTACTTGTCATCGGATCTGGCTATATGGGTAGCGGTATTGCACAGGTCGTAGCTCAAGGAGGCTGTAAGACTTACCTGCTTGATTCCAATCCCCAGGCTATTGAAAAAGCCTTAAGCGGAATCCGATGGTCCACAGAGAAACTGGAGAGCAAGGGACAACTCAAAGAGTCTGCCAAGGCCGTCCAACACAGGGTGGTGGTAGCATCTGATCTGTCTGTGGCTGGAGATTGCCAGGTTATAATAGAAGTTATATATGAAGACGAGAACCTTAAAAAACAGCTTTTCTCTAATCTGGAGAAAAACTGTAAGCCTGATACTATCATAGCTACAAACACTTCAATAATACCCATCACGAGACTTGCAGCAGATCTTAAACATCCGGAACGTGTCGTGGGTACGCATTTCTTTGGCCCTGTTCCCATAATGAAACTGGTTGAGGTAATCAAAGGGGAAAAAACATCGGATTCGGTATTTGAGCGGACCGTTGAATTCGTGAAGTCTATTGATAAATATCCGGTAAAAGTAATGAAGGATATTCCCGGATTTGTAATGAACCGTATCCACGCCATGGCAGCTCAGGAAGCTTTCGATCTGGTTGAAAAGGGCATCGCCACGCCGGAGGATATCGATATGGGAATGAAGTATGGATACGGCTGGACCGTGGGGCCGTTTGAGATAGCGGATAATGCAGGTATCGACACTACCCTGCTCGTTAATCATGCATGGAGGTCCCTACTAGGAAATGACGTGGTCATATCGTCACTGCTGGACAAACTGGTAAAAGCAGGTAGGACCGGGCGTAAAGTCGGTAAGGGTTTCTATGACTATACTTCGGATGGCAGGAAGATACCGTTCGATGTGACATCTCTATAAAAGGGAGGTATTTACTTGGATGACAAATAATGTCCTGAGAGTGAATCCTGTAGACAATGTTGTTGTAGCAATCCGAGATATAAAGGAGGGCGATTCTGTCATATTGGATGGAAAGGAACTGTTTAAAGCCGCGCAAAAGGTGGAAATGGGCCATAAAGTAGCGCTTAGTAAAATCAAGGCGGGGATGCCTGTCGTACGCTATGGGGAGGCAATCACCACAGCGAGCTGCGACATTTATCCCGGCATGTGGGTCCATCTACATAATACTCGAGCGGAACTGGACCCGGCACACCTGTGAGGTATTGATGTGTGATTAAATATTGGAAAGTCCGGATTTGACTAAATATGAGGTGTTGACTATGGAATTCAAAGGATACAAAAGAGAGAATGGCGAATACGGCGTTCGCAACCACATTTTAGTGACATCCTCTGTTTCCTGTGCTAATGGAGTTGTGGCTGCCCTTGGAAGGCAGTTCCCTGACATTATAGCTGTACAGAATGCTTATGGTTGCGGAACAGGATTGGATGATGCCGCTACCGGATGGCTGGTTATTGCTGGACTGATGAATAATCCGAATGTGGGTGCAGCACTCATAATCGGGCTGGGATGTGAGATCATACAGGCTCAGCTTTTTGCCGATGCCGTCAAGAACAAGCCGGTCGAAGTGCTTAAAATACAGGGCTCAGGAAGCGCGGCCACCACAAAGAAAGGCGCTGAAATAATCAGGAAATTCCAGAAGTTATTATCATCACAGAAAAGGGTAGCTGCGCCATTCAGTGAGTTGCTTATCGGACTAAAGTGCGGAGGCTCCGATGCCCTCTCCGGGGTGACTGCTAACCCGGCCGTGGGAGCGGCAGCTGACCTGTTTGTCGCCAACGGGGCCGGGGCTATGATAACCGAGGTTACGGAAATGATCGGCACTGATCACATCTTGAAAAAGCGCTGTGTGACCCCGGAGCTGGGCGATAAAGTCCAGACGTTGATCGTAGACCATGAAAAGAGGATCAAGGAAGTGATGGGACCGCTGGCCGGTATGGTCATTTCACCAGGGAATATGGACGGTGGACTTTCCTCAATTGTGGAAAAATCCCTCGGATGTATTACAAAAGCCGGCTCTACGCCTATAGTCGATTGTGTTGGCTATGGCCATAAAACGACTAAGAAAGGGATGATGATCATGGAGGGGCCGGGCTACGATATAGAAGCTATGGTAGGCCTTGCGGCCTGTGGCGCACAGATCATTATCTTCACAACAGGTAGGGGTACACCGGCCGGTACTCCAGCTGTGCCGGTGATCAAGGTCTCTACAAATACAAAAACCTTCCTTGAAATGAAGGGAGATATAGACATCAATGCCGGTGCAATTATCGATGCTGATAAAACGGTTGATGCTATGGGAAAGGAGATTTTTGACTTCACTCTGACCGTTGCCAATGGTAAGTTGACGTGTGCTGAGATAAATAAGTCTGAGCCATTCAGTTACATTAAGGAGCATATGAGCACTTAATTTACTATATCTTATGCGAATACTCAAGATCGCAGCCAGATTCGTGTATGAGAAGCTGTGATCTCGATAACAAAAATTACTTGGTGAATACGGGGGTTACTAAATGATTCGAACAGTTGAGCAATACCTCGATAGCTTGGACGATGGAAGGGTAGTTTATTGTCTAGGCGAAAGAGTTAAGGACGTAAGGACTCATCCTACATTGCGGACGATGATCCGTGCAGCTGCTATGGATTTTGTATATCCGAGAGATCCAAAATTCCATGATCTTTTTGTTACCAAAAATGCGGATGGGGAAGAAGTCAATTTCCTTCTGACTCCACCTAAAGATCGGGATGAACTGTTAAGGAGGAGGGAGTGTTTCCTGGCCGGTGTACGTTCCGGCGGTGGCTTTCTTCTGCACTGTATGGGTGTCGATGCTTTAGCAGCTATTACGCTGGCTGGGAACAGGATGGATAGAGCTCTGGGTACAAAGTACGCAGAGCGGGTTGAAGCATACAGGAATTACCTGCAGAGAAATGATATCGGTCTGACAGGTGCTGTTACCGATGTAAAGGGTGATCGCAGCTTACATCCATCCAAACAGATTCAGCATCGTGATTTTTATGTTCGTGTGGTTGATAGGCTGAAGGGTGGAATTGTTGTGAGAGGCGCAAAAATGCATATCAGCGCCACGCCCTGCGCAAACGAGGCCATTATATTGCCATGTCGTACTCATGGGGAAGCAGATAAAGACTATGCTCTGTCGTTTGCGGTCCCTTTGGGGACAAAAGGCATAAAGCTGATAGCAACGGAACCAGTCACACGAACTTATGGTGAAGAAGCCACGTGGGATTTTCCGGCCTCATCCCATGTGCAGCCTACTGAGTGTTTAATTATTTTTGATGACGTATTTGTTCCGTGGGAAAGGGTTTTTATGTGCGGGGAGTGGCAATTTTCTCAAGATATTGCATATGGCTTTGCCAGTTTCCATCGTCTCTTCGGCTCATGCAAGATGGTTGGAGAGTTGGAAAGGCTCACAGGAGTGGCAAAACTGGTCTCGGAATACAACGGTCTTGAGAAATACAGCCATATACAAAACAAGCTTGCGTGGATGGCAATGATAACCGAGACGGTGGCAGCGTTGAGCAAGATGGCATGTCTGGAGAGCATCAAGGATCCTGATGCTCACATGATGGTGCCGAACTTGATGTTGACCAATTCGGCTAAATTTACTTTTGCGGACAACTGGCATGAGGCTTGTAAGATAACTCAGGACATTTGTGGTGGTATTGCCACGACTGTTCCTACCTACAGGGATTGGATAAATCCGGAGATACATGACTACATAGATAAATACCTTAGTGCAAAGGCCGGGATCCCGACCGCCGATCGTATAAAGGCTGCAAGGCTGGTAAAAGATATGACTAATAACCATCGCCAGGTCGATTATATACATGGTGAAGGGTCCCGGGCGGCCCAACAGAAATTCCTTTATTTCAGCGCGGATTGGGATCGCTACCTGTCTGCGGCCAAAAAGGCAGCGCAGATCGACGGCTGGCAACAAAACCCAACCTATTCATCGTTACTCTACAGAGATAGGGTCGAATCGAAAATGCCGGGTATAGATACTTCATATAAAGCATTGGTAACGGAATAATGTATCGAGGACCGGTTGATCTCGTAATTATTCGCCGTTAATCATATTAAAAGTAGCAAGTGTCAGAAGTATCATTCTAGGGAGGAATTTATATGGAGCAATCACCGTCAACCAATGGCAAAGGTTATCTGTTCGGCAAAGGACATGCTGTCTTCATACTTGTTGTCATCGCAATCCTTAACATGATCAATCAGATGGATAGAACGGTCTTTGCCGTAGCCCAGGAGCCCATGAGAATTGCACTGGGACTCAACGATACACAAATCGGCTGGTTCCAGACGGTCTTTTGGCTTGGATTAGCTGTTATGACCTTGCCGATTGCATTCATATGTGACAGATGGTCAAGAAGGAAGATGTTGGGAATTCTGGCAATCACATGGAGCGGATTTACATTCCTGACAGGCCTGGGCAGGAATTTTATTACAATATTAGTGCCACGTATGCTGGTGGGTGTTGGCGAATCCGGGTTTAATTCCGGCGGCCAGGCTCTGATAGTCAGGGCATGGCCCCAAAGATTGAGAGGAACAGTACTAGCAATATTTCTGGTTGTATCACAATTGGGTGTGCCTCTGGGTATGGCCCTGGGTGGTATGCTGGTTGTGAAGTATAATAGCTGGAGTTCACCGTTTTTCTTCTTCGCCATTCCCGGAATTATATTTGGCGTAGTGGCTTTTTTTCTTCGGGATTATGAGACTGCTCCTCCACCTGTAAAGGACGATGGTGTGACGAAAGAAAGTTTTTTCACATCTATATTGACGTTGTTCAAAACTCCCACTCTGCTGAGCTCCTATGTGGGATATGCTGCTTACAACATTGTAGCCGGGGCGCTTTTAGCCTGGGTACCGACGTTTCTGATTAGATCTCAGGGAATAAAGGCGGACCAGGCCGGATTGATGGTGGGAATAATAGGATTTATCGGCCTTATTGGTGCAGTTATAGGTGGAGTAATATCCGACAAGTGGCAAAAGAGAAATCCAAGGGCACGGATGCATATTTGTGCTATATCCACCACCGTTGGGACCGTTGCCATCTTTGGAGCATTGCTGATGGATATTCAGGGTATGGGATATGTTTTCGCCTGTCTATGGGCATTTACCTGGTTGATGGTGCAGGCGCCTAATGCTGCCGTAACACAGGATTGCTCGTCTCTGGATAAAAGAGGGCAGGCATGGGGAGTAAATAATTTCCTTGGGTTTATTACCGCATGGGCACCGCTCTCTGCAGGAGCATTATCAGATTCTTTGGGGTCTGGCGCAAATGGATTAAAAATTGCCCTTATGTGTATCAGCGCATTTGGCGTTCTGACCTTTACCGCATACTATATTGGGGCAAAGTATTATGAGAAGGACATGGCTAAGGCGACCGAAATCAATAGAAGGCAAGGACTTTATGAGTGATTATTCTTAATTGTTAACACTTGGTAGCGATTACTATGAACGTCAAGTTATCAATGGTTGCTTAAATGAAGTGGTGGAGTAATGCTGCGACATGTGATAAAAACGTCGTTTCAATAGGATTACACCTGGATGATGGGAGAAAATAATGGCAATTATTAAAAATAATCAAAGATATATACTCGATCAATTTCATGCTAAGAGTCTGGAGGACAACCCGCTTGGCAGCCCGGTGGATAGGTACATACATATCTATCTTCCACCGGGCTATTTCGACAATAAGGATACCCGTTATCCAACTGTTTATATATTGCACGGGTACGAAAGCACCTATCGCAAACCAACTATATATGCAGATGCCGCTGATAAATACCGAATTGTCCTTTCTCTAATCGGCGACCTGGCCGACCAGTTCTACCTGGATGATATGGCATCCTATATCAAGTTAGACCGCATGATTTCTGCCGGGGAGATAGAGCCCTGTATAATTGCGCAGCCGGACAGCAGTCTGCATCTGCCGCAACTCAATAACGCAATTGATGTGATGACCGGTGAGCCTGCCTCCAAGGGAAGCTGGTATGTTAACTCCTCATTTACAGGCAACTATGAGTCATATATAGCAGAAGATGTTATTGCATATGTCGATGATCACTATCGTACCTTTGCTGATCGCGCGCGTCGCGCCTTGATCGGGACATCGATGGGCGGGTACGGTGCTTTAAGCATATGCCTAAACCGGCCGGGTATATTCTCAGTACTGGCGCCCATAGCTCCCGCCAATTTTACACTGGACTGGCTGTCATATAAAATGCGAGTGCCCATTCTTGATCAGATTATGGGAAAAGAAGAGGCAGCCAAAGCCGGCGATGCTTCCATGACAGACATATTGGACACGCTGGACATGGTATACTCCCACGACCGCCCATTGCTGCCCACAGTGAAACGGGACTCTGATGGTAAGATCATTAACTATGATAGCAAATCGGCACACAACTGGGAATCACACGAACTGAAGAATGTCATTGTTGCCAAAGCAGATTCCCTTACCAATATGAATATACATATTAGCTGTCATAAAGATGATGATTTTAACCTTGCTCCGGAAGTACTGAGAATTGGCCATTCTCTCAAGCAGTACGGAGTACCTAATTCCATCGATATTTTTACCAATCCCAGGGCTGCATTTACTCCGCACACTCTTGGAATAGCTTATCATATGTTACCGACCCTCAAATACTGTGTGCCTCTCATAAATTGAACCACGGATATCCAATGATCACTGATTATCTATTACTTCACTGCAGTATTTGAGATGTGAGATGATGTGATATCCCGTCCCAAGTGTATGAGGAGAAAGAGAAGCGTTGGGATCGCTGTATAGATCGAATTTATGGTTTATACCCTGTTGGAGCAAAGAATTATGCAATTTGACTGCGGCGTCCGCCAGTCCGAATTCGTCATCTATATCGCAATCGATAAATATGCGGGGATTTTTCAAGCTTTTTGCAGTTTCGTTGATGACATTATTCAAATCATATCTGTCCCAAGCTGTTGCTGCCTCTGCATCATAGCTGACAACCTGGCCGGACTTGTCGCGCTTCACCGTCCGCAACAATGGGTGCTGCCTGGAATAAATCAGGTCCATGGTATCAAGGATATCATTCATGCCGGCCGAACCCATGCGCTCTGCTGCATCTCGCCCCATTAATCTGATCATCAATGGCTGCACATATTTGGTTGATAAAGAAGCAACAGTGAAATTGGCCGGACTACCTGCCGCTGTCGCGGCGAATATATCGGGATGACGAAAGTATATATTGAGTGCGCCGTAACCACCCATTGATACGCCGGATATGGCACGTTGGAGTGCATCAGGAATGGTGCGGTAATGTGAATCGATGTATCTGATAACGTCTGTAACAATGTAGCTCTCGTATGCGCCTGTCCACTTGGAGTCAACGTAGAAGCTTCCTTTGGTCGAGGGCAACCCAGTCATAATGTCTTTTGTGTTTCCCACTCGCGGTATGAGAAGGCTGCCGTCCGGCTGAGCAAGAATAAAAGGCTTTAGTTCACCTGATTTTATCATGTCATCTAACATGCCATAGGACGCGACATTATCGAATTTAATTTGAGCCGCCAGATCAGGCGTCAGGAAGCCTGCCAGTTTTTTTAAATCATCGTTGGTTGGCAGGATTGCCAGTTTTGAATGATTGCCGTCATAACCATGAAGATAATAGATTACCGGATATCTGCATTGCGGACTTTCGAAATAGCCGGGTGGAAGATATATGGCAATAGACCGGTCGACGGGGCTATCCAGGGGATTGTTTTCCAGGATTGATCCATGGAACGTATCTGTACGATACCTGATTGCATTGTTGCGCATGGTTACCTTCCTTTGCCTTTATTTCCCGGTTAGAGCCCCTTCCACCGGGGAGGTCGTTTCTCGGAAAATGCCAGGGGTCCCTCAATAAAATCTTGAGACTGGAGCAGAGCAAGATATGCGGGAAATATGGTATTCACGGCATCCAGCAAAGGGAGCCCCGATCCTTTAAGGGCGGATTCCTTACTGGCCCTGATTGCCATGGGCGAACAGCGAAGAATGTCTCCTGCCCATTTCTCCGCAGTGGGTATAAGATTGATCAGAGGTACTACCTCGTTAACAATCCCCATGCGGTACGCCTCCTGGGCATTTATGGGTTTGGCTGTCAGAATCAATCCCATGGCAAGTTTCAACGGCAGCTGACGTGGAAGACGGTGTACACCGCCGGCTCCTCCTATCATTCCAACCGTGGGTTCAGGCAATCCAAATCGGGCGTGGTCTGCGGCGATGACTATATCACAAGCCAGCGCCATTTCGAATCCGCCTCCCAGTGCCAGACCGTTAACCGCAGCTATCATCGGTTTGTTGCATTCGAATTTATTGGTTATTCCGCCGAAGCCGCCCGGTGGATCGGATCGCAGTGAATTTGGATCATCATGATGTTGTGCCTGGTATTTAAGATCGTTTCCTGCTGAGAAGGCTTTTTCGCCTTTTCCGGTTAGAATGGCAACCCACATTTCCGGATCGTCTCTGAAATCGCACCATGCATCATACAATTCAGCGCTTGTGACCGGGCTGACTGCGTTCATCACCTCCGGCCTGTTGATAGTTATGTATGAGATCCTATTTTTCTTTTCGTACAGCACTTGAGTATAAGGCATTTAAAAACCACGCTCCCGATTAGTACTTTTATGCTCACTTCATTCTGGGCAAACCAAGCCCGTACCAGGCTATAAGGTTTCGTTGGATTTCATTTGTACCCATTGAAATAATCAGGGCATAGGACAATTGGCTGATATACTGCCACATGCCGGACATTTTAGCGTATTTAGATGGCTTAACCTGCCCATCGATCCCCATAATATCCATGGCTGTATCTGCCATTCGCTCAAATAGCTCGCTCATGAATACTTTTACTGAAGCTGCATCCATGAGCCCCATTTCATTACGAGCCTGTTGGTCCGCCACGCGATAGGACAGCATCCTTACAGCTTCCAGTTCGCAGGCCAGACCTGCAATCCGGTTCCTCACCAGAGGATCTTTAGACAACGATTTTCCATTACGTTGAGTAACGTTACAATATTCAACCAAAATCTCGAAAACGCGGACCAGAGTGGCAATATTGTAAATGTTTGATCGTTCGAAGCCAGCGAGAACATTCATCACCGCCCAGCCTTCGTTTTCCTTGCCGACGATAAATCGTGCGGGAATTCTGACATCATCGAAATAGGTTTCATTGTAGATATGCTCGCCGTCCATGTACGGAATCGGCCGCAGCGTTATACCCGGAGTCAGCATGTCGCACAGCAAAAATGTAAGGTTATGATGTTTCTTGCCCGACGGATCGGATTTATAAATTCCGAATCCCCAGTCAGCCCTGTGGGCGCAGGTATTCCAGGTTTTCTGGCCGTTAACTATGAACTCGTCTCCCTTCCTGATAGCAGTACAGTTGAGTGCCGCCAGGTCCGATCCCGCGTTTGGCTCACTCCAAAGCTGGCACCACATGGTTTCACCTGAGGCTATCCCCGGTAAGAATTCCCTCTTGATTTCCTCGCTGCCGGCTGCCAGGAGAGTGGGCGCCAGCATCATAACACCCCATTCATCTATACCGGGCACGTTATGATAGCCGCACGCTTCCGTAAACAGCACCTTATCCATCATGTCACCGGAGCCGCCATATTCTTCAGGCCAACTGAGGGCCAACCAACCTCTCCTTCCGAATTCTCTTGCACAATACCGGTGATACTCTGCACATTCATCGTATTCCCCCTTGCTTTCCGCCGACATCCATGTGGATGGAGCTTTTTCAGCTAGTTCGATACAGACTCTGTGATATTCCTGCTTCCTTGCAAGTTGTTCCTCGGTAAATCTGAAGTCCATTATCCACCTCGCAATCCAATAATATCAAATTAATGAATCATTCATTTTAGCAATAATTATATCAGAATTATCAGGGCATATAAAAGCTATAAGATAATTTGAATACACGAGTGGAACTCACATGAATTATTAGGAAACTGGTAAGAGTCACTGTTTGGCATTAGCGAATTGCAAACAGGCTTGACATGTTGCGTTATTGATGTATAATGAATGTGCTGTTCATTCATTATTATTTGTGCCTGCTTAATCATTTAGGGCTTGGCAGAAACAGCAGGTGCCGCTGCTGTGAAAAACGCTATCCCGTTATCAAATAATAGGTACAAAGTCCAGGTAGCGCGGTTCCTGGTTACAAGAGCGATTTTGGCATTACTAAAATTTAGAATAATGAATTATGAGTATTAGAATGTATATTCCCTGATTATTACAAAATACAACGGTTCATAAATAATACATTGGAGAGGAGTCTTTATCTGTGATTAGATCAAGATTGTGTGACGTAACTGGTATCAAATATCCAATTATACAGGCAGGAATGGGTCCCTTTAGCAACAACAACCTTTGTGTTGCAGCTGCAAACTCCGGTGTGCTGGGATTACTTTCTACCAGCGGCATTTTTGATAAAGACTTCCAGCCATGGATTTACAAAGCATTTGTGGAAACAGCTGAAGCTAATTTCGATGATGATATAGGCACAGTACTGGAAAAAGTTCTGAAACGAACATATAGGTTGGTTAAGGATAAAGGCGGCATTTTCGGCATCAATGTAATGGTTTCAGCGGAGTTACGCTCTCAGGCGAACGTCATGATTGATACGGCCATCAGGGTCCGCGAAGAGAATCCTGATATCAAGAAGCATTTCAAAGTGATCTTTACGTCCGCCGGCGATCCCGTGGGCTTGAAAGACAAAATAAAGGGAGCAGGATTTACCTGGATGCATGTTGTCCCATCCGTCAGGGGAGCCCTACGCTGTAAGAAAGCCGGTGTTGATGTGATAGTAGCCTCAGGCCATGAAGGCGGCTTTCATACATCATGGGAGCCGGTGCATTCAATGATATTGCTTCCGGCTGTTGTGGAGGTAGTATCCGATAAGGATACCCTGGTTGTGGGCGCCGGCGGATTCTGCGACGGCAAGACACTGGCGGCAGCGCTGGTTATGGGCGCGGATGGCGCACAGATGGGTACACGCTTTCTGGCAACACACGAGAGTGATTTCCATCAGATTTGGAAGGAAGGGGTTGTGGTTGCAGGCGACAGAGGGACACTGGTGGCGCGCGGTTTTGTGGGTCCTGCCCGTTGGTTGAAAACGCCACGTAGTGAGGAACATGCTAAAAACACTCTTCAGAAATCGCCCGGCGTGTACCTCGGCACCCCGGATGATTTCTCTACTATTGATATGAATTTGATTACATACGAGATAGAATCCCTTAAAGCTACCTTCGAAGGGGATAGGGAAAAAGCAATGATGGCTGCCGGGGAAGCGGCCCAGCGGATCAACGATCTGCCCAAAGTAAACGATATGGTACAGGAGATCATGAGGGAAACAGAATCCATTTTGAGGGGTGTTCCAGAACTATTAGCATAAACTGTTAAGGTAAACCTTTCGAAGAGCAGGGGTTTTTACCCTGGCCTTTTTATTCCAAGCGGGAGTGCCAGTTAAAAGTTCTGCAAATTTTGCTGGAGCTAAAATATAATAGTCGACATTACGGTTTAGATTAATAATGATTTAGTTAGAATAAGCCGTGTTATTTGTGGCGGTTTGAAACAAAGGTGAGAGATGACTGAATATACGAAGTTACAAAAATGTCTTTTATCCAGTTGGCTCTAACATTCTATACACTATTCGGCAGTTTCTTAACTCTGTTGTTAGCTGTGCTTCAGATAACAGCCGGAAAAGGGGGACGCGCCAACCTGCTTCGTTTCATCCATTTTCTCTGCAGTGCGTTTATCCTTTTAGATAGTGTCCTCATTGCCAATAGGATCCCCATAAACCATCCTTTTTCTGTGTTCCTTTATCCCACATGCTGCCTCCTGCTCGGGCCAAGCTATTATTTCTCGATAAATGCCCTTACAGGGACAATGCGCGAATTTAAAAGAACCCATTTGCTGCATCTAGTGCCTGCTGCACTGATGCTGATTGCTGAGATAGCATTTTACAGTCAAGGCAACGAGCAAAAAAGGTTATTTATCTCCGGTTTCTTGACACAACCGTTAGAAAGTTCTTTTGCGCCCATATTCATTTTTCTTGTGTTGCACATTTTTCTGTATCATAGCGCGCTACTGAAAGACATGCTGCCATTTTGGAACAATACGAAAATACATAAGGAAGCGCGCATAGTAATTATCAGATTGTTTTTAGCCATGGCCACCTTGGCTGTGTTCTCGACGGGCATATTTCTCACCAATAGCCTGATAATGTTGGCCGGATTAAGCATCTCCGCAACAGTACAAATATCCATTCCAATCACTCAGGATTATTACCCTTCATTTTTCTTTGCTATCAAAAAAGAAGTGAGCAAAAAACGCTATGAACGCTCGCGCTTACAAGGTCTTGACACTGAACTCATCAAGAGGCGTCTTGACGATTTGATGAAAGATGAAGAGATATATAAAGATGCCGAGCTGACTCTGCACACACTGGCAGAGAAATTGTCTATCAGTCCCCATCAATTATCTCAATTTCTCAACGACCAATTGCAATTGAATTTTTGTAATTACGTCAATGGATACCGGGTCCGGGCAGCCCGTCAATTATTAGAAACGAACCCGGGACTTAGTATTACAACTATCTGCTATGAAGTCGGCTTCAATGCAAAATCAGTTTTCTATACGTCGTTCAATAGAGATATCGGATTGACGCCACAAGCATATCGCAGCCAATTCATCTGTTCGGATGGTAAAAAAACTGATACCCGTTATGTTAAAAGATCTCATTGAGATATAGGGCCCCTTTGATTTTTTCCAGGCCAAAACCCCCAAAATTCTTTCCGGAATTATAATCTAGGACGACAGTGCCGTTAGCCATCATAGTATTCTTAGCAATTATGGATAGTGGCGTTAGGCACAATATATCGGTCACACTGCGAGAAATTCAACGGCCTCACTGAGGGCAATATAGCAGGCAAGGGGGCCTCCACCTTCATTCGAAGATCGTCAAAGTTTTCTATCTGGAGGTATGCCGATGGGCAATGTGAACTTCAATATTGACGGGAAGAAACTCAAGGTGCGCGAAGGGTCAACCATCCTGGAAGCAGCCACAGGCAGTGGCATCAAGATTCCCACGCTCTGCCACATCCATGGGCAATTGCCGTCCGGAAGTTGCAGGGTGTGCTTGGTGGAAATAGCGGGCTCACGCACATTGATGGGAGCCTGCCATACTCCTGTAACAGAGGGAATGACTGTGCAGACGCACTCACCAAAGGTTCTCTCGGCCCGTAAAATCGTCGTGGAACTGATGCTGACAGCACACACGGGCGACTGTATGAACGACGCTAATGCTGAGAATTGCAAATTGCACAACCTGGCTTCGGAATACGAAGTGGGTGCGCCGCGCTTTAGTGTCAGGATGCCGCGCTTTTTTCCGGCCGAGGAGAACAATCCATACGTAAAACGCAACCTTGCCAAGTGTATCCTCTGTCAGAAATGCGTGCGGGCCTGTAGCGACATCGCTCGCCAGAACATCCTCAGCATCGGTTACCGCGGCTTCAAATGCAAGGTAGTCACCGGATTCGATGAGGCCCTGACTGCGGAGGTCTGCCGCGACTGCGGGGTATGCGTAGAGCACTGTCCCACGGGCGCGCTGAGCGCCGGACCGAAGCTTGCACCTAGAGCGGGAGTAAGGCGAAATGAGCAAGCTAATGGAATCTAACATCAGCAGACGCTCACAGCTGCTGCCCGATCTGAAAATTGAGCAGGGAAAGAAGGGACACCTTGAACGTCAAGCTATGGTCGAGGCGGCGGGCAAGGCTGGCGTTACATTGAACGAGGCCTACGGGGTTGCCACGTTCTACACCTTTTTACCTGTCGTGCCCGGGGGGAAGTACATAATACGGGTATGCCGTTGCCTGCCCTGCGAGCTCAAGGACGGCCAGGCCATTATCACAAGTATAGAGAATAAGCTCGGGGTAGCCCAGGGGCAGGTCACAACTGATGGAAAATTTTCTTTCGAGATGGTGAGCTGCATCGGAGCCTGCGACCAGGCGCCCGCTATGCTGATCAACGACAAACTCTACGGTAACCTGACGCCGGAGCGGATCGCCGAGATCCTGGGGTCATATTGAGCGAGGGAGGAGATAATGGCTGAGAAGAAGATAATAACGGGCAACTGCGGCGTTATCGATCCCCGTGATATCGACACGTACCTGGCCAAGGGCGGTTTCAAGGCGATGGAAAAAGCACGCAGGATGAGGCCGTTGGCTGTCGTCGAGGAAATAAAGAAATCAGGGTTGACAGGCCGCGGCGGTGCGGGCTTCCCCTGCGGCCTGAAATGGGAACTGGCCTTAAATAGCAAAGCCAAACTGAAGTACCTCATCTGCAACGCCGATGAAGGTGAGGTCGGCGCTTTTAAGGATAAATATTTATTATCCAACGATCCTTTCACCTTGATTGAGGGCATCTGCATCGCTACGCTTGCCATTCGCGCACAGCAGGCTTATATATATTTAAGGGCTGAATACCACTCCCTATTCGACCTGCTCAACAGCGCTATCCAGCAGGCCGCTGATAAGGGGCTGCTGAAGAATATAAGCATCCAGATTGCAGAGGGCGCCGGCGCTTATATCTGCGGTGAGGAGTCGGCGCTACTGAACTCGATCGAGGGCAGGCGCGGGGAATCGCGTTACAAGCCGCCCTACCCGCCTGAGCGCGGCCTCTGGGATTACCCAACAATTATCAACAACGTGGAAACCCTGATGAACGTGCCGCACATCATCAATAACGGCGCAACCTGGTTCAGCAACATGGGCACTGGAAGGAGCAAAGGCACCAAGGTCTTTAGCATCAGCGGTGATGTCTGCAAATCAGATGTGTATGAGCTGGAGATGGGAAGCTGTCTGCGCGAGTTGGTGGTTGACCTAGCCGGAGCAGTTGATGTCAAGGCCGTGCAGGTGGGCGGTTCCGCCGGCTCCATCGTGCCCGGGCACATGATCGATGTACCGTTGTCGCATGAAACTTGCTTGGGCTCCGGTGCGGTCGTTGTGCTTAACTCCAAGCGTGACATCATAGGCGCAGTATATAACGATATGCATTTCCTTAACGAGGAATCGTGCGGAAAATGTACGCCCTGCAGGGAGGGCACCGAGGTGATAATGGAGATACTGGACAGGCTGTGCAGGATGGAAGGCATGGAGGGTGATATAGAAGCGCTGGAGGAGCTGGCGCAGGCCATGTCAATTGCTTCTCTTTGCGGGCTAGGGCAGTCTGCTGCCGTGCCCGTACTGGACTCGCTAAAATATTTCCACGAAGATTACCTGGACCGTGTTCAACAGTCCCAGTACCTACGTAGTTACCTGGGAGAAGAATATGCCAAAACTAAGGAGGCAGTCAGATGAATAAACACCCTGAAGACCAGACGGAACGCATGTTCGAGATGATCGAGAACCTGAGATCGGATAAGTATAAACCCAAGGAGTATAAATACATTGGGCAGAGAATTCCACGCAAGATAGATGGCACCGCCAAGGCTTCAGGAAGGGCCGATTACACCATGGATATCCAGCTTCCCGGCATGCTTTATTTGCGCTTCCTTATGTCCCCACTCCCGCATGCAAGGATTCTCAAGATGGATACCTCAAAGGCGGAGAAGCTTCCCGGTGTACGCTACATAGTGCGCTATGATGATCCCGAAGTGCAGAAGGAGACTATAGTAAATAAAGTCGTAGAAATGCTTTGGGTTGATAGGCCTCTCGTCGGTATTGCCCATATGGAGGGCGAACTGGTCGGCGCTGCTGTGGCTGCCGAGACCGAGGATATCGCCGAGGAGGCTCTCTCGCTGATTGCTATTGAGTGGGAGGAGCGGCCCTTCCTGCTTGACCCCGTGGCTGCGTGCGAGCCGGGCGCGACTCTGGTATACCCGGAACGTTTTCCAGATGGCAACCACTTCAACGGCGGCGTCCTCGACGCCTTTGAGGATGGTGATATAAAAAAGGGCTTTGCTGAAGCTGACAAAGTAGTCGAGTTCCGCTTCGACCGTACGGCTAATACCTGGGTCGGGCCCGAGCGTCCGTGCGGCGTATGGAGGTGGAACGCTGATTGCCCGGAGATATGGTTGAAGCATCAGCGGCCCTACCTGTCCAAGAGCCGCATCTCGGACTGGTTCGGCGGAATACCGATGAACAAGATCACGATACACGTCCCTCACCAGGGCGGCAGCTTCGGCGGTTGGGCACAGATCGACTGGAACCTTGGCCCGCTTTGGTGTGCGGGCTATGCGTCAAAGAAGACAGGCAGGCCGGTTAAATATGTTTTTAATCGTCGAGAGGATTTCTTCGGTGGAGCGTCGGATGAGGGTGTCTATTTTGTCAAAGTGGGCTTTAAAAACGACGGCACAATAACGGCAGTGGACTCCACCCACTATGGCGTCTGCCAGTATTGGCCGCTTTACTACCCTGGCTTGCACCTGCATGAGAACACCAGAATACCCAACCTAAGGATGGAGACCAAGTCCGTTTGGCTTAACAAGGGCCATACTGTTCCCACACGATGCGAGCAATTGCCGCCTTCAACCATGCAGACATTGATATTCGACTATGTGGCGGCCGAGCTTGGTATGGATCCCATGGAAGTCGCGTTCAGGAATGATGGTGCCAAGGGACATGATATGGGGTGGCTCAACAATGAGAAGAAGGAACGAGGATTCCAGGTGCGTGACAGCCTGAGGGAGTGTGTCGAGAAGGGCAGGTGTGCTATCAAGTGGGACGAAAGGTGGCATAAGCCGGGGACTAAGAAGCTGGCCAATGGGCGCATGCACGGCATCGCCTTCGGTTGGGACCACGAATGGGGCGATTCCAGCGGAAGCTCTGAAATTGCCGTCAGGATTGAGCGTACCGATGGCACGGCAACGTTACTCTCAGCCGGTTCCGATAATGGTGTAGACGGGGAGAACACCTACTGTCAGATAGCGGCAGACGAGCTCGGCTTCCGCTTTGAAGATGTGCATTATAATTCCCACGAATACAGCGGCTTCTACAGGATGAGTCCGGACTCCTCCACCAATATGTCAGAGACAGGCTGGGCCATAAGGCACGCTGCCAGGATACTCAAGCAGAGAATACTGGAATCGGCCACCAATCCTTCCAGTCCCTCGCAACGCGGCAGCTTCCGCCCGGCATTTCCGGATTGCAAGCCAGAGGATCTCGACATCAAGGACAGTTTAATTTATGTCAAGTCCAACCCGGCCAAGCGTATGAGCATGGCTGACTTTGTCAGGATGATGGGTGATCAAGGGCCGCTGGCCACGGATGAATCTTTGGGTGCGCGAGTGGCTTGGTCTGAACCGCTTTTTGCCTTTGGTTTCCATGCACAGCACGGCGGTAATGCCGGCGCAAGTCCCTCGAATCCCAGGCCGCGTTTCTGCCGGCAGGCGCATTTCATGGAGATTGAGGTGGACACCGATACCGGGCAGATATTCGTGACGAGTGTTGTCAACGTGAATGATGTCGGCAAGGCCATTAATCCCATGTCGTGCGCTGGCCAGCAATACGGCGGCAGCATCATGGGCGTGAGTCGCGCCATTTTTGAAGAGGTGGTACACGACCCGATGACGGGCGTGATGCTCAACGGCAACCTGCTGGACTATAAGATTGCCACCATCAAGGATCTGGGCCAGATTGACACGCATCTTGTGGAAACGGGACTAGGGTTCGGCCCATACGGTCTGTGCGGCATAGGGGAGGACATTGCCACAGTCATGCCCGGCCTGATGGCTCCCGCGGTCTATAATGCCATCGGTAAAAGGATCTACGCATATCCAATAACACCGATAAAAGTACTGCAGGCGCTGGGCAAGGCGTGAGCAGTTGCATAGAGGAGGAAGATATCATGACGACTACAACAAATAAAGTGGCCTGCCCCTACTGCGGGGAATCGCTTGACACACAGGACGGGCTGAAAAGCCATGTCTTCAAATCACACAAGGGCCGCGGCCTGCCCGCAGCCGAGGGCCGCATCCGGATAATTATTAATAAGGCCGAGCACACCTTCCTGGTCGAGCCGAACTGGACCCTGTACTATCTCATCCACGACATGCTGGGACTGACGGGATCGAAGCAGTTCTGCGACCGCGGCGCCTGCAGCTCCTGCACCATGATCGTGGACGGCAGGCCCGTCCTCTCCTGCATGATGCTGGCCATCGAGTGCGACGGTAAGACCGTCGAGACCGTCGAGGGCATCGCAGCCGAGGGCCATCCCCTGATCGAGGCCTATGTCAACAACCACGCCATGCAGTGCGGCTACTGCACACCCGGCTTCGTCGTCGCCTCCAAGGCCCTGCTCGACCGCAACCAGGACCCCAGCGAGGAGGAGATCGTCGAGGCGCTGGCGGGCAACCTCTGCCGCTGCAGCACCTATCCGCAGCATCCCATCGCCGTGAGGGAAGCAGCCGAGAAAATGAAGGCTGCCAAAAAAGCGAAGGCAGATGTGTAAATGAAGAACTTCAAGCACTTCAACGCATACAGTGTGGATGAGGCCGTGGCCCTCATGGGCCGCTACGGCGAACGCGCCGCCGTCATCGCGGGCGGCACCGATATACTGGGCAAAATGAAGGACTTCATCCTTCCCGCCTACCCCGAGGCACTGATCAACATCAAGACCATACCGGGAATGAGCTACATCAAGGAAGAGGGCGGCATGCTGAAGATCGGCCCGCTGGCACTGCTGGCCGATATCGCCGCCAGCCCCGTCGTCAAATCCAAATACGCCGCACTGGCCCAGGCCGCCGGCAGGACCGCCTCGCCACACCTGCGCAACATGGGCACCATCGGCGGCAATATCTGCCAGGACATCCGGTGCTGGTACTACCGCAACCAGAGCAACAGGTTCTCCTGCCTGCGCAAAAAGGGCGGCAGGTGCTACGCCATCAAGGGCGATAACCGCTACCATTCCATCTTCGGCGGCAGCGTCTCCGGCGGTTGCTTCGCCGTCCACCCCAGCGACACCGCCCCGGCCCTGGTCGCGCTGGACGCTAAAATCGTGACCTCCAGCCGCACCATCGATGCCGAGAAGTTCTTCGAGGTCAAGCCCATCAAGACCACGGTGCTCAAGGCCGACGAGATCGTCACCGCCATTCAGATACCCGAGCCCCCCGCAGGATCGGCCAGCGCCTTCCTCAAGTTCGCCCTGCGCAGGTCCATCGACTTCCCCATCGTCAACTGCGCGGTCATGCTCACACGCAAGGACGGCAAGGTCTCAGCAGCTAGGATCTGCCTCAACGCAGTCCATGTCATACCCTACAGGGCCGTCAAGGCGGAGCAGGTGATCACCGGCCGTGCCCTCGACGAGGCGGCCGCGGAGGAGGCAGGCGCGGCAGCCGTGGCAGAGGCCAGGCCGCTCGAACACAACAAATATATGGTGGCGGTCGCCAGGACGCTGGTCAAAAGGACGCTCCTGGCCTGTGCCGAGAAGTAGGCCTGATATAAAATAGGCGCTTTATATGAAACAATTCTGGAGGTGATCCTTAAATGTTGTTCCAGATACTACTGAATATATTGAGCTTCATGATGGGCATGACTGTAAAACGCAATAAATCATTAAAGGAACTTATCGCCCCCCGCAATCTCGTTTATGTAATGGTAACAGAAGACGGCAAGAGGGGAAGAAGATTCATTTTTAAAAACGGGATTTATTCAACAGATAAAGTATTTAACAAATACGACCTGGCATTCGTATGGAAAGATGCTTCCATAGCGTTTAAAGCACTTGCGATGGGAGGAGATACAGGCTTACAGGACGCCATTAACAACTGGGATTTGAAGCTTTTAGGAAATCCTCAACTAGCGAATTACTTCGCCATAATATTGATGACATCACTCGGTAAGATGAAAAGGTAACAGGAGTAGATGCATGAGAATAAATCTAAATTATCACCAGTTTCTCGGCAAATATATCAACACGGGAAAATATCCAAGTGATTCGTCAATTGAAGTGCCCGCCAACTGTACTGTACACGACTTGATTGTATTATTGGAAATACCCAAAGACCGTCAGAAATCTATAATCGTCCACGTCAATAACGAACCTACATGGAACACTACCATATTAAAGGAAAACGATTCTGTGAAACTTGTTACTGCCATTGGCGGTGGCTGAAACCACCGCCACTCAGTTATCATATCATTTGATACCGTGCCATAGCTTCATATGATTTCGATGTTCTTGTGTAATCATCTCTTCAGGGAAAAATTTATCATAGAATTCAATATCAAGATGATGGACCTGCAACCATACCGGCAGCAGCATGGTATCCAAGGTTGCTGGAATCCTCCCATATTGCTCGTACAAATAATTAAAATAAGACTTGACCTGGCGCAGAGATAACTCCGACGGCCTGTTGAAATCAGGTTGAATACTTTTCCAGTTATTAAAGGGCGTCATTCCACTATATTCGGCAGAATAGATGCCATTTGAGCTATATTTTTTGTCGCAAAACGCATCCACTGCCTCGTCCATAGTCTTGTAGTAGGGTGGGCAGTATGCTTCAAATACGCCGTCAAGTCCAACCGGATTGAGTTTTCCGTCCTTGGTCGTAGAGGCACGGAAGCCGAGACCTTTACTGAATGGAGTTACTCCCAGAACTATCTGTCCAACATATCCACTGAACATGATGGCTCCCAGCCCCATGGCCTCGGCGACAAGGTGTATGTTTTCAAGCATCAGATAGGCTGGGGCTATGTTGCCATATTGCACGTTAGTCTCCGTCGACGATATCGGTATATCCGGCCCTTTCAATTGTCCGTTATCGATGAACTGCTGTAATCCGGCCGATTGATTCTTGATGTCGTCCACCATCCTGTATCCACGGCCTTCCCGGTCGTAAACAGACAGTATGAAATTAATATATTCTGCAGTTTGGTCGACAACCGGTATGAATATGGTGGTGCCTGGTTTATTGATATTCCAGTTCATGGTATTGCCCAGCAGTTTCGGGATGAACTCCACACGTTCGTCCAGTATTCTTATACAATTTCCTTTATATTGTGCGATTATTCTATCCCAATCATTGACATTCTCGACTTCAGCGTGTTTGCCTGCTTGATCCGGATTATATAAATAAGTGCCGCTGTCATTGGTAAAAAATAGCCTGGTATTGTGAACGTTGCACGGGTAGGGGGTAGCTTTTCCTACCCAGCTACCAAAAATGTTACCGAAATACCTCGTTGGCAGGTCTCCGGTGATCGTGCCTGTTACTCCTGCGCCCGCCCAGCATAATAAAGCTAACTCTTCGTCGTTGAGCGGAAATGGACTCAATTTGGATTCATGATGCATCACTCCTTCAGGAGATGTGCATCCCTGAGGAAATCTGCGTCCCCTGCGCCGGGCAATCGCCTGCAGAACAGGATACTGAAATACTTTTTTAATTTCATCATTCACTGGTGGCATATCCGTAATTCTCTCTTTCTCCTATCTTAAGATTAAGCAACTCATATAAAACAATCAGGCGACTATCTTGTTTTTCTTTAGCCTGGAGATCTCTTTCTCGTCATAGCCCAAACCGCTCAGTATTTCAACTGTATGCTGACCAAGGGTGGGCGACGGCGACTTGATCTGTGCCGGTGTGTCAGGCATAGTCCATGGCATAGCAAGTACTTTTGTCTTGCCTGCAACAGGATGTTCCACTTGCTTAATCATATCTATTGCCTGTATCTGAGGATGCATAGACCCGCCGAACAATGTCTCATAGTCATATATTGCAGAACCCATGCCCCCCAATTCATCGATCATGCTTATCATTTCTTCGCTTGTCTTCTCAGAAATATACGTTTCGAAAAGCGGCTTCATTTCCTGGGCATCCCTTCCTATACCGACGGCTCTCAGCCCTTTATATCTAAACCATGGATCCTCCAGCAGTTCCCCCAGGCCGAGTCTCTTTAAGAATTCCACCCATATATCTAAAGCCTTTTCTATGCCCCCACCGGCCCGTCCGAGTACCGAAAATACTATCGGCCTGTCCTTGGTTGCATAACCATGCTCGGCATGGTCATAAGGACCGGTAAGGAAAAATCCACCGAACGTATCAGGATTGCAAAACGCCTGTATCCACCATGCACCGGTCTGGAATATAGAACGCCACTGGGAGATTTCCACTTTCTGTCCCACGCCGGTCTTCCGTTTGTAGTATAAAGCGGCCAGGATACCCTGCATTGCATGCAGGCCACCTGTAGTTGCCACTACGTCAGCCCCGATCCGTATCGGCTCCTCACCGGTTTCACCAAGGTACTGCAAATACCCGGAAAGACCCTGCAATTCGAGTTCGGATGCAGGCCTATTTTTATAGGGACCCGTCTCGCCGAAGCTGGATATCGAGCAATAAATAATCTGAGGCTTTACTGAGACTATATCTTCGTACCCCAGACTGAGTTTACTCGCATAACCCGTATCGAAGCTCTCCATGAATACATCGGCACCGCGAGCCAGTTGATACACAATCTCCTTACCTTCAATCTTATTCAGATCTACGGCGATACTCTTCTTATTGCGGTTCAAGCACATAAAAAGAGAGCTTTCACCATTTATGGAAGGACCAAGTTGCCTGGTTGTGTCACCCTCAATACTCTCCACCTTGATTACTTCAGCACCGAGATCGCTCAGAAACATAGAACAATAGGGACCGGCAACATCCTCGCTTAAATCAACTATCTTTATTCCTCCAAGAACCGCGGGATTATTTACGTCTGCCATTTCCTTCTCCTTTCCACGTTATTCACTATTGACCGCATATCGTTCTATGCATCCAGCATCTTCAGTATCTCTTCACGATTCTGGTCCGGTTTAACCGTGGGCGTCATTTTTTCTGTCTGCATTTTGCTGAAGTTCCAGGGAGCTGCATAACCCTTGATGACTCCAAACATACTGTCCATATCGAACAGCCATTGGTTTGCCTGCACATGGGGATCACTTACGAGCTTTTCGTAGTCATAATTTGTCCCGTGCGGCACATCGCACCTCCGCAGATGGAGTTTCCACCAGTACGCGGGTTTGTCCGCTATCTTCTCCTGTATAAGCGGTATTAGTTCAGCGCGATTCTTCACCCTCTGAGCATTCGTCTTAAACCTGGGATCGTTCTGCAGGCTCTGTAATTCCAGGGCTTTGCATAACTTTGGCCAGTATCGCTCTTTATGCACGCTTATATTTATGTATTTGTTATCCCAGGTCCTGAATGCCTGCGAGGGAACGATATGTACATTGGCACTTCCCAGCAAGGCTGGAGTTTTTTCGGTTACGAAAAATTCAGACAACCGGTTTACCTGCATGGACATGGTTGACTGTAGATGTGAAGTCTCAATTTTTTGTCCCTTGCCTGTAATTTCCCTGGCCATCAAGCCGCTCAGTGCCGCAGATACAATTACCAGTGATGCATTTATGTCTGCATGGGCTGCATATCTGAGTATCTCTACATCACCGCCTTCTTTCCCGTTTATACTGGCGAAACCGGAGGCAGCCTGTACGAAGTGGTCAGCAGCAGCATACTTGGACCACGGGCCGGAAGTTCCATAAGACGTGCTTTCTATATAAATTATTTGGGGATTGATTCTGCTCAGTTCATCATAACCATATCCCATTTTTTCCAGGGCTCCAAGTCGCCTGTTGTTAATTATTATGTCAGCCCATTTGATCAACTTTTTACATAGTTCCTTCCCAGTTCCACCTCTGATATCTAGGATTATGCTTTTCTTATTGAAATGACTGCTTATATAGCTCTGTCCGTGCTGTCCTACCATAACGCCAACGAAAATGAGTCCGTCCAGATTCGGCGGTTCAATCCTGATCGCCTCAGCTCCCATGAGTCCCAGCAGGCTACAGGCGACCGGTCCCACAGAAAAAGCACCGATGTCGAGAACTTTTATTCCGTTTAACGGTCCTGCCATTTTGATTTCCTCCTTTAAACCAGTTGACTTTTAACACCACCCGATTATGCCTTATTTCTCAGCTAATACGGTATCGCTGACCAGCTGGCTCTCCTTTGGATAGAATTTCCAGTTGATCAAGTAGAAGACTACAGCTAAAAATGAGACGGGAAGCAGCCATAGGAATCCGGTGCGTATGCCAGGAGCTCCACCACCGACAGCGTCAGAAATCGCACCCACGATCGATGGGCCCATCGCACCCACCACGAAGACACACGTTGCCAGGACACCATAAGAAGAGAATCGGTGGGAAACCGGTGTAACATCCATTGTGAGACTGAAAATAATAGATGTTGCAATACCGATTACGAACATTGATGCAAACAGAATGGCGGTTATAGCAGGTATCGGTATCGAACCCATGAAGTATATTGCAGCGCCCACCAGGCAGGCGAACAGGAACTGGGCTATCGTCATTACATAAATGCGCGCCCCCTTGTTCTTCCTGTACCAGGCATCCGCAATGAAACCACCAGCTAATGCGCCCAGGATGCCCACTAAAGCGGCGGATCCCACGATACTTCCGGCCTGTGCGGCAGTAATCTCATATGCACGCATCATGAAAGCAGGCAGCCAGCCAGCCCAGGTAAACGCCATCATACCAAAACACATGTGTCCCAAAACCGTAAATAGATAGGACTTTATTTTAAAACACTGGATCCAGCCCTTGAAGTATTGCTTGTTGAACCAGGCCTCTCCTTCCTGCCTCGGACTCCGATAATCTTTCAGGAAGAGTGCCCAGATGCCGAGGATAACTCCGGGGATGGCGAATATGAAAAACGGCATTTGCCACATTCCCGTCTTAGTAACAATAATTCCGCCCACTATCATGCCGAGCGCAGTGCCACCGGTGCCACCCATGCCAAAGATGCCGGCCACGATTGCTCTTTTGGTCTTGCTGAATGCCACTGACAGCCAGCCTGATCCGAGGGTTGTGAAGCCGTCCTCTCCAAGACCTACAGCTGCCCGGACAATGAGCAGGCTTACGAAATTTGTGCACAGGCCGGTGAGAAAGGTCGTCGTGCTCCACAATAGTGCCATTATGGCGGCAAGCTTACGTCGGCTCCAGCGATCGATCAGCCAGCCAAGCGGGATTGTAACCAGGCCAACCATGATCTGAAATGCAGTTTGTATTGCGCCGAGTTCCGTATCGGATAAACCCAGGGAAACTTTGATCTGCTGTAAAGTTACTGATAAGATCGATCTGTCTGCATAATTAATCATCATCAGCAACAGCATCACTATAAGAATGCTGGCCTTCTGGCCATTGGTGATTGAATAGGTCTTCTGAGATTGCGCTGTCGATTCAGCAGTTGATTCCATGTCTACCTCCTTCAAACTAATTAAATTTAAATTGCATAAAAATGACTAATGATGAACGGTCCATTGATATTGCATCTGACTGCTCGATTCATTCGCTCTTCCTCGGAGCTGGCTTTTTCAGTCCAAACCTCTCATAATATTTAGCAGGGATTTCATCGGGATCTTTATATATATGCAACTTGCAGGGTGTTTCCCCTAATTTTTCCGCCACCTCAGTTACCCAGATAGGGTAGCCTGTTTTTTTCATGGGCACGACGTTCTCAATTGCACAGTTGGCGCAATAGATCGGGAAATCACCCCGGCCGAAAGTTATTCCCTGCGGTTTTTTAATCCTGGCCAGGTTTTTTGAAGTTTCATATTTCTTAT
The DNA here is from genome assembly GCA_034429715.1 of Dehalococcoidia bacterium. Taxonomy (GTDB): domain Bacteria; phylum Chloroflexota; class Dehalococcoidia; order GIF9; family UBA5629; genus CAIMUM01. Next base: position 40,664 of record DAOUFR010000010.1, read on the forward strand.
TTGATATGAGCTTTCCACCGCTGCCACAGGGGGACATCATCACAGAAAACTTCTCATCATCTTCCTCCACTATCACCGGTGTTAAATGAGCCCTCAAGCCGGCAGCCAACATCTGAGCCTGCCGGCCCGGGTCCTGGCTTCGGTAAGCATCTGCTGCAACAGACAATTCTTCTAAACATTCGTTTACCGCCTCGAAAACGGCCTCATCCCCGTTATGTCTATAGATATAGCTCGATAACGTCGTTATCCAGGTCACCCATGCATCATGCTGAAAAGAAAACTCGCGGAACATTCTTCTTGCCATCTTTTTAGCCTTTTCCAATTCACCGGCGTCAATAGCTTTCTGGACCAAATCTACCGTTGGGATACCCATTTCCTCCAGTTCAGCCCCAGTAAAGACCCGCTTCTTTCCTTCCTTCATTTATACTCCTTCTTTAATTGGCCCCAGCTGAAATTTTCCATGCCAAATATGCTGCACCGACATAATGCGCCATTCCTGCCTTACTACCTATATCGACTGTCTATGACATGAAACTACCTATAACGTGCCGGTAGACATCCGACGTGAAACAAGTTTTATCTGGTGTTCCTAAAATTCCGCCAGCCCAAAAGTGAATATATCGTTAGTATAAACAACACCTGAGATTAAATATTGACCGGCCAATTAGGATACTACAATAACAGTTAGAAGTCATTTTGTCAATAGTCAATAAACATGTATTGACAAAACTTATTCACATTGTTATTATACTATGGCAATTCGCCAAGCCGAGGCCGGGTTAAGTATTAAAGAATCTCCAAGCACGAAAAGGCGGAGGTCGGGCTGGTTTTTACCTCTGCTTATAGGGAAAGGGCCCCAGATAACTGTTTGCTTTGGGAAACTCGAGTTAAGGATATTACGGAGGATATTGTGATCATGCCAAACCAGACGGGCAAGAAATACATCTGCGTTAAATGTGGCTCGGAATTCATTGTAACCAAAGGCGGCAAGGGCTCTGTTACATGTTGCGGTCAAGCTATGGAACTGAAGAAGTAAAAATATTAAACAGGGGTGATACCAGTGGCTAACCAGCTAGGCAAGAGATTTAAATGTGAAACCTGCGGCACGGAGGTTCTTTGTACCAAGGCCGGTCCGGGAATTGCTCAGTGTTGTGGCAAAGATATGGAATTACAGCAGCCAAAAGCTCTGCCTTCATCAGATTAGACAATATTTCAGACACTATGTCGCCACAGAAATAAATTGCCGGGCATTGGTTGAAAGGAGTAAAAAATGCTGGCTTTAAACGGTATTAGAATTCTCGATCTCGGGCAATATGTGCCAAATTCCCTATGCACTATGATCCTGGGTGATTTTGGAGCTGAAGTGATTAAAGTCGAGAACGCAGCTCCTGGTGCACTCAACTTCCAGGCTTCACCGAAGGGAGAAGAGCGAAGGCGCGATGCTGCTTTTGACGCTTTGAACCGTAATAAGAAGAGCATCGGGCTGAATTTAAAGTCTGAAATCGGTCGCCAGATATTTCATAGATTATCAAAAGAGGCCGATGTAATTATCGAGGGATTCAGACCGGGCGTTGTCAAACGTTTAACAATAGATTACGAAACCATAAAAGAAATAAATCCCCGCATTATCTATTGTTCTTTCAGCGGATATGGCCAGGATGGTCCGTATAAAAATCTGCCCGGCCACGACGGTAATTACCTGGCGGTCGCCGGAGCTTACAGCCTTTTCGGTAATAGAGAAGGCCCGCCGATTGCTCCCATGAATCTGTTGGGCGATTTTGCCGGAGCTTCCCTGCATGGAGTAATGGGCGTATTAATTGCTCTGCTGGCAAGAAACAATACGGAAGAGGGCCAATATGTGGACATATCTTATACGGATGGGGTCATGACTTTTTTAACCAACCTGTCCGTAGACTACTTCCGTAGCGGAATCTTGCCCAAACGTGGCGAAACAGTCCTGCATAACGCTTACCCCTACTCCAGAACATATAAAACCAAGGACGATACATATATTGTGATTTGCGCCATAGAGCCGCAGTTCTGGGAAAATCTCTGTCGCGCCGTGGGAAAGGAAGACTACATTACATTTCATTGTATGCCGGACCACTTTTATAAGAAGCCTGAAGGCGATAAGTGGGCAGAGATAGCTTCAAATCTGGAACAGATTTTTATAACTAAGACAAGTGAAGAATGGGTGAGCATTTTGTCGGCAAAAGATGTACCGATCTCTAAGGTTAATACCTTCGATGAAGCTGTTCGTGATCCTCAAGTACTTAACCGCAGTATGGTAATAGAGATTAAGGATCCTGCCCTGGGCAGTATTAAACAACTGGGAATGGCCATTAAGCTTTCCCAAACGCCCGGCCAGGTAAGAAGCCTTGCCCCTATTTTTGGTCAGCATACTAAAGAAGTGTTAATGGCGGCTGGCTATACGTCTGCAGAAATTGCGGACATGCTGGAAAAAGGGATCGTGGCCTAAATACTGCTTTCAATTTTTCGTAATTGCTGAAGGCGGAGACGACCTTGATTAAGGACCGGCCTGTTATGACAGCCTTCGTGTTGAATTTATGCGGGTGAACAAAGGTGGATAAAACTAATTAATAAATTTTATAGGAGGTAATCTGTTGTTAGCACTTGAAGGAGTTAAGGTTTTAGATTTGACCATGGTGATACCGGGTCAGTTTTGTACCATGTTGTTAGCAGATATGGGTGCTGAGGTAGTTAAGGTCGAACGTTATATTCCGGAGGAATTCATACCCAAACCTATACTGGATCGATTACGTGCAACGAGACGCCTTGACCGCAATAAGAAAAGCATCGGATTGAATTTAAAATCGAAAGAAGGATTACAGCTATTCCACAAGATGGCAAAGGGAGCAGATGTGATTTTTGAGGGGTACCGGCCTCAAGTAACAAAGGGAATGGGAATAGACTACGATACTATAAAAGAAATGAATCCCAGGATCGTATATTGCTCTCTTTCCGGATTCGGTCAGGACGGCCCTTACGTGAATCTCCCGGGATTCGATTTATCATATATAGCAACAGCGGGGGTCCTGGACGTAATACAAGATAAGAATGGATTCCCCGTAATACCGTCCAACTTTATAGGCGATATTGCCGGTGGAGGTTCTCTCGCGGCACTGGGTATTACAATGGCTTTACTCGCCAGAGAGCGTACAGGCAAAGGACAATATATTGATATCGGTATAGCTGACGGCGCAGTTGCTATCATGTCGCAGGCTTTTGCAATGCACTGGTTCGATCGGGAAAACTCGATCACCAGCGATACTGTTCATATTGAAAAGCAGGCCGATTACGGCGTCTATGAGACCAAAGGGGGCGGCTATGTATCCATAGCCGCCATTATTCCTCAGTTCTGGACCAGCTTATGTAAGGCCGTAGGACACGAGGAACTGATATTTGATCAAGGTAATGTTGAGAAACGTCAACAAATTCGTAAAGTACTGGAGGAAGTTTTTCGCACGAAGACAAGAGATGAATGGTTCGATATATTAACGCAATGCGATGTTCCCGTGGCCAAAGTCAACGATATTGATGAAGCCGCTGAGTGTCCACAGTTCATACATCGCAAAATGATTGTTGAAATAGAGAATCCCGTTAATAAAAAACGCGAAAAGCATGTAGGGATCCCCATAAAACTATCCGATACGCCGGGATCTTTGCGAACTTATCCCCCGTCTACGGGGCAACATACAGATGAAATATTGCGGGGTCTGGGTCTTGATACGTCCGAAATCGGCAAATTACGTGAAGCAAAGGTTATCCATTGATATACAGAGTCAGCGTTCATCGGTGGTTTGACTGGTTAATATGATCACGAAGGCAGAATCATACTTCTTATTAAATCTCCAAGGAGGCGGATTATGGACTTATTGTTAAAGGATAAAGTTGCCCTGGTTACCGGCGCGGGAAGGCATATTGGACGGGAAATCGCATTAACCCTGTCAGGTGAAGGTGCCAAACTTGTTGTCAATGATTTCTTCGCCGATCGTGCAAAGGCAGTTGTTGATGAGATTACGGCAATGGGCTGTGAGGCAATAGGTATACAGGCTGATGTGCGCAAAGAGGCAGAGGTTACAGCTATGGCCAAGAAGGCAGCAGATCAATTCGGAAGAGTGGACATCCTGGTAAACAACGCCGGAGTACTTCCCGAAGCGCTCCTTTCTGAAATGATCGAGGGCCTCGGCGCCACCTTTGCATCTACCGATAGAAAACACTGGGATGGCAATATTGACGTTAACCTTTACGGGGTGCTGAACTGTACCAGAGCAGTCATCAATTACATGATTCAGCAGAAATACGGAAAGATAGTGAATATCATATCCGATGCCGGCAGAGTAGGCGAGCCAAGGCTGACTACTTATTCCGCGGCCAAGGCGGGCATTGTGGGCTTCTCTAAAGCACTGGCCAAGGAGGTTGGGCGCTATCGAGTAAATGTGAACTGTGTTTCCGTGGGAGCCACCCCGCAGAAGGGGACTATCACTGAGATTGCAGACGAAAAATTGAAAGATTGGTTCCGTATGTATCCCTTAGCCCGGGGCTGGGAGAGATTAGGGGTGCCGTCAGATGTTGCCAATGCCGCAGCCTTCTTTGCCTCGGATATCTCCACCTGGGTGACAGGCCAGGTGCTCAGCGTCAGCGGCGGCTATTCCATGGTCGATTAATAACTGTGGAGGTCATAACTTGCCATACGAAGCTGTAATTTTCAAAAAAGAAGATAGCGTGGCTTTGATTACGCTTAATCGGCCTGACGATCTCAACGCATTTAATTTAAAAATGGCCATCGAGCTTGAGCAAATTGTGAATGAGATTGCTGTCGATGATTCGATTAGAGCGGTGATTATTACCGGCGCCGGACGTGCATTCTCGGCCGGAGC
>DAOUFR010000011.1:0-74904 GCA_034429715.1 Dehalococcoidia bacterium
TTAAGTTTGATTTTGAAGCCGGTTTCTGATAGATTATTTAACTGGTTTGACTACTGCCATCTTTTTTATATCTAAATCCACCCGGTATACCTGTCCCTTGAACCATAGCCTGACATTTTCGGAGGTTAATACATCATGGCAAAATTAAATGTCACCATCGATGGAAAATCCATAACCGCTGATAGTGAAAGCACCGTGCTCGAGGCAGCCAACATCGCGGGTATTTATGTTCCGCAGTTGTGCTCCCACCCCGACCTCAAACCATCGGGCGAGTGCGGCCTCTGCGCGGTTGAGATAGAAGGGACGGGCGAACCGGTTCAGGCCTGCAATACTAAAATCACGGACAATATGATCATTCACACAGACACCGATTCCATCAGAAAGAAACAGAAGCAGGCGCTGGAGAAGATACTGAAACTACACCCCAACGCCTGCCTGACCTGCTGGCGGCGGGAACGCTGCAAACCTTTCGACGTCTGCCTGCGCAACGTTGAGGTGACCGAGAGATGTGTAACCTGCCCAGAGAACACCCATTGCGAGCTGCAACACGTGGTGGACTTCCTGGACATCGGCAACGAGAACATACCCTACACGTACAGGAACCTGCCGGTGCAGAGGGACAATCCCTATTTCGATCTCGATTACAACCTGTGCATCGCCTGCGGACGCTGCGTCAGGGCCTGCCGGGACCTGAGGGGCATCAAGGCACTCGATTTCAAGGAGATAGACGGCTTCAAGGTGGCCGGACCGGTCAAAGCGACCTACGAGGAGTCCGGCTGCAAGTATTGCTTCACCTGCGTCGAGGTCTGCCCGGTGGGCGCGCTGGTGGACAAACTGGCCAGGTATCGCGCCATTGCGGAATGGGAAGGCTATGTAGTCCCCTGCAGCTATGCCTGCCCGGCGCATATAGATATCCCCAGGTATATCAATTACATCGCCCGCGGCAAATATCCTGAAGCCCTGGCAGTGGTCAGGGAGAAGGTGCCGTTCCCGGGATCGCTGGGACGCGTGTGCATACACCCCTGCGAACAGGCCTGCCGCCGCGGAAAGCTGAACGAACCGATCTGCATAAAATTCCTTAAAAGGTACGCTGCCGACCACGATAACGAAATGTGGAAAAAGAATAACAAGGTACTGCCGCCCACCGGCAAGAAGGTAGCTGTGATCGGCTCCGGACCCGCCGGCCTGACCGCCGCCTTCTACCTGGCCAAGCTGGGCCACGCCGTAACCGTGTTCGAGGCGCTGCCCCAGACAGGCGGCATGATGCGCGTCGGCATACCAGCCTACAGGCTGCCCCGCGAGATACTCGACGCCGAGATAGACGAGATCAAGAAGGTGGGCGTAGAGATCAAGGTCAACCAGAGGATAGAGTCCATTGACGATCTGCTGCAGCAGGGCTTCAATGCCGTATTCATCGGCATCGGCGACCATAAGGGGTCCAAGATGGGCGCGGAAGGCGAGGACCTGCCGGGAGTGCTGGACGGCGTGGATTTCCTGCGCACCGTGGCGCTGGGACAGCAGTTCAATATCGGTAAAAAGGTGGCCATCATAGGCGGCGGCAACTCCGCCATCGACTGCGCTCGCGTCGCGCTGCGCGTGGGTTCCAGCGACGTGACCATCGTCTACCGCCGCACCAGGGCCGAGATGCCCGCTGCGCCGGAAGAAGTCGAGGCCTGCATCCACGAAGGCATCAAGATCGTATTTTTAGCCGCCCCCAACAAGATAACGCAGAAGGGCGATAAACTGGCCATGGAGTGCATCAAGATGCGGCTGGGCGACCCGGACGCCAGCGGACGCAGGAGCCCGGTGCGCATACCGGGCAGCGAGTATGTGGAGGAGTACGACAACGTTATTGCCGGCATCGGACAGGCTTCCGATATTCCCGCCAAATTCGATGTGGCCGTAAACCGCGGCAACATCAAGGCCGACGATAAGACGCTCGAAACCAGCCGCAAGGGCGTATTCGCCGGAGGCGATATCAAGACTGGACCCGCCTCGGTGATAGGCGCCATTGCCCAGGGCAGAATGGCCGCGTCTTCTATCGATAAATATCTGGGCGGTAAAGGACAGATCGAGGAACAGCTGGCGCCCGTAGAGGAGATGGAGCCCTGGTTCGGCGAGGAGCCGGGCTTCGCTGCCAAAAAGCAACCCGCCATGCCAGAACTGGAGAAAGCAAAGAGCCTGGGCGGCTTCGCCGAGGTTGAACTGGGATACAGCGAACAGGCGGCCGTGGACGAGGCTAAGAGATGCTACAAGTGCCATTACAGGCTGAAGCTCTCGCATCCGCCGGCGCCGCCGATAACGGTAAAATCTGCCTGAGGGGAGGTGTGCATGTTCAAAATCACAGCCAGCGAGAAGCTGACGCCGGTGATCGATCTTTTCAAGATCGAGGCCCCGGCCATCGCCAGGAAAGCTAAGGCCGGCCAATTCGTAATCATACGTGTTGACGAGGCGGGCGAGCGTATACCGCTTACGCTGGCCGACTGGGACGCCAAAGAAGGCACGGTCACTCTGGTGGCCATGGAGGTGGGCACCTCTACCAGGAAACTGGGACAAATGAAGGCCGGGGACAGCCTGCATAACCTGGTAGGTCCGCTGGGCCTGCCCTCAGACATTGAGAAATTCGGCACCGTTATCTGCGTGGGAGGCGGTGTGGGTATCGCGCCCATCTACCCCATTGCAAGATCGTTAAAAGAAGCAGGCAACAAGATCATCTCCATCATCGGAGCGCGCAACAAGGACCTGCTCTTCTGGGAAGACCGTATGAAGACCGTCAGCGACGAGCTGATCGTCACGACCGATGACGGATCCTACGCGCGCAAAGGGCTGGTCACCGAGCCTCTCAAGGAGAAATTGGAGCAGGGCAAGATCGACCGGGTGATCGCCATCGGCCCGGCGATCATGATGAAATTCTGCGCGCAAACCACCAAACCTTTCAACGTGCCGACCATCGTAAGCCTGAATTCGATCATGGTCGACGGGACCGGCATGTGCGGCTGCTGCCGCGTATCAATAGGAGGGGCCACCAAATTCGCCTGTGTGGACGGCCCCGATTTCGACGGGCACCAGGTGGACTGGAACACCGTGTTCGACAGGCAGAAGGTCTATCTCAAAGAAGAAAAAGAATCCCTGGATAAATGGGAATCCTGCCGGTGCGGCAAATCTTAAGGGAGGCGGAAGTTGGAAGAAAAACCTAAATCAAAAATCAACCTCAACCGCATAGACATGCCGCGCCAGGACCCTAAAGTGCGCGCGCATAATTATAACGAAGTGGCCCTGGGCTACACCGATGAAATGGCCGTGCAGGAGGCCTCACGCTGCATCCAGTGCCCCAAACGCCCGTGCGTGGCCGGCTGTCCTGTAAATGTGGACATACCCGAGTTTATCAAGGCCGTCCGGGACAACCAGATGGAGGAATCGGTCAAAATCCTTAAGGGCAAGAACGCCCTGCCCGCCATCTGCGGACGTGTCTGCCCGCAGGAGACGCAGTGCGAGCAGGTGTGCTCGCTGGGCAAGAAGGGGGCCCCGATAGCCATCGGCAGGCTGGAAAGGTATGTCGCCGATTGGGACCTTGCGCACAAAAAAGAAACAAAGGTTGAATTGCCCCCGCCCACGGGTAAAAGGGTGGCGGTCATAGGATCCGGACCCGCAGGTCTGACCTGCGCAGCCGACCTGGCCAGGATGGGCCACAAAGTCACAGTCTACGAAGCCCTGCACACGGCAGGCGGCGTGCTGATGTACGGTATCCCCGAGTTCAGACTGCCCAAAAAAGTAGTTCAGTCTGAAGTTGATTATGTAAAATCGTTGGGAGTGGATGTGCAGCTCGACTCTGTGATGGGAAAACTGGCCACGGTGGACGAGCTGCTGGAGAAGGACTACGACGCCGTTTTCCTGGGCACGGGTGCCGGCCTCCCCATGTTCCTGGGCATACCCGGCGAGAACCTCAACGGCGTGTACTCGGCCAACGAGTTCCTGACGCGGGTCAACCTGATGAAGGCCTACTTGTTCCCCGAGTACGATACGCCCATCAAGGTGGGAAAACAGGTGGCGGTGATCGGCGGCGGCAATGTCGCCATGGACTCGGCCCGCTGCGCCCTCAGGCTGGGCGCAGACAAGGTCTATATTGTCTACCGCCGCTCTCGCACCGAGTTGCCGGCACGCCATGAAGAGGTCGAGAACGCCGAGGAGGAAGGCATTGTATTCAAGTTCCTCACCAATCCCAAGCAGATTATCGGCGACGACAAGGGATGGGTCAAGGCCATGGAGTGCTATGAGATGGAGCTGGGAGAGCCCGACGCCAGCGGACGCAGGCGCCCCATCACTAAACAGGGCAGCGAGTTCATCATCGATGTCGATGTGGTCGTGGTCGCGCTGGGTACCACGCCCAATCCCCTCATCCCATCCACAACCAAAGGCCTTGAGGTTACCAAACACGGCACGGTGGTCGTCGCGGACGAGCAGTCCGGCAAGACCGTCAAGGACCGTGTCTGGGCGGGCGGAGATGTGGTCACCGGCGCTGCCACGGTGATCAGCGCCATGGGCGCAGGCAAACGTGCCGCCGCCTCCATACACGAGTTCCTGATGGGACAGAAGGCGTAACCGGTCATATTGACAGGCAAGACGAATTTCGTTTATTATGGTAACAATTGAATATGAAAAGGCTGTGAACGGGAATAGTAGGTCCTGCAGCAAAGGCCACAGAGAGTCAAGCAAGGTGAGAGTTGACGCCGGAGCAGGGATCGAATGGGCCCGGGAGCCGCAAACCGAAAGGGAAGTACCTGAGTAGGCTTTGACGCAGGGATAGCGTAATCACAATCCAGGGTATCGCCGGCAACACGGCCGTACCTGACAGAGATGGTCCGGCAACGGACCAATAAGGGTGGCACCGCGAAGCTAAGCCTCTCGCCCCTTGGGTGAGAGGCTTTATTTATTGTATGGAGGTCTAAAGGAATGAAATTGAATATGTGGCCCGGCGGGGCCGAATAGTATCAGTCAACAAACAGTGACGATTATCTAATTAAAATAAGGAGAAATGAAAGTGAAAAACGATACCAAGATTTTCTTAAAAGAAAAAGAGATGCCGACCAAGTGGTATAACATTCAGGCCGATCTGCCCACGCCCCTGCCTCCCATACTGCACCCCGGGACGCACGAGCCGACCATTCTACCCCCGCCCCTCTTCCCTTCAACCCTGAACGACCAGGAGTTCAGCAAAGAGCGCTTCATTGAGATACCCGACGAGGTACTGGACGTATATAAAATGTTCAGGCCTACACCGCTGATCAGGGCCCACCGCCTGGAAAAGGCGCTTGGCACCCCTGCCAAGATTTATTATAAATACGAAGGCGTGAGCCCGGCAGGCAGCCATAAGCTCAATACCGCCATCGCGCAGGCCTACTACAACAAGAAGGCCGGCATCAAGCGTCTGGCTACCGAGACCGGCGCAGGGCAATGGGGAAGCGCCCTATCCCTGGCCTGCCAATATATGGGCCTTGAGTGCAAGGTCTACATGGTCAAGGTCAGCTATAATCAGAAGCCCTATCGCCGTATCATGATGGAGACCTGGGGAGCCACCGTTATACCCAGCCCCAGCACCGAGACAAATTTCGGCAAGCAGATACTGGCTGAAGACCCCAACTGCCCCGGCAGCCTGGGAATCGCCATCAGCGAAGCCTGCGAAGATGCCTTCAGCCGCGATGACACGTCATACTCACTCGGTAGCGTGCTCAACCATGTGATCCTGCACCAATCCATCATCGGCCTGGAGACACAGCTGCAGCTGGAAAAAGCCGATGCCGAGGCCGATATGGTTATCGCCTGTGTGGGCGGAGGCAGCAACTTCGGTGGCATGGCCGTCCCCTTCATCGCAGACAAGATTAAGAAAGGCAAGAAAACACAGATCATCGCCGTCGAGCCCAGCGCCTGCCCCAGCATGACCAAGGGCCCTTACACCTGGGACCTGGGTGATGTAGCCGGCATGGCCCCCATTTGCAAGATGTTCACTCTCGGCCACACCTTCATACCCTCACCCATCCATGCAGGCGGCCTGCGCTACCACGGTATGTCACCGCTGGTTTCACACATGCAGAAACTCGGCCTCCTGGAAGCCAGGGCAGTCGATCAGAAGTCCACTTTTGAGAGCGCCATCCAGTTCGCCCGCACAGAGGGCATCATCCCGGCCCCCGAACCATCCCATGCCATCAAAGTACTCATCGACGAGGCCCTCAAGTGCAAGAAGTCCGGCGAGAAGAAGACCATCGTGATGTGCCTTAGCGGACACGGCCATTTCGACCTGAGCGCCTACGAGCAGTTCCTCTCCGGTAAACTCGAAGCCGACGCTTATGACGAAGCCAAGGTAAAACAGGCACTGTCGCAGCTTCCCAAGGTCGATTTCAAGGGCTAATAATTACATTACTACAGGCCGGCATACGTGACTGATCAGTAAGAAATCAGTTCGCGTATGCCGGCCTGAAATAGCTATCCAGGCGTTTGGCCGGCCTGATACCTTTATGCTAAAATCCCAGCACTATTCCGATCAGATAGAGGTAACCGAATATGAGAATCCCCGCCGTAACGGCTTTTCTGCTTGCAGCCATACTGCTCTTCAGTGCCTGCCGCATCGAGTTCTCCACAACTCCCATATCGGCGCCGGCGCCTGCGATGGCGCCCGCCATCCAGCAAATAACTCCGGTCGATCCGGGCTGGAAATCGCCGGGGCCGGTGGAAAATACGGCGGCCCTCCCCAACATAGCAGACGTGGTTGAAAAGGGCTACCCCGGGGTGGTCACCATCACGACCGAACAGATCGTCAACGATATGTTCAGCAGGGTCGTGCTGCAATCAGGCGCCGGTTCGGGCTGGATACTCGACAGCAGCGGCATCATCGTCACCAACAACCACGTCGTGGAAGGCGCCCGCAAGGTCGTCGTCCAATTCTCGGACGGCCGGACCAGCGAGGTGACCGCCGACAGGGTTTTCCGCGATCCTCTGACCGACCTGGCCATCATCAAGGTCGACCTGAGCGACCTTCCAACCGTTGCTATCGGCGATTCCGGCAAGCTCAGGGTGGGCGACTGGGTGGTGGCCATAGGCAATCCACTGGGCAAGGGCATCAAGGCCAAGGAGGGCATAGTCAGCGGCCTCAAGGTCTCGCTCTCCCTGGACGAGGACGAATCGCTCTATGACCTGATCGAGACGTCGGCGGCCATCAACGAAGGCAACAGCGGCGGTCCTCTACTTAACATGAAGGGCGAGGTCATCGGTATCACCAGCGCCAAGATCGCCAAGATAGGCGTGGAGGGCATGGGCTACGCCATAAGCATCAATTCCTCTTTGCCCATCCTTCAGGAGCTGGTCAACAAAGGCTATATTACGCGGCCCTTCCTGGGTGTGGAGCTCTACACTGTAAACGACTACGTCGCATACTACAACGGGCTGGCGGTCAAACGCGGAGCCATCATCACCACGGTGCAGCCCGGCAGCCCGGCGGCCAGGGCCGGTATGCGCAGATTGGATGTAATCATCCGCTACCAGGGCAAGGAGATCACCACCGCGCCGGAGCTTCTGCGCGAATTGCGCAGCTCCAAAATAGGCGATGAGATATCGGTTACCTATGTCCGTGGAAAGAATACTTACACTGTCACCGCACTGCTCACCGACAGTCCCCCTCCCCGATAGCGGTCTGATTTTTCGATTCGCTCGCAGCGCCGGCTAATCTTGTTTCTTGATGGACAGGGTGATCTCGAGCCCAGATAATTTGAACTTCTCGCTGTGCGCCGGCGGCTCGGCTGCCTTTTGAAGAATCTCCGTGGACAGCGTCTCCTGCCTGATATAATCGGCGAAATCCTTCATCACGGCCTGCACCTGCTCTCCGCCCTCGTAGTAGGTCCGGATATGGTCTGCGATCTCGAGGCCGGCGGACCTGCGCATCGTCTGCAGCCTTCTGACTATCTCCCTGGCAAGGCCCTCAGCCTGCAGCTCCGGGCTGATCTCCGTCACGACGCCGACCTGGTAGTCGCCCTCAGCTATCACAGACAGGTTCTTGTCCTCTTTCATCTCTTCCTCTGTGAATCCCATGTCCTTGACGTTTAACTCGTCCGTGATCTGAGTGCATAGTTTCTGCAGCGCCTCCCTCTCATGAGACGACCTGGCCTTCACGATTACCTTCGGCAGGGGCTGTCTGACCTTGACAGCGCTCCTGGAGCGCGCCGCCCTTCCCATGCTGCAAACCTTCATAGCCAGCTCGGTGCCGGCGATTATATCCGTATCGATCAATTTCTCGTCCGCCACGGGGAACAGCGCCAGATGAACGCTCTCCGGCGCATCCTTATCAACCGTCCTGACCAGATTCTGATAGATCTCCTCCGCGACGAAGGGCGTGAAGGGCGCAAGCAGCTTGGCCAGCGTTACCAGCGCCTGGTAGAGCGTATGGTAGGCCGACAGCTTATCGTCGTCGTTCTGGCTCTTCCAGAAACGCCGCCGGCTGCGCCTGACGTACCAGTTCGACAGGTCGTTTACAAAGGACTCGATCTTCCGGCCGGCCCCGGTGGGATCATATTCGCCCAGCAGCCTATCTACATCGATTATCAGCTGGTTCAAGCTCGATATCAGCCACCTGTCCAGCTCCGACGTGATTTTGGGCGCTTTCTTTGCGGGAACGAAATTGTCGATGTTGGCGTAGATAACGAAGAACGAGTAGGTGTTCCATAGAGTCATGAGAAAGTTGCGCATGACCTCGACCACCATGTCGGGAGACATGCGCCTGACGTTGCCGGGAGGGCCGGAGGTAAACATATACCAGCGCAGCGCATCCGCGCCTGAGGAATCGAGAACGGTCCAGGGGTCCACCACGTTTCCCCTGGTCTTGCTCATCTTCTCCCCCTGCGCGTCCAGTATATGGCCCAGGCAGATGACGTTTTTAAAGCAGGGCTGGTCGAATATCAGTGTGGAAAGGGCGTGCAGGCTGTAGAACCATCCTCTCGTCTGGTCCACGGCCTCAGATATGTAATCGGCAGGGAAGCTCTGCTTGAAGAGCTCGACATTCTCAAAGGGATAGTGCCACTGGGCAAAAGGCATGGCGCCCGAATCGAACCAGCAGTCGATGACCTCGGGCTGCCTGACCATGGTATCGCCGCAGGCGGCGCAGGTGTAGGTGACGTCATCGATATACGGCCGGTGCAGGTCCATGCCGTCCGAGTAACCCTGTAATCCGGATTTACTCTTGATCTCCTCCACTCCACCCGGGCATTCGTAACGCCCGCACTTGCGGCACACCCATATATTGAGGGGCGTACCCCAGTATCTTTCACGTGAAAAGGCCCAGTCCACATTGTTGTTTAGCCAGTCGCCGAAGCGGCCCTCTTTGATGTGCTCGGGATACCAGTTTATCTGCCTGTTCCCGGCAATCATCTCGTCCTTTCTGGCGGAAGTCCTGATGTACCAGGTCTTCTTGGCGTAATAGACCAGGGGCGCGTCGCAGCGCCAGCAGAACGGATATGTATGCGTGATTTTGACGGTCTTGTAGAGAAGGCCGCGCTTTTCGAGATCGGCCAGTATATCGGCATCGGCGTCTTTAACGAATTTTCCCGAAAATGAGTATGTGCCGGTGATATTGCCGGCCAGGTCCACCTGCTGTACGAAATCGAGATTGTTATCCAATCCGGCCTGGAAATCCACCTCGCCGAAAGCCGGCGCGATATGTACTATGCCCGTGCCGTCCTCCATCGAGACGAAATCGGCGGTAATAATCTTATAGGTGAGGTCTTTAACCGGCTTCTGCACATCGAACTGCCCCGGCTGGCCTTCCTTTGCGCGCTTCCTTTCGACGCCATATTCGTGAGGGTTATACAGAGGGTAATAGAGCGAGCCTGCCAGCCGGCCTCCCTTGAACGTCTTGAGCACGGGCAGGCCGCCCAGTCCGGCCTGATCAAGCAGGGCCTGCGCAAAGATCAGATACTCGTCATCCAGTGCGATAACGGCATAATCGGCATCCTCCGCCAGGGCCAGCGACGTATTGCCGGGAAGCGTCCAGGGGGTGGTCGTCCACGCCAGGAAGTAGACCTTACCCTTCGATACCGCATCCGCCAGCGTGAGACCGCCGGATTTATCGGAAGCCACGGACGGCGGCAGTGTATGTATCCTGAACTTCACATACACGGACGGGTCGACCGTGTCATCCTTGTATCCGAGGGCCACCTCGTGTGAACTGAGTGAAGTACCGCAGCGCGGGCAGTGGGGTGTTACCTTGTAACCCTGATAGATCAGGTCCTTGTTCCAGAGCTGGTTGATACCCCACCAGCATGATTCGATGTATGAATTGTCCAGCGTCACATAGGGATGGTCGATATCCAGCCAGAAACCGATCCTCTCGGTAAGGGAATCCCATTGTTTGAGATACTTGAATACACTTTCTCGGCAGAGCGCGTTGAATTTGGCTACGCCGTATTCCTCGATCTGCGCCTTGCCTGTGAAACCGAGCTGTTTCTCGACCTCGAGCTCGACCGGCAGGCCGTGCGTATCCCAGCCGGCCTTCCTGGGCACGCAGAACCCCTTCATGGTCTTATAGCGGGGTATCACATCTTTGAAGACGCGTGACAGGACATGGTGGATGCCGGGATTGCCGTTGGCGGTGGGAGGACCTTCGTAAAAAATATATCTGGGTGAAGAAGATCTGGCGTCTATGCTCTGCTCGAAGATTTTCCTGTCGCGCCACAGTTCCAGAATTCTCCTCTCCAAATCAGGGAAGCTGACCTTGCTGTTAACGGGCTGGAACATGGACTATTTTTTCCTTGATTGTATTACCACACGGCGCCCGTCCCCTTCTCCAGTGCTCTGGGTCATAACGTCAGGATTATCGGCCAGCGTTATATGCACAATCCTTCTCTCATCGGGAGGCATCGGCTCCATGGTAATGGGACGCCTTCTCCTCGCAACCTGCTCGGACAGACGAAGGGCAAGCTTCTTGAGAGACTCATAGTGGCGTTTTTTATACCAGTCCACGTCGACATTGACGGAGACCCATTTTTTCAGTTTTTCGGCTACGATCAGCCTGACCAGGTATTGCAGAGACGACAGGGCCTGCCCGCGCCTGCCGATGAGCACCCCCAGGTCGTCCCCCTCGATATTCAGCGTGATGGGAACTCCATCGTCACCCGACCCGGTTACATCCACCGTGGCTTGAATGCCCATGTTGTGCAGGACATCGCACAACACCTGCCGGGCTGTATCGGCCGCATCACTGGTTGCACCCGGTTGCCTTTCATCGTCATCTTCGAGCAGTACCACCTTGATGCGGGCATCCTCGGCGCCGACTCCCAGCACGCCCGATTTACCTTTCTTGACCACGATAATGTCAACCTCTTCGCGGGCGACACCGAGCTGCAAAAGGGCAATCCTGGTAGCCTCCTCCACCGTCTTGGCGCTCAGTTCTAATTCTCTCACTTCTATCCCTTCTTTTTGTCGCTGCCTTCCTTAAGTGCCTTGGAAGGCTGTTCCGCTGCTTTTTGAGTCGCGCTCTGAGGCTGAGTCTGAGCCTGAGGCTGCCTGAAGGACGGGAAGGTGAAATAACCCCAGCCGCCGGCCACGAAGTACTGGATGATTATGCCGATGATGTTGGATACCACCCAGTAAAGGGCTAATCCACTGGGGAAAGACAGTGTGAAAAAGGCAAACATCAACGGCATCATCATAGTTGTCATGCTCGACATCTGCTGCTGGCGGGGATCGGTGGCGGGCGGCGTAACCATCTTCTGCTGCACCCACATAGTCAGGCCGACCAGTATGGCAAGGATCATGGTCGGGTCAGGCTGGGACAGCCTGAGCCCCAGGAAGTTCTCGTTGAGCGGTATGGCCTGGTCCACCATATCCCACGGATATAGATGCTGCGACAATATGAGAAGGTTCTCAGGCGTAGCCGCAAGGGCCTGCATGATAGATTGATAGAGCGCAATCCAGATAGGCATCTGTATCAGCAGAGGCCACATGCAGCCGAGAGGATTGATACCGGCCTCCTTGTAGAGGCGCATCATCTCCTGCTGCAGTTTCTTCTGGTCGCGCGCATACTTTTTCTGGAGCTCCTGCATCTTGGGCTGCAGTTCCTGCATGGCTTTAGTCGACTTTGTCTGCCTGAACGTGAGGGGCATGAGGACGATCCTGACCGCTATGGTCAGCACGATGATAGCCAGGCCGAAGTTGCTCCAGAGTATCTGGGAAAGCGCAATCAGACCGTTCAGTACCGGATCGAGTATAGCTACATTCCAAATATCAACCATATAACTAACCTACTTTATCGCTGAAGAAAAATCCCAGGTGATGGTATTCTTCACCGTATCAACTGCATAGACTTTGTGATCCCGGGCATATATATAAACCATGTCGCCCTCCGCGTAAGGATTCCCGTAGACGGTATAGCCGACCGATATACTGCTGATCTTGGTCCCGTTGGTTATATCCAGCTTGTAAAGCGTCCCCTTTTCACTCACCGCGAATATGTGTTTATCGGTCACGGCAGGGGTCGACACCATCTGTCCGTCTCCCTCGAATTGCCAGATCTCTTTGCCGCCGACAGCCTCGATGGCATATATCTTTTTGTCCATGCAGGCTGCATAGATCGTGCTGTCGCGAATCACCGGCGTGGCCCAGAACCAGTTGCCGGCCTGGTATTTCCACTTCACCGTCCCATCGGCCTTATCAACGGCATACAGGTTCCGGTCGAAGGTGCCGAAATAAAGCAGCTGGTCTTTTACAGCGAGAGACGAGGCTACCGCCGAGGGGATCTTGATGCTCCATACCTCCCTGCCGGTTTCGGCCGATATGGCATACACGTTGCCGCCGTAGTTGCCGGAATAGATTATTCCATTGTCCAGAACGGGAGCCGTCCATATCTTGTCGGAGGTCTGGAACTCCCAGATAAAATCGCCTGTAACGGCATCGAGCGCATAGATTTTACCGTTGGCGCTGCCGAAATACAGCGCCTTCCCATCGGTGATTACATTACCGACGATCGCTCCTACCGTTTCGAAGCCTTCCCTCGGGTAAATCCAGCGGACCACTCCCCGATTGGCATTGAGGGCATAGATTTTACCGGTGTAGGTGCCCACTAAAACCAGGTCGCCGATTACCACAGGAGTGGCGTAGATGCCTTTGCCGGAGGCCGCCGATGACGGGGCGCACATGGCGCCGCAGGCGGATCCCGGCGTGGCGGTTTTAATGGCATATATCCACTCAGTCTCGGCGGGGAAGGTCTTTCCCTCGCTTCGCGCCTGCGGGCTGAGGGCAATGACCGATCCCTCCATAGACCCGAAGCAAATCAACTCGTTGTAGGGGGCAAAGCCGGACCAGCCCTGGGCCTGTGCTCCTGAACATCCCCCATCCATACCGGGCATACAACCTGAAACAAATACCAGCAGGAGTATCCCCAGAAGAATAACAATCCTGACCAAATTTCTAACTTTTCTCATATATTATCCTATTAAAGTTTCATTCAATCTAAAGCCGGCCTATCATGGAACAGGATCGTAGCCGCGGGGCGTCCAGGGATTGCAGCGACAGATCCTGAGAAAAGTCATCCAACTTCCTTTAAAAATGCCGTATTTCTGTATTGCCTCGTATCCATATTGAGAACACGTCGGTGTAAAGCGGCAGGCCGAAGGCGTGACCTGCGAGATAGTGCCCTGGTACAACTTAATTGATTTTAGAGCTACCGTTTTCAGCATCTATTACCATCAAATCCAGGCGGTTAAGCAATTTTGTTATCGACCTGTTAATCTCATGATAATCAACGCCTGCCACAGGTCGCCGGGCGATCAACACCATATCCCACCCGGATTTTATTATCATCAGGCGAATATTCTCCTTTAGCAGCCTCCTGACACGGTTTCTGACAGTCGCCTTCCCGATATCCTTGGTTACAGAGAAGCCCACGCGTAAAGCATCCAGACGGTTGGGAAGAGCTTTTATTACCAGCAGTTTATCCGCTGCGGCTTTGCCAGATTTATATACTGCTAAATACTGCGATCTCCTGGTTAAAGCCAATCTCTTGGCCATCTCAACGCTATACCTGGGTGAGCTTCCAGCGCCCTCGGGCACGCCTGGCCTTTAATACAGCTCGCCCACCCTTGGTGGACGCGCGTGCGCGAAAACCGTGCTTCCTGATTCTTCCTCTTTTTTTCGGTTGATATGTCCTCTTGGGCAATTCAATACTCCAAATTTGATTAAGCTTTTTTCTCGGCTGCGCTCATGTTGTAGACATGGTTGGGCGACGAGGGCAGCATGGCCAGATAACGCGACCTTTTAATGGCCTGAGCCAGGCTGCGCTGGTGCCTGGCACACACACCGGTGCGCCTCCTCGGCACTATCTTGCCGCGGTCAGAAACAAAACGCTGCAGAAGAGACACATTCTTATAGTCGATAGGCGCTTTGTCGGCACAAAACATGCACACCTTGGGTTTAACAATGAATTTGCGCCCCCTCTCCCTTCTTTGTACGGTATTGGTTTCCATTGGTCTAAAAAACTCCTTCTCTAACAATTAAGGATTTAGAAGGGGATATCCTCCGGCTCGATATCACCTTCGATTACACGGGCATCCTCGGGCGGCAGTTGCGCAGGCCCCTGTTTGTCCAGGAAGAGCACCTTATCTGCGGTCACATCCAGGCTGACCCGTTTCTGTCCGTCCTTGCCGTCATATAAGCGTGTACGCAAATTTCCTTCCACGTAAACCAACTTACCTTTGTTTAAAAACTGGTTGCATGTCTCCGCCAGCTTTCTCCACGCGCTGATGCGAAACCATTCGGTCTCCTCTTTGAAGGACCCGTCGGGCTGGCGCATATTGCGATTGGCCGCCAGGCTGAAAGTGGTGACTGCTACACCGTCCGCAGTAAACCTCATCTCGGGATCACCCCCGACCCGGCCAATCAGAATAATCTTGATTAAGCTCGCCATCAACCACCTCCGGAGATCAGCTATTCTCGCGAACGAACAGGTACCTTAATACATCCTCGGACATCTTCAAACCGGCATCAAGTTCTTTTAAAGCCGTCTGTTTGATCTGCACTTTTTCGAGCACGTAATTGCCTTCAGTCTGCTTCTTAATCGGGTAAGCAAACCTTCTTTTTCCCCATTGATTCGTCTCCGTAACCGTTCCACCGAGCTTGGTTATCTGGTCGTTGACCTTTCCCAATACCCGGGTGAAATCATCTTCACTCAAGTCCGCATTCAGAATAAAAACCAGTTCGTAACCGGGCACAATAAATCCTCCAAGCAGCGAAATTCTACTGATTATAGCATACAGCCCGATTCCTCAACAAGCTTGAGCAAGTTGCGAAACTGCCCATCATCTGCTCGGTCATTTATCATCATTTTCCTGCAATATCCTTAGCACCAATTTAATGCGTTTGATTTTGTTTTCCAGACTGTTAATTTCAGCCATATCATTTTTCACCCTTTTGTGGGCGATATAGACATTCCGCTCCTCATTCCCCAGGGTCTTTATTAGGTTTAAAATTACATTATTTTGCAAATTTCCATTAAATGTACTTGACATTGTCTCCTCCTAATGTTATTATGAATGTACTAACATTAAACTATGGGGGTCGCATAAATGATGAAAGTAAATGATGATATTCAGAAGGGGTTGAAGGATGAATTGATAATATTGGAAGACAAACTTTTTCAAATTCAACAAAGGCTTAAGAAAGACCAGGCTGAGTTTGGCATTGCGAGTCGCAAATATGCCGCGATGAGAGATATGCTTACAAAATATTTGGGGCACAGCCCATATGTGCCTGATGCTAATTTTGATGGGCTTGAGCCTGTGTCGGATAGGGAGGATTTTTATGGTGGCTTTAGATTCATCTATATGCCTGTTGGAAAAGCGGTAATAACAGCGCTTAAAGAAGCTGACACACCACTTTCCCTCGAAGAAATTGTTAAATGGCTTCAGACGGGTGGAGTTGAGCGAGAAGAAAGTTCCCTTATTCGCGCAGTAAATGCAGCACTTATTAAGACAAAGGGAATACAAAAGTCCAAGGATGGGAAATACTCGTACATACCAAGTGATGTTGAGCCAGATGATGTACCATTTTAATAATGAGGAGTGGCGCTGACACGCCACTCCTCGTTTGCTATTCGTGGGGGCGTAGCTTAGTCGGCAAAGCAGCGAACTTAAAATTCGCTGGATACGGGTTCGAGTCCCGTCGCCTCCACTATTTAGCCTAGTATTCTGGGTACTAGCAGCTGTAACTGAACTAGCACCCATTGTCTCGGAGGGATGAGCTCCTTGACTACTTATTATGATAACGAATGCTCTGGAAATGTCAACACTGTACCAGTGGTCAGACAGCTTCATGCTGTATTTAATTCTATCCCAGATGCCGAACTGTTGACCGCTCTGAAGTCTCCAACCGGAAGACCAGGATATACCGTCAACATTCTCTGGAAGACTTATGTCGCAATGACCGTCCTCAACCTGCCGACATTTGCTGACCTGATAAGAACATTGCATAACAATCCGTTTATTGCAATTGCATGTGGGATAACAAGCGAAAAGGACATACCGAGTAAATTTGCGTATTCCCGCTTTATTCGCAAGTTGTCTCAACCTGATATCGTACCGATGGTAAAGAATGTATCTCGAAACCTTACTCGGCAACTCTATGAGAAAATTCCAGGTTTTGGCAAAAGTGTGGCAATAGACAGTACAGATTTGAAAGCATGGTCGAACGGGGCTAAAAAGCCCGTTTCTGATAAGGATGCAACATGGGCGGTAAAACCGGATACTGCTGGCAAGAAGAAATATTTCTTTGGTTATAAGCTTCATCTTATGGCTGACACACAATGCGAAATCCCGATAGTAGCGAATGTGACAACCGCCTCTATCGCTGATGTCCGTGTAGCTAGTAGGGTATTGAGCCATGCACGATTCGCAAATGGGGCTTTTCATCCTGAATATGTGATTTGCGATGCTGGATATTGCAGTAAGAGCTTGAGGCGATCGATAAAAAGACAGTACAGGGCTGAGCCAATAATTAAAGTGAATCCCACGCACAAGAAATCTTTGTTTGTTGAGACTAAGGAATGGCAGCAAATTTACGGTAGGCGTACTGCCATTGAGCGCATGTTTAGTCGACTCAAGTTGTATAGGCGACTTAACAATATTACTGTTCGTGGTATTCGTAAAGTAACTGTTCATTGTTTTCTTTCATTAATTGTTACTCAAGCTCAAGCCTTTTATGCTTCATCAAATAATCAATTGGCTTCTGCTAGACAATGTGTTTACTCATCAGTCTAAGAAACCATGTTTTGATAGGTGTATAATATTCATACTCGATTCCTCTTATAAGATTGATGTTGTCGGGAAGGAAGCATATGCATTCTTTTGATGGGGTCAATCTCAAAATCGTCAGGGTAAAGGAACAGATCGAAGCTTTCCGCAGAGATATTGAGTTGTTTCATACCTCTAAGCCCAAACCATGTGAAATCATTCCACATGGCGATACTAAAGGTCTTAACTATAGTCTTACCTATTGCATCAATCGACACCCCCCGAAAGAATGGGGTGTTCTTGCGGGTGAGATTGCTTATAACCTCCGATCCGCTCTCGACCATTTGGCTTGGCAATTGGCATTGCTCAAGACCAATAATCCTTCTAGAAGTACTGAGTTTCCCATTTTTTACGATCAAGCCATATTCAATGATCCAGGAAAAGGGGTTAAGAATAAATGGAAGGATATACCTCTCTATATCCGACCTACTATCGAAAAGTTTCAACCTTACAATAGAGGAAAGTGGCCGGAACTTGAACTTCTTTGGTGTCTCCATGAAATTAATCGTATTGACAAGCATAGGGAAATTATCCCGTGTTTTCTTCAACCAAGGATCGGTATCAAAGGTGAGCAATTTGGTACTTTTCAACCTATGAAATTGAACGATGGCGATACAATAACAGTCCTCAAATCTGAAGGTACAGCAAAATTGAAGATTATGGCAGAGATAGCGTTCGATGTCCCTGATTTCAGTTATCTCTTTCCCGCAATGGGTTTCTTGGGCATATATAAATTTATCAGCGATGAAGTAATCCCACGTTTCAAAGTCTTTTTCAAATGAATTAGCTGTAACCATTGGTATAACGATTTACTCCATATCTAGATATTTATTTACACAGGGTTTCGCAACTGCCTCAAGCTTCAGCCTCGAGCTGTGGTATTGCATTTTCGTTCAGGCTGTCATATAGTTTTCTGGCAGGTCAACACAATATGGAAATCAGCATTATAGGTTTGCCCGGCAGCGGAAAAACAACTGTTTTCGACGCTTTGACCAAATGTTCCGCCGAGCCCAGGCCGCACGGCGGCGCCGGGCTTACCCTGTTTCCGGCAGTAGCCAAGGTGCCGGACGCGCGCGTGATGAAGCTCAGCGATATCTTCCATCCCAAAAAGACTACACTGGCCGAGATAAAATACGTGGATTACGCCGGGCTTCCCAAAGGATTCGGCAGGGAGCAGGGGGTCAGCGGGCAGTTTCTCAACAGCCTCAGCACCTCGGATGCCATTCTGCAGGTCGTGAGAGCTTTCGAAGACGCGAATATACCCCATGTGGACGGGAGGATCGATCCGCTCAAAGACATCGAAACTCTGGACATGGAGCTCGTGTTCTCCGACCTGACCATCATCGAGAAACGGCTGGGACGCCTCGAATCAGCATTGAAAATGGGGAAGTCCTCCGAGCGGGACGCGGCCGTCAAAGAGCAGGCGCTGCTCGGGAAAATCAAGGCTTCTCTGGACCAGGGAATCCCCATCAGGCTGCAAAAATTGGCCGCAGACGAATTACGGGCGATCAGTAATTACCAGTTTTTGACGGCCAAGTCGATGCTGATCGTGATCAACATCGGCGAAAAGCAGTTGCCCGAGGCGGAAAGCATTCTTGGCACTCTTAAAGCAGCCTACTCCATGCCACAGGTGGAGCTCATCTCCATGTGCGGCAAACTGGAAAGGGAGCTGGCGCAACTGCAGGACGATGAGGCGGAGGAGTTCCGCAAGGATATCGGCCTCAAAGAAACCGCCTTCGCCGCTGTTATCAGACACTCTTATAGCCTGCTGGGTTTAATATCTTTCTTCACGGTGGGAGATGATGAGGTGAAGGCCTGGACTGTCAGGGAGAATACACCCGCCATCCAGGCGGCCGGCAAGATCCATACCGATATCGAGAGGGGTTTTATCAGGGCCGAGGTTATGAGCTATGACGATTTTATCAAGAGCGGGAGCACGGCCGAGGCGCGCAAGCACGGTTTACTGAGGCTGGAAGGTAAAACCTATGCCGTGCGCGACGGGGATATCATGCATTTCCTGTTCAACGTATAATAATCGCTAATATTTGTACCGTGCCCCCTGTGATCCTTTCTCTTCAAGTTCACCGGCAAAAACCACGGTGTTATAATAGTCGATGATTTTTCCGGCATACTCACTATTAAGGAGCTTCCATGAAAAAAAGCCACAAGGTCATAGCCTGGTTTGAGGAAATCACAAGGGAAGACATCGGCATCGCGGGCGGCAAGGGCGCCAACCTGGGCGAGATGGTACACGCCAATATACCGGTCCCACCCGGCTTTGTCGTAACCGCCACAGCCTATTACGAGTTCCTGGAAGCGACCGACCTTATGGACGAGATAAGGAAATTGCTGAAGGATGTAGATGCGAACGACAGCCGGGCGCTGCAGGACGCGTCTTACCATATAAAGGAGAAAATCGTCAGCGTGGCCATGCCGGAACACATGGTGAAAGAGATACAGACATCCTACCGCAAGCTGGGAGGCGGGCTGGTGGCGGTGAGGTCTTCGGCAACTGCGGAGGACCTTCCGGATGCTTCGTTTGCCGGACAACAGCGCACATTCCTTAACATACAGGGCGAGGAATCCGTGGTCAAGGCTGTGCAGGAATGCTGGGCTTCCTTATTTGAATCAAGGGCCATTTTTTACCGCCATGAGCAGGGATTCGATCACTTCAAGGTTGGCATAGCCGTACCTGTGCAGCGAATGATCCAGTCGGAGGCCGCCGGCGTGATGTTCACGGTGGAGCCGCTCAGCAGCGACCGCAGCAAAATACTGATCGAGGCCATTTTCGGGCTGGGTGAAGCCATAGTATCAGGGGACCTGACCCCCGATCAGTACACTCTGGACAAAAACAGCCTGTCTATTCTGGATAAAAAAATCGTCGAACAGGACTGGTTCCTGACGCGCAATCTCGAGGTGAAACCCGACGAACTTGAGACAAATATTAAGGTGCCGGTGCCGCCCAAACGTCAAAAAATACAGAAAATTGACGACGCCGATATTATCGGTCTGGCCACCATCGGCAAAAGGCTGGAGGAACACTATAAGACGCCGCAGGACGTCGAATGGGCCAAGGAAGGCGGGAAACTGTATATCGTACAGACACGTCCCGTCACCACTCTCAATCAACCCATGGACGCCTCTACCGTGGACGAACTGAAAGCCGAGGCCATCTTAACCGGTGTAGCGGCAAGCCCCGGCGCAGCCAGCGGCGTGGTCAAGATCATCCGTGACCCATCGCAAATCGATAAAATCATAGACGGCGATATCCTGGTAGCCGAGATGACGACACCTGATTTTGTGCCGGCCATGAAACGGGCCGTTGGTATAATTACGGACAGGGGCGGAAGGACCGCCCATGCAGCGATCGTCAGCAGGGAGCTCGGCATCCCCTGCATCGTGGGCACCGAGCGCGCTACCTCCCTGCTCAAAGACGGCCAGGAGGTGACCGTCGACGGATCGTCCGGCAAGGTGTATTCGGGCCGCGTTGCTATCAAGAGCAAAAAGGCCAAAATCCGCAGCACGTCGGGCGCCCGCATCAAGACTAAAACCAAACTTTATGTAAATCTGGCTGAGCCCGAGCTGGCGGAAAGGATAGCGGAACGTGACGTGGATGGAGTGGGACTTTTGAGGGCCGAGTTCATCATGGCCAGGATGGCGGGACATCCTCGCTTCATGCTTCACGAAGGTAAAGCCGCCCAATACATGGATGTGCTGACCAAGAATATCACCATGTTTACCAGGGCCTTTCATCCCAGGCCGGTCGTGTACCGCACCACCGATTTCAAAACCAACGAGTACAGGAATTTGCCCGGCGGCTATAAATACGAGGAAACCGAAGAAAACCCGATGATCGGCTACCGGGGCTGCTCAAGGTATACCCACGAAGTTGAGGTTTTCAGGATGGAGCTCGACGCCATTAAAAGAGTCTGCCAGTCCTACGATAACCTTTACGTCATGATACCCTTCGTGCGCTTTGTATCCGAGATCGTACAAATCAAGAAGATACTGACGGAGGAGGGCTTTTACCAGTTCCCCAAGTTCAAGCTGTGGATGATGGTCGAGGTGCCTTCCAATATCCTGCTCATGGACAAATTTATCGATGCCGGCATTGACGGCATATCCATTGGTTCCAACGACCTCACGCAGCTTATCCTGGGTATAGACCGGGATAACTCCAAACTTGCCACGCAATTCGACGAAAGGAACGAGGCCGTGATGCTGGCCATCGAAAAGGCCGTAACCACCTCGGTCAGCAAGGGCATCACCTGCTCGATCTGCGGGCAGGCGCCATCTACCTATCCCGAGATAACCGAAAAGCTGGTAAGCTGGGGCATCACATCGATATCCGTGACACCTGATATGATCGACGAGACGCGGCATATCATAGCCGACGCGGAAGAAAAACTGGCCGCCCGAAAATAACGGGCGCCGCCGATCAGCATGGTAAGTTATTACTCATGTCTGAAATGAATGTTCGACAAAGGCTGGAGCAGGCCGAGGAGAACCTGTCGCCCTACGCGGCGCGCAGCATTGCCAGCCGCGGCAGGAGGGTTGCCGAGCAGCCGTGCCCTTTGAGAACCGCTTTCCAGCGCGACCGCGACCGCATTATATTCTCCAATGCCTTCCGCAGGCTTAAACACAAGACCCAGGTATTCATTGCTCCGGAGGGCGACCACTATATAACACGCCTGACGCATACGCTGGAAGTTTCACAGATAGGCCGCACTATCTCCCGGGCGCTTTCCCTGAACGAAGACCTGACTGAAGCTATAGCTCTTGGCCAT
The DNA here is from genome assembly GCA_034429715.1 of Dehalococcoidia bacterium. Lineage (GTDB taxonomy): Bacteria > Chloroflexota > Dehalococcoidia > GIF9 > UBA5629 > CAIMUM01. Next base: position 22,106 of record DAOUFR010000011.1, read on the forward strand.
GACCTGGGGCATACACCCTTCGGGCACATAGGTGAAAATGTGCTGAACGAACTGGTCCCCGGCGGATTCAAGCATTACGAGCAGAGCCTGAGGGTGGTGGACCATATCGAAAATAAAGGCACGGGACTGAACCTGACCTGGGAGGTGCGGGACGGCATATTGAACCATTCCAAGGGCGACCTAGAGATACTGGAAGAAGGATGGAATACCGTGTCCACAGTGGAGGGCCAGGTGGTGAAGATGGCCGACCTGGTGGCATATATAAACCACGATGTCGAAGACGCTATCCGCGCCGGCATAATATCCAGCTCCGACCTGCCGGTCTCCACCGTCAGGACGCTGGGACAGTCCAATTCAAGCCGCATCAATACGCTGGTCACGAACATCGTAGCCTTTTCATCGGGAAAGATGGACGGCGGCGCCGACCGGCAGATCATAGGGATGAGCCCCGAAGTCCTGAACGCTGCCAACGAGCTGCGCGAGTTTCTCTTCGCCAGGGTTTACCGGAACAGCCTGGAGGAAGGGAAAGCGTCGGACGCCCGCGAGATAATACTCCTTCTGTACCGCCATTTCCTCAAGGATCCGACGAGGCTGCCCGGGGAGTACAGGATGTTGGATGGCGGCCATGAACGCCGCATCGCCGACTATATAGCAGGCATGACGGACCATTATGCTATACTCACAGCAGAAAACCTCAGATAAACACCGATCTCTCCCTATCCGCGCAATAAACAAGCTCTGATCAGACTATGAACACGACAGACGAGATCAAACAGAGGCTGGACATCGTGGACGTGGTGTCGCAGTACGTCAAGCTGACCAAGTCGGGCCGCAACTACAAGGCCAACTGCCCCTTCCACAGCGAAAAAACGGCCTCTTTTTTCGTTTTCCCCGAGAAGCAAAGCTGGCATTGTTTCGGAGCATGCGCCACGGGAGGCGACATATTCACCTTCGTGATGAAAAAGGAGGGTATCGATTTCGGCCAGGCGCTACGTATCCTGGCGGAAAAGGCCAATATCACTCTCACTTACAGGACCAGCCAGGCCTCCGCCGAAGAGAAGTCCCGGCAGGACACCCTTTTCAAACTGAACGAGGTCGCTGCGGAATACTATCACTATCTGCTGCTGCATGACGCAGAGGCTGAGACAGCCAGAAAATATACGGCAGGCCGGGGCCTCTCCCAGACGGTGATAGACAATTTTCAACTGGGATACTCGCCCAATAAGTGGGACGGCCTGCTCGGCTATCTGTCCAAAGCAGGCTACAGGGAAGACGACATACTGGCAGTCGGGCTGATCATTCAGCGCGACACAGGCGGCTTCCACGACAGGTTCAGAAACAGGCTGATGTTCCCCATACGGGATGTAAAGGGCCGTGTGGTCGGATTCGGCGGCCGTGCGCTGGACGATTCAATCCCCAAATACCTGAATTCGCCGCAATCGATATTGTTCGACAAGAGCTCCATTATCTACGGGATAGAGCGCGCTGCATCAGCGATCAGGCAGCATGACAGCGTGGTGATCAGCGAAGGATACATGGACACTCTGGCGGCGCACCAGTTCGGCTTCGAAAATACGGTCGCATCAATGGGCACCGCCCTCACGGAAAAACAGATATCGACTCTGCGCAAGCTGACGCGCAATATCATCGTTGCACTCGATGCCGACGCGGCCGGGCTTGAGGCCACGGCCCGCAGCATCACCACCATCGATGAACAGATACCCAAGGACCATTGGATGCCCTGGATTGAGCCGAAGACCTACAGTGAACTGGTCAAGCACGAGGTTCAGGTGGTCGAGATCGCGGGGGGGAAAGATCCGGACGAAATCATACGCAGTTCGCCCGACAAATGGGCCGGGCTGCTCAAGGAGTCTCAGCCCATAATCGATTTTACTTTAAAAAAGGAAATTGCTAATATAGACCAAAATAATCCCAAAGATAAGTCCGCATTAGTATCAAAGTTTTTACCAATTCTATCTCAGGTAGATGACAACGTCCGGCGTGCCCATTATGTTGAGAAGTTGTCGCACCTTCTCGGGCTTAATAAAGGGTTCGTACATGATGCAATATCCGATTTCCGGACCAGGGAAAAGAAATCTAAAGCGGCGAGTGGCAGCAAGGCCATAAAGAGCTATGCCGATCAGATCGCATCTCCACATCATATTGAAAAGTATGTTCTGGCGTTATTACTCCTGTTCGCCGATCTCCGGGAGGAAGGCATGAGACTATCTGAGAAATATTTTGAACTTTCGGAAAATAAGGCTATATTATTGAAATGGCAGGGTGCTGCTAATCCGGATTCGCTTGGCGAGGATATGGATCCCCTGCTAAAGGAATTCTATGACCAGCTGATATCCATGGGGAATAAAATACCTTCATCCGTATATCATGATCGTAAGGATCGGGAAAACACATTGAACGATTGCATCAATAGATTGCTTGAGCGCCACATAAGAAATCGTGAGATCGAGAAGAAATTCATCCTATCCGAAGAGAAAGGCAGCGGTGATGTCGATAGTCAATTAGCGAAACTGATCGAACTGGATATAAAGGAAAGCCAGCAACTGCATGATATCTTCAATAAGCGCGGCCGACTTTTCAGCCGTACAAAGGGAGACTGAATGGCAAAGATCTCAAACAAGGTGAAGCGTAAGAAAACGTCTCCGGCAAAGCCTGCGCGGAAGGGTAAAGTCGCGGTTAAGGGCGCAGCTAAGGGCGCAGTTAAAAGTGCGGTTAAAAGCGCGGCTAAAAGCCCGGTTAAGGCTGCGGTCAAGAGTACGCCAAAGGATGCTGCCAGGGATAAAGTGAAGGTCAAGGTAAAGGTCAAGGTTGAGCCTGTGACTGTCGAAGTCGAAGGCGCCACACTAACACAAACGGAATTCGAGGTACGCCCCGACCCCTGGGGCAAGATCGAAGCCGAAGCCATGCCTCAGGACGAGAAAGAGCTGCTTTTCAGCGATATCGAAGCTGCCCCGGAGTTTGCCGAAGAATGGCTCAAGCCCGAAGTAGAGGAAAAGCCGCTCATAGAGCTTGAGATCGAGCTGGCCGAGCATGAAGCAATCGACGACCCGGTCAGGATGTATCTGCACGAGATCGGAAAATACCCGTTGTTGAACGCCAAGCTGGAACGTGAACTCGCCAGTAAAATCGAGCCCTTTAAATATATGGCCCATATCCGGGAGGCCTTCCGCCACCAGGAAAACCGTTTCCCCAGTATATCCGACTTCGTTATTCAGCTGCTGAAGAACCTGGCGGACAGCGACACCGTTATCGACAGACTGGGGGAACAACTCAACGTCGCCAAGAAACCCAGCTTTAAAGAAAGGCTGCTCAATCAGAAGCTGCATCAGGCGATCGATGATTTTATCAATCCCGAAACGGTCATAAAAATCGCGGCGGATTTGAACCGTGAGCCCCACGAGATCGAAAAGAGGCTTGTCGATTACTCAATCTATGTTCGCATCATCAATCCCGAGATATTTTCTATCATAGACAGCAACTCGACCTGGGACAAAGTCAAGCAGATCGTTAATAAGGACGGCGAGACCAAACTTGCCGCAAAAATCGACGGACACAGCCATCCGTTTCAACAGAAATTCGAACACATCGACAGGGACGGCAGGGAAGCCAGCAAGCAGCTTACCGTCTCCAATCTCAGGTTGGTGGTCAGCGTGGCCAAGAAATATGTCGGACACGGGATGCCTCTGCTTGACCTGATACAGGAGGGCAACATCGGCCTGGTCAGGGCTGTTGAAAAGTTCGAATACCGCAAAGGATACAAATTCAGCACATATGCCACGTGGTGGATCAGACAGGCCATCACACGGGCGATAGCGGACCAGGCCAGGACCATACGCATACCGGTACATATGGTTGAGACTATCAACAGGCTGCTCAAGGTCAACAGAAAGCTGTCCCAGGAGTTTGGGCGCGAACCCAGTTGCGAGGAGATCGGTGTGGGCATGGAGATATCGGCGGAGAAGGTCAGGGAGATTATGAAACTCTCTCAGGTGCCCATCTCCCTTGAGATGCCCATCGGCGAGGAAGAGGACAGCCATCTGGGTGATTTTATCGAAGATCGCTCCAACCTGCCCCCTGCTGACGCGGCTTCACGCGAGCTGCTCAAAGCCCAGCTCGATAAAGTCCTGGGCGAGCTGACTGAACGCGAGCGCAAGGTGCTGCTGCTCAGGTTCGGACTTGAGGACGGCCGGGCCAGGACGCTGGAAGAGGTAGGCAAGGAGTTTAACGTAACACGCGAACGGATAAGGCAAATCGAAGCCAAAGCTTTACGCAAGTTGCGGCATCCCAGCCGGAGCCGTAAGCTTAAAGATTACCTCGAATAATCACTGGCTGACTTAGGAGGGAACCGATGAGAATCCTTCAAGGATTTTTAATATTCATGGGCGCCCTGGCGGTGCTGGCCATTATCGCCCTGGTATTTGGCTACGTACTGGCATTGCTGACACCTGACATGCGCACGAGTATGAGGCCCGTGGTCCTGTCTTCGGAGGCTGTCGACAGCCTCAATAAAAAGATCAGCGATACGCAGAAAATTACCGAGGCAGCCTACGAAGCGAAAACCAGCAAAGATGTGCAGATAGTAATCACAGAGGAAGAGCTCAACTCCACTATCGTCATGGCCCTGGCCGAAGGAACCGTGCCCGCCAAGGAGATGCTGGTTAATTTCAACGACGGTTACCTGATGATGTATACGTCATGGAACTTCCCCGGTATTCCGGTTAGAACGGGTTTCATCGGAACACTGGACGCGGAAAACGGAAAACCGGTATTCGTAATCCATGACTTTTACCTGGGAAAACTGCCGGTTCCGGATGATGTCGATAGAGGGGTGCAGAGCTGGATAAATATCCTCTTCCAGTTGAACGCTCCCATGGACGAACTGGGATTCGAACTGAAAGAGATCACCATAACCGAAGGACAACTAAAACTGGCCGGTGTGACGAAAACAGGAAAGTAGGCCGCCGCTCAGCGCCCCAGCAATCCCGACATATCCCTGGGCAATTTGCCTTTTGCCATCATTTTGGTCATCTTCTGAATACCATAGAACTGGTTAAGAAGCTGGTTGACGTCGCCCGGCGTGGTTCCGCTGCCTCTGGCTATCCTGCGTTTCCGGCTGCCGTTGACCAGATCGGGATTTGCCCTCTCTTCCGCTGTCATGGATAAAATAATCGCCTCTATCTTTTTAGTCCTGTCCTGACTCTCGCTATCCGATATCCCCTTGGTGAGCTTGGAGAAGCCGGGTATCATGTCCATGAGCTGGCTGAAGCTGCCCATCTTCTTTATCTGCCTCATCTGTTCCAGCAGGTCATTGAGGTCAAATTCGGACTTTCTCAGCTTCGATTCCAGCTTCGCCATCTGCTGTTTATCGAAGGTCTTTTCCGCTTTCTCAATGAGCGTAAGCACATCGCCCATTCCCAGGATGCGCGAGGCCAACCTGTCAGGATAGAAAACCTCCAGCGAAGCGGTCTTTTCACCCATGCCGATGAATTTAATCGGTACACCGGTCACCGATTTGATGGAAAGCGCCGCACCGCCTCTGGCATCTCCGTCCATCTTGGTCAATATGAGCCCGGTCAAACCCAGGTTGCTGTTGAATTCCCCCGCGATATTAACCGCATCCTGTCCGGTCATGGCATCGGCTATCAACAATATCTCGGCCGGCAAAACCGCCTTTTTAATGTCCTTCAGCTCCTGCATCAGAGGCGCATCGACATGCAACCTGCCCTGGGTGTCGATTATCACCCACGCAGCCGCCATCTCCTCCCCCCTCGCAATAGAATTACAGCTGATCTGAACCGGGCTGGCGGTAACGTCCTCATGATAGACGGGAATATCAAGCTGGCCTCCCAGTACCTTAAGCTGGTCGATGGCGGCCGGCCTGCGCGTATCGGCCGCCACCAGAAGCACCTTCTGGCCTGATTGTTTTAAGTGAAACGCCAGCTTGGCCGCCGTGGTGGTTTTACCCGCACCCTGCAGCCCCACCAGCATGATCACAGACGGTTGACGGGAGGAGGCCTTCAGCCTGGCAGGCTCCCTGCCCAGTATGTCAACCAGTTCCTCGTTGACTATTTTGACTATTTGCTGGGCCGGCGAAAGACTCTCGAGTACCTTTGCCTCCAGCGCCTTCTCTCTCACTACGGCCAGGAAGCTCTTCACAACCTTGAAATTGACGTCAGCCTCCAGCAGGGCCAGACGTATCTGCCTCAATGCCTCGTCTATGTCTTTTTCGCTCAGCCTGCCCTTGTTATTCAGCCCGCTGAATATCTTGCTGAGCTTCTCGGTCAATACTTCGAACATCACTAAAGCATAGCATATTTTTTTGCCGCGATTGCAGTCAGGATGTGTGGTGAAAACGGGCGAATTTAAAAATCCGCCCCTACTGTAGGGGCGTACCTTCAGGTCCGCCCGCATAGTGATTGTCATAGCCCCTACCATGTTGACAGCCAATTACTGCGGGATTATCCTAAATACATTTAAGATGGCAGAAAAATACGAAATCAACAACTTTGAAAAGGAAGAGTCCTGGCGGCTTTTCAGATATATCGGCGAGCTGGTGGAGGGATTCGACAAGCTGTCGGGAATCGCTCCGGCCGTAACCATCTACGGCTCGGCAGTGGCCACGGAGAACCAGACCGATTACCAGAATGCCCGCCAGATCGCCTACCTGCTCGGTCAGCAGGGTTTCAATATCGTCACAGGGGGCGGTCCCGGCATGATGGAGGCTGCCAACCTGGGGGCAAGCGAAGCCGGCGTCAAATCGGTCGGGCTGAATATAGTCCTGCCCAAGGAGCAGAAATGCAATACTTATTCAGGCCTGACCATCAACTTCAACCACTTTTTCGTGCGTAAGGTGATGCTGGTCAAATACGCCACCGCCTTTGTTATCATGCCGGGCGGCCTGGGAACGCTGGACGAGTTAACCGAGGTCCTGACGCTGATACAGACCAGCAAGATCAAGCCTTTCCCCGTGATACTGTTCAACTCGACTTTCTGGCGCGGCTTCCTCGACTGGCTGCAGACCACCGTCCTGGCGACGGGTTATATTTCCGATTCGGACCTACACCTGCTCAGGATCACGGATAAACCCTCCGAGGTGCTGGATATCGTCAGCAGCTGGTATCTGAGGCAGGCCATAGTAGGCAGGCAGGCTATTGATTAACCTGTCGTTTCACGGCGCCGCACGCACGGTCACAGGTTCACGGCACCTGCTCGACATCAACGGTTATCGCCTACTTCTCGATTGCGGGATGTTTCAGGGCCGCAGATCGGAGACTTATCAACGCAACCTGCATTTCTCGTTCGATCCAAGGTCGGTCGATTCAGCCATCATCTCACACGCGCACATGGACCACCTGGGCAACCTGCCCAACCTGGTCAAGCAAGGCTTCAGGGGCGAGGTAAACTGCACGTCGGCCACGCTTGACCTGGCCAATATTATGCTCACAGATTCGGCCAGCATCCAGGAAAGCGATATCCAGTATGTCAACAAGGTCCGCCGCAGGCATAATGAGCCGCCGGTAGAGCCTCTTTACGATTCGACCGACATACCGCCCACACTGAAACTGCTGCGCGGCAACTCCTACGATAATAGATTCGTTCTGACCAGCGGCATCAGCGTTGTTTTTCATGACGCCGGCCATATACTCGGCTCGGCCATCACGGTTATCGATATAGTGGATGGAGACAGGCGGCTATCTGTTTGCTTCACAGGCGACCTGGGGCGCAAATATATGCCCATCATCCGCGATCCCTATATTGTCTCCGATGCGGACGTGCTGATCATCGAAAGCACCTACGGCAATAGAACGCACTCGGATATAAATCTGGTACTGGACAAGCTTGCGGCGGTGATCAATGAAACCATCTCGAGAGGAGGCAAGATCATCGTGCCGTCATTTGCTCTCGAGCGGACGCAGGAGCTGATCTACTGCCTGCACCAGTTGAAACTGGCCGGCCGCATACCGAGCTTCCCGATTTACGTTGACAGCCCCCTGGCCATCGATGCCACCGATATTTTCAGGGTCCACCCGGAATGTTACGACACCGAGACCGCCCAATTGCTCAGGACCGTGTCCGATCCATTCGGTTTCCGCGGCCTGCGTTATGTATCATCGGTAGAGGAGTCCAAGCACCTCAATACGGTCAAAACGCCCATGATGATCATCGCAGGATCAGGCATGGCCGAAGCCGGACGCGTACAACACCATCTCAAGAATAATATCAGCAATCCCAATAATACCGTGTTGATCGTGGGATGGCAGGCGGAGAATACACTGGGCCGCAAGATCGCGGAAAGGTGGCCGGAGGTAACCATCTTCGGAGAGAAACGCAAGCTGCGCTGCCGCGTGGAGATATTCAATGAATTCAGCGCCCACGCGGACCGCAACGACCTTGTCAGATGGGCCGGCGCCGGCAGGGAAAGGTGGCAAAAGGTATTCGTAATACACGGTGAGGAACAATCGGCCCTGTCCCTGGCTGATGCGTTCAAAGAAATGGGTCTGCAGGATGTAACAGTGCCTGAGCAAGGACAGACTTTTCAACTGTAGATCCAATCAGCCCTCCAATAAAATGCGGGTGACTATCGATGGCCGGATTTTATCTACGTAATTTCGACGAATTGCGCCAGCCCTGGACCGAGATTTTCCTGCGCTCCCGGATCAGGTCGCCTTTCTCATCACCGGACTGGGCGGAGAACTGGTGGAAACATTTCGGCGAGGGGAGCACGCTGTATGCGGGCTCGGTGGAAGAAGAAGGCAACGTGGTCGGCATAGCGCCCCTGCGCCTGCAGGATGGGATACTGCGTTTTATCGGCAGCGACAACCTGTTCGATTTCCAGGATTTTATAATCGAAAAGGGACGTGAGGAGGTTTTTTATCGCACGCTGTTGCGTCACATTTCTGAGACCAGGGCAGCAAAATTGGATTTAGGTTTGCTCCTGCCGGACTCCAGCGTGCACCGGGCGCTCATACCCCTGGCCAAGGAGAGGGGCCTCGATGTAAGTTGCGCTCAGGACGATGTTACAGTATCGCTCGATCTACCCGCCGATACGGCGGCATATCTTGCTCTGCTCAGCGCAAAGCAGAGGCACGAATTGCTGCGCAAGGAGAGGCGGCTGAACGAGGAGGGCGACGTAGCATACAGGGTACATGACAGAGCAAGAGAATCCGATATAGATCTCTTCCTGCAATTTTTCAGGGAGAGCAGGGAAGACAAAAATCGATTTCTCACGCCACCCATAGAGCTCTTCATGCGGGAGATTATTCGCTTAAGCGAGGCCCGCGGCATGCTGCGGCTGGGGATACTGGAGCTGAATAACACACCGATCGCAGCCACCCTGTGCTTTGAATACCAGGACAGTATGTATCTGTATAACAGCGGCTATTCCCCTGCCTTCCGCTGGCTGAGCGCAGGGCTGCTGTCAAAGTACTACAGTATCCGGGACAGCATCATGAAGGGAAAGACGCATTATGATTTCCTTAAAGGCGCAGAGAAATACAAATTTCACCTGGGCGGTAAAGAAAACGGCCTTTTTAGATGTATAATTAATTTTTAGATATCAGATACCGGAATAATCCTTCGATGGACCATTTGCGCATCGCGCTCTTAAGCTTACATACTTGCCCCTGGAGCAAGCCGGGAGGCCGTTACACGGGCGGGATGAACGTTTATATTCAGAATCTGTGCCGTGAACTCGCAAAACTGGGGGTAGCTACAGACGTATTCACCTGCTGCCATGAAGACAACCAGCCGTGCAACTTCAGCGGGCCGGCCTGCCACACAGGATTGATACATATCAATGACGCCCGCTCCAGGCTTATTGCAGATTCCGGTCCGGCGGACTATGCCCGCAGCCTGGCGCAGGCCGTTAGCTCACACTGCCGGGAACAGGACCTGCACTACGATGTTATACACAGCCACTACTGGCTCTCGGGTCTGGCCGGCAACCACTTAAAGGACATCTGGCAGATACCGCACATAACCATGTTCCACACGCTCGGCGCTCTGAAAAACAGCTCCTTGCCGGGATCTCCGGAGCCTGAATCCAGAATAGTCCATGAAAGGTCCGTTATCCACTCCTGTGATCACGTCATCGCATCGACCTCGGTTGAAAAACAGGAAATGGTCGACCGGTACGGCGTATCTGCGGATAAAATCAGCGTCATACCCTGCGGTGTTAATCCCGCGCTATTTCGCCCCATACAAAGGCCGGCTGCCAGAGCCGCCTGCGGCCTTCCCGATAGGCCGACGCTTTTGTTTGTCGGCAGGCCCGATCCCATCAAGGGGCTCAAGAACCTCCTGCAGGCAATCTCGCTGCTCGGGCCGTGCAATGATTTTCAACTCCTGGTGATAGGTTGCGGCAACCGCCGTATGGGAGATCCCGGGCAGGCTGGCGGCTTCGGGAGTGAATATCTCGAGGACCGTGTGATTTTTACGGGCCCGGTCGACCACGAAAAAATGTGCCTGTATTACAACGCAGCCGATCTCTGCGTAATACCGTCGTATTACGAAAGCTTCTGCCTGACCGCGCTTGAGTCAGTGGCCTGCGGCACGCCTGTCCTTGCGACATGCGTGGGGGAGATACCTGAGATATCGAAACGTACATCTTTATGTAAAGTTATCCCCGATAACAGTCCGGAAACCCTGGCGGCGTATATCAGTATATATCTAAAAGGCAACGCGCTGGATGTACCCCATCCGGGGGCGGAACTTTCAATGAACTATGGATGGGACTCAATTGCAGACAGGGTCATTCGTGAGTATCGGGACGTGTTAAAAGTGCTTGTAGAAGCTGTATAGACAATACTGTTATGCAAATAATCCAGGATCGACAGAGGAATATGCTATGACAGATAAATTCGACCTTATGGTTATAGCCCCGCACCCCGACGACCCCGAATTCGGAATCGGCGGCACGATAGCGCAGTGGACGAAAGACGGTAAAAAAGTAGTCTATATCATATGCACCAACGGCAATAAGGGCACGGATGATCCTGCCGTAACGCCGGCCCAGCTTGCAGAGATCAGGAGGTCCGAGCAGCTGGCTGCAGCCAATTCACTGGGGGTATCCGAAGTCATCTTCCTCAATCACGACGACCAGTCCATCGAGGACACACCCGAGTTCCGCAAGGAGCTGGTCAGGATGATACGTACATATAAGCCCGATGTCGTGGCAGCCCCGGACCCTTACAGAAAATATGTCTGGCACCGTGATCACCGCATAACGGGGCAAGTTGTGCTGGACGCGGTTTATCCTTTCGCCCGAGACCGCTTATCCTACCCGGACCTGATCCAGGACAATTTTCAACCGCACAAGGTCAAAGAGCTGCTGTTCTGGGGAGCCGAACAGCCCAACTACTTCAGCGATATCACAGCCACTTTTAATAAGAAGATCTCGGCGCTTAAATGCCATCAGAGCCAGGTAAGCCACTTCCCACAAGGCTGGGAAGAGGCCTACCGCAACGTATTATCCAGCTACGGCAAAGACCACGGCTACGATGTTGCAGAAACGTTCTACCGGGTAGTGCTGCCGCCTTAATCCAGGGCTATGAGGACGACCATTTCTCGGCCAGGTCGCCGATGCCCGGCAGCTTGAACTTCTGGCCCTGATAGGCCTTGACCATCAGCAGTATCCACAGCACCAGAGCGATTATCCAGATGAACCAGCCGATTACCGGTATGAACCCGAGGATAAAACAGGCGCCGAACGTTATGATAGACTGCATGGCATGGAACTTAACGAACTTGCTGTCTTTTTCAATCAGGAAAAAGATAAGGCCGGTTACCCAACCGACCAAGTAGCACAATAACCCTGCAACATTTTCTTCCATTCCGGTTGATGATTTGGCCATTGCTCAGACCCCCCTTCATTATTTATTACCGCTTATATCTTTTTAGCTGCCTTAAAGGCGGCGAATGTCACGATAGCAATCAACATAACACCAATTGCTATAACTATAATCGCCCAGACCGGCACATTCTCCGGAGCTGGGGCCGTCCGGGTACTATCTGACGGGGCGGATTCCGTGGTAAATGTGAATACGGATCCTGCATCCCCGGGCACAGGCTCCACGGCTGAAGCCTGCCAGAAATAAGCCGTATCATAGTTGAGCTTGACCGGCAGCGAATATGCGGAGGTAGGGGTGAAATCCTCCACCACTACATTCTGCAACTGGGCGTCCCTGGCTAAAATAAATCTGTATTTCGTTGTGCCCTGGTAGCCGCTCCAGCTGAAAGCCAGCGGGCTGACCGGAACACCCGTTGCCCCGCTGGCAGGGCTTAAAGACTGCACGCCATATGAAGGCGTACTCACGGCATATCCCGGCCTTATACTGAAAGGCACAGCCTCCGACCATGGACTGGCAATCCTCTGGCCTGTGGCTGCCTGTGTGGTACGTACCCTCCAGTAATATGTATGCCCCGCCTCCAGAGTTCCGGGCGGGTACCAGAAGGCCGGCGACGTCGAATCGGCCGGGACCAGTATACCTGAATCATAAACCTTCAATGTAAAGAGCGGGTCCCTGGCAATCTGCACCTGATAACTGCCCGATAAGCAGTAATCCTCCCAGCGCATATCCACCGAAGAGTTGCGCCCGGTCACGGGATCCACATCAATCGTGTTCTCCGCGGGCAGCTGCGGGGCGTTAACATTCAGAGTAATAGACCTTGTCCTGGCGCCGGTGGGATTAACGGCGGTCAGTTTATAAGTAGTCGTATACAGCGGCGATACGGCAGCCTGCCCGACCGGGAGCACTTCGCCTATCCCGTGGTCGATATATACGGAAGAAGCATTTTTAACGTCCCAGGAAATAACGGCAGAGGACGATCGCTCTATGCCGGAAGGTGCGACTTTGTAATCGCTTATTTCAGGCAGCGCGGGCAGATCGACGGAGCCCGTGCACGGCGCAGGGATCGCTACGGCTGCCAGACATGCAAGGAGCAAAAGCAATCCCGCCACATGCAAAAATCCTGACTGAAATGCTCTTATATTCATCGTCTTACCCTTCGTGGTATCACTGGGAGCTGACATTTGATCCTTTTACCATAACTCCTGATTTCACAAGGTAATCATAATAACCGGTTAGTTTGAGCAGGACCCTGGCGGCACGATTGCCGGACGTATAGTCGTAGTGATTGCCCGCCAGCTTCACCTGTTCCTCCGTAAAGGTCGTGGTGATGACCGGCTTGCCGTAGCTCTCGATCCACTGAGAGCTGAGCGCCTGCATCAGCCTGACGATCATATCATTGATAATATCCAGGCGCGACCTGCCGGTCTTTGCCGTAAAAGCCTTGCCGCTGGCCAGCTCGAGCAGGTCATCCACCAGCACATCATCGATCTTGCCCGAAAAACGGGCGGCGATAATAGTAACTGCCAGGTCCTCGACCTCCATTTTACCCTGCAGGCCAAGCACCCAGGCAAGCATATCGATTAGTTGCTTGATGGCGGTCTCAGTTTTATATACGTTGCCCGACTTGATATCTTCGATAATGGGAATTATAGCCCTCAGGGCGCTGTCCCTTTTAGCCAGGTCCTCCGGCGACATCTTCTGTTCCTGGCTGGAGCGCTGCTGGAGCAGCAGGTTGCCGAACAGGGTAAAGCCGCCGAAACCCATGAATATAAGCGAATCGACTGTTTCCAGCTCCAGCAGCCTGGCAGGCGCCGTCAGATAGGCGATGAAATTGCGGTCGCCTGCAGGATCGACGGGATTGGCGTGGCTCCACCTGGGCGGAAAGATATTATTAAACTCCTCAATTGTCTTTTCAGGCAATTTAACCACGTTCAGCCCGCCCTCTTCGCAGGCCTCGGCGCAGAGCACGCCGTAGCTGCCTCCCGGAGTAATGATGGCCACGTTGCGCCCCCTGGGCAGAGGCTGGGTCAAGCACCCGATGGCGACATCGAGCATCTCCTCCGGGCTGTCCACCCGCATGGCGCCCATCTTTTTAAAGGCCGCATCATAAACAGCATCGCTGCCCGCCATGGCTCCCGAATGCGATCTTATGGCCTCGGCGGCGGCCGCCGTTTTTCCCGGCTTCAACACGATAACAGGTTTATTGCGGGTGACTTTGGAAACTATGTCCATGAATCTGGCGCCGTCATTAAGCCCCTCGATGTAGGTCATGATCGCTTTGACTCTATTATCCTTCCCGAAGTAATCGATGTAGTCCTCAATTTGTACATCCGCCGCGCATCCGCAGCTCACATAATGCGTGAAACCGACGCCCCGTTCGTATCCGGCCACCACCACCGCAGCGCCGACGTTGCCTCCCTGCGATACGAATGCCAGCTGCCCGTCCCTGATCAGCAAAGGCATCATAAAAGCCGCAAGAGAAGATGACGAGCTCCAGTAACCCATGCAGTTCGGGCCGATGAACCTGATATTGCCGCTGCGCGCTATGCCCAGCACCTCGTCCTGAAGCTTCTTTCCTTCAGGCCCTATCTCCGCAAAGCCTGCAGATATGATGACCGCCGATTTAACCCCCTTCTTCACACAATCCCGCATAACCGCTACCACGTGTTCAGCCGGTATGGTGAAAACGGCCAGGTCTACGGGTCCCGGGATATCGGTCACCCTGGGATAAACCGTCAGCCCCTGTATCTCGCTCTCTTTGGTATTTACCGGATAAATAGGCCCTTTAAAGCTATGGATAAGGCTGGTGATAGTGGAAAAACCCCATTTGTTGCGGTTATTGGTGGCTCCTATGTGGGCGACCGAGGCCGGGTTAAAGAGGGGGTCCAGGTCCCTGATAATGTCTTCATTCATATTGTCGGCCCTCGCAATCCATTAAGTCGGAATAGTCCACGCTATAAATTAAAAAATGCCTTGAGATTCAAAGCATCATGCTATATAATAACACTCCGGCAGGTGTCCGACAAATTCAATTCGTTCGTTATTAGCTTTCTCATATACGATATTTATTACGATGCCTGCAACTAATTTCATAAGGAGCAAACGATGATCAAAACCCGCATGACCGAGCTGTTCGGATGCAAACACCCCATCATGCTGGCGGGTATGAACTGGGTAACCACTCCGGAGCTGGTGGCCGCAGTCTGCAACGCGGGCGGCCTGGGCATATTCGCCACGGCCAGATGCACTCCCGAAGAAACAAGAAAGAACATCAATGAGATCAGGAAGCTGACGGACAAGCCTTTCGGCATCAACCAGATATTGATACTGGGGCAGGTGGCGCGTGACACCATCCAGGTAGCCATCGAGGAGAAGGTCCCCGTGATCAACTATACCCTGGGCAAGCCATGGTTTATCGACGACGTCCATAAATACGGGGGCAGGGTGATCGGCACCACCGCTTATGTTAAACATGCGATAAAAGCCGCCGAGCTGGGATGCGACGCCATCGTCGTTACCGGCACTGAGGCCGCGGCGCACGGCGAAGAGGCCTCCACGCTGGTGATGCTTCCCATCGTTGCCGGCAAGGTAAAGATACCCATCATATCGGCCGGCGGATACGGCGACGGCAGGGGCCTGGCGGCGGCTTTATCCCTGGGCGCCAGCGCCATCTCCATGGGAACCCGCTTCGCTCTGACAAAGGAAAGCATGGTGCATGAGCACTTCAAGCAACTCTGCCTCAAGGCCACGGAGAATGACACGATCGTAAGCACCAAATTCGACGGCATGCGCGGCCGCGCCCTTAAAACACCCGTTACCGAGCGAATCGCCAGGGGCGGATTCCCGCTGCTTGAAGCTTTCAGAGGCGCCTACGAAACCAAGCAACTGTTTAACCTGAGCTGGCCGAAATTTATCGGAATGAGCTTCTCCATGATGGGATCGGACGACCAGCATCCCCTGTGGGTGCAGGCGCGCCAGGCCGCAGGCTATCGCCGCCATACGCTGGCTATCTACGACGGAAATATGAAGGACGGCATATATTTCGCCGGGCAAATACTGGGCGCCTGCAACGACGTGCCCACGGTGGCAGAGCTCGTCGACAGGATTATGGTTGAGGCCGAAGCGACCCTCAAGAAAACTTATTCGATGCTGGCCTGAGCACACATTACGCATATAGAAAGGGGGAGGCACTTAAATGCCTCCCCCTTTTGCTTTCATATGACGGGCGCGTCTGTTACTTCAGGCGTGAACCCTTAAGCAGCGCCTCCGCCTGTTTGGCCATCCGATCCAGCAGCTCCTTGCAGCTGACCACATCGTGGATGAGGCCGATGGACTGCCCTACCGGCATCAACCCAGCCTCTATATCGCCCTCGTCCCAGATAGCGGTCTGGCGCAGGCCGGACAGGAAAGGCGCCAGTTCGTTAAGCGTGGCATGCTTGGCTTCCATATCCTGGATCTGCTTCAGGATATCGTTCTTCATGGCACGGCCCTGGAATCCGATGGTCTTGCCGTAGAGCAGAGTATCGAACTCCTGTCGGCTGACAAGCTCCTGCTTGACCTTATTGTTCATGCGGCACTCGGTAGTGGCCATAAACCTCGAGGCCATCATTACGCCCTCGGCTCCCAGCACGATTGCCGCAGCCAGGGACCTGCCGTCGGCGATGCCCCCGGTTGAAATGACGGGGATTTTGACCGTCTCCGCCATGCGCGGTGTGAGCACCATGGTGGTTACATCGTCCATCAGAGGGTGTCCGCCCTCTTCCACGCCTGCCGCGATTACGGCGTCATACCCGGCATGCTCCGCATGGACGGCATGCCTGACGGATCCGAGCTTGTGGATGAACTTACAGCCGGCGTCATGCCCGCGCTTGATAGCGTCCGGACCGAAGAACTTGTCCACCGGCGTGCCCGAGATCTCGAACGCGGGCACCTTCTCCGCGATGCAGGCATCGAACCAGTCCTGGTACATCTCCTTGGTTATGCGAAAAGACGGCAGCAGGGACAGGTTCACGGAAAACGGCTTATCGGTTTTTTCCCTGGTCTCCCTGATGGCCTGGCGCATCTCCTTACCGTCTTTGTAATTGGCGGCCGTGATGTTCCCCAGGCCGCCTGCATTGCTGATGGCGGCGCAAAGGTCAGGTTTGCACAGCCACATCATGCCGCCGCACATAATCGGGTGCTTGATGCCAAACAGTTCGGTCATTCTGGTTTTCATCTCTCTTCTCCTCTGTCAGCCAATGAAAATTTATGCGATTATAACACACGGATCAGCTTAAGGTAAAGTTGACTAATCAGTCAATCATCTTTGACAATTCCGGCGTTTTTTGAGATTATTATCGATCGATAGGAATCAACAAATAATGGAGGTTTGAACTCGTGAAAACCAGAATAACGGAACTCTTCGGAATAAAACATCCCATTGTGTTATCGGGAATGGCCTTCGTCAGCCTGCCCAGGCTGGTTGCGGCGGTCAGCAACGCAGGAGGTCTGGGTATCTTCAACAGCGTGGCAAACTCTCCCGACCAGCTCAAGGGGATTATCCAGGAGATCAAGACTCTGACGGACAAACCTTTCGCGATTAACGTCACCCTCATATTCCCCAACGGAAAAGAGAATGCCGAGATGGCGCTGGCAGAGAAGGCCCCTATCATCAACTTCGCCCTGGGCAAGGGCGACTGGATCATAAAGCAGGCGCATACCTACGGCGGCAAGGTCGTATCCACGGTAGCCACGGAACGCCATGCCATCAGAGCAGCCGAGCAGGGCGCCGACGGCATTATCGTCACCGGACACGAGGCCGCAGCACATGGCGGCGACGTGGGCGGCATGGTACTGCTGCCGCAGATAGCCAGCAAGGTAAAGATACCGATTATCTCCGCCGGTGGATACTGCGATGGAAGGGGGCTGGCTGCAGCGCTGGCCCTGGGCGCCGACGCCATCGCCATGGGCACAAGATTCGTGGTCACGCAGGAATGCGAGGTGCACCCCAACATCAAACAGACTGCAATGAAATGTCAGATGGAAGAGACCATCTATTCGGCGGGCATCGACGGCCTGCCCGGGCGATGGTACGCCAACAAGCGCGCCCTGGAGATGGCCAACAGCAAGACATCGTACATGGAAGCGTTAAAAGCAGGCTGGGCGATGAGAAAACAGGTGGATACCCCTGTCTGGAAGCTGCTTGCGGGCAGCCTGCAGAAGAGGGGCGTGCAGCAGCTGGCGCAGCAGGCTATCGGTATCGATGCGCTGGGCAAAATCCTGGACGAGGGCGACCTGGAGAACGGCGTGGTACCTTTCGGACAGGTCGTAGGCCGCATACGCGACCTGCCCACCTGCAAAGAGCTGATCGAGCGTATTGTAGCCGAGGCAGAGGAAACCATCAAAGGGCTTCAGGCAAAGGTTTAGATCTCTGTGCCCGGCGGCTGCCGTTAAATTAGTTACTCCCCTCATACCGCTTCATTATGCTAATATCTTTATGTGTTTTAAGCAGTATTCTGCGGGAGTAAGACAATGACACAGAGCACAGACACCCTCCAGCTGGACAGATTCAACAGGACCGTCGCCCTCAAAGACGGATCGGTTTTACATCTCCGGCCCATTACGCCGGACGATGAAAACCGGCTGATGGCCTTTTTCCTGCGCCTGAGCGGGCGCACCATATACCTGCGATACCACCATGTGCTTACCGACCTGTCCAGGGAGGAGGCGCACCAGTATTCTAATATTGATTACGACAACACCTTTGCGGTGGTGGGAATACAGGGAGAAGGGGAGGATGAAAGCATCATAGGTGTCGGCCGATATTGGAGGCTATCACAGCCCAACAAGGCGGAGATCGCCTTTATAGTTGAGGACCCTCATCAGCGCAAGGGAATCGGTACACACCTGCTGGAACTGCTGGCAGCGGCCGCCCGCGAGCACGGGATAGGTGTATTCGAGGCCGAGGTGCTGCCCGAAAACACCGACATGATCGACGTGCTGCAGGACAGCGGCTTCAAACAGCTCGAAAAAATCACCGAGTCTCACGGATGGAGGGGTGTATACAGCATAGCTCAGACGCCGCTGGTGGAGCAGAAGTCAGCGGAGCGTGAGAAGGTCGCCTCCATCGCATCCATACGTAAATTCATGTTCCCGCGGTCCATTGCCGTTCTCGGGGCATCCAACAAGCCTGGTATCGGCAATGCGCTGGTCAAAGACCTGATCAAGAATGAATATAACGGTATTATCTACCCGGTCAATCCCAAAGATGAGGTCGTATCATCGATCAAGGCATATCCGTCCGTCCTTGATATTCCCGGCCAGGTGGACCTGGCTATTGTGGCTGTCGCGGCAGAGAGGATACAGCCGTTGATCGAAGAATGCGGCAGGAAGGGAGTAAAAAGCCTGGTTATCATTACCGCCGGCTTCTCCGAGATGGGGGGTGAAGGCATCGAGAGGGAGAAGAAACTGCTGAATACCGCGGGGGCATACGGCATGCGTATTATCGGCCCCAACTGCCTGGGTATCCAGAATACCAATCCCACTGTCAACATGAATGCCAGTTTTGCGCCTATCTACCCGCTGCACGGTAAAACCGCCTTCGGCAGCCAGAGCGGCGCACTGGGCGGCGCCATCATCAGTTACGCCATTCAAATCAACCTGGGCCTCTCGAATTTCGTCAGCATCGGCAACGGAGCGGACGTCACCGGCAACGAGCTGCTTCAGTACTGGGCGGAGGATCCCGACACCAATCTGATACTTCTTTACCTCGAATCGTTCGGAAACCCGCGCAAATTTGCGCGCATTGCACGTGAAACAACGCTTAAGAAACCTGTAGTAATAGTAAAGAGCGGGCGCTCGGCCGTGGGCGCGCGCGCGGCCGCCTCTCATACGGGCGCGCTGGCATCGGATGACACCGCCACTACGGCACTTATCAAGCAGACCGGCATGCTGAGGTGCAACACACTGGAGGAGCTCTTCGATACCGCCCTGCTGCTGTCGAACCAGCCGATACCAAAAGGCAACCGGGTCGCCATTCTGACCAACGGCGGCGGCGCAGGTATCATGGCCGCCGATGCGCTGGCAGCGGCCGGCTTTCAACTGCCGATCCTCTCGGACAAAGCCAGAAGCGCCCTCAAGTCATTCCTGCCTCCCAAGTCCAGCTACATGAATCCCATCGATACCACCGCCGCGGTATCGCCCGACCAGTACCGCCAGGCTCTCAACGTGATATTGCAGGAGGATATAGATGCCCTTATCATCATCTATATCCCGCCCATGGAGTTCATGATCGAGCTGATGAGGGGAGTTATACGTGAAACGGCCCCGTCATTCCGTGCCAAAGGCATACCCGTCCTGGCCAACTTCCTCGGCCTCGAATCGAGGCTGGTTGTAGGGTCCAAAGAGGAAGGTTATGTCCCCACCTACGTTTTTCCGGAGTCGACCGCGCATGCGCTGGCCAAATCGTACGAATACAGCGAGAGGCTCAAACGTCCCCTGGGAAACATACCCTCATTCAAAGATATAAACAAGGCCGCAGCTGAAAAGGTGATCCAGGATGCTCTGGCGCGCACGGATAAACATCCGGTCTGGCTGGATACCGGAGAGATAGTCAAGCTGTTCTCCGCCTACGGCATCAAGCTTGCTCAGTCCGGCGTCGCCACCACGGCCCAGCAGGCAGCCAAGATGGCCGATAGTATCGGCTACCCGGTGGCGCTGAAGCTGTTCTCGGCAACGATCTCCCACAAGACCGATGTGGGCGGCGTGATGCTCAACCTGGGCTCCGCGGCGGAGGTCAAAAAGGCCTATGCACAAATCGAGCAAAACCTGGAGAAGCTATCGCGCAGGTCTGAGATGCAGGGCGTGACGGTGCAGAAGATGCTGACAGGCGGCGTTGAGCTTATAGTGGGCGTTACCGAGGACAAATTCTTCGGGCCGCTGATTATGTTCGGCCTGGGCGGCATCTACACCGAGCTGTTCAAAGACGTGGATTTCAGGATCCATCCTCTGACCGACTACGATGCCCATGAAATGCTTGCCTCTTTTAAAGCACATAAGATACTGGACGGATGGAGGGGCGCACCGCCCTCCGATACGGCGGCCATAGAGGACGTGCTTCTCAGGGTTTCAGCCCTGATCGAGGATATTCCTGAAATACAGGACCTCGATCTTAATCCACTCATAGCTATGCCGGTTGGAGAAGGCTGCGTGGTGGCGGATGCCAGAATATCCGTCTCACCGATTTCTGTATAATATGGATTGATTGGCCCTTGGTGCCCCTCATGTGAAGGAGTGCAACGGTGATGGCGGACCTGGACAGTAAAAGCTTCGAGAAATATTCGACCAGCGTAGCGCTCAAGGACGGCTCCAGCCTGCATTTGCGGCCTATCCTCATGTCGGACGAGGAGAGGCTGCTGGCGCTGTTCAGCCGTATGAGCAAGCAGACCATTTACCTGCGCTTCCATCATGTCCTGACACACATGTCCCGGGAGGAAGCGCGCCGTTTCTGCACGGTGGATTACGAAGATACTTTCGCGCTGGTAGGCACGCTGGGGGAGGGATCGGAGGAGCGCATCATAGCCGTTGGACGTTACGCGAGGCAGCCGGGCGCCAACCGGGCCCAAATAGCTTTTGAGGTTGAGGACAAGTACCAGGGGCTGGGTATCGGCACACATCTGCTGGACCAGCTCGCTTATATCGCGCGCGACAAGGGCATAACCACCTTCGAAGCCGAGGTGCTGGCGGAGAACAAGGACATGATGAACGTGCTCATCAACAGCGGCTTCACCATGCAAAGGCAATACCAGGGCACCACTTATGTGGGTCTTCTCGACCTGGCCCCCACCGATGTAGTCGAGCAGAAGTCGTTCGAACGCGAGAAGTTCAGCTCTATTGCCTCCTTGCGCGCCTTCCTCAATCCGAAATCGGTAGCGGTTATCGGCGCCTCCAGGAGGCCTAATACCATCGGCAACTTCGTCTTCCGCAACCTTATACAACAGGATTTCAAGGGCGTGGTATACCCGGTCAATCCCAACGCTGAGGTGGTGGCAGCCATCAAGGCCTATCCCTCCATCCTGGATATACCGGGGGATATCGACCTGGCCATCATCGTCGTACCGGCTGACAAAGTGCAGCAGGTGGTGGAAGAGAGCGCGCACAAAGGGGCCAGAGGCGTGGTCGTGTTATCCTCGGGCTTCGCCGATATAGGCGGCGAAGGGCTCGAGCGGCAGAACAAGCTCCTCACGACTATTCGTAGTTACGGTATGCGCATGCTGGGGCCCAACTGTATGGGGATGATGAATACCAGTCCCGAAGTCAACCTGAATGCCACGTTCGCCAACATAGTGCCACCCCACGGCAATATAGCTTTCGCCACCCAGAGCGGGGTACTGGGCTCCGCCATCCTGATGTATGCGACCAGCCTCAATATCGGCCTTTCCACCTTCGTTAGCATAGGCAATCGCGCGGATATATCCAGCAACGAGCTATTGCAGTACTGGGAGGACGACCCGGACACAGATGTCGTGCTGCTTTACCTGGAGTCGTTCGGCAATCCCAGGAAATTCACGCGCATAGCTCGAAGTATCACGGCTAAGAAACCGGTCGTCTCGCTGACCGGCAACCGCGGCAATATCCAGAAGAGGACGATCACATCGCACACAGGCGCCATGGCCACCGACCAGGCGGCCACCGAGGCGCTTTACAAACAGGCGGGTATATTGAGGGCCGATACGCTGGAGGACCTGTTTGACACAGGCAGCCTGCTGGCTAACCAGCCGCTGCCTCAGGGCAATAGAGTGGCCATCATATCCAATGCAGGCGGTCCGGCGCTGCTGACGGCAGAAGCCTGCAAAAGCAGGGGCCTGGAAATCCCCCCGCTGTCCGACGGGCTGGCAGCGCGGCTCAAAACATTCCTGCCTTCGCGGGCCAATATATTAAATCCCCTGGACATGTCCCCCGAAGTGTCTACAGAACAATACGGACAAACCCTCAAGCTGATGCTCAAAGACGCCAGTCTGGACATGGTGGTGGTCATTTTCATACAGCCCATTCCCAGGCTGTCAGAGGAATTTGCCGCGGTCATTCGCGAGGTTGCCCCGTTATACCGTGAAGCCGGCAAGCCGCTTGTCACATCTATCCTCGGCATACGGGGCGCAGGCATCAGTCTCGGCCCGCAGGAGAGAAGGGTCGTGCCGTCCTTCGCTTTCCCCGAATCGACAGCCGGCGCACTGGCGCGCGCAGTTGAGTTCAGCCAGCGGTTGAAACGACCATCGGGCAAGATACCTGAGTTTTCCGACATCGACAAAGACAGGGCTGACCGCATCATCAGCTCAGCCATTGAAAAATCGGGCAAGCGCCAGGTATGGCTGGACGCCGAGTCCATCCTGGGCCTTTTTGAGTGTTACGGAATCAAATTCGTAACGCTTAAGATCGCCAGGACCCCGGAGGAAGCCACGTCCGCTGCAAAGGAGATCGGGTGTCCCGTAGCAGTTAAGATACTCTCCCCCTCCATCACGCAGAAGACCGAAGTCGAAGGTGTGATTCTCGACTGCCGCTCAGGCGACGAGGTAAAGAAAGCCTTCGCCCGGATCAGGGAGAACCTGCAAGGGATAGGCAAGAGCGCCGAGATGGAGGGAGTGATAGTTCAAAAGATGGTACAGGGTGGTGTCGAGGTGATCGTAGGCGTAACACAGCACCCGGCCTTCGGTCCTCTTGTAATGTTCGGCCTGGGCGGGGTGTATGTTGAGCTCTTCCAGGACGTTATTTTCAACATCCATCCATTGACCGATATAGACGCGCACGAGATGATCAAGTCGGTCAAGGCTTACCAGTTACTGGAAGGCTGGCGGGGATCCAAGCGCGCCGACATCCCGGCCATCGAGGATTTGTTGCTCAGGATATCGGCCATGGCAGAGAACCACCCGCAGATACTTGAAATGGACCTGAATCCCGTCAAGGTATTGCCCGAAGGGCAATTCTACCTGGTGGTGGACGGACGTATACTGGTCAGCAAAGAACAGGAATAGCTGAAAGTGACCAGGTCACTGCGAGCTTAGCCAAGCAATCTTGTGTTGTGAGCCACGACAGCAGCAGATTGCCGCGTCGCCTGCGGCTCCTCGCAATAACATTTACGTTACATGATATTAATACGTCGAAACGTTCAGCTCTTCCATCTTGCCGGTGACCATAAAGACCACCCGCTCGCAGATATTGGTGACCCTGTCGCCGGTCCTTTCCAGGTTGTGCCCCACCCACATCAATCTGGTGGCCCTGGTAATGGTGCGGGGATCCTCCATCATAAACGTCAGCAGCTCCCTGAAGACCTGGTCGTAGAGTTGGTCGATCTCATCGTCCTCCGGCACAATTTTTCGGGCCGCTTCAGCATCATGAATAATGAATGCATTAAGGCTGCGGTGCAGCATGTCGATAACCTTTTCATTCATGCGGGGCAAGTCTATCAGCGGCTTGAGCGGCGGCTCATTGCCTATCATGATGACAATTTTGGCGTTGCCGGCCGCGTGATCGCCCATCCTCTCAAGGTCCTGTACAATAAAGAGTATCGCCAGCAGGATCCTCAGATCGCTGGCCATAGGCGCCTGACACGATATGATATCCAGCGCTTTTTCTTCTATCTCAAAACGTTTTTTGTTTACATTGCGGTCTTCCTCGAGCACCAGCCTGGCCAGGGTAAGGTCACGTTCCTTAAGGGCCTGCATGGACCTTTCCAACGCTTTCTCTATCATGCTCCCCAGGGCCAGCACATCATCCTGTAACTCGCGCAGATTTCTCTGATAAGATTCTCTCGGCATGTTCAACCTCCTTTAACCGAAACGCCCTGTGATGTAATCCTCAGTCCTCTTGTCTTTGGGCACGGTGAAGACCTCTTTGGTACGAGCGTATTCTATCAGTTGTCCCAGCAGCATGAAACCGGTCCAGTCCGATACGCGGGCGGCCTGCTGCATATTATGTGTGACTATGACGACGGTGTAGTCTTTCTTCAGTTCCATCATCAGTTCCTCTATCCTCAGCGTTGATATAGGGTCCAGCGCCGAACACGGCTCGTCCATCAGTATGACTTCCGGCTCAATGGCGATAGCGCGCGCTATGCAGAGGCGCTGCTGCTGCCCGCCCGACAGGGAGGCGCCGGGCTGGTCGAGCTTGTCTTTTACCTCCTCCCACAGGGCGGCCTTTCTCAGACTGCGCTCCACGACATCCTTTAAATCACTGCGCCGGCTCCAGAACCGCGTAAGGCTTATCCCGGAGGCCACGTTACTGAATATAGACATAGTTGGAAACACGCTGGCCCGCTGAAATACCATGCCAATACGGCGGCGGATGGCAACCGGATCGGCCTGCGGAGCATATATATTCTGTCCGTCCATAAGCACACGGCCGGTCACCCTTCCCCCCTCCGACACCTCGTGCATGCGGTTGAGACAGCGTATAAAAGTCGATTTGCCGCACCCGGATGGGCCGATCAGGGCTGTGATATGCTGAGCGCCAATGCCCATACTTATATCTTGAATAGCCATCCTGTTACCGTACCAGGCACTCAGTTGCTCCACCGTTAATATGCATTTTTGAGGTCTCGATTGGCCGCTGTCTTCACCGTCAACGGTCCCAACCTTGATATTCTGACCCAGCATGTTGTTTATCATTGCACCGTGTCCTTCCTCTTGCTTACAGACTTTTATTTCTTTTTCCTGCTGCTGGCCAATCGCACAACGATATTTATTCCAAGAACAAGTATCACCAGCAGGAAAGCAGCCGCCCAGGCCTGCTGCTGCCAGTCGCTGTAGGGAGACAGAGCGTAGCGGTATATCTGCAAAGGTAAAGCTCCTATGGGCTGGGTAAGCCCCTGTACACCGAAGGCGCTGCCCAGGGCGGTGAATATCAGCGGCGCCGTCTCCCCTGCTATGCGTGCCACGGCAAGCATGATGCCCGTGACTATGCCTGTAACAGCGCCCGGCACGATCACACCCAGCGTTATGCGCCATCGACTGATGCCGAGGGCCAGGGCTGCCTCGCGCTGAGAATTCGGCACCAGCCGCAGCGACTCCTCGGCTGTACGCGCCACAACCGGTATCATGATTATTGCCAGTGCAACTCCTGCCGAGAGGGCCGAGTAGGTATGCATGGGACGTACGAGAATGGCATAGGCGAAAACGCCCACGATAATCGACGGTACGCCGGCAAGTATATCGGCGGCAAAGCGGATGACCGACGCCATCTTCGGCCCGGCGAATTCGGCCAGAAATATGCCTGCCATCAGTCCCACCGGCAGGGCAATGAGTGAAGCCAGCCCAACCAGTATAAAAGTGCCGTATATATCGTCCCGCATACCACCCCCAACCTCACCCACCGGTTTGGACTGCTGTGTTATGAAATCCAGGCTCAGATAGGAGATGCCGTTGATCAGAGTATAACCAAGTATCAGGATGAGAACCAGTATCACAATGGCTGTGGCAACTCCGCACAGCACGAGCATCATCCGGCTGAACTGCTGGCGCCTGAAATAGCCGCTTTGCGCTTTCATTCGCCCGTCCCCCTCACAGAAACGGTGCGCCATACCAGTAACCTGGCGATAATATTAACCAGCAGCGTGATGGCGAAGAGAACCAGGGCCAGCTCGATCAGGCTGCCGATGTAGAGGTCCCCCGAGGCTTCATTAAATTCGCTTGCCACTTTACTGGCAATGGTCGCACCGGGAGAGAAGAGCGAAGGCGAAAGGGCGTAGGAATTGCCGATAACCATTGTCACCGCCATGGTCTCGCCGAGCGCACGGCCCAATCCCAGTATCACCCCACCCATCAGGCCGGTGCGGCAATAGGGCAATACAGCTCTGGTGATCATCTCCCAGCGGGTTGCCCCCAGCGCCAGCATGGCCTCGCGCTGAGTCAGCGGTACCGCGGCTATAACTTCACGGCTGACTGCCGTAATGATGGGTATGACCATGATTGCCAGGATGATTCCGGCGGAGAGAAAACCCACTCCGAAAGGAGGCCCCTGGAACATGGGCAAAAAGCCCAGGTTGCTTCCCAGCCATGTCTCGATGGGATTCCTGATAAAGGGCACCATCACATATAGACCCCATAATCCAATGATCACGCTCGGTATAGCAGCCAGCATCTCGATGACAAAAGAACACGGCCTGCGCATCCAGCCTGGGGCGAGCTCACTCAAAAACACGGCTGAGCCCAGGCTGATAGGCACGGCGATTAGAAGGCCGATCAGAGAGCTCAGCAGCGTGCCGTAGATCGCCGGCAGGGCGCCGAAGACCTCGTTGACCGGATCCCATTCGGTGGATGTAATAAATGAAAGCCCGAACTTCTGGATGGCCGGCCATGCATCGATGCCAAGTGCGATAAGCAGCGCGATCAGTATTGCCACGATTAAAACGCTGAAGAAAAGTGTCAGACGGGAAAAGATTTTATCGCCTACCCGTGCCCGCACTGCGCTTCCAGTATTGCTTCCGACTGCTGTGAGAGATGTATCTGGTCTACACTTTTCCATATTTTTCAACCGTCTATTATAAACTCAACAATACGGAAATGCAGGAAAGGTGGACCCTTCCCGCATTTCCAGGATCTATTGCTTAAATCCGCCCGATCAGCGTGTGATCAAAGGTTGTCCCTGGTATTTAATAGATAGAATAGCCGTTTCGGCCTTGGTCACTGCCGTGCTTGCCAGGCTGCCATAGCTAAGCGCGCTGGTATAATGCTGGCCGTCGTGAATCGCCCACCAGAGCATTTTAACCAGGGCTTCTCCCTTGTCCTTATCTTTCTGGTTGGTATATACCAGTATCCAGGTGAATCCAGCGATGGGATAGGCTTGCGGATTGGACGAGTCGGTCAGCATAACCTTCATATCGTCCGGCAGCGACACGCCTTCCGCTGCTTTTGTGGTCGCCTCCAGCGAAGGTTCGACAAAGTTACCAGCCGAGTTCTTCAGCTTCGCCCATGCCAGTTTGTTTTGTTCGGCATAGGCCAGTTCCACGTATCCAATAGAGTTGGGGATCTGCTGCACCTGCCCGGCCACACCGGCATTGCCCTGACCACCGATATCGCCGGGCCATTTGACGGATGTGGCATTGCCCACTTTTGAACTCCAATCCTGACTGACCTTGGAAAGGTAATTGGTGAAGATATAAGTTGTGCCCGATCCATCAGAGCGGAAGACGACAGCAATGGGTGCATCCGGTAACTTCAGGTCCGGATTAAGTGATGCTATTGCTTGGTCATTCCACCTGGTAATCTTCTTAAGATAGATATCGGCCAGCATCTCGCCTGTGAGTTTAAGCCGGCCCGTGTCTATATCGGCCAGGTTGTATATGACAGCTACAGATCCGCTGGCCATGGGAATATGTAGAATAGTCCCGTTCTTTTGTTCTGCCTTGGTTATTTGCGCTTCAGTCATAATGCCATCGCTGGCGCCGAAATCAACCGTACCCTCGGTGATCTGGCTGATGCCACCACCCGATCCGATGGGCTGGTAATTGACCTTTACACCGGTGAGTTTGTTATACTCGTCAAACCACTTGGTGTAAAGGGGAGCAGGAAAGGTAGCCCCCGCCCCATTCAGGTTAATTGACTTCGCCGGCGTTACTGTCGAAGCCGCAGGGCTGCCTGACGGAGAGCTGCAACCTGCAAACGCAACTGCTGCTATCAGGATTGCAGCCATGCCTGCAAACCAGTTTTTGCTCCATTTACTCAAGGTGTTCTCCTTCTAATAAATTATTTCAGCGGCATAAGCATTTGCCACTAAATTAAGTCTATATCCGCTATATAAAGGAAGCATTAATCCAATATTAAATTTGTGTTAAAACCTGCGATGCGCAGTTCAGGCGCCCATTGGAAGAGTGAAAAAGAAGGTCGATCCTTTGCCCTCAACACTTTCTACCCATATTTTGCCGCCGTGAGCAGCGATAATATGGCGTGATATGGCCAGTCCCAAACCGGTACCCTCATCATCCCTGGCCTTATTGACCTTATAGAAACGCTCGAAAATGCGCGGCAGTTCGTCGGCCGGTATCCCGATGCCAGTATCGCTCACAGAAAAAAGCACATCACTGCCCTGTTTATCAACCTGAATAGAAATCGAACCGCCCGGATTCGTAAATTTTATTGCATTGTGAATTATGTTCAACAATACCTGCTCGATTCTATATTGATCGATGACCAGATCAGGTAAATCGGGGTGGATATCCAGATTCAAGCTCAGGTTTTTTTTATCTGATTGCGCCTGTAAGCGCTGCACCACCTGTTTGACCAGGGAATCTATTTTCAGTGTGTCTTTAATCAGCGCCGGCTCCCTATTCTCCAGCCGGGAAAGCTCTGTCAGCTCGTCTGTCATACGAGCCAGCTTATCGGCCTCTATATTTATTTTCCGCAGGAAATCCTTGTAAACCTCGCTATCTATCGGTGCTCCATCGGCCAGTGTTTCAGCAATCAGTTTTATAGAGGAAATGGGGGTGCGAAACTCATGCGACACGTTGGAGATAAAGTCCCTGCGTATCTCTTCCAGATGGCGCTTCTCGCTAAGGTCCTTCACAATTACGATATAGCTGTGGGTTTCGGCGCCGGGGCAGACTTTTAAATCGAGGTACTGGTTTTTTCCGCGAATCTTGACTGCTGCAGTCTGCGGAACGCCGGTGCTGATGCATTTCTTCACAAGGGCGTCGCACTCATAGTCCCTGACGGCCTCGATAAACGACATGTTCCCACTTTTATCGTCAGCAATGTTGAATATGCGCGCGGCGGCCTGGTTCATATACCGGATCTCTCGGCGCTCGCCAAGCACAAATATTCCCTCATCGATCAATGATAAAAGATATAAATAACCTGTATCAGGCATTTTCGGGCCGCCCGCAATCAGCCGGCAAATTTATACCCATATCCTCGCACTGTGAGCAGGTACCGCGGATTATCGGGATCCGTTTCCAGCTTGCGACGCATCCATCGCATATGGACGTCGACCGTCCTGTCATTTCCTATGAAGTCATAACCCCATACCTTTCTTAATATCTGCTCCCTGCTGATAACCTGCCCGCGATTGCTCAGAAGCAATACCAGCAGCTCAAATTCCTTGGGATTTAACTCCACCTTTGTTCCGCTCCTGCTCACTTCGTGCTTCTTGAGATCGACTGTTATATCGCCGGCCTCAAGAAATCCACTGCTTCCAGCGGCAGCCGTTCCTGCGTCTTTTACGGCTTCAGAACGTCTCAACACGGCTTTGATCCTGGATAACAGTTCGCGCATGCTGAAGGGCTTGGTGACGTAATCGTCCGCTCCCAGCTCCAGGCCCACCACCCTGTCCACTTCCTCCGACCTGGCGGTCAGCATGATGATGGGTACCTGTGATTCCGCACGGATTATCCTGCATACTTCTGTCCCGCTCATAATCGGCAGCATGATATCCAGAATGATCAACGCAGGCTTATTGCTGCGATACATCTCCAGCGCTTGGGCCCCATCGCCGGCCGTCAGCACGCCATAACCCTCTTTTTTAAGGTTATACTGAAGCAGCTCTCTCAGAGTATCGTCATCTTCGACTACAAGAATACTGGCATTCATAGAACTGTTAAATAAATACCTGCCGTTTATTGCCAACTAAGCATAAAACAAACACTCGCAGCATTACAAACGCTGCGAGTGTTTCAAATGTTTAACAACCGAATGCTTAAGCTAAATAGTCGATCAGTTTGCGGCTGCGGCTGGGGTGTCTGAGCTTGGCCAGCGCTTCTTTTTCAATCTGCCTGATTCTTTCACGCGTCAGGCCGAACTCGTGCCCGACTTCTTTCAGAGTCAAGCCCTGCTCGTTGTCCAGGCCGTAACGCATTTCGATGATCTTGCGCTCGCGGTCGGTCAGCGAGGACAGGACATCCCTGAACTGTTGCCTGAGCATGCTGTTGGCCGCCTCATCCTCAGGCGCCGGATTGACTTCATCCTGTATGAAGTCGCTCAACTGGCTCTCATCATCGCCGATGGGGATATCCAATGATACCGGCTCTGCGTAAAGAATACTCACCAGCCAGTCTATCTTGTCGGTTTCGACCCCCATTTCGGTGGCGATCTCATCGCTGGTCGGTTTTCGCCCCAGCTTCTGCAAGAGCTTTTGCCGGGCGTTATTCATCTTGGTAATGGTCTCGACCGTATGTACTGGCAGTCGAATGGTCCTCGACTGGTCGGATATTACCCTGTTGATGGCCTGCCTGATCCACCAGGTGGCATAGGTGCTGAATTTAAATCCGCGCCTGTAATCGAATTTCTCCACGGCGCGCATCAGGCCTATGTTCCCCTCCTGGATGAGGTCGGAAAGCGGCATGCCGCGCGCCCTGTATTTCTTGGCCATGCTCAGCACAAGCCTTAGATTAGCCTTGATCATGTGCTCAGCCGCCTCGCGGCCGGATTTTTTCAAAGCCGCGAAATGCTCCCGCAGTCTGAGATTCATGGTCTCGAGGTACCTGGCAAATTCCGGTTTGGCCGAGGCTTCTTTCAACTCGGCAATGCTCTTATACTCGTGGTAGCCGTCTATTATCTGCCATGGTATAAGGCGCGTAACAATTGAAAGCTCGGTTATGTCCTGCAGCGCCTCTTCTGTCTCAGCATGAGTAGCCTTGGCTGCGAACTGCACCGTCTCCTCAATGATCACGTCGTCGATACGGGCCCTCAGCGCGCTGTCCGAGACTTTCATTGAAAGGATTGTTGCGCCGGACGAATGATAATGCTTGAACAGCTTTTCCAGCAGGCTTCCGTGAACCGCCAGGCGTGATATCAGGAAACGTATAACATCGACCTCGCGGGACCTCCTGGGAGTTACGGCGGGCAACTGCTTCTCAACGTGGGAAAGATAGTTGGCCAACTCCATGCGGCTGCTCAGAATCTTCTCATCCCTGGATGTGAGCAGGGGAGTTTTGCTGCATTCGGCAATATACAGGCTGACCGAATCCTCGGAGTAATCGGTGCTTTTTCTGTCGTCGGGGAAAACAACGTCTTCCACATCAGCTTTAACGTAAGCTGATTCACTGGATGTCCTGTTGCCTTCTATGTGCTCTAATCCCCAGTCGATACCAATTTTTTCCATGGTCTTTACACCTTGTTTTGTCTTAGCCATATCAATAAACTCCTTCCGCAATCACCAACTTCGCGGAGTGTAACCATTCAACAATAAAATTGTGAATTCTTTATGAATTTTCAGCACAAATATAATAATCTATACCGGTTTGCCGGTAAGCGACTTAGGTCGCAAATAGTAAAACGTACCGAATGGTAAAAAGGTTGCGGCGGAAACAATAACAATAGCCCGATTAAATAAGGATGAGAGTCCGGCGGGGGCTGCCGTCAGCTTTCCAGGGCAACGATCTCAAACGGACACTGTAGTGCTCCGGTTGCGCAAACAAGCTCGCAGTCGGTGCACCATCCGCAGTTATCAACTTCGAGTATAGACACGGTATTATCACTGAGCACGAGGGCGCCGCATTTGCATACCGTAACGCAAAGGCCGCATCCGTCGCACCTGGCATGGTCAATGACGGGCATTATGGGCAATCGGTTCTTCTCCTCGGATAACATGTCTATTATTTACAATATTTTATCTCTTTACCGTGCAGTATAATGTAACCTATATCACCTCAGTTCAATCCTGCCAACCGGTCCAGGTAGCTCCGGTCCTTGATAACAATACGGTGCCTTTCCAGACTGATTGCGCCGCTGTCCTCCAGATTCTTGAGAGACCTGCCCACAACTTCCCTGGCGGTCCCGGCCATGGCCGCCATCTCGTATTGAGTCAACCTCTGATAGCCTTCAGGCCCGGGGGCTGCATTCTGCAATAGTATTTTAGCCACGCGACCGGTGACGTTTTTGAAGGACAGGTCTTCCACAAGGGTCAAAAGCAAACGCGCCTGCTCCGATAATATCTCGAGGGCATTGCGCACTATGCGCCAGTTCTTCTCCATGACGGGCAACAGGTCATTCTTATGTATCCAGTATATTATGGTGGTATTGCCCAGTGCCTGTGCGCTGTAAGGACAGAAGCTGCCCCCGAAAACCGCCACGTCGTTGAACGACTCGCCCGGCCGGACTATCTTAATAATCTGCTCTTTGCCCTCGGACGAGGTCTTGTATATTTTAACCACGCCCGTATTGACGAAATGCAGGTTCTCCTGTTTATCCCCCTCGGATACGATGGTCTGTCCTTTGATGAAAGACTTGCTGTTAAACAGGGACGGCAAACCCGACAGCCTGTCGTTTTCAACGCCGTTAAAATAACTCAGCCGGCTTATACTCTCAATCGTTATATTCATTATACTTACGTCAATGCTTGAAATTTATCAAATTATACCAGTCCCTGCACTATTATGAAATGGCCCGCGCTATCCCTCCAGGGGCAATAACGCACGCTTTAAATCCATGCAGTTTGACTGGAAATTATTCAAGTCCTTATAATGTGCTAACCTGCAACAGACGCTGCCGCACATATATGGCGCGGTCGGGCCAAAAGCAACGGACTATGACTCCGTGGGAACACAGGTTCCACGGAGTTTTATTAATTTAAATATGGAAATTCAGAAACAGAAGACTTCTGTAGCGCTGCTGTCGGTGGCGTCTAACTGCATGCTGGTTATCCTTAAGCTGATAGCCGGCATACTTACAGGGTCCATCTCGATACTGTCCGAGGCGGCGCATTCCTCCATGGACCTGATCGCCTCGGTCATAGCTTTCTTTGCCGTGCGAATCTCGGCCAGGCGTCCGGATGCAGAGCACCCCTTCGGCCACGGCAAGGTCGAGGACATCTCCGCCCTGGCAGAGGCGCTGCTGATCGTCATAGCCGCCGTCTGGATCGTGGTGGAAGCAGTCAACAAGATAATAGCCCCCCAGCCGCTGGAAACGATCGACTGGGGCATCGCTGTGATGATGCTGTCTGTGGTGGCCAATATAATCGTATCGCAACTCCTTTTTACCGTGGGTAAAAGGGCGGATTCGCCTGCCCTTATCGCAGATGCCTGGCACCTCCGCACCGACGTCTGGACTTCCGCAGGGGTGCTGACAGGCCTGGCGGTCATCTGGGTGGGCGCCAGATTGTGGCCGAATATAAATTTGACCTGGATCGATCCGGCGGCGGCCATTTTAGTGGCCACGCTGATCCTGCGGGCAGCCGTCAACCTGACCTTGGGAGCAACCAAAGACCTTATCGACACCAGCCCGCCGGCCCACGAACTGTACTGGCTGTCGAGTTACCTGCAGAGCTGGTATCCCACCGTAAGGTCCATCCACCGCATCCGCACCAGGAAATCCGGCGCCGCGCGCTTTATAGACCTTCATATCGTGGTGGACCCCGCTATGACAGTCAGCGATTCCCATGAAATCACCGAGAAGATGACCGCGGCAGTGAGGGAAAAACTGAGCGGGGCAGACCTGACGGTGCATATTGAACCCTGCGACGGCCTGTGTAAAAAAGCCTGCGCCAGCGGTTGCATGCTGCCCTCAGAGGAGAGAACAGCCATACAGCAGGAGGCGGCGGCGGCGGTCAAAAAGGCCAGGCAAACGATTTGATAGGGATGGCTGTCAGTTAAATATCAGCAATAGTGAGGTGGATCGAATGGCAATCAGCAGTTTTTATATGCCCATCAGGTTTATCATCGGTCAGGGAAGCTTCTCAAGGCTGGGAAAGGAAGCCGCCCGCCTGGGCAAGTCTGCCCTATTGGTCACAGGATCGCGCAGCATGCGCTCTTCGGGCATGCTTGATAGGGCGACAGGTGACCTTGCGGCCAACGGTGTCACGTCAGTTATTTTCGACAAGGTGGAGCCCAATCCTCGCACATCCACGATCGACACTGCTGCCAGGATTGCGCGGGACAAGAGGGTCGAGATGGTCATCGCGCTGGGCGGAGGCAGCGTGATGGACGCCTCCAAATGCATCGCCCTGGCCGCAGCGGGAGGAGAGCCTATTTTCTCCTACTATGAAGGTAAAGCCAACAGCAAGATAAAGGCTCTTCCAATCATAGCCGTGCCTACAGTGGCAGCCAGCGGGTCCGAAGCCAACAACGGGGCGGTCATTACGAACTGGGAGACGCATGAAAAAGTGGTCCTCATGCATCCCTCCGTTTATCCGGCAATATCCATCGTCGATCCCGCCCTGACCTTAACCGTCCCGGCCAAAACGACAGCCCAGGGGGGTGTGGACATCTTCTGCCACCTGGTCGAAGCTTACGTCACGGCACATGAATTCACACTGATCAATGATGGGCTGCGCGAATCGTCCATGCGCACGGTGGTCGAAGTGCTTCCGGATGTGCTGGCCAGGCTCGACGATATAGAGGGACGTTCCAGATTAACCTGGGCCAGCACCATAGCCTGCTCGCAGTTTGCCAACCTTGGAGGCGGCACGGGCCTCATGTCGTTACATGGACTGGAGCACGCACTGAGCGCGTTTTACGATCTGGCCCATGGTGATGGCCTGGCTGCGCTGCTGATTGAATGGATGAAGTTCACCCTTCCATCCCGCCGGGAACGCGTCGAAAAGCTCGGACAGAACGTGTTCGCAGCCAGCGATGGCATAGCGGCGACGCAGAACTGGCTGCATAAAGTCGGCATGGACCACAGGCTGCGCGCCCTCGGTGTTAAGGAAGCGGATCTCGAGGCTCTGGCCGACAACGCCCTCAGGACGGCTCCCTGGGTCAAGTTCCACCCAATCCCGCTGGATAAAGAAGCTATTGTAGCTATATATAAGAAATCCTGGTGAGGATCAAAATATTGGCTGATAGGCCCCGAGGTCGTTGGTTCAAATATTGCTTAAGAGATAGTAAATTATTAGTTCAATCATTCAATCGAAATCAGCATCAACTACTACAGTGCCTCATGACAGCAATGTAGCTTGGCAAGATGAGCTTACTATCAGGGAATTGTCATCAAATAATATCAACCTTTTTTACCGAATCGTGACCAAAGACATTTAATAATTAGATTGTATCCAAATTCTCTATCCCCTCTATTGGGCTGGCTGTGTCTTTATCTAGTATTTTTTGCGCAACTTTTTCTATTTTATCTTTGAATTGATCTTTATTAATACCTGCGTCGTCTAGAATTGATAACATATGCTCTGCAACATTCTTTACTTGTTCCTCATTAGTAGCACCGAAAGCATCTCTGGGGGCTCTAGTTCCCAATGGCCATATATTATTCTGAATAAGGTGTGATATTTCTAATTCTGTAACTTTTTCTTTATGTATTTGGTGTTCCTCTATATCCTTAAAAATTGTGAGTGGTTGGCGTTCATATGGTTGTATATCATCATCCAAACCTAATAACACTCTGCAAAACGCTAAATGACCATAAAATATATTTTCCATTCGATCATAATATGAAAGAGCATAAGCTAAATCTGCGCCGGAAAGAACCACCTTATAGCTATCTCCACTACGATATGCTGAAATGGCTGATACTATCTTCATATCCCAGTCTTTTAGAGTACTTGAACTATCAAGGGAACGAAGCGATTGAACATCTTGAAATAGCTGTTTAAGTACTACGTGCAGTTTAGATTCTTGTAGATTGCCTGAAGTACGATCGAAAGTTAGAAATATTCCTTGATGTAATGCAGCTTCGATGATCTTTGTACTTAATTCCTGTCCGCTTGTTCTACCTATAAGCGCCATACCCAACGGTAATACTAGATCATCCACCACTTCAATTTGTTTATAGATATCTTTGGCTGAAATATTCAGTTGTTTTCTCACTTTACTCATGTAATGATGAGGTAGAAATACACTGGTACGTCTACGACTTACGAGATGTGTAAGATTCAATAATAATTCTGATAACAAAGAATATCTAATCTGTTTCTCCACTAGATTTCTACCCAAGTTCATCCTATTGGATAAAGATTCCATCAATTCCTTAAAATCATTAAAACGAGTTAGCCAACTTGGTGCACCCTCTATATCTGGTTGTTGAATTTCTTCAATAAATGACTTTAAATGTTTTGGATCATCAATACCTGATGCTAATTGTTTCTTGCGTGTATTTTGAAGTAACATCTCCGTATCTCTTCGTAAATAGAAGAATAATCGTGGTCGCTGCGACGACATGAATGCATTTCTTGCCACTCTATATTCCTGTCGTGTTATCGAAACTCCTTCTTCAAATAGGCTCCCCCTTGTATTGCCTACTAGTAATATATAGTAGTCACAGTTATTGATATTCTCGAAGCATTCATCAAATGCTGTGCGGTCACCTTTAATATCAAAATCAGAGGCTTCTGATTGATACACAATAAATCCTTGCTCATTTAACGTAAAAGATATTGCTGATCTCAGATCACGAAATTCTTTGATAGTTGACGAGATAAATATAGAGGGTTGATTACTCACAATTTAGTACCTCCCAAATCTCTCTCAAATATTTTAACGACGTCTACGGGTTACTTTCTCTGAAGTATTTCTCAATATCCATATTCCAAACGTAAAATGCTAATACAATTGATACCCAGTCAATTGTTGGAATATCAAAATCTGTTTGGAATATTTTCACTCGTTTGCCTATTTTACCCATGTTACGAACATGTGTTGTATAACGTTGTTCAATCTCTTGAATAGAATATATTCTTATTGCACCATCGCAGTGTATGAATCGAGGATTGTCTGGTACATAAATGCCATGAAAATAGCGGCTTCCTCTTATACTTACTAGTTCTTTTTTAGGTAACTCTTCACAGATAAAATGTATTTCGTTATCTCTCGGAGCCCAAACTAAATCTGTAAATTCAACATCAGGCTGAAAGCCATGATTTGGAAGCCATTTCATATGACGATCTTCTTTTAGACTACTAATATCCTGCCAATCAAGTTCCTTACCATAAACCCACATCTTATATTCCGTGGGCCTATAGGTTGATGCCTCTTGCACCATTAATGGATCTAATCTGATTCTTATTTCTCCCTGTTTGGCAAGGCGAAACAGAATATGCGATAACCAATATACTGAATTTATTGAGTAGGCAATTGAAGGAAGAATCTGAAATACTGTGGAACCTCTTTTTAAATAACGCAAAGAGGTATCAAATTCACTCAATCTAACCAAGCAATTATTATCCAGTTCTATCCCATTCAGATTGGGATGGTCGTATGGCTTAATTTGAGGTGAATTTTTGCTGGTTTTCAGTAGCGAAATCCTTTTAGTAGCAATAGCTCTATCGATGAAATGACCTATTACCCAATTCACATCAATGTCGCCGTGCAAGTTTGCCAATTCTTTATACCAGGAAGGTTGATATTGCCGATCTAGAGTATTAATTTGCGTTAAACGCTTCGACAACTCGCGAAGCATCCTGCCTACTTTAGAATTCTGTTTAATGTTTTCTGCTATCAGAAATACACTTGAGGTATCGGATGTACTAAAGTAATCAACTATTTCACTTGGAATCTCTATCATAGCCTAATACTAATTATTAAATATCCTACTTTAAAAACAGTCAACATTTTGGTGTCAAAGCACCTTTTCTTATCCGCATATGCAGTACTATAGTATATGTGGGGGCCGAAGTTAGCCGTATATGACGAATTTTTATCCACACTTCACAACTTCTCAAGGGCTGTTTATCCTTTCATGCCGCCACCAGTTCCCTGGCCCCGCTTTTCCATTTCTCGGCGTTTTTGATCAAGGCCTCTGCGCCCTTCATCATAACCCCGCCGTTTCTCTCGGAACCGAGCATGACGGCCAGTTCCCTGATGCGATCCTGTCCTTCGATGGTCTCAACTGTGCTTGAGGCCCGCCCACCCTCGATGACCTTATTCAATTTGAAATGAATGTCGCCGAAACAGGCGATCTGAGGCAGGTGTGTTATACACAGCACCTGATGGAAGCCTGCCAGGCTGCCCAACTTGCGTCCGACGGAGTCCGCGCTCCTGCCACCCACTCCCATGTCTATCTCGTCGAAGACGAGCGTGGGAATGGGATCAGCAATCTTGAGCGCGCTCTTCACAGCCAGCACGATGCGTGAGGTCTCTCCTCCCGAAGCGATGGCCGACATAGGCCTGATGGGTTCACCTGGATTGGTGGCCACCTGAAACTCCAGCCGATCGATGCCGTCCCCCGTGTAGGCATATGCTTTACCGCCGGCCGCTGAAAGCCCTTGAGCATCCTCCCTGCGCGAAAGTGCGATATCGAACCTGGCCCATTCCAGACCGAGATCGGCGAGCTCGCTGTTGACCAGCCTGACCAGCTTTTCCGCGGCACTGCGCCTGGCCAGAGAAAGCTCTTCGGCTTTCCTGCCCGCTTCGGCCTTGAGCTCCGCCCTCTCGGCCTCCAGCCTTGCCCTCGTCTCTTTGCCGTTGCGCAATTCCAGCAGCTCGGATACAGACTTATCCCTGAAGGCCTTTACGGCGTCGATGTTGCTGCCGTATTTGCGTTTCAGCGCCGAAAGCATCTCGATTTTATTCTCGATCTCCTCCAGCTTTTCCTGACAACTCTCCACGTTTTCAGCATAAGCCCTTAACTCCCGCGCCGTCTCCTCGATGGCAGCCAATCCACCCTCCAGTCCTTCGGAAAACTCCGCCAGGCGTGTATCGGCGGAGCTGATGCCCCGCAAACAGGTGAGCACTTTATGCATGAGAACGGACACAGACCGATCTTCGCCGTAGAGGATTGCATAGGCGTCAAGGCATCCCCCGCTGATGGCGCCGGCCCTGCGATAAATATCCCTCTCCCTGAGCATAGCTTCCTCATCCACCTCGTCCAGCCCGGCGGCGTCTATCTCATCGATCTGATACTGGAGCAGGTCGATATACCCGTCCTTTTCCCTGTGCTCCAAAGCGCCAAGGATTTTCTCTTTGGCCCGCAATTCCTCGATTATTCTCCTGACCTCTTTACGCCTGCCTTCCAGTTCGCCGTACTTATCAACCAGCATCAGCTGATTGGCGCTATCCAGCAGGGACAGATATTCCATCTGGCCGTGAATGTCCACCAGATGTCGTCCTATCTGCCTCAGCAGCGAGAGAGGCACCGCTCGATTGTTGACCCTGGCGATACTCCGGCCGCCCTCTTGAAAGTCGCGCGATATCAGCAACATCCCGTTGGCCTCGGGCTCGATGCCGCTCTCCTCAAGTATCCCCCTGATCAGGCCGATCGTGACCTCGGACGGCCAGAATATAGTCTCGACATGCGCCGCCCTGCTTCCGCTGCGGATCAAACCAGATGGCGCCCTGGCGCCCATCAGCAGGCTCAAAGCATCCACCAGCAGCGATTTGCCCGTGCCCTCATCCCCGCTTATCACGTTTAAACCCGGTACAAAACGTATGGAGATATCCCGTATAACAGCGAAATTCCTGATATGCAGTTCTCCTAACATAGCGCGCCTCCTGTATTCGCAGGAAATAATACATTTGTTCTACTATCATAAAGAACAAACGTTCTATTTGTCAAATTGACATGGGGGGCAGGTTGCGGTTAAGGTTGGGGGTAAATTCCTGATAGGCCTACTCAGCGCCTTACGCCGCCAGGGAAACCGCCGCCAGGCATGCCGCCCGTTGTCGTGCCGCTGCCGGTTAAAATGCTGGAAACGGTGAAGCTGGCAACCTGCGTGCCGGGTATATAGGCGCCGTCGGTATATAAGCCGTCCAGTGCAGTGCCGGTTGACCTGCCTCCGCAGTATACGATATAGGTTGTACCGTTTTGCAGTTTGGAAGAGGATAGCACGACCGACTGGTATGCCTTTGACGGCGCGAACGTAAGGATCGGCTGGCCTTCCGTAGACTCAATATGAATTAAAGCATTTGCTGGTTGAGCCGACGAAAGATTCATAATCACCGCATACTGGGTGGACGATGTGTCCGGGGCCTGCGCCATGCCGGAGCTACCGACCGCCAGCAGGAAGCCGCCTGTCATTACAAACCCGCTGTGATCCAGCGCACCGTTATCGTTGGCCGTGGGGCCGTTCACGATAACCAGGCCTCCGGTCATACTGATTTTTCCATTCACATCAAGGCCGTCACCGACAGCATCAATAATCGTGTATCCGCCGTTGATATTCAGATAGTTGTTGCCGGAAGACTCGAAGGCATTCTGGCCCGGCCTTCCGTCGATCGAGGAGCCGTCATTACCACCGGCGACGTTTACCCCGTCATCACTGGCGACAACGTGAATATCTCCGTTATTGATCGTCACAGTTGCGCTTTCAATGCCTTCATAAGATTTCTTGATACATACATCTCCGCCATTGATCTCCAACGTAGAATCCGAATGTATCCCGTCGTCTCCCGATGTTAAAACAATGATGCCGCCATTGATCTTCAAACTGCCGTTCGAATGCAGGCAATCATCTGCCGAATCTATTTTGATATTGCCGCCGCTGACAACAACGTTCGTTTCCGCTTGAATACCATCCATGGCAGCAGCTATATCTACAGTACCGCCGGAGATATCAACATATCCCTTTTGCGCATCCTCATCGTTATTGGATTGCATCCCGTCGCCGCCCGCATTAATCCGGATATTCGCGTTTCTCACGGTCACCGAGTCTCTGCCCCTGATACCGTCGTTTACTGCATTTACAACGATATTTGCGTCAGTGATTTCAAGGTCATCCTTGCTTTGAATCCCGTTATTATAATTCGCGTTAACCGTCAGCGATCCTTTTCCGTCAATAGTCAGGTCGTCCTTGCTGAAAAGCGCTGCATTGGGCTCGTCAGATGTTGAATCTGCAAAAATGTAAGAGCTCCCGTCTGTTATATAATTTTCAGTTCCATCAGCCAAAGTGATAATGGTTTGTTTGGCTTTGTCGATATAAATCGCAGCGCCGGTTGAACAGGTTATATCCACTCCGTTTAAAACTAAATTAATAGTCTCTTTATCCTCAGTTTGCACTACAATCTGCCCGTTGTTGAGTGTGCCGCTAACAATATACTTGCCGGAAGAGGTGATGGCTATTCTATTGCCGTCCACTACCCCACCGCTCCCGTCCAGGATTATCGAATCGCCTTTCAACACGATGCTGGATATCCCTGAGCCGTCATCGCTCAAATCCGGATCTTGTTTTATGTCAACTATTGTGCCGTCCGTGTTATCCAATCCGCTTTCAGACTGGTATGCAGATACGGCGCCGGAAGAACCGGCATCGATGCAGGTAAAAAGAGGGAAGGCCAGAACCAATATGAATAATAGTGCAATTATTTTCTTCATATCTATCTAATCTTCCCTCGTAATGACCTGTGAGTTTCGTTTACGCCTGTATCAACTGACGAAAACTTCGACTTTGGCGGTCCCAGCAAGCTGATTGAGCTCGTTGGTAAAAGCCGACCAATCGAAGTCCGACTGCCGGCGATACTGATAGTGCAGGCTGACCCTGTCCTCCATGGTTGACATGGTCTCCAGGTTCAATCCCCGCAGCTTTAACTTAAGGTAAGAAGTCAGCTTGTTTTCAACAGCCGGGTAAGAGGTCTGGTCGACGGCGATCATCAAATGTCCCATGCCGAACATGGTCACTCGATTGTTTATCAGCCATTGTGTCCCCAGGGCCAGGAAAGCAACTGCAAACAAAAGGCCGGTGATCAGGTAGTTGCCGGTAGCCGCTCCGATGGAGGAGGCGATCAGAAGCAGCAGAAAGCCTATCTCGGCCGGATCTTTCACGGGAGTCCTGAACCTGACGAAGGACAGGGCGCCGAGCAATCCCAGGGAGAGGGGTATGGATGACTGGATTCCCAGGAAAAGAGTCGTGATGGACGGTCCGCCGATGAGAAAAGTGCGGTGCACGCCCGCCCCGATGTGCTTTGATCCATAGAACACCTGGTACATCAGATAGGCGACGATGGAAGCCAGCAATGAAAAACCGATGGGGATAAGCGCCTCCCATATTCCCATTTGTGATTCGAACAGTACGTTAAATTCTTCCCACATGATGTTCTCCTTGTAACTTATATCTCGATTATTTTCCCCGAGGGCGACAAACGCCCGGCTGCGCCGGGCATCTCCATATGCGCTTCAATGCAGGATGAGTACTTGGAGAACCGGCTCCAGTCCACATCCAGTAATTGCAGGTCTTTTAGTGTGACGGGCAGATCGAGGCCCGAACCCTTGAGCTCTATGACTGCGCCCGGCAATTTAAGGTCGGTCTCACCGTTGCCGATGCTGCCGGTTAAACAGGTTGACCGGATATCGCTGTCCAGGGCTACTCTTTTTCCGCTGAAAACCTCGATGAAACGATAACGCCTGTAAGAGACCTTGATGATCGGCTGCAGCGGCGCCGGAGGCAAATAGCCGAAGTCCGCC
Source organism: Dehalococcoidia bacterium (assembly GCA_034429715.1). Lineage (GTDB taxonomy): Bacteria > Chloroflexota > Dehalococcoidia > GIF9 > UBA5629 > CAIMUM01. The sequence goes on from DAOUFR010000011.1 coordinate 65,208, forward strand.
AGTGTATCGTAGAGCAACGTTTTCGTGACGATGCCTTCACGCAGGCGCTTTAATTCCAGGCGCTCAGCAGGAACACTCAACTCGAGCCTCTGTTTGAAACTGGCGAAGCCCTCCCTCGATTTAAGCTCCAGAAACACAGTCTGCAGATCCTTTACACCTCGCTCATTACCGTACCAGCGGATGCGCACCTTGTCCTTGCGGTAATCGCCGGCTAAAGACCTGGTATGCTGGTCCAGGTCTGCAGTATCGAAATAGATACTGTTTATCTGCTCACAGGCATACTCAGGAGCCGGAGGGCATGCGTGACTCAACACTCCATATGCGAATTCAACTCTGGCAGGAGCGATAAAGAATTTCATCTCCATCCTGCGAGGCAGAAGGTCGGCGTTATGGGTGACATCATGCAATTGAATGGCCATGGCTCTCAGCGTTTGCCTCCTGAGATGTTTTGTTCATCTTGAATCGGCGCTGCTCCTCCGGGCATATTGCTTACTTTGTTCCCGCTGCCGTCGCCCGATCCGGCCGGAAGCTCGCCATTGAGTTGTTTGGCGATCGAATCATTGCGTTCAGCGATGAATTCCTTCAGTCCCGGCGGATTCATCATTCCCCCTCCGCCTGTCCGGTTTCCCGCAGTGATGTCCGCGCTCAATGATTTCTCAAACTGCTCCATTGAATAAAATTTAAGTTCATCCTTCTCAACATACGGCCTGATGAACTCGCCAAGCTCATCGATACGGGAGTCCATGCTTTCTGTGGAAAAAGGACCTTCGATGAGCTCATTCAGATAGGCATGATATCTATCCAGATAAGGTTGATAAGACAACAACCGCGCTACCAGGGGGCGCTCGGTCACAGGTCCGGCTGTCGGCTCGTCGATATAGAAGTTGCTGATATTGTCGCTGGCAACGCCGCCGTTATATGTGCCGAAGCTGAGATTCAGGTCCCACGGGATGATAATGAACCTGCCATCGTTATCATAAAGGTAGTAGTTGTGCCCCATGCCCGTGTAGTTGTCCAGGTGTACGATGGCTGTAGATACCGCCAGGAAGCGCAACACCTCATCCACGTCCAGCACCTTTTCAATTTCGGATGGGAAGGTGGCGTCCGGCTCGTTATTAAGGATATCCAGCAGGCGGAATAACAACGCATGGTCAGCCTTATTCTCATTGGTTTTCAATCCCATCAGCTCCAGCAGGTTGCCCCGGCCACCAGGCCCCATGTCGCGTCCGCTGCCGGCCTGCATACCTCTGGTCAGAAATTGCATCTCGCCCTGCTGGACAGCCCCACCGGCAGGCGTCCAGTTCTCGCTGTGCGACATCCCACCTGGAGGCAGGCCGCCGGGTGGAGGCGTCCAATTGTCGCTGAACGGCATTTGACCCGGTGAAGCTCCCGAGGGAGGGGGAATACCCGGCGGCGGGCCTCCGGGCGGAGGCATGCCCGGAGCGCCTGTTGACTGCATTCCGCCGGGAAAAGAGGTAGCGATATTTTCAGAGGCTGCGATACTGCCCGGCTCCAGGGCATCTATTATGGCCTGCAGGTTGCCTCCGCCGAGGTTAATAGATGCTATGGCTTTCTGCTCCGCCGCCGCGGTTTCAGACGTGGTATTTTCCGATGGCAGATCCTGTGCGGTCCATTTCAGATATGAGGCCTGCCCCTCAGGCTTGTAAAGATTGCCGGTTGCGTTGCTGAAATTGCGTTCCAGGAAAACTCCATCCACCTGTTCGACCATCAGGTATAGGCCCAGATGGGTATCGTTCACCCAGAGGTCCGTGAAAGCATAACGCGGCGTGGGTACGCCCATTTCTTCATATAACTCGTAACCCAGAACCTCTCTTATCAATGTAGGATCGTTGTAACCATTGTTGAAGTTGAGCTTTTTTACACCGTAGAGGTTGCGCGCCGAGTTGAAAAAATTGATGTCGACTTTTAATCCGTATCTGATCGAGCCTGCCTGCATAGCGCCCTGAAGAGAATTCAGGCCCTTGGTGCGCACAGCGACGTCGGGCACCTGTTCTCCTTCATACCACAGGTCTGCCTTGAAATAACGTTCCTGGCCTGCATTTTTCTGTATTGATTGCCAGTCCTTTTCCGTCATTACGATGCGTACAGTCGCGATGCGGTCCTGGGGGAACGGGCTACCTTCTGCGTCTTCAGCCTTCGGCAGGCCAGCGTTTGAGCACGCCACCAGGCTCAGCGTGAGCGTGAGGACCATTAGTCCTGTAAGAGCCGCTGCACCTTGCCGTAGATTAATGTGTTTGAACATAGCCCGTTCCATTCCCTGCTATATTTTCTGTCGTGGGATTACTTGTTGCTGAGCTCCTGCATGGCCTGGCTCATGGCGGCTTCGATCTTATCTGCGGATACGCCAAGCTCCTCTGCCATACTGGTATATATCTCAGTCATGAATCCTTTACCGTCCTGTCCCTGCTGGCCGGAAGGCGGCTCCTCTCCCTGCTGTCCGGTGGGAGCAGCCGGCGGCTCGCCACTTTGCCCTGACGGCGGAGAAGATGGCTGGCCCCGTGTACCGTTGTCGGAAGGCCCGCCCTGCGGGCGCGCGTTTTCAAAGGCGGCTGTGAATTTTTCCGAATCAACGCCCAGTATTTCCGCAGCCCTGGTAAGAATCTTTGTCATATCCTGGCCTCCGGAAGGCGCCTGTTGCCCCGCAGCAGGCTGCGAGGACTGATCAGCAGACTGGCTACCTGTCTGAGTAGTCGTCTGCTGGCTGGGCGTGGTTACCGATTGCTGGGTCGGGGTTGTGGATTGAGTCTGGGTTTCTGCAGCGCCGCAGCCGGACAGACTGCCGACCAGTATCGCTATGGCACAGACTGTTCCTGCGGCTTTTGTTAAAGTTTTGCTTGTCATATTGCCTCCTTTTTTATTGATATGCATAGACTACAGCACGGATAAACCGGCCGACAGTGCAATTAATCATGCCGGCAGGCTTAGTGTTATGATTTATTTAACGGGCGTAAATGACGCCTGTCACAGGTAAGCTGGTAAAAGCATGACGGAGGTCACGGGCTAATAATAGAAGGGTGCTGTATAACTGAATTGTGAAGATAAATACACCGCAATCCGATGAAGTCCGGTTGATACGCTTCGCCGCAGTGCTTTGGCTGGTCTATTTGGCCGTGATGGTGGTGATTGCGCAATTCGATGCGCCTCACAGGGCGGATCCCCTTTACTATATCCTTGACGGCGCGGTGGCGCTTATCTGCCTTGGGTTGGGTTATTGGGGTTGGATACAGCAAAAGCTTAATAAGGCCTTTATACCTTTAGTGGTAGCGATCATAACCATTTTGCCGGTTGTTAATAACTGGCTGACCGTGTGGTTCGCTCCTCACGGGCCAGGTCCCGGGCCGCGAATGCCGCTGCCGCCGGAGGGGCCCATACAGGGAGTGCTGCCCTTTTTACTCGTGGCCTTATTACTGGTCGCCTGGAAATATACCTGGCGGCATGTTCTTATGCTCATATTGGGAGTATCGGTCCTGAACCTGGCTATGGTCTGGACCGTGATCCCTCCCGACGCCGGCGCCGGCCCGGGCCCCTTCCCCGGCGGGCTAAATATGACTTTGATTCAGACCGTCGTTTTATTAGTTTCGGGCTTTTCCATCAGCTTTCTCATGGGCAGGTTGAGAAAACAGCAGCGGTCGCTCGAGGAGGCCAATACACGCCTGACGCACTATGCCAGCACGCTGGAAAAACTTGCTACCAGCCGGGAACGAAATCGCCTGGCGCGCGAACTGCACGATACGCTGGCGCATACGTTGAGCGGGCTTTCCGTGCAGCTCGAGGCAGTGGACGCCTACTGGGTCGTGGATCCCAAGACAGCTCGCTCCCTGCTCGACCAGTCTCTATCGGTAGCCCACACCGGCCTTGAGGAGACACGACGGGCATTGAAAGCGTTACGTGCCAGCCCGCTGGATGATCTGGGGCTGGGGCTGGCTCTGACAGCGATGATCAAGGAGACGACTGCAAACAGCAGCTTGATCTTGGAACTCTCGGTCGTAAACGAGATACCTCTTTTATCTCCTGATGTGGAACAATGCATCTACCGGGTGGCCCAGGAGGCGGTAGCCAACGTAGTCAAGCATGCGGGCGCCAAAAACCTTGCGGTCAAACTGGAATCGAACGAGGGGAAAATGATGCTTACAGTACAGGATGACGGCGCGGGATTCGATGCAGAGAGAAAAGGCGACTCGGTCGGGTATGGATTGCTGGGCATGCAGGAGCGCGCTCAGCTCGCCGGCGCCGACCTCGTTATTAAGAGCGGCCCCGAGTCCGGTACCATCGTTACACTAACAGTATAAAAGGAGGACCGGCTACGAAAGTAATTATCTGCGACGACCAGGCCATTGTCAGGGACGGCCTCGAGATGTTGCTGAAGCTGGAGTCCGATATGGATGTCATCGGCATGGCTGAAGACGGGGCTATGGCGATCGAAATGATAGCACGCAGGCAGCCCGATCTGGTATTGATGGACCTCAAGATGCCCATCATGAACGGCGTTGAAGCCACACGCCAGATACATATCAGATACCCTCGGGTGAAGGTGCTTATACTGACAACCTACGATGATGATGAGTGGATATCCGATGCCATACAGGCGGGAGCATCCGGTTACCTTTTAAAGGATACGCCACGCAGTGACCTGGTGAAAGCCATCAGGGGCACCGTCGAGGGCAAGACTTTCCTGGACCCATCGGTGGCAGGCAAAGTGCTGCAACAGGCCTCCAGCCACGCGGTGCAGTCGTCGCTGGCGATAACAAGCAAGCTGACCGAGCGGGAGGTCGAGGTCCTGCGGCTGATCGCAGGGGGATTGAACAACAGGGATATCGCAGACCGCCTGTATTTATCCGAAGGCACCGTGCGCAATCATGTCAGCTCCATACTGGCCAAGCTCGGCGTATCCGACCGCACACAGGCGGCCGTCATAGCTATGCAGCACGGCCTGAAATAACGCCCCCTCTTGGATATAGAGGCCACACGTAATATACTTAATCCGGCACACTAAAATAACAGAACCTGGATATTGTGATTGAGCGAGCATAGTCACGGCACACCCGGAGCCGCCACCAAGTTAAAATACGGGCTGATCATAACGGCCGTAATACTTGCCCTCGAAATAACCGGAGGCATTTTATCCAACAGCCTGGCGCTGCTGAGCGATGCCGGTCATGTCTTTGCAGACGGCATAGCGTTGGCCCTCAGCTGGTACGGCGTCAGACAAGCTGAACGCCCCTCCAGCGGCCGCATGACCTTCGGTTACCACAGGGTGGGTGTCATTATTGCCATCGTAAACGCCGTCAGCATCCTGGCCATTGCAGCGATTATTCTGTTCGAAGCCTACCAGCGTTTCTTTCAGCAGCCTGAGATCAACAGCGTGTTGATGCTGATAATAGCCGTAGTCGGCCTGGCAGCCAATATTTTCGTGGCAAGCTGGCTGCACAATGAACAGAAGGGGAGCCTGAATATAAAGAGCGCTTTCTGGCATGCCATGGGCGATGCGCTGGCCTCATTCGGCGTGATCGTGGGCGCCATTATCATCATGCTCACAAAGCTCTACTGGATTGACGCTGCTGTCAGCATATTAATCGGCCTGATCATAATCTTCGCAGCCTGGGGTATTTTCAAAGAGGGCATGCGTATATTACTGGAGGCGGTGCCCGGCGATATCAATATTAAAGAGGTTCAGAAGGCGATGAGAGGCATCCCGGCGGTCAAGGATGTGCATGACCTGCATGTCTGGAGCATCTCGTCCAATTTACATGCTATGAGCTGCCATGTGCTGATAGACGATTGTACGGTCAGCCAGGCTGAAAGCGTCCGCCAGCAGATCGAGGACATGCTGCGCGAGAAATTCGGTATTGGCCACACGACAGTGCAGACCGAATGCACCCAATGTAACAACGGCGACCTCCTCTGCAGGATGACCGTTGTCGATAAGAACCATGATCACCAGTAAAGACGATCAACCCCCGGAAGTTATCTATTGCAGGGCGCTTGCCAGCTCCCTGCCTTTGTTCAACGCCGCGATATTCTCTTTAACAGCCCTGGGAAACATATCCTTTATTGTCTTTTCGATGGCGGCCTGACTGATGTCCACCAGGCCCGTCTGGATAAGCGCACCTATCAGAATCATGTTAGCAAGCATGGCATTGCCCGCCTTCTGGGCTTCCTCGGTTGCCGCCACCACGTAGGTTTTAGCCGACATACTTCTCACCTGGTTCAGGAGGGACTCCATGTCCGGATAGCCGCTCCCCGAGCCGGTGAAATCCACCGCGTGGATCGGCCGGGGGTTGACCACGGTGACCACATTTTGGTTGCCAAAGGATTTCAGGACCCTCAGTGTTTCCACCGGCTCCATGCCGAGCACTATGTCAGCCTGGCCTTCCGGTATCAGCGGGCTGTACTGTTTCTCTGCCGAGACTTTAAGGTGGCTCATCACCGAGCCGCCCCGCTGCGATGAACCGTATGTTTCACCGATAGTGACAAAGTAGCCGTCATGCACCAGGGTATTACCTATAACCAGTGAGACCATCACGTTGCCCTGGCCGCCAACACCTGCCACAACCAGATTTACGGGATCTTTAAATAGTCTTTTCATGCTACGGCCTCCTTGGTTATGGCGCCTTCGGGGCATATGTCGGCGCAGACACCGCACTCATTACAAATGACCTCATCGATCCTGGTTTTGCCAAGCGCGGGGTCCCAGATCAGTCCGGGACAGCGGAAGACGCGGGTGCAAAGCCTGTTGCATCCGCAATCCTCGCCCAGGCACTTCTCAGGATCAATACGCATTTTATAAGGTTTCTTGTCTTTCTTCTGCCTGACCAGCTCACACGTGCGACGCATAATAGCGACCCTTGCCCCCTCATTTTGCTCCACCAGGTCAAGTATTGTTCGTGTGGTATTTTTCAAATCAAACGGATCACACACCTCCACCCGTGCGCCGATGGCCCGGCAGATATTCTCCATACTGATTTGCGCCGCGGGTTCACCCATTGCCGTGAGCTCGGTACCGGGGTGCGGCTGAAAACCGGTCATGGCGGTTGCTCCATTATCCAGTATGACCAGCGTGAAATTGGCATGGTTATGCACTCCATTCACCAGAGAAGGAATGATGGAATGATAAAAAGTGGAGTCGCCCACCACTGAAACTACCGGCTGGTCGAAACCGAAGCGGCTCAACTGGCCGAAGCCGTTGGCCAGCCCAGCCCCTGCGCCCATGCACTGGTGCGTCCTGGTTTGAAAGAACCCCGCCGGGCCCAGGGCCATGGTATAACAACCTATATCGCCGGTGACAAAGCCGTTGCGACCGTCCATGGCCAGCGCATTCTTGATAGCCCAGAAGGAAGCGCGGTGAGGGCAGCCAGGGCAGAAGGTCAGCAGCCTGTCCATAATGTGACTCGGCGGTATGGCCTCAACCTTTTTCATGTACTCCGCGTCACGGGGGGCATACTTGATATCCAGGACGGACGTAATAGCTTTGATTACCGCGTCCGGTGTCAGCTCTCCGAAGGAGTTAAGATGCCGGGTATGGCTGCCATAGAACAGGTTCCGCTTGCTTTCCGGCGAGAAACCGGCGGCATATTCCATGATGGCACTCTCGAGGAAGGGGTCGGTCTCCTCGATGAAGAGAACTTTATCCGCTTTGGATAAATGGGTCTTAATCAGCTTCTCCGGCAGCGGCCACAGGGTGCCCAGCTTCAATATGCCGATACGGTTTTCAGCCTTTAGCGCATTGACCGCATCTTGAGAATACAGCCAGCCCGAACCGGCCGTGATGACCAGCAGGTCGGGTTTTTCGGGGCCGACATATTTATTGTAAGGGGAGGACTCGAATTTCTCCCTTACTTTGTCCACTCGCATATGCTGGAACATGTGCCGGAACGAACTCGGTACACACATTATGGGTGTTGGCATCGGCGCCGCCGGGTCATAATATTGCTCAAAGCGCGCCTTATGCTTGATCCCGGGTATCTCGCCCAGCCTGATATTGCCCCTGGCATGCGCGATTCTGGTAACACTGCGCATAATACAGATCGTTCCGAATTCCTCGCTTATTTCGTAGAGGAACGGCATCATGTCCTTCGCTTCCTGAAAATCGCCGGGTTCAACCAGCGGTATGTCCAGCCATTTGGAAACAGGACGCGAATCCGTCTCATTCGAGCTGGAATGGGCGGAGGGATCATCGCCCACCATCAGGACGAGGCCTTTTTTACCTATGCCACTGAGAGTAATCGTTGACAAAAAATCAATAACAGTATTGAGGCCGTTCATTTTCATGGCCACCAACGACCTTATGCCGGCAAAGGATGCGGCAGCCCCCTCTTCCATAGCAACCTTCTCATTTACCGACCATTCCACGTAGATATCACGTTTCCTGGCCACCTCGGCCAGGCTGCCGAGGATCTCCGATGAGGGAGTTCCGGGATAAGCTGATGCAAAGCCGATTCCAGCTTCCAGCGCTCCCCGCGCCATCGCCTCATTGCCTATAAATAACTGGTTGCTGCCGGGGGCATCGACATCTATGTGTGGCATATTAATGACCTCCTTGCGGTGTTACCCGGTGAGCGAGCAGTTTCTCCTTCAGTTTATCGGATAAACCGAGGTATATCAGGTCCTTTCTATTGCCCGTTTTCTCGACTATGGCTTGTACGGCCCGCGCCTTCTTGATTAAGGCGGCTTCTTTCAGGTGAACCAGGTTTTGCGCGGGCAATTCCTTTGTCTCAAGCTTCCCTTTCTTTTGAGCATCAACGACTATGTCCATGCCCCGCTGGGTGCGGACGATCACGGTATTCCAGCCTTCGATCCCTTCCACCGAGCCGACAGATATATCCGTGAACTCGGCCGTCATATCCAGGCAGTACGCGCAGGTGGACATTCTATACTTTCTGATCTCGTCCAGCGGGAAGGACTTGACCTCCTTGCCTATGTAAAAATCGAACCTGTTGGCAGGGGGCGGCGGGATGTCGAACTTCTTGATTTTAACGGGTGAAACGTTGTTCTTGATGAACTCGTAAAACCTGTCGTAGGCCAGTGCCCAGGTGCAGAAAAGACCTATAGATAGCCGCACATTTTCCATGTTGACACGCTGGGACGGCGGGCTTACCTTCATTTTGGCCAGAGCGATAGCCTGGCAGGGCGTAACCACGATGCCGAGCCTGTCTTTACTGTCCCGGGGCATCCCGTTGAGAGTTTCCAGGGCAGGATAGGCCATGTAGTTAGATCCCACTCCCTCCAGCACCTGCGCGGACGAGCGCGCTACGAATCCGGCGGGCAGCTTATCGTCGGTGTTTTTGGACAGGATGGCTGCGTCGATTAAGTCATTATCCAATGCCAGGGACAGCAGCGCGCTGACGGTGCCGCCGTATTGAGCTTTTGCCCTGGTTTTGCTGTCGCCGGCCCTGGCCATAAGTACCTTTTTAACAGTGCCGATCTCATCGCCCGCATACGGTGCGCCATAGATTTTATTGCTTATAGCGTCCAGGTCGGTGAATGTGCGGGGACAATACTCGTAGCAATGTCCCTCGGTCCGGTTGCATAAGTCCAGCATACGTATCTTCCCCCGGTAAAAGACCACGTAAGGGCAGTCCCCCACACAAGCCCCACACACAGTACAAAGCCCTTTATCGATTACTTCCTTGAAAAGGTCCCCGATTCCCTTTATTTTAGCGACCATGGAAGCCTCCTT
>DAOUFR010000012.1:0-57541 GCA_034429715.1 Dehalococcoidia bacterium
GATAGGGCGTCTTTAACGGCATCCAGCTTTTCAGGTCTGATAATAGCTTCTATTTTTTTCATTATGAAACACCTCCATAAGCAGTTTCGCCATGCTGTGATATATCGAGACCAACCGCTTCCTCCTCTTCTTTTACGCGCAAACCCATGGTTGCCTTGAGAGCTTTTGCCAGCAGCCAGGATACCCCGAAGGCATAGGCAGCAGTGGCCACGATTGCCGCCGCCTGAATCAGCACCTGTTTCCAGTTCCCGTCGATGAGCCCGGAGCCGGCGGTGTTAACGGCCGTGGTGGCGAATATGCCGGTGGCCAGGGCGCCCCATGTCCCGCCCATACCATGGCAGGCGAAGACATCCAGCGATTCATCCACTCCGGATGACTTCGCCCTCCAGACCATCACGTAATAGGAGATAGCGGCGCCAATTGCGCCGATAGGAATCGCGGCCCAGACAGGCACGAAACCTGCGGCCGGTGTAATGGCCACCAGTCCTACCACCGCGCCGGTAGCTGCGCCCAGCACTGAGGGACGGCGATGGATCCAGCCGAGTATCATCCAGGTGAATCCTGCCGCCGCGGCTGCAGTATTGGTAGCAATGAAAGCGCCGGAGGCAAGCCCGCCGGCGGTCAGGGCGCTGCCGGCATTGAAACCGAACCATCCGAACCAGAGCAGAGCAGCGCCCAGCACGACATAAGGTATATTGTTGGGTTCCATGGATTCGCCTTCCTTGAATCCCATGCGCGGACCCAATACCAGTGCGAGTGCCAGGGCGGATATTCCGGCGTTGACGTGTACCACGGTGCCGCCGGCGAAATCGAGTGCTCCTAACTTAACCAGCCAACCGCCGCTTCCCCATACCCAGTGGGCGACCGGACAATAAACCAGGGTAAACCAGAGAGCCGCAAAGGCCAGCAGCGCACCGAACTTGATGCGTTCCACAACGGCGCCTGTCCAGAGCGCCACCGTGATAATGGCGAAGGTGGCCTGAAAGGCTACAAATGCGAGCTGGGGCACTGTGCTTGCATAAACAGGGGAAGGATCCTGGCCGACGCTGGCAAGACCGAACCAGGAGAAATCGCCTACCATCCCCTTAACATCGGGACCGAAGGCCATGGTGTATCCGTAGAGGACCCATAATATGGATACCATACAGAGGATAGCGAAGCTCATCATAATGGTGGAGAGCAGGTTTTTCCTCCTGACCATGCCGCCATAGAAAAATGCCAGAGCGGGGGTCATGAGCAGTACAAGTGCAGTTGATGTGAGCAGCCAGGCGGTATCGCCCGAATTCATGGTTAACCTCCTTACATTAATGATATAAAGAAGTTTAAGCGAGGCCTGTTTCGGGCTTATTACGGCGATGTTAAGATCATGTTACGGGGGCTATTTAGCGGCGCCGGATTCCTTGAATTTATAGCCGATATTTCTGACTGTCTCTATAAATGAGTGCACGGAGTCTTCTATTTTGCTGCGCAGCCTTCTGATATGCACATCAACCGTCCTGTCTCCCCCATAATAATCATAGCCCCATATCTCGTTCAGCAGCGACTCGCGCGTGAAGACCTTGCCCTCGTTGGTTGCCAGTAATTTGAGCAGTTCATATTCCTTGAAGGTCAGGGCCAGCAGGCGGCCGGCCAGCTCCACCTCGCACCTCACCGGATCGATGGTCAGGTCTCCCACTTTGATTACCATGTCCCGGTCGGGCTTTGTCGTTTCGGTTATGGCGCGGTGTATTCTTGTAGACAACTCGTCCAGGTTCCAGGGTTTGATCGCGAAGTCCTCAAAGCCTTGCTCGAGCACCAGATGTAATGTTGATGAGGAGACCAATGCGATGACGGGAAGCAATCTGCGCAATTTGAGCTTCCTGAACCACTTCCAGGCGGAATCGCCGTGCGTTGATATCGAGGATATGTCTATGAGAACAGCATGAAAAGATTGACGGGCATCCTGCTGGATTACATCATCGGCGTAAATACAGGCTGTGCAGGAGAATCCCATGCGGCTCAGGCCGGCGCTGAGGTCCCTAACACGGTCCATCTCGTTGGTAACAAGTAATATATTGCTCACGGCACTCTGATGTTATTATAACAATTCGGCGAACGGTCGCAGTCTGGATACGTCCAGCAAACCGCATATCGAGTGGTTGGACACCGTTATGCCGCTCTCAGCCACAGCTGACGCTGCGTTCAGACCGCTGAGAGAGACCAGTCCTGCCTTTTCAGGATTGAAAGGTATCTCACAGATCTTTTCACCCGGCCTGGCCAGGAATGCCTGTGTGATAAGGCCGCTGTTCTTCATCCGCTGAAGCATCTCATCGGCTCTGCTGAAGGACACCATGGGTATTTCACAATAGTCGGCCAGCACCTTGCCGTTACCATTGGCTGTGGCTTGAATGACGTCAGTCATCCTGCCGGCGATGAAGATATCGGAAGGATCGATTGTAGAGCCTGTGAACTCGACAAGGTCAACAAATCTGAAAGGGTGGCCTTCCTTTATCTGCAACAGGCCCCCAAAACGCGCATAAACAGGTATGCCCGATTTAAGCAGGCAGCCGTTCACAGCAACATTGCATACAGTGGCCAGCCCGACCTGGCCCGCAGGAACCACGATACCTCCGAGGTTGTTGCCTTCACCGGCCAGCGCTACCAGGCTGGATGAGGAAAGTCCGGCATCAAATACGGCCTTCATGATTTTCAACACGTCAGGGAACTGGTCGCGGTAGAAGAGTGATACATCTACCGGTATACGTCCTGTCCCTGAACGCAGGCCAACATTGGTCTGATAGGCCATGCGCTCTATCCTGGATCCGACAAAACCGATCTTGTCGGTGACCAGAGAGTTTCTTAATTCCTCGAGGCCGGGCACGGTAATAGTGCGGCCGTCCTTATGACCTGCTGAGCGTGTCAGGCCGCGTTCATTCATTATTTTGAGGTGATAACGCACAGCCCGTTCGCCCAGGTAAATGCCCTGTTCCTCCAGCAGGCCCGATATCATGCGGCTGCCCATGGGCGCCTGCGCATCGCTGAGTATTTTCAGTATGGCTGTGATCTTTCTTTCTACATCCCGCGTTTCCTGTCCAATCATATCTTGATCACCTCACTGCAGCCTCACGGGTATCCCTTTTGCGGCCAGGTATTCTTTGGTCTGCCTGATCGAAAACTCCCTGTAATGAAATATGCTGGCGGCCAGCACTGCGTCCGCCTTGCCGAGGGACAGTGCCTGGTACAGGTGCTCCAGCGTGCCGGCGCCGCCACTGGCGATAACCGGCACAGTCACCAGTTCGCTGACCGCACGATTGAGCTCGTTATCGTAACCCGACCTATGCCCATCGGCATCCCAGCTGGTCAGCAATATCTCGCCCGCGCCAAGGTCGACCGCCTCCTCGAGCCATTCCAATACATTGATGCCGGTAGGCTTGCGGCCGCCATGCGTGCAGACCTCCCAGGCGGCAGTACTGTCACCGGCGCACCGCCTGGCGTCCACCGCCAGCACCATGCATTGCCTGCCGAAAATGGCGGCGCCCTCCCTGAGCAGTCCGGGATTCTGTACGGCGGCGGTATTGATAGATACTTTATCGGCGCCTGCCTTTAACATGCGCCGCATATCCTCTATGGTGCGCAGCCCGCCGCCCACACATAGCGGAACAAACACCTGTTTGGCCACGTTTTCAACTACGTGAACCATGGTTTCTCTGCCTTCGGGCGTCGCTCCTATGTCCAGGAAAACCAGTTCATCCGCTCCCTCCCCGTAATAGAAAGCCGCCTGTTCTACCGGGTCTCCGGCATCGCGCAGATTGGTGAAGCTCGTGCCTTTGACCACGCGTCCGCCCGTTACGTCGAGGCACGGTATAATACGTTTGGTCAACATCTGATTCTGATCATAACAGAGTGTATTTCAGGAAGTTTGAGTACATCCTGAGTCCCGGCTCCCCGCTTTTCTCGGGGTGGAATTGAGTTGCGAAAAGGTTGTCGTTAATAATCATGGAGCAGAACTCGAGGCCGTATTCCGTTGTTCCGGCAATAACGGAACGGTCCACCGGCCGGGCATAATAGCTGTGCACAAAATAGAAATTGGTATTATCCGGAATGCCGGTGAAGATGGGGTGAGCGTAAACCTGTTTGACCTGGTTCCATCCCATGTGCGGTATCTTTAATCCGGTGGGAAGCCTGCATACCCTGCCGGGTATAATGCCCAGACATTTGTATTCACCGCCTTCCTCTGTGGCATCGAGCAGCACCTGCAGGCCCACACAGATGGCGAAGAGCGGCTTTTTTAACTCAACCAGCCTCTTCACGCACTCATCAATTCCAGCGGCCGACAAGCTTTTCATCGTATCGGCAGCCGCGCCAACGCCGGGCAGGAACACAGCGTCGGCATTAAGGATTGCAGATGCGGAACCAGTGACAGTGGGCCGATGGCCAAGGTTCACCAGGGCGTTAACCACGCTGCCGATGTTGCCGGCCCCATAATCGATGACGGCAATTGCCTTTGTATTTTTCATCGTAGTCCCATGATATTCAAATGGCGGTATACGGCAACCTGTTGCCGTAATTGTAGCATGGCGAAATTTGATTGTCAATATGAATTGGTCTACGGGCTTGAGGGCAGCAATTTCTGTAAAAATTCAGCATTGTTACCATCACAGGTACAAATTGATATGAGCTGGCATGACAGTTTTACAGCCGCCCTTGAAAAGGATATAATAATAACAGCCTTTAAGCCAGTCCAGTGAGGCTGGTAAGGAGAAAATGGTGGTCTATTTTTATGCTCCAGGATTCCAACCTGGGGCTGTTTTTTTTGCACCTCTCGCACGTCCGTTGCGGGAGGTTCTTTTATTTGAGGGCATGCCATGAGTAGTAAAGCTATACTCGTTCTGGAAGACGGCACTATTTACCGGGGCGATGCCTTCGGCGCCGAAGCGACAGCCTTCGGTGAAATAATCTTTATCACGAGCATGACCGGTTATCAGGAGATGCTGACCGACCCGTCTTTTGCCGGCCAGATAGTGGTGCCGACCTTTCCGCTCATAGGCAATTATGGTATCAACCTTGATGATGTCGAGTCGGCAAAAATTCAGGTCAGAGGCTTTGTTGTCAGAGAATACTGCCCGATACCCAGCAACTGGCGGAGCATGGCGACTGTGGAGGAGTATCTTAAAGCGGGAAATATTCCCGGCCTCAGCGGCATCGACACGCGCAGCTTAACCAGACATATACGCTCCAGTGGGGTCATGATGGGGATATTGACATCCGAATTGACCGGCGGTGAGGCGCTGCATGAGTTGAAACAATTGCCTTCTTATGAGGGCACCGATTTTGTCAAGGAAGTGAGTGTTAAAGAGCCTTTTGAATGGAGCCCAGGGCAGGGGCAGCAGCATACATATAATATCGCAGTCGTTGATATGGGTTTGAGATTTAATATAGCACGCATACTGAGCCGCCTCGGCTGCCGCGTGACTGTTGTCCCCTGCACTATTTCCTCAGAGGATTTACTTGCCATGGAACCGGACGGAATAGTTCTTTCGCCCGGCCCCGGAAATCCTGCTTTGCTGGACTACGCCATCGAGAATATCAAAGGGCTGCTGGGTAAAAAACCGATTTTGGGAATATGCCTTGGCCACCAGCTCATAGGCCGGGCTTTCGGCGCCGATACCTTCAAGCTCAAATTCGGACACAGAGGGGCCAACCATCCTGTCTTAGACCTGGCCACGGGTAAAGTGCATATCACTTCACAGAATCATGGATATGCAATAGATACCAGTAGTCTAAAGGGGGGATTGCAGGTCAGCCACATAAATTTAAATGACGGCACTATCGAAGGTTTAAAACACAGTTCCATGCCGATTACTACAATTCAGTACCACGCGGAAGGCTCCCCCGGTCCACAGGACAACACATATATATTCGATGGATTTTTACAGATGATCAAAGAAGGAAACAGGTAATAAATGTCTAAGCTCTCCAAGGTGCTGGTTATAGGATCAGGTCCTATCATCATTGGCCAGGCGGCTGAATTCGATTATGCGGGCACCCAGGCGTGCAAGTCGCTGCGGGAAGAGGGGATAACCACGGTGCTGGTTAACTCCAATCCTGCAACGATAATGACCGATGAAGGCATAGCCGACACAGTGTATATCGAACCGCTGACCGCGGATGTACTGGCAAGGATAATCGAACGGGAAAGGCCCGAGGGGCTGTTGCCAACCCTTGGCGGTCAAACCGGACTTAACCTGGCCGTGGAACTGGCCGATACGGGAATATTGGATAAATACAACGTCCGCATGTTAGGCACGCCGTTGGAGACCATTAAAAAAGCAGAGGAGAGGTCGTTATTCAAGCAGCTAATTCAGGAGATCGATGAGCCGATCCCGGAAAGCGTAACGGTCAATTCTGTTGGCGAAGCCAGGGATTTTGCCTCGACCATCGGATTACCGCTGATAGTCCGGCCTTCCTATACGCTGGGTGGCACCGGCGGCGGCATCGTTTATTCCATGGCTGAACTGGAGACCACGGTGGAGAACGGGCTGGCATCGAGTATGAGCCATCAGGTGCTGGTCGAGAGATGCCTGCTGGGCTGGAAAGAGATTGAATATGAAGTCATGCGCGATGCGGCCGACAATTGCATCACTATCTGCAATATGGAGAATATAGATCCGATGGGTGTCCATACAGGCGACAGCATAGTCGTGGCGCCCAGTCAGACGTTGACCGACAGGGAATACCAGATGCTCCGGTCGGCCAGCTTGAAGATAATACGGGCGCTGCGCATCGAGGGCGGTTGCAACATACAGTTCGCTTTAACCCCGAGCCCGGTAGTCGCCAGGAAATGGGCGCCGGACCAGCTGAATATAGCTAAAAGCCAGTATTATATCATCGAGGTGAATCCCCGCGTCAGCCGCAGTTCGGCCCTGGCCAGCAAGGCTACGGGCTATCCCATAGCGAGGGTTGCCGCCAAGATCGCTGCAGGCAAGCGGCTCGATGAGATACCCAACCGGGTAACCGGAAAAACAATGGCCGTCTTCGAACCTGCGCTGGACTATTGCGTAATCAAGATCCCGCGCTGGCCGTTCGATAAATTCGCCGGGGGCGACAGGACCCTTGGCAGCCAGATGAAGGCCACGGGTGAGGTGATGGCTATCGAGCGCTGTTTTGAAGCTGGACTGCAGAAAGCGGTGCGCTCACTGGAGATGGGCAGAAAATCTCTCCTGTGGGAGGACAAAAACTGGGCCAATACCAACGGATATGGGAAATATCCGCTTCACGCCAATGACATGAGGTTGTGGGCCTTGATGGCGGCGCTGAGAAGAAAAGTGGATCCGGAACAGCTTGCAGAACAAACTGGAATCGACCCGTGGTTCATATATAAAATGGCCAATATCGTTAAGCTGGAGCAACGGCTGTTATCTGAGGAATTGAATCCGGAATTGTTGAGGCAGGCCAAGCGTCTCGGTTTCTCGGACGAACAAATTTCAACCTTGGGAGATACATTGCCGGACCAGGTGCGCCAATTAAGAAACCGCTGGAACATAAAACCGGTATATAAAATGGTGGATACATGCGCGGCAGAGTTTGATGCCGAGACCCCCTATTTTTACAGCACGTACGAGATTGAAAATGAGGCTGAGTCCCTGGAAGGGAATAAGGCGGTCGTGATCGGCAGCGGGCCTATACGCATCGGCCAGGGGATTGAGTTCGATTATTGCAGCGTCCATTCCGCCTGGGCGCTTAAAGAGGCCGGCTATAAAAGTATAATGGTCAATTCAAATCCTGAAACCGTTTCAACTGACTTCGACACCAGCGACCGGCTTTATTTTGAGCCTCTCGACGAGGAAAGCGTCCTCGATATACTTGAAAACGAGAATTCGAAATTACTGGTCAGCACCTTTACTCCCTCGGTGCTGCAATTCGGGGGACAGACTGCGATCAACCTGGCCGCTTCGCTGTCCAGAAACAATTCACCCATCCTGGGTTCCAATGCGGAGATAATTGACCTGGCGGAAGACAGGCGCAGATTCGAGGATTTCGTCAACCGTCTTGGTATTCCACAGCCGCCCGGCGCCGGTGTAACGTCAATCAACCAGGGGCAGGAGGTGGCCAGGACACTGGGCTATCCGGTGCTGGTCAGACCGAGTTATGTGCTTGGCGGCAGGGGTATGGAGATAGTGCAGAACCAGGAGGAATTAACCAGGTATATGGGGCAGGCTCTCGAAATTGATGAACGCCATCCTGTTCTGATCGATAAATATTTCGAAGGCAAAGAGGTGGAGCTTGATGCGGTATGCGATGGGGTCGATGTCTTAATTCCCGGGATTATGGAGCATATTGAACGGACGGGAGTACACAGCGGAGATTCAATAGCTGTATATCCGGGGCTGAGGCTATCCGAAGATGAAGTTAATACACTGGTTGATTACAGCGCAAGGATCGGGCTGGCACTCGGTATAAAAGGCCTGATGAACATTCAGTATGTTATCATGCGAAGCGGAGCCGGGGAGTCGTCCTCTATATACATGCTTGAGGTGAATCCACGCGCCAGCCGGACGATACCGTTTATCTCCAAGGTTACTGGGGTCCCCATGGTACGCATCGCTACCAAAGTGATGATGGGAATCAGTCTTTCAGAGCAGGGGTACAAAACGGGTTTGTGCAAGGAAAAGGCTTTAGTCAGCGTTAAGGCTCCTGTTTTTTCCATGTCGAAATTGACAGGGGTTGATACATATCTCAGCCCGGAGATGAAATCTACCGGTGAAGTCATGGGAATCGATCTGACATATGAAGCTGCTCTGGCCAAGGCGATGATCGCCGCAGGGCTGATGCTGCCTCCTCAGGGGACTCTTCTTTTCAGCATTGCTGACAAGAACAAAGCGGAAGCGCTGCCCATAATAAAGGGATTCTATGCGCTGGGTTACCAGATATACGCAACCAGGGGCACCGCCGCTATGATCAGCGAACATGGTATGAACGTTAATGCGGTCAGCAGGAAACTAAATGAAGGCCATCCGAACATTATTGAGATAATCAACAGCGGCTCTGTCGTAGGCGTGATCAATACTATCACCGGCGGGCGTATCCCTCTGCAGGACGGATTCCATATCCGCCGTGCTTCCACTGAGAGGCGCATCCCATGTTTCACATCGCTGGATACGGCAGGAGCGGTTCTGAAAGTCTTATCTCAGGGCAAGCAGAACATTAATATTAAACCGCTGCACGAATATGTAAGGCCGTAAAGCCTAATTCATATTAGTTCGATAGTGCCTTGATCTCGCTGCATCGAGCAGATTCGATATCAGCCTGTTATTGCTCGCGGTCCCTTTTTTCCGGGAGCCTGGATCCCGGCTTGTGGATGGTTTTCTCAACCAGTTCAAATAGTATAAGGGTGAAAAGGGCTATAAGCAGAAGCAGTAACAGGGTCTGCAGGAATTCCTTGTGTACCAGGAACATTATGATGAATATCTCCAGCATTAACACGGCTGTCTCGACAACCTTGCGGCGCACCATGTTGTCGATGATGAAGGAGAACATAATCACCTCCACCCAGCCTTCCGCGATCACACCGACGGTAATGGTTTCCCAGGTAAGCGTGCCCGCGGGCAGCGTAAATGACATCCAGTGCAGGAAAAAGAAGGTGAAGATGGACTCGGGCACATACGACAGGGTGATAGCCAGGAAGGTCGGCATGCGTCCCCGCAGAAGGCCACAGAAAAAACCGGTCATGGATTTACCGAGTATGATGGCCAGGCCGTACACGGGTCCGTAGATGCCGAAGACCGCCAGATGGAAATAGGGGTATATAGAGGAAAGCGCAGCTGTCAGCAGACCGTACCAGGGCCCATAAGTAATGGCGATGGCGAAGGTGGCAAGGTGTGAAAAATCGAATGTTACCTGGGGATTGAGGGGTGTGAGCATGCTGGAGAGAAGTGACAGCAGATTGCCTATCACTGCGGCGAACAGAGTCACCCCCAGCTTCCTGGCTTTCTCGCTCTTAAAAAAAAGAACGATCCGCTGTGTCTTTACCATGAGACTTCGCTCTCAGTATAACATTTTTCCTATTCGTAAAGTCCACGCCTGCGGTTATCTTCCACGATACGGCTGTACTCTTTGTCCACGTCTACGCCCCGGTCCCTCAACACGCGGTCCATCATTTCAACCGAATGAGTGAGGTCAAGGAAGCGGTGCAGCCAGGCTTTCGGATCATCCGGATTCTTTTTATAATCCTCCGCCATCTGGTTATATTCCTCGGTGATCTTATTAAATTCCACTGTAGGATCGAACTTTCCCTTGATGCGGGGGAATTTAAAGAGGTCTTTGACCTTACCCAGGTGTCGGCGAAATATGAATTTATCAACATACCAGAAGACGCATGCCAGCAGGAGCTGGTTGAGCAGGAAGGCCGGGAAATCGGGTATGCCCAGCTGTTGTCTCAGCAATACCTGAAGCAGGGCTCCGGCAATGCCGGAAAGAAGAATCCAGCGGCCGAAAACGTAGATGAACCACTCCCTTGAAAACATGTCAATCTCCCTTTATTAAAACTTACTTTTGATTGTAGACTACAGAATAGCTTCTAAACGGTCAAGGATGTCTGGCTCAATGCAATAGGAATCAAAACAAGGCCGACTGACAGTCCCCGGCGGAGCCGTGACGGTATATCAGCCGGCCCTCCGGATCATTGCGCCGGATGCTATTGAACAGACGTGTCGCAGGCAGGGGACGCTTATAGCCCGTATTCAGAGCGGCGGATGATCTCCAGCTGCAGGTCCCTCTGCAGCTTGGTGAAATAGCCGCAGTAGCCGGATATGCGCACCATAAGGTCGGGATAAAGCTCCGGGTGCGCCATAGCGTCTTTCAGTGTGTCGGTATTGACGACGTTGAACTGTACCTGCATACCGCCCTTCTTGATGAAGGTACCCACATAGTCGGCCATGCGCTTTACGGTTTGCTCGAGCGAGTCCTTGGATGAGGGCACGATGCGCACATTGAAAGCGATATTGTTATCCAGTGTCTCAGGATCGAGCTGCGCCACGTCCAGCAGGTTATCAAGCAGGTTGGGGGAGGCGTCCGGGCTGGGCGTCAGACCCGGTGTGAAAGGCGTTCCGTCAAGACGCCCGTTGGGCAGAGCGCCGGTGACGCGCCCGTAAACCGTATGGTTATTCATGGTCCACCAGCCGGTGGTATACTGCCCGCCCCTGCTGTCCCGCTTGTTCCTGAAGAAATCGCTGGTCATTTTAGTAACACGTTTGGCCATGGCAACGGCCTCCGGATTTCCTGAGCCGAAGCGCGGCACGCTGTTCTTTACCATGGCGTGCAGCTTCTCATAACCTGCGAAGTTGTTATCGAGCGCCTTCTTGAGCTCAGCAAATGTGATGCGCTTTTCGTCGTATACCAGCTTCTTGACAGCCATCAGGGAATCCACCACGTTGGTGAGCCCCACTATGGTGATACCGCTGGAGTTATACTTGGCGCCTCCGCGGGTGATATTGCGGCCTTTCTCGATACAGCCGTCATAGAGTGAGGACATGAAAGGCTCGGGGAAATGTATATTCTCGAGCTTCTCCAACTGGATATCGCCGATGACCAGCTCTTCAAACAGGAACAGGCACTGCTTATGAAACGCCTGATAGAAATCCTCGAATGTTTTGAAGACGCCGTCTTCGATCTTGCCGGTTTTCGGACCCAGGTCCCATCTCATGAGGGGATGCGTCCCATTATTCAAGGCCATCTCTAAAGCTGCCACCAGGTTCACATTACCGCTGGCGGTACAGGCATACCATTTTCCGGGTATGGAAGGTTCAACGCACCCTGTGGGAGTCCAGTCGCGGATATCCTCCACCGGGATGTCCCCGTGTGCAGATAGAGCTTTGATCATGGCCTCGTCTCCATGTATGGCCGGAGTTGCGCCGGTGATATAGTTGACCTCACACAGTCTTTCCAGGAAGGTACGGCTGTTCTTTCCCGGGTAATAGCGCGCGTGCATGTTGGGATCGTTCATGGTGAGCATCTCGGTCACCTTGAGAATGATATACGACATGTCGTTTACGGCGTCCTCGCCCCTGGGTGTCACACCGCCCACTACAATAGTCGTGTTGAAGGGGGAGCCGGATTCCATCCAGGTGCCCAGACCAGGCGTGAGCGGCCAGTGGGTATTTACCCTGAGAAAGAGAGAGCCGATCATTTCGATAGCGTGTTTTATATATTTCTCGCGGTCCTCTTTTTTGGAGAGCTTTTCGATGTCTTTTTCAAAGTAAGGCTGTAATATCTGATCCAGCCGACCGAAAGACCCTGCATCGTCAATCATCTCAGTTGCGGTTGAGATGTGCAGGATCAGGAGGGACTGGACGGCTTCGTCCAGCGTGCGAGCAGAGTGCTCAGGCACCTGTTGAAGTGTGCGATGAATGTGTTCCAGTTCAGACTTACGCGTTGGATCGCTTTCCGCCTGCGCCTGGTCTGCGGCCAGTTTGGCCAGGTTCTTTGTGTAGGCCCTCACAGCATCCAGTCCGGTCTTCATGGCGGCCAGCGTAGCCCTTTTCTCCTTGTCGGCGGAAGTATCGCTTTTGAGCTCCTGGTCGATCTGTTTTTCCAGGCCGGAGAGTCCGTGCTTCAAAACCCTCTCGAATCCCGGCGATACCACGCCGGCGTATACCGCCTTGGCGAAAGATATGGCGAAAAAGCGCTCCCGGATCTTCAGCCCCAGGGGATATTCGTATGCCTCTCTCCACCAGTTGGGCACGTTTCTATCCACCCAAAAGGGATAAACGTGCTTATGCAGTGTTTGAATGGATTCCTCTGTGATGTTATAGGGCTCCAGTTCCCTGTTGGAGCAGGTACGAAGCTCTCCCCAGAAATAGTGTCCCAGTATGGAGGGCTGATTGACCATGCCCAGAGTGGGATTGGGAGTATATGAGCCGGCCACCAAGTCATTTTTTCGGATTACAGGCTTGCGGTGTTCCATAACGTATTTAAAGCACTCGGCGAAACGTATGTTAGGCTCCCAGGACGTGCCGTCGGCCTTTTTTTCATAGCCGTGTTTGATAAAGAAGTCCGTCACAAGTTTGCCGTATTCGCAGCAAACCTCGGGCCTGGCATTCAGTCGCTCCTGGCGAAATCTGGCCAGCCGGGGGAAATCATCGATGTGGTACTGAGGGATGAAAGGGTCATCCAGATATTTAACGCCCGGGTCCTCCTTCCTGCCTGACAACAACTCCTTACTTCTCTGCTTGCGATCAGCTCGGACGGATGTGTCGACGTTTTCGGCCAGGCGCAGGTTGTCCTTGCGGTGTTCCTCGATCTGGGCATTGACCGCCTTTTGCTGGTCTTCCGCCAGCAGAAGGTTGACCAGGTAGTCCCAGAATCCCATATAAGCTGTGTTGCCCTCGGTCCGTATCCGCCCGCGCAGTATCCTCATATAGCCTTCGTCCGGGCTGGCCTGCAATTGCTCCACCACGTCTGCTCCCTTCATAAATACGAGGGTAAGGTTGGTATTGCGCGGGATACTATCGTCGACGCTTATCTGGCCGTTCTTGATAGTAATCGTCTGGTGTAGCAAATCGTCTTCCGACCTCAATCCGAGCCTGGCATTGATCCAACCCTGCGTGCTTTTAAGCTCCTCCTGCAAAGCCGGCTTGGTATTGAACTCATTGGCAACCAGTTCCAGAAATCCGTGGACCTGTTCATTGATCGTCTGCGCAGTCTGCATAACAACCCCCCTTTTAATTTAAGTTATAAAACAGTTACGATAGTGCAGAAAAATCAGGTCGGCCACCAATCTATGCCGGACCGTCTAACATAAATGACCAACACATAATTTAGCACCTTGACTTTATTATTTAGGTACTTTACTATATCATAAATTATTGAGTGATGCCATGTCAACAGGGCAGATTCCGGACAAGCTGAGGGTATTTAATAGCCTGTTACTGTGTATTATTGAATGATGGATAAATTCTCCGGTAAGTCCACGATCAGTCATACCAACGCCATTCTTTTAATGCTGGCGACGGCGGCGTTGTGGAGCCTGGGTGGTCTGATGATCAAGATGGTTGATTGCCATCCGCTGGCCATCGCGGGAATAAGAAGCGCCATTGCATGTATTTTCCTGTTGATTCTGATACGCAGGCCGCGCTTCACATGGTCTTTTCCGCAAATTGCGGGAGCGATATCACTGGCTGCCACTTTTATCACGTTTGTACTGGCTACCAAACTCACGACCGCGGCCAATGCAATTTTGCTTCAATATACGGCGCCCATATATGTGAGTTTGCTCGGGATATGGCTTTTAAAGGAGAGAGTCCGTCCCCTGGACATCATAACTATTGTGCTGGTGCTGGGCGGCATGGTTTTATTTTTAATTGACGGGTTGGTGGTGGGAGGACTGACCGGCGATATTCTGGGTATAGCAGCCGGTATCAGTTTCGCCTGTTTTTTTGTTTTCACGCGGATGCAAAAAAATGAATCTCCCATCGAGACTGTGCTGCTGGGAAATATACTCACTGCGCTGGTGGGAATCCCCTTTATAACCGTGCAATACCCTGATTTATACGGGTGGATCGATATCGTCCTGATGGGCATAATACAGCTGGGCATTCCTTACGCCCTGTATTCGATAGCTATAAAACGTATCAGTGCACTCGAGGCTGTGCTGACATCCACTATAGAGCCGGTGCTGAACCCGTTGTGGGTACTGCTGGTGATAGGTGAAAAACCGGGGCAGTGGGCGTTATTGGGTGGACTGATAGTGCTTGTATCAGTGACCGTGAGGGGAATTATATCCGCCAGATCTATCAACGCTTCAACAAAATCATGAGTCCGGGAGCTTTACGCTTTTCCAACATCCGACACACGCCCGCCTGATTTCAAAAGACCGCTACTTCCTTAAGGAGCAGAGCAATACTAGTTGCCCACAGCAATATTATCATTATGATTAAGCAACTTGACAAAATTATTAATATACTTTACGATAACACGCTAATTTATACGTGGTATCGGTAATGCTGCCAGGGAGTTAATAGTGCAAACGCAGTACAGGGTATACAAGTACAGGTGGGTCATACTGGCTATCTACATGTATGTGGCAGCCCTCACGCAGCTGTACTGGTTGAATTTTGCCTCCATCACAACTTATATGGAAGACCATTTCAGCATACCTGCCTCAGATGTTATGTGGCTGTCGCTGGTTTTTGCCCTGGTGCAGGTACCTTTGACTCTGCCTGCCGGCATGTTAATTGACAGAAAGGGATTCAAGTTCGGATTCTGCGCAGGCGCGGTTATTACCGGAATTTTTCCTCTGTTACGGCTGATTAATCCGGGGTCATACACGATGCTGCTTATCTCACAGGTATGTATTTCCATCGGGCAGCCCTTTGTTCTGAATTGTCTGACCAAACTCGCCGTTACCTGGTTTTCCCCCAGGGAAGAGGCCACAGCAGTAGGATTGGGTTCACTGGCCGTGTTTGCGGGTATGATGCTGGGGCTGGGGGCGACACCATGGCTGGTACAGCTTTTTGGTTTCGATACAATGCTGATTATTTACGGTATTTTGGGAATCATTGGAGCGCTATTGGCGCTCATTTTCGTCAGATCCGGACCTCCCACTCCGGCACGCAGCGCGGAAATCCGAGAGGAAATCTCAATGTGGGATGCATTGAAAGAGATCCTCAGGATCAAGGATTTCGTGATCCTGGGATTCATTGCTTTTATGGGCATCGGTGTGTTTTGTGCTTTAATTTCCTGGCTGGAAAAGATACTGCATGATCTTCATGGCATACCGATGGTTTATGCCGGCAATATATCTGCTGTGTTGATGCTGGGCAGCATGATCGGTTGCGTTGTGGTGCCGGTCATCTCGGATAAAATCGGAAAGAGAAAGATCCTTCTTGTCCTGACGACTGCAGTGAGCATGATATGCACATCCATCCTGATATTTGCCAATGGATATGAGGCGAACATGGTAAATGCTATGGTGCTTGGCTTCTGTATGATCTCAGCGCGGCCGATTATGTATACAATGTCCGCTGAGTTTACCGGACCGCGCTACGCCGGTTTGTCGATTGGCTATTTGATGTTGATGGGCGGTGGTGCAACATTAATAATTACGCAGGTCATGGAGTTGATGAGCACAGCGACCGGAAGTTTCGTTGCATCGCTGGTTTTACTGGTGGCTTTGTTACTGGTATCCCTTATACTGTCGGTTGTGATCAAGGATGCGCATCCCGAAGCGTAGACTATAGATAGTTCGGGATCTCAATAAAAGTGGGGACGATCGAATCGTCCCCACTTGATATAGAACTGGATCGATAGCTTCCTTGGCTTCTATGGATTCACCAGAACATATTGAATTCTTCTGGTCTGCTCGGACAGGTCGATATGGATGGTTTTTAGCTGGGTGAATTCGTCAAAAGCATGCACCGAGTTGTCTTTGCCGATACCGCTGGCCTTGAATCCGCCCCACGGCATCTCGGCCGTGTTATAGGCGTGGTCGTTGACCCAGACAAATCCAGCCTGCAACTCATTGGCATATTTAACAGCTTTAAAAGCGTTGGCGGTCCAGACCGAAGCACTGAGCCCGTAGTTATTGTCGTTGGCCAGCGCTACTATATCGTCCTTGTCCGAAAATTTGATGATGGGGGCTACGGGCCCGAAAATCTCCTCCCTGGCAATCCTCATATTCTGGGTAACATCCTTGAATATGGCGGGAGGAACGAAATATCCTTTGTTGAAGGGAGCCTTGTCCGGCTTTTTCCCCTGGTAAACCAGATGCGCTCCTTCCTGCTGGCCGATCTTGATATAACCTTCTACCTTCTTCATCTGTTCTTCGCTGGCGATAGGGCCCATGCCGGTGTTGAAGTCCATGGGATCGCCCATCACCAGTTTTTTGGCGGCGGCAACGAATTTGTCCACGAACTCGTCATAAACTCTCTCATGGATATAGTATCTGCTGGCCGAACTGCAGACCTGACCGCTGTTAAAGAATGTACCCCAGACAGCTCCTTCCACAGCTGCATCGATATTGGCGTCCGCCAGAACTATGAAGGGATTTTTACCGCCCAGTTCGAGACCCACTCGCTTTGTAGTGGGAGAGCAGCAGCTCATTATGTGCTGCCCTGTTTCCGTGCTGCCTGTAAAGGCTACTCTGTCAACATCCTGATTGGACGCCAGCTCCTGGCCGACCGAGCCACCGGGCCCGGTGATAATATTAACGGTGCCCTTGGGCAGGTCCAGCTTCTCAATCAATTCTCCCAGCATGAGGACGCCCAGCGAACAGATGCTGGGCGGTTTGATAACGCAGGTATTGCCCGCGGCCAGCGCCGGCGCCAGTTTCCAGGCGGCCATTAACAGAGGCCAGTTCCAGGGCGTTATGATGGAGCAGACCCCGAGTGGCTCGCGTTGTACATAGGTGAGTGCTTCATTGGGATTGCAGGGCAGCAACTCGCCCAGCAGCGACCTGCTGATCTGCGCTGAATATTCGAATGTCTGTGAAGTAACAGGTATCTCCATCCAGCTTGCGATCTTGATCGGCATCCCGTGGTCCGCGGTCTCTATCTGGGCCAGGGCATCGGCATATTCCATCATGAGATCGGAAAGTTTCTGAACTTTTCGAGAGCGGTCCGCCTGCACAACTTTCTTCCACTCAGGGAAGGCTTTTCTGGCTGCCTGAATGGCCAGCCTGGCATCCTCCCTGTCACCCAGCGGCACCTTGCCTATTTGTTCACCCGTGGCCGGATTGGTCGATATATAGGTCTTGCCGGACCGGGCATCAACCCAGTTACCGCCTATCCACATTTTGTATTCTTTCATCGGTTTAACCTCCTCATTGGTTATTATTCTGGCAATGCGTAATGAACTGACGGCCATTATCTGACGATGAGCATGGCGGGCAGGCTATGGTCAGGATGAGCAGCTCATTTGGAAGTCGCCTTGCCTTCCATCTCGGCTATTTTCGCCAGCACCTCTTTATAACGTTCCTGTGTAATCGGATAATAATAGAGGATGATAGCCGCAATAACGAACAAAACGGCGTTTACCGGTCCCAGGAAAAGTTCGATTCCAAGCTGAGAGCTCGGTGTTTGCGGCATAATATTCGGAACATATCCCATGAACTGGAGTGTTAGTCCCATGAGGAAGACGGCAAGCGCCTGGGAGACCTTGGCAAACCATGACCATACACCGAGGAACACACCTTCTCTACGATGGCCGGTTATCGAGTAATCGTATTCAATTGCATCCGCTACGATGGTGTAGGGTGAAGCATAGGTAAAGCCCTGTCCGATACCGACAATAAACACCATGACCAGGAAGAAATTTACACCCATACTATTACCGAATAAGAAGACCAGCACGAGCGCGACTGCCATTAGAATCATGCCAAAGCCATAGGGAATTTTCTTACCGACCTTCTTGCTGATCAGAACATTGATAGGCACAAATAAGAAAGCGGTCACCAGCAGGATGACCATGGCGATGGTTACCATGTTTTCGGCACCGAGTATATATTTGCAGTAGTAAATCACCGCGGTGCTCATCAGTGTGACACCAAGCTGGTTCAGCACGTAAGTTGCCAGGATCAGCACATAAGGTTTGTTCTTGAAGATGGAGCGATATGAGTCCCAGAAGCTCATGGATGTGGCTGGGGTGACATGAGCGGGCTCTTTTACAGAGAACACCATGACCAGCGCTGAGACAAGCACTGCGATGCCGAAAATTGCTCCCATCAGTACGAAACCCAGGCTCCTGTCCTGGCATATGCCGACTATCGGTAGCGCCAAACCCGCGCCCAGCAGAGTGGCCGGAATGCCGAATCCGAAGCGGTAGCTCATAAGAGAGGTCCTCTCGTGGTAATCTGTTGTCAGCTCGGGCGCCAGAGAGGCATAGGGGATAAATACGGTCGAGTAGGCTGTGCATACTATTATGTAAGTGATCATTGCGTAGACGAAAAGCGTTGTCTGGCTGATACCTGAACCCAGCACCAGGGCCGGATTTGTGAACAGAAAAACCATAGCTATGCAAAAAACGAAGGCGCCTCCCAGAATAAAAGGTCTGCGCCTGCCCATTTTCGTATTAGCTTTGTCGGATATATGGCCAATGATTGGATCGTAAAAAGCGTCCCAGATGCGGCCGATCATGAGAGCGGCGCCTGCAAGGCCGGCAGCCAGGCCCACCGTATCGGTAAGAAAATACATGAGAACCATTGCCGCCACGATATAGAAAAGGTCCGGACCGAATTCCCCCGCCCCATAACCAAGCTTCACACCCAGAGATAGCTTTTTCCCTTCCATTGCACACTCCTTATATTTAATAAATGCCTGATTAGAATCTGCTTAATCCGTTGGAGGCCACTGATGTATGGCATCATCAGATGATACTGAAAAGAGATTTGGTCTGTTCAATGATTCAATACAGGGAGCAAATAATTCCGTTGCATGCAAATACAAATTAGCAGCGCGGCTCCGCCATGACACCTCCTTTTGCTCTGTGCCTTTACAAGGATGACATTGTAAAGTCTATTAATAATTTTGTCAATATGCTAAATAAAATGCGTTTAGTTGCTTTGTTTGCCCCCGCTGACTTGATATAATAGGTGCATGGATGCGGCAAAATGCAATGAAGTGATGTTTAAAATTGAGAGGGTGGCACGCGGTTTTGAGGAGTTTAATAAAAAGCCCCGTGACTACGGCACGGGTGATCTGTTATTTCCTTCAGAGATGAGCGTTATCAAAGCTACCGGGGAGACAAGCTCGGATAATATCACCAAATTATCGAACAAGCTGGGAGTCTCCAAGTCGGCTGTCTCGCAGATAGTCAAGAAGCTGGAAAAGAAAAAGTATATCAGACGGTACAAAAGTGAGGGCAATAACAAAGAGGTTCTACTGGAGTTGCTGGACAAGGGCACAGTGGCTCTCAGGAAAGACAGGCTCTATCACAATACTGTGGACGCTCCACTCATACGGCGCATAATGTCCATGACTGTTGAGCAGGGCAAGTTGCTCGACGCTCTCCTCGATGAAATGGTGAATTACGTAGAGAACAGATTGAAAGATCGCACTTAAGGCACCCTTTTCAGCGGATATCTAATCCTTGACTCTTTAAATACAAGCCATGACAACTTATGATAATAAAGACCTGATTATTATTAAGTAGCTTTATAATATTGACATAGTGATATTTGCAAATTATAATAAAGTAAACATAATAAACTAAAATGTTAATCACATAAATTAATGGTGCTTTAATATGTTGTCGTGTCATGCACTTGATATAATAGGTGCATGGATGACGAGCAAAAATATAAAAACGCAATTGATTCTTTTCAGCATCTGGTAAACATGATTGCGGAGATTGAGAATAAACCAAGGGACTTTGGCACAGGAGACCGTCTGTATCCCTCGGAGATACATACGCTTGAAGCAATTGGAGATAATCCGTCAACTAACATCACGGAACTGTCGATCACTCTGGGCGTAACAAAGTCAGCCACGTCACAAATCGTAAAGAGGCTTGAAAGGAAAAAATATCTCAGGCGATACAAAGACAAGAAAAATAATAAGGAGGTTCTTCTGGAGCTCCTGGACGCCGGCAAGATGGCCTATTGGGGACACAAAAGATACCACATGGTAATGGATGCTCCACTTATAGATAGAATGAAATGTTTGAATTCCGAGCAATTCGATTTTCTCCATGTCGTTATGGGCGAAATAAATAATTACATGGAAGGCAT
This sequence comes from Dehalococcoidia bacterium, assembly GCA_034429715.1. Classification (GTDB taxonomy): domain Bacteria; phylum Chloroflexota; class Dehalococcoidia; order GIF9; family UBA5629; genus CAIMUM01. The sequence continues at coordinate 20,699 of DAOUFR010000012.1, forward strand.
ACTGAAAGAAAGGACCTGACCTGCCCAATAAGCGATATCAGCACGGCATTTTAACCTCGCGCAACCACGGCGTGCAATTGGCTGAAAGGCCACAATTTCATTCACCAACGATACAGGAACCATCTAAAAAGTATTTTATAGTTAAGGTACTTAACTATAAGGAGAAACTGTGACGGCCGAAAATCATGATGGGGCGCACGAAGGCAACAAGTACGGGAAATCTCAGGCTTATTTTACATTATTCATTTGCTGTCTTCTGTTCCTGACCAACTTTATGTGCAGGCAACTATTTTCAGTTGTTCTGGAACCGATGAAAATAGACCTCGGCCTGTCCGATACGCAGGCTGGCTGGATTCAATCCTTTTTCCTTTTATGCATTGCGCTGTTTTCATTTCCTATCGGCCGCCTGGTGGATAGGTGGAGCAGACGTAAAGCCATCGGTCTGATGGCTCTGGTATGGAGTGTCTTCACATTTGTTACAGGCATCGGGCGCAATTTCATCGAGGTCATTTTGCCGCGCACGCTGGTGGCGATGGGAGAGGCGGGATTTTCAGCGGGCAGTACCGCACTGCTTTCATCCAATTTCCCCACCAGAATGCGCAGCAAAATAATGGGCATCTTCAATATGATGATGCCGTTAGGTACGATCGTGAGCGTTGTGCTGGGCGGCTATCTCTCTGTGAATTACGGCGGCTGGCGCACTCCTTTCTATATTTTTGCTATTCCAGGTTTGATCCTGGGAATAGTTGCCTTTTTCTTACGCGATTATCCTACAGTGAACAATAATCAGGACGGTAAAGGCAACAGCCTGGTTAAAGACGCGCAAAAAATGCTGAAGGTCCCTACACTTAAATGGATGTATCTGGGATGGGGCATGCACAATTTTATGTATTACGCCGTGTCTGCCTGGATGCCCGCCCTTTTTATTCGCTCCCTGAACATAGCTGAAGATAAGGCGGGGCTGATCACCGGTGTGGTTATAGCGGCCTCGGTTATCAGCGCGCCGTTGGGTGGATTCATCGCTGACTCCTGGCACAAAGGCAACCATCAATCCAGAAAACTGCTGGTGCCGGTAGCGGGCAATATAATTTCTGTAGTTGCGGTGTGTCTCAGCATTGTAGCGTTGAACTTCAACCTGTTCATTCTAGCTTTCGTCCTGCTGGGAATCTGGGGTATCGGCAGTCTGCTCGGTGTGGGCGCGGTCAATGCGGTCAGCCAGGACGTTGTGACACCGGCCTATCGAGGCACTTCCTGGGGACTGGCCATGTTTTTCATGTATCTGATCGGTGCATGGTCTCCTGTATTTATCGGTATGATATCGGATATACTCGGAGGCGGCGCTTCAGGGTTGGGCATCGCCATAGCCGTTGCTTCTCTCATCAGCTTGCCGGCGGTATATTTCTGCTGGAGAGCTTCCCGGCATTACATTGCTGACATGGGAAATGCCAGAGCTGAAGAACAACTGAATTCGATAAAATGACGTGCCGGATGAGTCAGCAGTTACTGTGAGTATGATGAAAATATATCATCTTTGTACCCGGGATGGGGATGGTTGAATGCGTAACGTCCTCGTTACCGGCGCAACGGGTTTCATCGGCAGCCATGTAGTGAAGGCCAATCTTGCCAGGGGCAATTTCGTCCGGGCGCTGGTCTTACCCGGTGATCCGTCCATGGATGTGCTGAAGCACAAGGGTGTTGAGGTGGTCACCGGGGATATCCGTGATTACGATAGCGTAAGCCGTGCCGTTGGCGGCATGGATATTATTTTCCATTGCGCAGCGGTGGTCACCGATTGGGCCCCTGAAAAACTGTTTTACGATATTACTGTGGGAGGAGCTGAAAATATTTGCAGAGCGGCTCTGGAAGCGGGTGTCAGACGTTTTGTGGACGTCAGCACCAGCGAGGTATTCGGCGTCGATGAATCGAAGATACTGGATGAAACATGTCCTTTGCGTTATCGAGGAGAGCCTTATCCTGACTCAAAAATAGATGCCGAGCATGTAGTTTGGAATTACTTCAAAAAAGGATTACCTGCCACCGTTGTTTATCCGGCCCAGGTTTATGGCGAGGGAGACTATACATTCCTGACAGCGCTGGCGGACGCTATTATCAAAAAGGAACTTGTTTTCTGGCGAGAAAACATCGGTTGGCCCACCTATATAGATAATCTGGTCGACCTGATGATGCTGGTGGCTGAAGATGACAGGGCGGTGGGTAACGGATATCTGGTACATGACGGCGAATCAAATACTCTGGAAGCGTTCTGTGCTGGTTTGGCAGAAACACTGGAGGTGCCGGCCTGCCACACGTATATACCTTATTGGGTTGCCATGTCATCGGCGAAGGTGCTGGAATTTGTGTGGAGGCTGTTCCGGATTAAAACAAGGCCTTTACTGACCACCTACACGGTCACTACCTTCGGATCCAGGATGAGGTTATCGATCGAGAAAGCGCGGCGTGAATTGGGGTGGGCGCCGAAAGTTTCTTATCGCGATGGTTTCGCCCTCACCATGGCATGGGTGAAGACGCTCAATCTGAAGGAATTGAAATACAGACAGGCTTAGCCGATCATTTGGTATCATCGCACCATTGCTCGTACGCTGTTTAAGCAGGATTATCTGGTCTTTTCCATTTCCATCGCCGTTATCTGCTCTCGTATCGCTTTATAGCGTTTTTCAGTTATGGGATAGAAATAAAGGAATATGGCCGACCCTGTATATAGCGCAGCAGCAATTGGACCCAGGAAAAGCCTTATGCTGAACTGGACGCTCTCAGGCTGGGGCATAACATTGGCCACATAACCCATATACTGCAATACCACACCGATAAGAAAGACTGCCAGCGCCTGACTGATTTTGTATCCCCATGTCCAGATGCCCAGGAATGCGCCTTCCCTGCGCTCGCCCACCTTCAGGTAGTCATACTCTATGGCATCGGCCAGGATCGAATAAGGCGGTACATAGGTCAATCCAAAGCCGATTCCGATGAAAAACATCATCACCAGTATGAAATTCAATCCCATTGTCTGTCCGAAGCAGAAAATTACCATTAAAGCGGCCGCCAGGGTTAAAAGACCGATGGCATAAGCCAGTTTTTTACCCAGCTTTTTACTCATAAACACGCTCACGGGAACGAACAACACAGCTGTAACCAGAGATATGAGGATGCCGGGCGTCGTCATATTTTCAGCGTCCAGGATATATTTGAAGTAATAGATGGCTATACCGCTGATTATGGTCATCCCCACAATGCAGAAGATGAAGGTAAAAAGAATCAGTACGTAGGGCTTGTTCTTGAATACCTCGCGGTATGTTTTGAGAAAACTCATTGAAGTAGCCGGCTTTAGCTCGGCAGGCTCCCTGACGGTGAATACCGTGACCATCGCTGAAGCAAGCATTGTCCCGCCGAAAATGAGCCCCATAAGAATAAAGCCCAGGTTTTTATCCTGGCAGAGCGCAACAATGGGCAGGGCTGCCCCGGCGCCGACCAGGGTGCCGGTAACGGCGAAACCGGAGCGATAACCGTGAAGCGATGTCCTTTCGTTGTAGTTGCTTGTGAGCTCGGGCGCGAGCGCGGTGTAGGGGATATTCACAGTGGAATAAGCCGTGCACAGGATCGTATAGACGATCAATGCATAGGCGAAAAGCGCTGTCTGGCTGATGCCGGCGCCAAATACCAGTGATGGATTGGTGAACATGATGACCATGGATATAAATAGAGGGAACGCTCCAAACAGAATGTAAGGCCTGCGCCTGCCCATTTTCGTTACAGTCCGGTCGGAGATGAAGCCCATAACAGGATCGAAAAAGGCGTCCCACAGGCGTCCGATCATGAGGGCTATGCCAGCCAGCCCCGCTGCCAGCCCCACGGTGTCGGTGAGGTAGTTCAACAGTACAAAGGCCGTGGCATTAAAAAATACATTGCCGCCGAAATCGCATGCGCCGTAGCCGAGTTTCACACCTAAAGGCAGTTTACTATCGTTCATTCATCAACCTCTTGAAATAATAACCCGCGTGGATATTTCATCCGCCGAAGAGATTTTTAGGGTTCTCTACCAGCATCCTGTTCACCTGCTCGTCGGTTACTCCAACATCTTTTAGCTGAGGAATTATGTTTTTACATACGTGAGTATAGGTCCAGTTGACCAGCAGCGGCCTGACGAAGTCGGGTATCTCAAACGGCCGTCCCATGAATAATGTTGTGCAATCCTGGGAAAGCACAATACGGTCCGCGTATCCAATACCCAGCAAGCCGGTTATAGTGGCTTTTCTTAACCTGTCAGGGTAATCGAACTCATCGCCCCAGCGGTCGAATCCGACATAAACACCCTTGTCGAGCACTGCCGTTTGATACTCCATCTGCGAATTACAGCACATATGTCCGATCACAATCTTTCTGGGGTCTGCGCCCTCTCCGATGAGCAGCGCCGCCTGTTCAGGCCCCATGGACTTCTCTGTATGTGTATAGATGGGTACGCCCGTTTCCTTTTGCGTCCTTGCCGCCGCTCTGAAAACCTTTTCTTCATATGCAGTAATCTGACCCGGGGCGGACGCCACCTTGATAAAACCCGCCTTGATACCCGTCTTGCCTATCCCCACTGTTATCTCGCGCATAAAAGTCTCATACAGCTCAGTGACTATATCCATCATCTGACCGCGGAATTTCCAGTAGCAGGATCTTCCCTCGGCCTCGGTGAACATACCCGTGCAACATATTAAATTCAGGCCGGTTTTTTCAGCCACCAATTTTTGTAGTTCGACATTTCTTCCCGCATCGGTCGGCTCAGCATCGACAATAGTCCTGATTCCGTATTGTTTTACTTCTCCCACGGCGGCTGCGCACAGTTTGCCCAGTTCATCAAGGTCGTAGCGTTTAGCCAGGGCGTCTACGTCCCAGCCATTGGAGGCGAAAATCATGTGTTCGTGCATCAGCGTCGGTCCCATCTGGTCTGCCGGGATCGTTCCCAGTACCGTATTAACTTTTTTCATAATCCACCCCTTACAAATAACAATAAAATATGAATTGAATATAAATCGAAATTTATTGCTGCTGTGGAACAGTCGCCTGGATGATCAGTTTCTTCGTCTTAAAATCCTCGATTTGCGCAGCGGTATAACCGATCTCCCGCAACACCTCTCCCGTATGCTGGCCGAGCATCGGAGCGGACCGTAACACCCTGCCCGGCGTTTCGGAGAACTCAGGATTGATACCCTGGAGTTGTACCCTTCCCCATTGCGGATGGTCCTGAAATTCAAAAATACCTGTATCCTTGCAATGGGGATCGTCCTTGAGCAGGCTGATGATATTCTGGCCCTGAGCAGCCGGTACACCCTGCATTAAGAGCAGAAGAGCCCAAACATTGGATGGTGTGGTAAGAAAAGCCTCTGTGAGAATGCCGGTCAATTCCCGGTCATGTTTTTTCCTGGCTTCGGGGGTGTCGAACCGGTGATCATCTGCCAGATGCTCCAGACCAAGAACGCTGCACATAGATCTCCAGTGCTGTTGCTTGGTGCAATAGACATAGAGCCATTCTCCATCGATTCCCTGGTAAAGCCTGTTGGTAGCGCTGAGGCCTTTAATATCAGGTTTGCCCAGATACCTGCGTTTCATGTTTTTGTATCGAATAAAATTACCCGATTGCAGGGTGATAGCAGAACGCAAAAGTGAAGTCTCCACAAACTGCCCCTGTCCGGTGCGCAATCTGTGATAGACTGCCAGCGCTGCGCCGAATGAGCCCAGCAGCGGGCCCATTTCATCGTTAAGCGATATTTTGTGAAAGACCGGCGTTTCTCCCGGGCCGCCCTGACCTGCCATTTGACCACTCATAGCCTGAAAAAGCGGATCATAGCCCGGTCGCTGATAATCAGGACCTCTTGAGCCAAATGCAGGCATCGATACATAAAGAATATCCGGCTTGATCTTCCTGACGGATTCGTAGTCTATGCCGAGCTTCTCCATGACGCCCGGACGAGAGTTTTCGACCAGCATATCGCAGCTTGAGATGAGCCTATATGCAATAGGACGAGCATCGTCTTTTCTGAGATCTATGACAACACCACGTTTGCCACGGTTAACACCCATGAAGCTTCCCGCCAGCATGCGGTAAGGATCGCCATCTGCAGGTTCAATCTTAATTACTGTTGCTCCGAGGTCTGCCATCTGCCTGCATACGCCTGCCCCGGCCAGCATCGTGGTGAAATCTGCAATTTTGACTTTTTCAAAAGGCATCATTTTCTCATTTCCTCTGGTGTCCCGTTTTAACGACCTTTTCTTTTTTCAGACGTTTGATATCGTCTGGTGTATACCCCAGCGTCGATAGTATCTCGTGCGTATGTTGCCCCGGCGCGGGGGATGCGTTTTTAATCTTCCCGGGCGCCTGTGCCAGAGTGACAGGAATGCCCATTTCATCTACATTGCCTAATTTTGGTTCTTTAACTTGCCTGATCATGTCATCGGCAATGACCTGGCTGTATTCCATGAATTCATCTATAGTCTGAACCGGCGCTACCGGGATCCCCTGCGACCGGAATATTTCCAGCCACTCATCGCGCGTTTTAGCTAAAAATATCTGTTTTAGCATCGCCATGACCCTGGCATTTCTGGGCGGGAAAATGAGGAAGGGAGCGCCCTCGAATAGCGGATCGGTCAGCCATTCGTCATGTCCTAAAACAACCGCAAATTGAGTAAAAAACTTGGGATTCCCGATGCCCGTGAAAAACCATTTGCCGTCTTTACACTCGTAGGGACGGTAGAGAGGAAGCGGCCCGGTGGGTCCCCAGGGCGCGCGAAACATCCCCTCGAAATCAACAGCAAATTGACGGAAAGTGCTCAGAATGGTGCGAAACATCGATACATCGATCTTCTGTCCTCTACCGGTTGTTTCCCTGACACAAAGTCCGGCTACAATATCGAATGCCGCATCCACGGCGGAATACAGGCTGGCGAGGGGGAGCACTATATACAGGGGATGCGTGGGATAGCCCTGTTCGGTATATACGGTGGCCAATGTGCTAATTATTTGCTCATAGCCCGGGTAGTTGCTATAAGGCCCTCTGGTTCCGAAACCCGATATAGAGCAATATATAATCCGAGGATTTAGTTCTTTGATTGCACTGTAGCCGATACCTAAATTATCCGCTGTGCCCGGTTTAAAGTTCTCGATGATAACATCGCTTTCTTTGGCCAGCTCGAGGGCTATTTTAAGCCCCTTCTGCTTCTTGAGGTCCAGCATGATGCCACTCTTGCTGCGGTTCCAGACCATGAAGCCTTTATCATTACGCATGGGATCACCCTGCAAGCGTTCGACCTTGATTACATCGGCTCCCTGTTCAGCCAGTAACATAGCTGCGAAAGGCCCGGCGATATACTGTCCGAAATCGAGCACCTTGATTCCTGTTAATACACCTTTCGACATGTGCACATCTCCTTTATATCAATTGCAGTTGCTGTATCTCAGGCCAGTTGGTTCAACAGCTATGATAGTAAAGCAACTTAAACATTCGCGATGCGCGTTTTAAAGTTATGGAAGTTAACACACTGCAATAATCAACCGAGGATGACGGTAATCCCGTGGCGGGAAAACTGCTCTTTAATCCTATCTTTGCTTGTCTGATCGTAAAATGATCCGATCGGTTTGGAACGATCGAATGGGATCTGCTGGCCCAGTTTCAAGCATTTATCCATCCAGATAGGGTTGTTGGGCAATAGTGCTATGGATGAAATATTGTGATGGCTTAAGAATTCCGCCAGATCGCGGATCTGGGCCTCCCTGTCGGTTATATCGGGTATCAACGGTACGCGGGGCAGCAGTTCAAATGACCCGGACCTGGACTCTTCATGCAGGTGCAGCAAATTACTGAGGATACGGTCATTTGATTTGCCGCAATACTTTTTGTGCTCTACAGGATCAATCAGTTTTATATCCATGTATATAACATCGAGATAGGGCAGCAGCATATTTTTAAATTGCTCCAGATTGAACCAGCCGCAGGTCTCTATCAGCGTGTGGATACCTTTTGACTTCAGCTCCTTCAGTACGGCGGACGCGAAGCGTATGTTGATTGTTGGTTCGCCGCCTGACAGGGTCACCCCACCACCGGATGTATCGAAGAATGGTTTATACGGAACGATTTTACTGATGATCTCGTCAACCGTCATTTCTCGGCCCACACGTGTTAATGCTTGTGCCGGGCATTGCTCAAGACACTTGAAACAAAGGGTGCAGCGATCGCGGTCGACGTGAAAAGGATTATCCAGGCTGATTGCATTTTCGGGACATAGATCGATACAGGTCCCGCAGCCCACGCATCGTTCGCTGTCCCAGAATAATTCAGGCGTTATTTTTTTGCTTTCCGGGTTATGGCACCAGATACAGTTGAGCGGACAACCTTTGAAAAATATGGTGGACCGGATGCCAGGCCCATCATCCAGTGAGTTGCCCTTGATGTCGATGATTAAAGGTGGCTTTATCACGTCAGACATTTGGATCACAGTACATTTCTTGCAGTATATACCTGTATTGTTACCTGATTATTATAGGCCGTATTCGGAGCGGCGGATGATCTCAAGCTGCAGGTCCCGCTGCAGCTTGGTGAAATAGCCGCAGTAGCCGGATATGCGCACCATAAGGTCGGAATAAAACTCCGGGTGCGCCATGGCGTCCTTGAGCGTTTCGGTGCTCACGACGTTGAACTGGACCTGCATGCCGCCTTTCCTGATGTAGGTCTCCACGTAGTCTGCCATGCGCTTTACGGTCTGTTCGAGCGAGTCCTTGGATGAGGGCACGATGCGCACGTTAAAGGCGATATTGTTGTCCAGTGTCCTGGGATCGAGTTGCGCTACATCCAGCAGGTTATCAAGCAGGTTGGGAGAGGCGTCCGGGCTGGGTGTGAGGCCTGGGGTGAAAGGTTCGCCATCCAGCCGGCCCGAGGGCAGGGCGCCGGTGACGCGGCCATAGACTCCATGCCTGTTCATGCTCCACCACCCGGTAGCATAACGCCCACCCCGGCTGTCTTTCTTATTTCTGAAGAAGTCACTGACCATCTTGGTAACACGGTTGGCCATAGCGACTGACTCAGCGTTGCCTGAACCGAAACGCGGCACACTGTTTTTTACCAGGGCATGAATCTTCTCATAACCTGCGAAATTGTTATCGATGGCTTTCTTAAGTTCCGAAAATGTGATGCGTTTTTCGTCATATATCAGCTTCTTGATAGCCATGAGTGAGTCGACGACATTGGTAAGCCCGATGATTGAAACACCGCTGGAATTGTATTTGGCGCCGCCCCTGGAAACATTGCGGCCTTTTTCAATGCAGCCGTCATACAGGGTGGACATTAGTGGCACAGGGTAATGCCTGCAATAAAGTTCGCCCAGCTGAACGTCGCCATCCACCAGTTGATTGCACATAAATTCGCTCTGTTTCTGAAAAGCGTTGAAGAAATCATCAAACGTTTTAAAGGCGCCATTGCCGACATCGCCGGTCTTCGGGCCCAGGCTCCAATGTGTGAGAGGATGTGTCCCATTATTGAGTGCCATCTCAAGAAGCGCCACCAGATTCACTGCCCCGCTTGACGTGCAAGCCATCTGTTTCTCAGGTATCGATGGTTCAACGCAACCGGTGGGCGTCCAGTCGCGGATATCCTCTATGGGTAAATCGCCGTGCGCTGACCATGCTGTTATCATGGCCTCATCTCCGTGGATGGCCGGCGTAGCGCCGGTGATATAGTTGACTTCGCACAGTTTGTCCAGGAAAGTTCGACTGTTCTTTTGAGCGTGATAACGGGCATGCATGTTGGGATCGTTCAAGGTGAGCATCTCGGTCACCTTGAGGATTATATATGACATATCATTGACGGCATCCTCGCCCTGAGGTGTCACTCCCCCTACCACAATGGTGGTATTGAAAGGTGAGCCTGAATTCATCCAGGTACCGAGTCCCGGCACAAGCGGCCAGTGGCTGTTAACCCTGAGGAAGAGGCATCCGATCAGCTCGATTGCATGCTGAATATACGCCACTCGGTCTTTCTTCGATGTGAGCTTCTCAATATCCTTCTCGAAGTAAGGCTGCAATATCTGATCCAGGCGGCCGAGTGACGGCCCGTCATCCGTTAATTCCAAACCGACTGCGATATGCATGATCATAAGGGACTGGACGGCTTCATCCAGTGTACGCGCGGGGTGTTCCGGAACCTGTTGAAGTGTGTGATAAATATGCTCCAGTTCGGCTTTGCGGACCGGGTCAGTCTTGACCTTGGCCTGCTCATCGGCCAGCTTGGCGAGATTCTTTGTATATACGATCACAGCATCGAGGCTGGTCTTCATCGCACTCAAAGTAGCCCGTTTCTCGGCGTCGGCGGATTTGTCTCGTTTAATCTCATCATCGATCTGTTTTTTAAGGCCGCTGATTCCTTTCTCCAGGACCTTTTTATAGCCCGGAGAATTCACCCCATTGTCGATTGTCTTGAAGAAAGACAAAGAAAAATAGCGATCATGGATTTTCGATCCCATCGGGTAGTTATATTCCTGTTTCCACCAGTGCATGGTGTTGCGGTCCGCCCAATACGGAAAAACATACTTGTGCAGCGTCTGGATAGTCTCTTCCGTGATGTCATAGGGATCCAGTTCCCTGCCCGAGCAGAATCGCAATTCACCCCAGAAAAACGGTCCCAGTATATTCGGCTGGGAAACAATGCCCCAGACGGGATTTGGTGTAAATGAACCGGCTATGAGGTCATTTTTCCGGATCACGGGCTGCCTGCGTTCCATAAAATATTTGAAACTCTCCGCGGATCGTATATTGGGATCCCAGGGCTGTCCGTTCGATGTTGTTTCATAGCCGTGTTGGACGAAGAAGTCCGTCATCAGCTTGCCGTATTCACAACATACCTCGGGTCTGGTATTCAGACGTTCCGCGCGAAATTGTACCAGGCGTGGGAAATGGTCGGTTCTGTATTCGGAGAGATAGGGATCATCCAGGTATTTCACGCCGGGGTCCACGTTGCGGGTTTTAAGCAGAGTATCCTTCCTTCGTTTAAACTCAATGCGTGTGGATGGTCTGACGTCGGTCGCCAGGCGCAGGTTTGCCTGCCGATGTTCCTCGATCTGGGCATTAACGGCTTTATGATGGCCTTCCGCCAGAAGATTGCTCACCAGGCAGTCCCAGAATCCCATATAGGCGGTATTCCCCTCGGTCCTTACCATGCCGCGCATAATTCTCTTGTATGCTTCATCCGGACTTGCCTGCAACTGCTCCAACACATCGCTGCCTTTCGAGAATACTATAGTTACGTTAACATTAGCTGGTATTTTGTTTTCAATGTTTATGACGCCATCCTTTACGATGATGGCCTGTTCGAGCTGGCCGTCTTCCGATTTCATGCCTACCACGGCATCAATCCACCCCCGCGTTCCCTTGATTTCATTCTGCAATGCAGGATTGGTATTAAAGGACTGTGCCACTATATTTAAGAATCCATGCGCCTGCTCGTTAAGCGTTTGTACCATCTGAATAACCACCTCCTTTAAACTAAGAAATATACCCTCGATGGCAGTAAGCAAAAACCAACCCGTATGCTAACAGACATAGTGTGCATGTTAATGGGAAAATATAATATAATTTAGTACGTTGACAATATAATTAAGGTACTTTACAATATAATATATCACGGAAAGGATTTGTGTCAATATGGCAGTGTTAAATGTGTGGCGGGCTGTTAAATCATCTGATTATCGGTCTTATCCTTTAATTTATTGAGGATGTATTTTTCATCAGGTAATTCATTTAAAATGCATTGCGTATGGTATTTCATAAAGAATGATAAGGAGGATATGAGATGCGGCAAGTAAGTAAAATGAAGAAAGCGGGTTCGGTCAAGCGTGATGCTGTGGAGTCCGGTAGCGATGTTGCAAGTATAGCTGCGTTGCACAAGGCATTTGAACGGCAAAAAAGGGCATTTTTAGCTCACCCGTACCCCAGCCTTGACGAGCGCAAAGCCAACCTGGATAAGCTGTGTGGGATGCTTCTATCCAATCGAGAGCGCATCCGCAAGGCAATGGCCAAGGATTTTGCAGTGCACCACGGGATGGCTACGGATATCCTGGAGATCCTAAAAATTGTCGATACTACGGTCTTTGTCATGGCGAATCTGGAAAACTGGATGCGTGACGAGGCGCGTGAGGTCGATGCCAATATGTGGGGCAATGGCAAGGCTGTGATGCGCTATCAGCCCAAGGGTGTTATCGGCAATATCGTCCCCTGGAACTTCCCGCTGGAAATAGCCTTCGGCTGCCTGGCGGAGATGCTGGCGGCCGGAAACCGCGTGATTATTAAGCCGTCCGACGTCGGGCCGGCTTGCAGTGAGTTAATACGCGAGCTGGTGGCAGAGACATACGATCCGGACCTGGTAACCGTGGTGACCGGCGGGCTCGGTCTGGCAAAGGAATTTATCACGCTTCCGTGGGACCATCTTATGTACACGGGAAATCCAAGGATCGGGCGGGAGGTGATGAAAGCGGCGGCGGCAAATCTGGTCCCGGTGACGCTTGAACTTGGAGGGAAATGTCCCACCATCCTGATGGAAGACACTGTCAATATGGATACCGTCCGGCAGGTGATAGGTATAAAAACTATTAAAAACGGGCAACTCTGTATAAGCGTTGACTATTGCCTGGTGCCGAGAAAGAGCATGGACAAATTCGTGCAACTGGCCAAGCAATGTGTTCATGAAAATATGCCGGACTATTCTCGTACTGAACACTGCACCGGTATTATCAACGAGCATCATTTCGACCGGCTGCTCAAGATGCTCAATCAGGCCCGTGAGGCGGGATGCAAAGTAGTTGGGCTGGAAGAGAATGGTCTTATAGATAGGCCCACCCGCAGAATCCCCATCATGCTGGTGCTCGATCCCGGCGATGACCTGGATATTATGCAGGATGAGATATTTGGCCCAATAGTGCCGGTTAAGCCTTATGATACCCTGGACCAGGCCATAGATTACGTCAATGCCCACGAAAGACCCCTGGCCCTGTACGTCTTCAGTCAGGACAAGGAGAAGGTTGACAGGGTGATTACAAAGACCTCATCCGGCGGTGTCAGCGTGAATTGCTGCATGATGCATGCCACGCTTCCCTCCGTGGGTTTTGGAGGCAGCGGTATGAGCGGCATGGGTTACCACCACGGTATCGAAGGATTCCGTGAGTACTCCAAGCTGCGCGGTGTTTTTGTACGGGGAGACCAGCCGGACATTATGGAGTTGACCTTTGCGCCCTATGGCGAGAAGCTGGCTAATTTCGTGAACCCGTGGTTCGGTTAGTTTCCTGTATTGCAGCCGGGTAAACATGGCCATGTGCCAGGGTATACGCGGTAAGCCACGCGCTTAACATCGGATTGCCGCATAATGCGGCACTACGACGACTGTAAATTTCAACGATTTGCGGTCGTTCGAGTGCTGCAAAGTGTGCAACTGGAAAAACGATATTAATATAGATATTGAGAGGAGTTTCTATGATTAAATCAAGACTGTGCGATCTGGTCGGGATCAAATATCCCATTATACAGGCCGGAATGGGCCCCTTCAGCAACAACAACCTTTGTGTTGCAGCGGCAAACGCCGGTGTGCTGGGACTGCTTTCTACCAGCGGCATTTTTGACAAAGACTTTCAGCCATGGATTTACAAGGCCTTCGTGGAAACAGCTGAGGCTAATTACGATGACGATCTGGCTACGGTTCTGGAAAAGGTGCTGAAACGCACGTACAGACTGGTTAAAGAAAAAGGCGGCATTTTCGGCATCAATGTGATGGTCTCAGCAGAGCTTAACCTGCAGGCTAATATTATGATCGATACGGCTATCAGGGTCCGCGAAGAAAATCCTGATATGAAGAAGCATTTTAAAGTGATCTTTACATCTGCCGGCGATCCAGTTGGCTTCAGAGACAAAATAAAGGGAGCGGGATTTACCTGGATGCACGTTGTCCCGTCCGTTAAGGGAGCCCTGCGCTGCAAGAAAGCCGGAGTCGACGTGATAGTAGCCTCAGGCCATGAAGGCGGTTTCCACACGTCTTGGGAGCCGGTACATTCAATGATTTTGCTTCCTGCTGTAGTGGAGGCGGTATCAAGTCAGGATACCCTGGTGGTAGGCGCCGGCGGTTTTTGCGATGGAAGGACACTGGCGGCAGCCCTCGTTATGGGTGCAGACGGCGCACAGATGGGGACCCGCTTTCTGGCAACACAGGAGAGTGATTTCCATCAGATCTGGAAGGAAGAGGTTGTGGCATCCGGTGACAGGGCAACATTAATTGCACGCGGCTTTGTAGGGCCGGCCCGGTGGTTGAAGACATCTCGCAGCACCGAGCATGCCAGGAATACTCTGCAAAAATCGCCCGGAGTTTTCCTGGGTACTCCCGATGATTTCACCAATATCGATTGGTCTTTAATCCAATATGAGATTGAATCCATAAAAGCTACCTTCGAAGGGAACAGGGAAAAAGCGATGATGGCTGCGGGTGAGGTGGCCCAGCGTATTAAGGACATGCCTAAAGTCAACGACATGGTGCAGGCAATTGTCGGGGAAGCTGAAGCAATTCTGAGGAATGTTCCAAAGCTACTGGTCTAGCCTTTGCGCCCTATGGCGAGAAGCTTGCCAGCTTCGTGAATCCCTGGTTCGGTTGAACTCCTGTTGGCCGGGTTGCAGTATAATTGGCGTGAATTAGTTACTTTGCCACTATTACTGCAGGAGGAGGAAGGTCATGAAGGTAGTGTATCACCCTCGCTATACCGAGGTTTACGAGAGCGACCCTGCAGCCGCTGCCGGACGTATGGAGGCGATTGTCAGAGAGCTCGGCGGCTTTGATTTTGTCGAACCACAGACTGCCAGCCTCGATGACATACGGCTCTGTCATACACCTTTTCATATCAGCTACGTGCAGCGATACGGCGACGTGTTCGATACGGCCTCGCTGGCCGTCGGGGGCGCCATTCTGGCGTCAGATCTGGCCATGAAAGGCGAGCCGGCCTTCGGATTGATCCGGCCGCCCGGCCATCATGCCAGCCCGGACAGCTGCTGGGGCTTCTGCTTCTTCAACAATATGGCAATCGCCATAACCAGATTGATCGAACAGAAAAAGATCAAGACGGCGCTGATACTTGATTTCGACCTGCACTTCGGCGACGGGACATCCAACATTTTCAGCGGCAAACACGATGTGACCTATTTTCACCCTGAGGATGGGGACAGGCAGGAGTTTGTAGATCACGTGGGCCGCTTTCTGGGCCAGTCCAGGGCTGATATCATAGCAGTCTCGGCCGGATTCGACCGCCATATCAATGACTGGGGCAGGCTGTTAACTACTGAAGACTATAAGATTATGGGGCAACATGTGAAAGAGTTCGCTGTGAAAAAATGCGGGGGCCGCCGTTTCGGCCTGCTGGAGGGTGGATATAACCATGACGTTCTGGGCGTGAACGTCAGAGCCTTTCTGGAAGGGATGGAATAAATACTTGTTACCCGGTTGACACCCGGATACAGGTGAATGTGTGCTGTCCACTCATCGTATTAAGATAGCGGTGTAAATGCCCATAACAGCGGCATATAGGATGACGGCCGCGAGCGGTACAGCGATAACGATCAATGCTGGGAGCGGCCTGTTCTTTTTATAGAGAACAACCGACCCGATAATGCAACCGGCCGCAATTATTGGGTAAGCCCATATCGGCGCCACCATCATCCAGATGGACGGGTCTCTCTCCGATCCCGGCTTGTCAAAAGCAAACAATGATGTGAATGCAGCAAAAGCCCAGGGTATCAGCGAGATCATTACTATCACCAGCAGTATAATCGTTGCCGTTCTGATATTCTTGTCTTTATCGCTCATGCTGCGCTCCCTCTAATCACTGAAACAGACGTACTCCATCGTGTATTGATATTAGAGGACTATTGTTGAGGCGCCGGTGCTGAAGGAGCGGTGGGTACCCAGGCCGTGCTGGGACCGCCGGAATAGACAACCATCTGGTTTCCTGCCACAAACGGACCGGCCTGTTGCCAGCAATTGTTGCAGCCCTGCCACCATCCCGATCGCCAGCCATTCTGCCAACCGTTAGACCAGCCGGCGTTATAGCCGCTGTTGTAGCCGATCTGCTGGCCCTGCGCCTCGCCCTGGGCCTGTCCCTCGGCCTTGCCCTTGGACAGTCCTGCCGAGTAGCCCTTGTCGTAACCGGCTGCCTCGCCGTCCTGTTTACCCTGCTGATAACCGGCGCTCTGTCCTCTATTGTAACCTTCCTGTGTGCCGATTGCTGTTCCATCGGCATTGCCCTTGCTGTAGCCGGACTTATAACCGGTATCCATGCCCATCTGATAACCGCCGTATCCCACCACTGCGAGCGCAACGATGATCAGGATAACAATGACTGCAATCGTACCGCTACCTAAAGTCATATCGTACCTCCTTGAATTCCACGCCAATATATTAGAGCAAACAGGGCATTAGTTAAAGTAAAATCGAATTATTGCTAAGCGTATTCTTTCCTTACTATCAAACTAACATACAAGCCGGTCATTTTCAACAGCCGCCTATTGATAAAATAGAATCCGTTTGATAGAATGCTGGCTGTCGAATATCGTATGCTCTTCGATCCGTATACCTAAACTTTAAAGGCATGGTATCCGGACGGCAGGCTGAAAAGCCTCGAGGGTGCAGTGGGAAACATCTGCGCCTCCCATTTTGGAAAGGAGGGTAAAATGAAAGCCTTATTCATCAATCCTATCCGTCGCGTATCAATTCCCTTCATCATCACCTGTCTACTTCTGGGCGCCATGCTTGCCGGTTGTGCACCGGCGGCGCCGCAAGCGGCGCCAACAGACAACACTTCATCCCAGAGCACAGCCACCCCCATCATTCCCGGGAAAGCGCGTTTCAAAATTGCCACGACCACCAGCCTGTATGACACCGGCCTGTGGAACTACCTTGAGCCGATGTTTGAGAAGAAGGCCAATGTCGAGCTGGACATCGTCTATGCCGGCACAGGCATCGCCCTGGAGTATGCCAGACGTGGTGATGTGGATGCCGTTGTCGTGCACGATCCCGAGGCTGAGGCTAAATTCATAGACGAAGGATACGGGATCAACAAGCGGTCGTTTGCATTCAACCATTTCCTCATTGCCGGCCCCGCCTCGGACCCGGCCGGCATTAAGGATCTATCCCCCGAGCAGTCATTGAAGAAAATATATGAGGCCGGGATAGCCGATCCAACGAAAGTGAAATTTATATCCCGCGGGGACAACTCGGGGACCCATTCCAAGGAGAAGCTGATCTGGAAAGCAGCCGGGCTGGACTATGCGGATGTACAGAAATCGGGGCCATGGTATGTTGAAGCCGGCAAGGGCATGGGGCCCTGCCTGCTGATGGCCTCGGAACAGGGCGCCTATGTGCTGGCCGATATATCCACTTTCCTTGCTTTCAAGGGCAAGGTGAACGTGGCACCTCTGGTCGAGAAAGGTGAGCTGTTCTTGAATGTATATGATGTGATAGAGATCAACCCTGAGAAGATAAAAACAGCCAAGATGCTGCCCACCGCCAAAGTCTTTACCAACTGGCTTATATCTGACGAGGTACAGGATTTGATCGGCAACTATGGGGTGGCTGAATACGGCAGGTCGCTTTTCAACCCCCTCAAGGGCGGCGGATGCACCGAATCCGGTTGTCCCAAACTGGAAGATTACACAGTACCAGTCAAATAAAGGATTAAGAGATGCAGGAGATCTGGCAGGCCCTGGTCCAGGCAGTCAATCTTATCGTCAGTCTGGATACTGAGGTCATCCAGATCTCACTGCGTTCACTGTATATCTCGGCGTGTTCCATATTGATCGCCGCGCTTATCTGTATCCCAATCGGCGGCCTGATCCATTTTCATGATTTCAGCGGCAAGCGTGTGGTGATCAACATCATACAAACCTTTTACAGCCTTCCGACCGTTGTGGTGGGCCTCCTGGTGTTTCTTTTTATCTCGCGCTCGGGACCGCTGGGAGGGCTTGAGCTGATGTTTACACCGACCGCTGTTGTGATTGGACAGGTGATACTGATCATGCCGGTGCTCACCGGCATGACGATAAACGCGCTGAGCGGTGTGGACAGGGCAATACGAGACACCGCGCTTTCCTCCGGCGCCAGCAACGCTCAGGCCATGTGGGCGATTTTCTTTGAAGCCAAATTTGCTGTGGTGGGGGCGCTTATTCTGGGATTCGGACGTGCCATCTCCGAGGTGGGTGCAGCGTTGATGCTGGGTGGCAATATTCGGGGTTATACACGGATTCTGACCACGGCCATTTCACTGGAAACACAGCGCGGCGATCTTGTGTTCGCTCTGGCGCTGGGCATCATCCTGATCAGTATTGCTATGGTAGTCAGCATTACCATGAACATCCTGTTGCAGAGGTATTGATGGTCGTTCTTGAGACTGTAGACCTGCAGCAGCGTGCCGGCGCCGCCGTGCTCCTGAATAAAGTCAGCCTGTCAGTGGAGAAAGGGGAAATATATGCCGTCATCGGCCCCACCGGCGCGGGCAAGACCACGTTATTGAGGCTGATCAATTTGCTGGACCGCCCGGCAGCCGGCGACATTTATTTCGATGGGCAGAAAATAACCGACCCGTCATGCGATGCTGTTAACGTGCGCCGCCGTATGGCAATGGTCTTCCAGAAGCCAGCGGTTTTTAATAACACGGTATATGAAAACGTGGCTTATCCCCTCAAAGTACGCGGGACTTACGGAAGAATCGAAAAATCAGCTGTAAACCAACTGCTTGAAACCATTGGATTGGGCGGATATGCCAAGCGGAAAGCCAAGACCCTCTCGGGAGGAGAAGCGCAGCGCGTGGCGCTGGCGCGTGCCGTAGTAGTAAAACCGGACCTGCTGCTGCTCGATGAGCCTACGGCCAACCTCGATCCTGTGAACGTAAAAATGATCGAAGAACTTGTGCTGCAGTTCAACCGCGAGCACGGATTGACCGTAATTATGTCGACACATGATATGCAGCAGGCACAGCGTGTGGCCAACAGGATAGGCGTCCTGATGAACGGCCGGCTCGTACAGGTGGGCAGGCCCGACGATATCTTTTACTCTCCCGATAACGCCAGGATCGCGGGCTTTGTGGGTATGCGCAATATGTTCAGGGGTTATATAGTGCGAAGCGAAGCGGGTATTGCTGTGGTAAACATCAATGGCCGGGATATTCAGGCTGTCTCGGATATACCGGTGGAGTCGGCTGTGGAAATCTACATCCGGCCTGAAGACGTAGTTCTGTCCACAACGGTCTCCACGGGCAGTGCACGCAACAACCTGCGCTGCTACATCAGGTCATTGTCCCCAAACGGTCCGCTATGCACAGTAATTGTGGATTGCGGGTTCCCGCTCGAAGTGCTGGTAACGGACAAGTCCGTTGTTGAGATGGGATTGAGTCAGGGCCAGGAGGTGTATGCCTCGATCAAGGCTTCAGCGGTTCGAGTGTTGCCGTCAATGCCGGGATGACCGTGTCAATGGGCTGGCGATGTAGGTACCGCTTTTTCCGCCCGTTTTCTTGATAAGGCGCATATCTGTAATAATCATGCCCTGATCGAACATCTTGCACATATCGTAAATAGTCAGCGCCGCAACAGCCACAGCCGTGAGAGCTTCCAT
This sequence comes from Dehalococcoidia bacterium, assembly GCA_034429715.1. Lineage (GTDB taxonomy): Bacteria > Chloroflexota > Dehalococcoidia > GIF9 > UBA5629 > CAIMUM01. The sequence goes on from DAOUFR010000012.1 coordinate 40,372, forward strand.
CTCGAAGCCCGTTTTGCCCCGGCCTCTGACCGTTGCCTCGATAGCTATGGCGCCTTTTTTGGCGGGATAGCTGAAATCAACTGATATACTGGTGATAAGCAGGGGATGGCAGAGCGGAATGAGGCCGGCCGTTTGCTTGGCGGCCATGATCCCGGCCGCCTGTGCTACGGCCAGGACATCGCCTTTTGGGATCTTATTATTTTTCACCAGTCTGAGAGTATCACTGCTCATGCTGATGCAGGCCGTTGCCGTCGCCAGCCTCTGCGTATCCTTTTTACCGGATACGTCTATCATTCGGGTATCACGTTTGACCATGTCTTATCCCCCTATGCCTGACATCCTGGTATGCGCGGCGCAGTTGTCCGACAGCCGGTGCATCTCGGGTTTGGCGGCAACGGCATCGAGCAACAATTGTTTAATATCGTGAATCGTGGCACCCCTGCGCAAAGGCGCCCGTACATCTATTCCGTCCGTGGAGAAGAGGCATGGCAGTAACGTGCCGTCTGCCGACAGTCGAAGCCTGTTGCAGCGGTTACAAAAAGGTTCTGAGACAGCCTCGATAAATCCCACCGTACCGTTGGCTCCGGGGAGGCGATAATATTTTGCCGCACCGTTGCCGGTCATGCCGTAGTGAGGTTCAAGCGTTCCCAGCCTCTCTATTTCCCGGCGTAGCAAATTGGCCGGAACAAGGCCGGCCGCTCCCTGAAGAGGCATCAGTTCAATAAACCGCACGTGCCACCCTTTTTCCAGCGTCATAAGGGCGAAATCCTGTATCTCGTCGTCGTTGATACCCTGCATGGGAACCACATTTATCTTGACCGGGTCCAGACCGGATTCCCTGGCGGACTCCATTCCCCTGAGTACATCATCCAGATCCCCCGTGCGTGTTATCTGCCTGAAGCGGTCGGCTTTCATCGTGTCCAGGCTGATATTAACTCGCTGCAATCCGGCCTTTGCCAGCTCGCTCGCATACTTATGCAGCAGTACACCGTTGGTGGTCATCGATATCTCGAGTATCCCTTCCACTGATGAGATCATGCGTATCAGATCCGCAATACCCGCTCTGACCAGCGGTTCGCCGCCAGTGATCCGGATCTTATTCATGCCGATCTCCGCTGCTGCGCGCACCACCATCAGGATCTCTTCATAGCTTAAGATATCCTGGTGCAAGACCAGCGGGACGCCTCCGGGCGGCATGCAGTAGATGCACCTGAGGTTGCAGCGGTCGGTGATAGATATCCTCAGGTAGTCTATGCCCCTCTGAAAGCTATCGCATATTCCCGGCATAATTATCCCCTGATCAGATATGATCTCCCGATCTGCCCTGCAGCGTCTCTATGGCATGTGGCACGATGGGCAACAGCAGATCGAGGTATTCCTGAACGGCTTTGGGATTGCCAGGCAGGTTGATGATCAGGCATCTGCCGCGCGTGCCGGCCACGGCGCGGCTGAGCACGGCCGTAGGAGTTTTTTTATAGCCGATGGCCCTCATCATCTCCACGATGCCGACCAATTGCTTATCAATTATACTCAGCGTAGCCTCCGGTGTAACATCCCGTGGACTTATGCCGGTACCGCCCGTTGTGACAATCAGGTCCACATTGCTGCTGTCAGCCCATGTTGCAAGTGTCCTGGATATGATTTCCTCCTCGTCGGCCACAATCTGATACAGGGCGACTTCCATACCCATGTTGCGGAAAGTTTTAACTATGTAATCGCCGCTTGCATCGGTTCGCTGGCCCTGTGAGCCTTTGTCGCTGACGGTGAGGACCCCTGCTTTATACATTCAACATCCCTTGTAGGGGCGTACCTTCAGGTGCGCCCGTTTTCAGGTGGGTTTATAAACCCGCCCCTACTCTGACCTCCTTATATGAATTGAGGCCGTCTTTATTATACCAACCCTTTTCAATGTTCCCAGCATGGCCAGTATGGAGCTGGCCATAATGTCTTTGACGAACCGTTTGAGCGGCACGTTTTTACCGTTCACTGCCACCGACATATCGGCAGGCATGTCGGCGATTACATCATGTTCGATAAAATCGGCGATCCTGGTTATTTCCTGCCGGCCGAACACCGGTTTTTTCCCGGCTCTCTTGACTTTGGCTATTACTGCACAGAGGTCGGATTCGTTGCATACCAGGTCCCCTGTTTTGCCTGTGGGGCAGACCTCGATCTTGGGCGCTCTGGTATCTTTAAATCCCTCCGCCAGGATGATGTCGTAGCTATCACCGAGCAGACGCACGGTTTCCTCCAACGCAGGTTCATGATCGAGCTTATTAAAGACGGTTACCCGCAGAGGTGAACTGATCGCCACGGCGTCACTGCCGGACTCAGAATAGCGCCAGGTGTCCTTGCCCGGCGCATCGAGATCGATTGTCTGGTGGGTATGCTTGACGGCGCCCACGCGATAACCTCGTGACTTGAATTCGGCAATGAGTTTCTCCATGATAACCGTCTTGCCCACTCCTGACCTGCCGACGATAGCTATAACCGGCACCATATGGTTCACCTCGCTATAACATTTCCTCTGTATCATCCAACAATTGCACCTTTAATATATCTCCCGGTCTGGCCAGCGGAGAGTCCTCCGGGACGATAGCCAGGCCGTTGGCTCCCGACATGGAGGTCAATATCCCCGATCCCTGCGGGCCGGTGACGTATGCCCTCCAGCCGTCTTCTGTTCTGGCGACATTAACCCGCACGAAAATGCGTCGCGCATCAGTGTTGATAATCTCCTGATCTATTGCGGCGTGTATAACCGGCCGGGTATGTTTATGGATGCCGCGCATCTTCAGGATGGCCGGCCGGGCAAACTGTTCGAAGGTGATCATTGAACTGACGGGATTGCCCGGCAGTCCAAGGTGGGGGACCTCCAGGCCGTTGTCCGCTTTGAGTGTACCGAAGGCGATGGGTTTACCCGGTTTCATACGTACTGTCCAGAAGCTGACGTTTCCCATCCGGGCCAGCACATCCTTGACCACGTCGTAATCCCCTTTGGAGACCCCGCCGGAGGTTATCAGCATGTCGGCGTCCAATCCAAGCCTGATTTTTTCCTGCAGCGAGGCCAGTGTATCCCTGCCTATGCCTATTATCCTGGCGATGCCACCGTATCTGGCGATATTGGCTGCAATGGTATAGCTGTTGCTGTCGTAGATCTGGCCCGGCGCAAGCGGCTTGCCGGCGGGACACAGCTCATCGCCGGTGGAAAGTACCGATACTACCGGGCGGCGAATGACTTTCGCGTTCTCCTTTCCCAGCGAGGCCAATATACCTATGCCCGAGGGAAGTAAAAGAGTTCCTTTTGTCAGCACGACCTGTCCGGCGCGGATATCCTCGCCTTTAGGCCGTACGTTCAGCCCGGCTTCAGCAGGCTCGAGTATTCCTATGATGTCCAGCGGCTGTTTCTGTTTTTTCCGCTCGGTCTCATCGGTCTCTTCAAATTGAACGACTGCATCAGCCCCTGCGGGCAGGGGTGCGCCTGTCATGATGCGCACGGCCGTCCCGGCCGTAATTTCAATTGAGGTAGTATAGCCGGCTGCCACCTCTCCGATCACCTTTAGGTAAACGGGACTCTGCCGGCCGGCGCTGAATGTATCGCAGGCTCTGACTGCAAATCCATCCATGGCTGAGTTATCATGGGGCGGTATATCAAACCGCGCCACCGCATCTTCAGCCAGGACCTGGCCCAATGCTGAAAGGATCGGCCTGTTCTCTGACTCCAGCACATGGACGGTATCCAGTATTTTTCCCAGCGCATCTTCAAGAGGAATCACAGTGTGCAACGACCTCCGGATTGGATGGTATTATGTTGGCGGTAAATTTAAATGTCAAATTGAGTAAATCGGACCGCTGATCGTAGTATCAGTCCTGTTTAGCTTCCATTTTACGCAGTTCAGCCCGCAGCAATTTGCCCAGCAGGTTTTTGGGTAACGCGTCGATAAATTGAATGGTTTTGGGGACCTTATACTTTGGCAGCTTCAATTTACAGTAGGCCAGTATTTCCCCGGCGCTGATCATCTCGTCCTTGCGCAGCACGCAGTACGCCTTTATCTCCTCTCCGTATATTTCATCCTTGACGCCGATAACACCGGCCTCTGCGATCTGCGGTATTTGAAGCAGGACCTCTTCAACCTCCCGTGGCGATACGTTTTCACCGCCCCTGATGATGATGTCCTTCTTACGGTCGGTGATGTAGAAGTAGCCGTCCTCGTCCATGTAGCCGACATCTCCGGTGTGCAGCCAACCGTTACGAAGGGCGTTGGCAGTCTCCTGGGGCATGTTCCAATAGCCTTTCATGAGGGTGGGTCCTTTGACCACCAGTTCGCCGGTTTGACCGGACGGCAGCTCATTATCCTGGTCATCGAATATTTTAATGGTATCTGCCTTTATCATGCAGACGCCGATAGATCCATACTTTGGCGGTTTGTTGGGCATATTGCCACATGTTGTAGCGCCGGTCTCCGTCATGCCCCAGCCTTCATAAATATACGTGCCGGTCTTCTCCTTCCACCTCTTTCCCACCGCGGGTGGCAGAGGCGCCGCCCCGCAGGCGCACTCCTGCAAAGAGCTGAGGTCGTACTTGTCGAAGTCCGGGTGATTGAGCATCATGATATACATGGTTGGCACACCGGAAAAATTAGTAACACGGAACTCCTGGATCAGTTTGAGGGCCAGTTCGGGATCGAACCACTTCATCACAATGCCCCTCATGGCGCCGATGACGCCCATCAGCGAGGTGGCCAATCCGTAAGAATGTGAGAGCGGCAGGACGAAAAGGCTGAGTGCCAGGCGGTTGCCCCCGGTTACCTTGCGCTCCACTTCTATCGGTTTATGGGTCCTTACGTCCATCATGGTGCTTCTAATTTCAACCGTAGAAGAGCGATAGCGCAGGACGAAATCGCCGTATCCCAGCGCCGTCATATACAGGCTGAAATGCGAGTGCATTACACCTTTATTGGGACCGGTCGTGCCGGCTGTATAGATCAGTGCCGCAATATCATCATTATCGGTTTCCTCGATCTTCAGACTATTAGGTTGGTTTGAAACGAAAGCGTCATAAAAAATGGTGCCGGGGATATCGTCCTTCTCGGTCACTATGACATGTCTGAGCTCGGTGGCCTGTTCTTGCGCAGCCTGTACCCAGGGGGCGAACTCAGGGCTGGTTACAACGGCCCTGGCCCCGCAATTCTGGAATATATATGCTGCCTGGTCCGGTCTCAGGAGTGGATTCATGGGCACTGCGACCGCGCCTATCTTATAAATGGCAGGAAATGACCAAATTACAACCGGGCTGTTGGGCATCTGGATGGCTACGCGATCCCCCTTCTGTATGCCCAGTGACTTCAAAGCGTTACCCAGTTTGTTGGATTGCAGTTCCATTTCTACATTGGTGTACCACTTCCCCTCATAATAGACGCTTTCATATGGGCCGTATTTCTGGATATTGTCTAGGCCGAGGCTGCCCAAATTCATGCCACCTGCCTCCTGTCCACGCTTATTTAGCTAAAAGTGGATGGGATTCTGCGACTGGAAGCATTTCCAGTAAGGTTTGAGATTGTTTTTAACCTCCGCCTCGACCATCTTGGTCTGGGCATATGCCGGATCCTTATGGAACTTTCTGGTGGCCGGCTCGGGCTCCTCCACATCGATATCCCAGTCGGCCAATCCGGCTATAAGCGCCATCCATGAGTAAGGGAGGACGCGTTTATTATAGCCGGAAGCGATCAGATCAAGCTCACGGCCCTGGCATACCTCGTCTGCCAGGTATCTGACCTTCTCACCGATCATCTGAAATCCGCGTACGGGCAGTCCCAGATCGGTCAGGCCGTCATCTGGATGGGGATCCGATCCTCCGTTGCGAATAATAATCTGAGGCTTAAATTCGCGCACCAGCGGTTCGACGATCTCTCCGAAGACACGGTAGTAAGAATCATATCCTGCGTTGGGAGGCATGGGAATATTCACGGTGAAGCCCTTTCCCTTGCCCGTGCCGATGTCGCCGACAAAGCCGGTTCCGGGGTAAAGAGTGCGCGGGTCCTGGTGCAGGTCGATGAAAAGCACCCTGGGATCATCGTAAAAATATTCGCAGGTACCGTTTCCTGCATGGGCATCGGTATCCAGAATAAGCACCTTATTTAATTTGTAATTGTTGATCAGATAGCGGGCAGAGAAGGCGACATCGTTATAGAGGCAGAAACCTTCTCCGCAGGAAGGTTTGGCGTGGTGCATCCCGCCGCCGATAGAAATAGCCTTCTTGAAGGAGCCTTTTTGAATGAGGTCGCAGCCCATCTTGGCCTGGCCGATAATAAGCCTGGCTGCCTCCTCCAGTTTGCCGGGTGTATCGAAGGGCATATTGTCCATACTCTGGAAAAGGCCGAATTTGACGTGATCCAGCACGCCTTCATGGGCAGCTTTATAGTAATCATGTGTGAAATCTATATAATCTTTGTTACAGATGAGAAGCAGGTCTTCCAGTGTGGCCGGCGGCGCCTTAATGAAGCGGTATTTCTCTCCCTCCGGCAATCTCTCCCGCAGGAAACTTGGGAAAATCTCATATCGGTCGCCGCGGAACGGGTGTCCCGGGCCATAATCATATTCCCGCAATTCTTCGCTGTAGAGAATGGCAATAGTCAAAATGGCCTCTCCGCTAATTTATACGGGGAAAAATGCTACAGCAATATTACTCCACTCGAAAAAGTTAAACAAGGTGTCCCAAGGCGGCGTTCATTTCACTCTGAAAATTACTGGCGTTTTGTTTAACCTTTAATATAAAATGTACACATTTAAAGGTGAGGAGGCCGGATATATGAAAAAAGTATTGGTGACCGGCGGCACAGGATTCATCGGCAGGCATGTTGTACGTGGCAACGTTGAAAAAGGCAATCAGGTGCGCGTGCTGGTATTGCCGGGAGACGAAGGAGAGGCCGCCATTAAGAAGCTGGGTGTGGAGACCGTGACCGGTGATATTCGCGATTACGAGTCCGTCAGGCAGGCTGCAGCCGGGAGAGAGATCATATTCCACTGCGCGGCGGTTGTTACGGACTGGGCGCCGGCCAGACTATTTAAAGAGGTTACCGTGGGCGGGGCCGAGAACATCTGCCGCGCCGCCGTCGAAGCGGGAGTATCGCGACTGGTGGACATCAGTACATGTGACGTCTTCGGCACCAGTGAATCGATAGTGATGGATGAGACGCTGCCGCTGCAGTACTGGGGAGAGCCCTACCCCGATACCAAGATAAATGCGGAAAAAATCATGCGCAGGTATCACGAGGAGAAAGGGCTGCCGCTGGCCATGGTTTACCCGCTCTGGGTCTATGGCGAGGGGGATCAGACCTTCGTCCCCCTGCTGGCCGACGCTATCATCAAGAAGGAACTGATATTCTGGCGTAAGGGCGCCATAGTATGGCCCACTTACATCGACAACCTGGTAGACCTGTTAATGTTGATCTCGGAGGATGACAGGGCTATCGGGAACGGCTATCTGGTACACGATGGCGAGTCGACAACGCTGGAGGAGTTCTGCGCGGGCATAGCCTCAGCACTGGGGGTACCGCCCATCAAAACATACATACCTTACTGGGCCGCGATGAACGCGGCCAGGGTGATGGAGTTTAGCTGGAGGCTTTTCAAGATTAAAATGCGCCCTCTGCTGACTACCTATACTGTAACAAACCTGGGATCGAGGTTCAGGTTCTCCATAGAGAAGGCGGAACGGGAGCTGGGCTGGAAGCCGCGCATAAGCTACAGGGAGGGCTTCGACCGTACTATGCAATGGTTGAAAACAATGGACGCGGCATCGTTTAAACAAAAGTGAGGAGGCAGGACAGTGAAAGATTTCAAAGACAAGCTGGTTTACATAAGTGGCGGGTCTTCAGGTATCGGCCTTGGAGTGGCAAAAGCGCTGGCGGCCAAAGGAGCAAATGTTGTTATCTTTGCACGGCGCCAGAAAACGCTGGATGCCGCTCGTGATGAGATCGATCAATGCCGCATGATCGAGGGCCAGAAGATACACTGCCGGTCGATGGACGTCTCTCAGCGTGAACAGGTGGAGGATGTGCTCAAAAAGGCCGTAGCCGAATACGGCGTTCCCGACGTTTTGATTAACTGCGCCGGCCGTGCCCGCCCCGCTTATTTCGAAGAGATAAGCTTTGGGCAGTTCGAGGAAACCATAAAGGTGGACCTATACGGTGTATGGAATACAATTTCGGTCCTCCTTCCTTATATGAAGGAGCGCGGCGGATACATTGTCAACGTATCTTCCATCGTGGGTTTCCTGGGTATCTTCGGCTATACCGACTATGCTGCTGCCAAATTCGGTGTAATAGGTTTATCGGAAGCCTTACGCAGTGAGGTGAAGAGATATAACATCGCAGTTTCTGTGCTCTGTCCGCCGGATACCGACACCCCCGGCTTTGCTGAGGAAAATAAAACCAAGCCCGAGGAAACCAAGGTCATTTCGGCCGGAGCAAAGCTTATGAAACCGGAGGCTGTAGCGGAAGCTTTACTGAAGGGAATGGCCAAACAGGAATTCATTATCATCCCCAGCGCGGACGGCCGCTTTACCTATATTATGAAGCGGCTTTTCCCCTGGCTGGTGGAGATGGTAACCGATTCGCAGGTCAGGCAGGTGCAGAAGGCAAAATGAATGAGAAGGCAGAGAGAAGAGATGGTTAAAGACGATAAACGCAGGCTGATCGCAGCGCTGGAGATCGTGACCGGCGTGGGACTCATTTTATTCTGGGGCGCCTTTTACACCGTGGGACTGGCGCCCGAAAAAGCGCCGCCCTGTTATTTTGCCTATGAGAATTCATTTCCATTGCCGGATGGTATTCTGGCCGTATTACTGCTGGCCGCGGGCATATTGCTGATGAGATCGAATCGGGCGGGACGCATCCTGTCTTTAATTGGAGCCGGGGCGCTGATCTTCCTCGGGCTGCTCGATTTCAGCTTTAACCTGCAGAACGGCATATATCTAACCTCGATCGTGGACCTCGTGCTGAATGCATTTATCAACCTGTGGTGCGTGGGATTCGGCCTGGCTGCGTGCATCATTACCGGCAGGATGGAAAACTGACTGCCGGTCAGCCGGCATTATCTGTGTTTTTACAGATATAATGGTTGCAACATGGTTGCAACCATTTTCATATTGTCCTGGAAGCCGAATTCGATGTAATAATTTTAGTGGGCATCCTCCGCTGATATACAGTCTTCCTTGCTATTGAAAAAGTATGTTGTAGAATTTTCCGGATAGAACCCGCATGTGCTTTGGTTGCACGGTTGGGTGATGTATTGAAAAGGAGAGAGGTGATTATGAAAGCAGTGCAGTTCGATGTTAAAATCCCGCAATATCTGACGCTCAAGGTGATTGGCGCGTTGAGCGAACGAGCTTATTACAGCGGCCCGCTGTCAACGGTAAAGCTGATCGATCTTCCCGAGCCTTCAATACCGTTCCCGGACTGGGTAAAGATTAAAGTTTCCCGTTGTGGTAATTGTACCAGCGATATCTACGCTGTTCTGTTGAAGGTTTCGGCAGCCTGGACACCATATACTTCTTTTCCGGCGGTGCCCGGCCATGAGATCTGCGGCACTATTGATGAGGTGGGCGCGGATGTGCAAGGTTTAAATAAGGGCGACCTGGTTGCCGTCTGCCCGGTGCTCAACTGCATAACGCGTGGAATAGAACCGGTGTGTGATGCGTGCAGCAAAGGTCTTTCGAGTTGTGAGAACTTCGCCGAAGGGAAACTGCCTCCGGGACAGGCCATCGATCTCTGTATCGCTACGATGGGAGGCTATAGCGAATATATCATCGCCCATAAGAGCCAGGTTTTCAAGATTCCGGCGGGGATGAGCGTACAGGAGGCGGCCCTGGTTGAGCCGTTTGCAATTGCGCTGGAAGCAGTCCTTACCAACATGCCCCAGAAAGGGGAGCAGGTGCTGGTAATCGGCGGTGGGGTGATCGGCACCATGATCATGCATTCGATACGCGCACTTGAAATCCCCTGTGAGATGACGGCCGCTGTCAGTTCAAGATTCACGGCCGATCTTGCCAGGAAGTCGGGTGCAGACCACACGATTACCGGCAAAACTGCCTTGCAGCAGGCAGCGAAGATTACCGGAGGGCGATGCTATAAACCCATGCTTGGTCCGGACGCCATGATGTGTGGATACGACAGGATATACGACTGTTTCTCCACTTCAAGCAGCGTCGGCCTGGCCATGCGTCTGGCGAGGACAGGCGGTGTGATCTCGCTGGTGGGCAATTCCCGGGAGATCAAACTGGATCCAACCCTGATATTGATCAAGCTGATATCGATCAAGGGCTCGTTGTATTACGGCTTCCAAGAGTGGAAAGGTAAACGCAGGCACGTATTCGAAATCGCCATCGACCTTATGTCGGGAGGTAAGGCGAAGCTCGCTGATATGGTAACGCATACCTTCAGGCTGGATGAATATAAGAAGATGATGAAGGTCAATACAAACAAAGGTCGTTACAGGGCTATCAAGACTCAGTTTGTTTACGATTAATACAGGAATTAATGGTTTCATTGGTGCATATTCGAGGGCAATTATTTGCGCATAAGGGGGTTAAATGGAACAAGGTAAGGTATCGATCGGCGTAAAACTCGGATACGGGGTCTGCGATTTCGGAGCGAACCTGTTTTTCACGGCAACTGCATTTATATTGTTGAACTATCTGACTGATACTGTGGGCCTTGCTGCGGCGCTGGCAGGTATTGCTCTCATGGTAGGCCGTCTGTGGGACGCCTTTTATGATCCTGTTATAGGCTATATCTCGGACCGCACCGTGAACAAAATGGGACGGCGCAGGCCGTACATGCTGGGAGGCGCCATCCCTCTCTTTATAGCGGTGATAGTGATGTTCATAAACCCGGTGCTTCTGGCGGGCGCAGGCATATCTCAGACAACGCTTTTTATCTATGCAATGGTCGTCTACCTGATCCTGTGTACCGCTTACTCAACGGTTAACATCCCTTATATGTCCATGGCGCCCGAGTTAACGGCCGACTACCATGAAAGAACGTCCATGATGGGCTATCGCTTTGGATTCGCCGCCATAGGCACTTTGCTCGGGGCGGGTTTAGCCCTGCCGATCGTAGCGCTTGCCCCTGATAAAAATATTGGCTTCGTGCTGCTTGGCATTGTATTCGGCTCCGTCATGCTGATCACGGTATTAATCACCATATTTACAGTCAAAGAGCCTGCAAATTTAAAACCGGCAAAATCCATGGGCTTCATTAAGACTTATACAGAGGTTTTTAAGAACAAGCCTTACCTGCTTATCCTGGCAACATACATATCTCATATTATGGCTATTACTGTGGCCAGCGGCATAGTTATTTACTACTTCAAATACATTCTGGCCGACGAAGCCGCGACCACCTGGGCCATGCTGATACTGATCGGAACGGCTATTTTGTTCATCCCTGTCAGCGTCTTTTTGAGCAAAAGAGTGGGCAAGAAAAAGGTTTATGGCGCGGGCTTCATAATTATGGCCATCATGCTGATGGTGCTCTTTTTCTTCGGTCATACTCAGGGCGTTACCTTCACATTGATTGTCATGTTTTTAATGGGCACAGGTTTCGGCTTCACGTATGCTATGCCCTATGCAATAGTGAGCGATGCAATTGAATATGATTATCTGAAAACCGGAGAGCGAAGGGAGGGCGCTTTTTTCGGTATCTGGACATGGGGGTTAAAAATCGGCCAGGCACTGGCCATCTTTCTTATGGGTGTGACTCTCGAGTCGATGGGCTACGTGGCCAACGTTATGCCGCAGTCTGCAAGCGCCCAACTCAGTATCAGACTATTCCTGGGGCCCATATCGGCCGGCATATTTATCATTGCCGCTGTATTTCTATATTTCTACCCGATTACTGAGACACGTTATAAGGAGATTTGTGCACAAATAGCCGAGATGGAGGCCAAATCCGCCGCCTCTTAAGGCTGCGCTTGAATTTGTGATATTTGCGCAGGCGCTATCAGTTGAGAGATTGAATATATGTGGATATACTGTATTGGATTGGTTTGCTTATGTATGTGGCGGCCGATGGTAGGTTAAATCAAATTTTGAGGTAAGTAGATGGGTAATGTCAATGTGATTATCGACGGGAAAAAGGTCAAGGTACACGAGGGTTCCACCATATTTGAGGCGGCCGAGACGTGCGGCGTCACCATCCCCACATTCTGCCATATCAAGGGATTGCTGCCCACGGGTGTTTGCCGCGTGTGCGTGGTGGAGGTGAAGGGCTCCAAAACGCTGGTGGGAGCCTGCCACACACCTGCCTCGGAGGGCATGATAGTATCCACGCATACCCCGCGAGTGGTGGCTGCGCGAAAGGTCATCGTGGAGCTGATGCTGACGGGTCATACCGGCGACTGCGTGAACGATCCCAACGCGGAGAACTGCAAGCTGCATAATCTGGCCTCGGACTATGAGGTGGGCGCCCCGCGGTTCAACGTCAGATCGCCGCGTTTCTATCCCGCCGAGGAATCCAACCCCTACGTGAGGAGGGATTTATCCAAGTGCGTACTCTGCCGCAAGTGCGTCAAGGCCTGCCGGGAGATAGCGCGCAAAGACGTGCTGAGCATAGGATACCGCGGCTTCAGGTCGAAGGTGGTCAGCGGATACGACGAGGAGCTTACGACAGAGGTCTGCCGTGACTGCCTGATCTGCATCGAGCACTGCCCCACGGGGGCGTTGGGCAGGCCGGTAAAAGTCTGAGTATAAGGGGGTATGCTGAAGATGAGCGATAAGAGAGAGACAACCGCGGGCGGACAGTCCGGCGCCGGGCTGTTGCCCATGCTGAAAGAGGAAGTGGATCAGAAGGATTACCTTTCAAAAGAAACACTGGAGGGGATAGCAGGCAGGACAGGCCTTCCGCTTAACTCTGTTTACGGGGTGGCCTCGTTTTACGCGTATCTGCCCGTAACCAAGGTGGGCAGAAATGTGATCAAGGTGTGTAACTGCCTGCCGTGCGAGATGAAGCAGGCCTCCGGGGTGGTGGAGGGCATCAGGCGGGAGATAGGGATAGGTCCGGGCCAGACCACGCCAGACGGGAAGTTCACGCTGGAGATGGTGGGCTGCATCGGGGCCTGCGACCAGGCCCCTGCCATGCTGATCAACGATAAACTGTACGGCAACCTCACGTCCGAGGGCATTGCCGGAATACTGAAATCCTATTGACAGGAGGATGTAAGTGGCGGAAAAGCGTATTGTACTGGGCAACTGCGGGACGATAGATCCGCAGAATATGGAATCTTATCTCAAGGCGGGAGGTTTCAAGGCTTACGAGAAAGCGCGCAGGATGAAGCCGAAGGCCATCGTTGAGGAGGTTAAGAAGTCGGGGCTGACGGGCCGCGGCGGCGCCGGCTTCAATTGCGGGCTCAAGTGGGAGCTGGCCATGAACGCCAAAGGCCGGCAGAAGCACCTGATCTGCAACGCCGACGAGGGAGAAGTCGGCGCATTCAAGGATAAATACATTCTCTCCCACGACCCCTTCGGACTGATCGAAGGGATGCTCATAGCGGGACTGGCCATCGGCGCCCGCAAGGCCTATATCTACTTGAGGAGTGAGTACCATCCGCTCAACAGCCTGCTCGTCTCCGCCATAGGACAGGCCGCGGCCCGAGGTTATTTGAAGGATATGGATATCCAGGTGTTCGAGGGGGCCGGCGCGTACGTATGCGGCGAGGAGTCGGCGTTGATGAACTCCATAGAAGGGCAGCGGGGTGAGTCGCGCTATAAGCCGCCTTATCCTCCGCAACGCGGGCTGTGGAACATGCCCACCGTCATCAATAACGTCGAGACACTGATGAATATCCCCCATATTGTCAACAACGGCGCCGACTGGTTCAGCGCCATGGGCGCCGGCAGGAGCAGGGGCACCAAGGTCTTCAGCGTCAGCGGCGACGTCGCGAGGCCGGGCATCTACGAGATGGAGATGGGTAGCAAGCTAAAGGATCTGGTTGCCGGCCTGGCCGGGGCCGCCGATATAAAGGCGGTGCAGATAGGCGGCGCCACGGGCAATATCATACCTGGATATATGATCGATACTCCCCTCTCACATGAGACCTTTCTAGGGTCGGGTGCGGTTATGGTCTTCAACTCTACGCGGGACATCATCGACATCGTTTATAACGATATACGCTTTCTCAACGAGGAATCGTGCGGTAAATGCACGCCCTGCCGCGAGGGGACCGAGGTCATGCTGGAGATATACGGGCGTCTGCGTGAGGGGGACGGCAGGGAGAGGGATATTAGTACATTGGAGGAGCTGGCACGTATGATGGCAGCCGCCTCGCTCTGCGGCCTGGGACAGGCGGCGGCTGTGCCCGTGCTGGACTCACTGAGATATTTCTTCAACGAGTACATAGACCGGGTCGACCAATCGCAGTTTCTGCGTAGCTACCTCGGAGGTGAATTAGTTAAAACAACGGAGGGGATCAGATGAATACTAACTCGCAAGAGCAGACGGCACGTATGCAGGAGATGTTCGATAACCTTTCTGCCGATAAATACCCGCTTAAAGAATACAAGTATATCGGTCAAAAAAGCCCGCGCAGGATAGACGGTCTGGCGAAGGCATCGGGACATGCCGACTACACCATGGATATAAAGCTTCCGGGCATGCTGCATATGCGCCTTCTTATGTCGCCTTACCCCAATGCCAGGATAATCAAAATGGATACCAGCAAAGCCGAGAAGCTGCCGGGCGTCAGGTATGTGTTGCGCTACGATGATCCAGAGGTTCAGAAGTCTGAGATCATAGGCAAGACGGCAGGGTTTTTCGGAATTGACAGGGCGCTTTCCGATTCAGCGCATATGGAAGGGGAACTGGTCGGAGCTGCCGTTGCGGCTGAGACTGAGGATATCGCTGAAGAGGCGCTTTCCCTGATCGAGATCGAGTGGGAGGAACGGCCCTTTAATCTGGACCCGGTGGCCGCCAGCGATCCCACAACCCCGCTCAGCTGGCCGGAGCGCTACAGTGACGGCAACCACTTCAACCGTGGCGCCTACGATGAGCTGACGCATGGAGATGTAAAGAAAGGCTTTGCCGAGGCGGACAAAGTCATAGAGTTCAGCTTCAAACGCACAGCCAATACCTGGGTAGGTCCCGAGCGGCCCTGCGGTGTTTTCAGATGGAACGGTGATAATGCTGAGATCTGGCTCAAGCACCAGCGGGTGCACGCGCCCAAGAGCCGTATCTCCGAATGGTACGGCGGCATTCCCATGAGCAAGATCGAGATACATTCTCCATATCAGGGAGCCAGCTTCGGAGGCTGGTGCCAGATAGACTGGAACCTGGGCCCGCTGTGGTGCGCCGGCGCAGTATCCAGGAGGATCGGCCGGCCGGTCAAATATGTCTTCACACGGCGTGAGGATTTCTTCGGCGGTTCTATGGACGAAGGGACCTATTTCTTCAAGGTAGGATTTAAAAACGACGGCACCATCACTGCCGTGGATGTAGTCCTGTATCACGCTAACGCTATCTGGCCGGTTTTCAGCCCTGCGTTGCATATACATGACAATACCAGAGTGCAGCACCTCCACGGGCAGTCCAAGTCCGTCTGGGTGAATAAGGGGCACACGGTTCCGACTCGCTGCGAGATGCTGCCTGCGGTGCTTTCTCAGACCATGATATTCGATCACGTGGCCACTGAATTGGGCATGGATCCCACAGAACTGGCGCTGAAGAACGATGGCTGTATGGGCCACGATATGGAGTGGGCCAGGGAAGAAAAAAAGAAGCGCGGCTTTCCGGTGCGCGACAGCCTTAAGGAATGCCTCGAGAAGGGCAGATCTGAGTTCAAATGGGACCAGTCATGGCATAAGCCGGGCGCCAGGAAGCTGCCCAACGGACGCATGCATGGAGTGGGCTTTACCTGGGCGCATGAATGGGACGATTCCAGCGGAAGCGGCGAATTCGGCATACGTATCGAGAGGACCGACGGGACGGCTACAATAATGGCCATGGGAGCGGATAACGGTGTAAATGCGGAGGATACCTATTGCCAGATCGCTGCTGAAGAGCTGGGCTATCGCCTGGAGGACGTCAATTACAATCCGCAGGTATACCGCGGTTTCTATCGTATGACACCGGATTCCTCCACCAATATGTCGGTCAACGGATGGGCTGTGCGTCACGCTGCCAGGATACTCAAGCAGAAGATACTTGAATCTGCATCCAGCCCTTCTTCTTCAACGCAGAGGGGAAAATTCCAGCCGGCTTTCCCGGACACCAGGCCGGAGGACCTGGATATCAAAGACAGCGTGATAGTTGTCAAATCAGATCCCAAACGGCAGATGAGCATAGCCGACTTCGTAAGATTGGCCGGCGAGAGCGGGCCGTTTGCTACAGACGAGTTCCTGGGGACACGGATCGGCTGGTCCGAGCCGCTGTTTGCCTCAGGCTATCATGTTCAGTACGGGGCATATAATCCGGTTAATCCTCGGCCGCGTTTCTGCCGACAGGCGCATTTCATGGAGATCGAGGTCGATACGGAGACCGGCGAGGTCTTCGTTACCAGAGTGGTCAATGTCAACGATGTAGGCAAGGCGATAAATCCTATGAGCTGCAATGGTCAGCAGTACGGCGGCAGCATCATGGGAGTAAGCAGGGCCAGGCTCGAAGAGGTGATTCACGACCCGGTCACCGGCGTGATGCTGAACGGAAACCTGCTCGACTACAAGATCGCCACCATGAAGGATCTGGGGCCTATAGGTACTATCTTATTGGAGACAGGCATGGGCTACGGCCCCTACGGGCTTTGCGGCATCGGTGAGGATGTCGGAACAGTGGTCCCCGGACTTCTGTCTCCTGCGGTCTATAACGCCATCGGCGTCCGGATAGACGAATTGCCCATTACCCCGGACAAAATACTGAAGGCGCTGGGAAAAATATAACTTAATAGTAGTACTTCGAAAGAGGAGGACGAGAACTTGACTAAAGAGACTAAGACTTACGTTTGCCCCTACTGCGGGGAATCACACGATTCACAGGACGGGCTGAAAGGCCATGTCTTCAAATCGCATAAAGGACGCGGCCTGCCCACAGCCGAGGGCCGCATTAAACTGATGATCAACAGGGCGGAGCACACCTTCCTGGTGGAGCCCAACTGGACCCTCTACTACCTCGTCCACGACGTACTC
>DAOUFR010000013.1:0-125808 GCA_034429715.1 Dehalococcoidia bacterium
TGCGAATATTCAGGGAACAGCAGCCGCACCTTGTCGTGCTGGATGTCATGCTGCCCGGCCTGGACGGCGTCGAGATATGCCGCATACTGAGGGCGGAATCCGATATACCTATCATCATGCTGACTGCAAGAACGCGCGACGAAGATAAGATGACCGGCCTGGATACCGGGGCCGACGACTATGTAACCAAACCATTCAGCCCTGGAGAGCTGGCCGCCAGGGTGCGCGCTGTCTTCAGAAGGCTGCCGGCGGAACGGGGTCCGGCCGAAATAAGGTACGGCGGTTTTTACCTGAATTTCCCGAAAAGAGAAGTGCTCCTGAATGAGAAAAAACTCAGCCTGACATCTGTCGAATTCAAAATACTGGCCGCCTTCCTGCGTGAACCCGGCCGGGTATTTGACCGTGTTGAAATTATAGATAAAGCTTTCGGATATGACTTCGAAAGCTTTGATCGAGCTATCGACGTTCATATTCATAATTTACGCCGTAAAATCGAGCCCGATCCGAAACGACCCAGATATATCAAGACAGTTTACGGGGCGGGATACAAGTTATCAGAGGAGTAATTTGAAAAACAGCCTGCAGTTTCGCTTGCTCGTTGCTTTTACGCTTGTCATCCTGCTGACTGTAGGCGCCGTGTTCTTCCTGACATGGGGGGCCACAGTAAAGCAAATTGAGGAACTCAGTTATCGTATCGAGCGAATGCTCATAGACCGCATACAATATCAGGTCACGGAATATTACCTGGAAAACAACGGCTGGGATGGTGTGCAGCCACTGGTCTCACGAATCGGGGACCAGTTCCGCCACCGGGTCATACTGACGGACGCAGACGGCAAGATAATAGCCGATTCGTCGTCAGAAACACCCGATGAAAATTTGAACCTTGAGAACTTTTCCAGCAAAACGTTGACTTCATCACTGCCGCGCCGGAATCCCGAGCCGGGCGGCCCTCCTGCATCTCAACCTCAAATCTTTATGTTCTTCGGACCGCGCGTACCACCCCCGGAGGATTCAGCGGAATCTGCCACGGACGCCCAAGACGCATCACCAACTGTAGGATTCCTATTTATTCTGCCGTTAAATCAGTCCGAGATCGGGCTGGCAGCGCTTCAGATCATATACAGCCAGCTGGGCGGCTATTTCTTGATGGGGGCATTTCTGGCGGTTATCGTCGCTTTCCTGATTACCCTTTTTCTGTCACGCCGTATCCTGTCACCCATCAAAGAGCTGCGGTCTGCGGCACAGCGTCTGGGTAAGGGTGATTTTTCGCAGCGCGTTGACATCAGCGATAGAAGCGAGATAGGCGAACTGGCCTCCACTTTTAACTCCATGGCCGATAACCTGCAGCGCGACGAGCAGCTGCGGCAGCATATGGTATCGGATATCGCCCATGAACTGAGAAGCCCGCTTACCAATGTCAGGGGCTACCTCGAAGCAATCAACGACGGCGTTATGCAGCCGGATAAAGAAACCATAACCTCCATATACAGCGAGACGGTTCTGCTCTCCCGGTTGATAAACGACCTGCAGGAGCTGAGCCTGGCTGAGGCAGGCGAGCTGAAGCTCACCCTGCAGCCCGAAGACGTGGCAGAACTGGTGCGGCTATCTGTTACCGCGGTACAGGCCAAAGCATCCGAAAAGGATATAGACCTGTCTCACGATATTCCTTCAGACCTTCCGCGCGTTAACATCGATTTCCTGCGCATTAAACAGGTGCTGCTCAACCTGCTGGAGAACGCTCTGGCCCATACACCCGCGGGCGGCCGGATAAATATCGCAGCAAAATCGGATCACGAATTCATAGAGGTCAGCGTATCGGATAGCGGCGAGGGCATCCCTGCTGATGAGATAAATAACATCTTCGAGCGTTTTCACCGCGTCGATAAATCCAGGTCGAGGTCGACCGGCGGCAGCGGCCTGGGTTTGACCATATCAAAGTATATTATTGAGGAGCACAAGGGCAAGATATGGGCCCGCAGCGAATCAGGCAAAGGCAGCTGCTTCACCTTTACGCTGCCAATAGCGTAATAAGCATTTCGGCGTATATATCGGGCTTAATTCTCAGCATTAAACCCGCCTGGTCTAAATAAAATCTTAACATTTGAATGTTACCTTTAATAAGATTGAAATCAAGAATTTGGTTTATAAGTAATTAGCGTGTAAAATCTTACGGATATGCTCAAGGCCCCAATTAAACTCCTTATCGTCTTTTTGACCTGCTCCACACTCTTCACAGCAGGCTGTAACGCTGCATCCACCGCAACTCCGGCAACCATCAGCAGACAGATTCCTGTTACGCGCGGGGACCTGGTGGTGAGCGTCTCGGTGGACGGCAACCTCGAGATGACCGACTACTATAATCTCCGGTTTGCTTCAACCGGCGAAGTTAAGAAGGTGCTGGTCGAGGAGGGCGACCAGGTGAAGCAGGGGCAACTGCTGGCATACCTGGATGACACCAGCGCACGACTGGATGTGAAATCAGCCAACAACTCTGTGCAATCTTCGCTCAGCACCCTCTATGAAACCGTACCCCGGCTGCCACAGTTTCCAACAAGTTACTATATTGCAAGTTCAGTTACTACCGGGCCAACAATACCTGTAACTACTACGACCACGGTTACCACATTAACACCCCCTGGAACAACTGGCGTGCCTTCGGCAGGTTCTAATACGGTGATAACTACCACAGGAAATACACCAACATTAAATAATCCCGGTACCTTAACAACAACTACGACTACAACAGCTATTGGAACCACTAGTGTTGTTCATACGGGTACTGGCCCGACTGGTGTAACAATCACAACGACGGTAACCCCTCCTGTGGGGCCTCCAACTATAACAGTTTCAACCATAGCTCCGGGCGTCATACCGACGGAGGCCATACCGATAGATAGCACGACAGTCACAACATCGGTGACCACTACACGGACATCTACAACGACCACTTGGTCAGCACCAGAAGGAGTTCACAACGATATCAGTTATCAGATGTATTACCCCAACGCCACCATACTGTCATCCTACTTATGGGCGCAGGAAGAGGTAGCGAGGGCGTATGCGCTTTTTCAAGGCGATGACTACAGCGCGGCGGCATCCGAGCTGTATGTAGCATCGGCCGACCTGGAAGCCTGCATAAAAATACTGGAGGACGCCGTCACCAACCCGGAGTCCGGCCTGGGCAATACGGCGCCCTTCGTAGACGAGACCAACTATACGCTCTTTTCAATACAAAATGACGGATCGTTTGCCGCTTACTATATTCAGGAGCTGCGCAGGGAAGCGGCTGCCCTGCGGCAGGCGCAAACACAGATACAGACCGTTTACGGACTGATAAACCAGGGCAAATATGATGAAGCAAGGCCCCTGCTGAGCGCAGCCCTCGACACGGTCGATAAGACCGCCGGAGAGGTCATCGAAAACATAAACAGGCTGAAGTTGCGCAACGATACAACTATTTACGGCAAAGACATCAGCCTCTACCTCTACAATGCGGCGCTGGAAAAGGTAAATGCGGCAATAGCGGGTATAGGACAGGGCGGGATGTACTCCAGCAGTATGAATGACAACCTGATCGTCGCGCGCCACTATATGGAACTATGCAACGGGATACTGGGCTCCAATGAAATGGTGCTGCAGCACGGCCTGGGGCTTAAGGCAGAGCAGAATGCCAAGATCGACCTGGCCGGCAAGCTGGTCAGCCAGGACACGACGCAGAATAACTACGTGAACACATTCATCTGGGCGCCCATCGACGGCACGGTGGTGAGCGTAGGAGTAAAGGAAAAGGACATACTGTCCTCAAAAACCAATACATCCACCAATGCTATAGTGCTGGTCAATACCAAATATATCGAGTTCTGGGGCTCGGTTGACGAAATCGATATTACCAAAATAAAAGTCGGCCAAAAGGCCACCATATCTGTGGATGCAGTCCCCGATAAGACCTTCAGCGGCGTGGTATTTTTCATCTCGCCCAAAGGGACACCCGACTCCAATAGCGTGGTTAAATACAGCGTCCGCATAAAGCTTGATCCCACCGACGTCGAACTCAGGGGCAAGCTTACGTCCACGGCCGATATCGGCGTCTCCACGGTTGAGGATGCTCTGCTCATACCGCTGTCCGCTGTAACCACAACAGGTACGGCCTCTTCAGTCACGGTCGTCAGCGGTACCAGGGGCGAAACGGAGAAGAGGGAGGTCACCCTGGGCATCCAGAACCAGCAGTACGTGCAGGTAGTCAAAGGGCTGAACGACGGTGATATGGTAATAGTCCTCGATAAGGCGAGCGGCGCCCCTGTATCTACCACCATGGGCCCACCGGGAGGTGGACCACCTCCGGGAGGAGGCCCTCCACCGGGAAGATAGTAATATGAAAAACAACCTGGCAGCTTTGCTTTTACTGATAGCAGCCCTGCTTCCACTGGCAGCCTGGAGCTGCAGTTCAAACCAGGCGCCCGCTGCTGGTCAGATCATAGACGTCAAACGGGGCGACATTAGTGTCATCGTAACATCCGACGGCACCCTCACCGCGCCCGACCAGTTCAACCTCGCATTCAACACTCCGGGCACCGTACAGACAATACTGGTGCAGGAAGGGGAAAAAGTGCGCGAGGGTGCAATGCTGGCTACGACAGATCCCTGGTCGCAGATAAACTCGATTAAAACCGCCCTGTTCAGCATTCAGTCTGCGCAAAACAGCATAGACCTCGGGTGCGACACCGACCATCTGCCCTACAATTATCCCGACCTGAGCATAAGCCGTATGGCCGATGAAGCGGTGAAAGATATGAAAACGGCAGCGACCTATTTCAGCATAGGCGACTATAAGGATGCCGGCTACTGGCTTGTCATGACTTACTTCGATATCCAGGTCTGCGAAAACCTGATTGAGACCAGGCCCAACGCCGCTCAGCTGGCGGGCGCAAAGATCAATTCGACCTGGTACCCTGCCGTAGACGCGGGAGGATGGCAACCGATAACCCCGGATAACGAGAAGGCCATAGATACCATGAGGTTGTACCGCGAAAAGCTGATCATAATCTCCAACCTCATGAAAGACCCTGCGGTACCCTATGAAGACATCGCGCCCCAATTTGAACAGGCGTTGCAAGAGATCTCCGAAGTGGCCAGGACCGCCAGGAGCACTGTGACCATCAAGAGCAGGATGATTTTTAAGTACGCCGATACGCCTACCAGTGTCGATTTTCTGCAGTCCGCCCTGCGATTACTCGAGGGTTTGCAGCAAAGCGGGGCATCGGATGCAGGCGGTCTAAAAAATACGATCTGGGACCTATATACGGCCAAGCTCAACCTGCAGGTGGGGCAGGACGTGCTTCAAAACCAGACATTGATATTCGAAAGCGGCGGAAATATCAACTGGAAAACATTGCAGGACTACAACCTCAAACTCCAGGCCGCTGAGATCAACCTGTATAAAGCCAAGCGGGACATAATGAACACAGTCATCATCTCCCCTTCCAACGGCACGATCTTCAGCGTGAATCTCAAGGTAAACGATCCGCTGTCCGCCGAGGATTATGCCACCCGTCCCGCTGTGGGGCTGGTCAACACCCGGGTAATCAAATTTACCGGCAAGGTCGATGAAATCGACATTATGAAGGTGCATGTGGGTGATAATGCCACGGTCAAAGTAGACGCTATCCCCGATAAAGAATTCAACTGGAAGGTAAAATTCATATCGCCTTTCGGGGCCAAGGTCGGCAACGTCGTCAAATTCGATGTGATCATAGTGCCAACCGGACTTCCCGAAGACGATTTGAAGGACGGGCTGCGCGCCACCGCCGAGATAACGGTAGCCGGCGTCAAGAATGCCTTGCTGGTACCCATATCGGCACTGATATCTACTCCCGGCGGCTCGATGGTGCTCCTGGTCAACAGCAAGACCGGGCAGGCCGAACCCAGGAGAGTGACCACCGGCCTGCAGAACTTCCAGTACACCGAGATAACTTCCGGCCTGGCGGATGGCGACAAGATTCAAATGCCCGGAAAGACGACGGCGGGATCTACCACCGGCCAGACCAGGCAATCGACAAGTACAGGCGGCGCCATGCGCGTACTCAGGTAAAGCTCCTGCAAAATACTATGAAACGGACCTGAAAATGATTGAAATTAAGAATATCAGCAAGATTTATGATATCGGAGATGTCCGGGTCAAAGCACTGGACGATGTATCGTTTACCTGCGAAAAAGGCGAGTTCATCTCGATCATGGGCCATTCCGGCTCGGGCAAATCCACCATGATGAATATACTGGGATGCCTTGACCGTCCAACCTCGGGAAGTTATATCATAGATTCAGTGGATGTAGCCGGTATGACCGATGACGAACTTGCCGCTATGCGCAACCGTAAGCTGGGCTTCGTCTTCCAGTCCTACAACCTGCTGCCCAAGCTGACCGCCGTGGGCAATGTGGAATTGCCACTGATATATTCCGGCAATAACCACCGGCGGCCGCGCGCCCTGGCGGCGCTGGAAGCGGTGGGTATCGGCAAACGGGCCTTCCACAAGCCCAGCGAGATGTCCGGCGGCGAGCAGCAACGCGTGGCCATCGCACGCGCCCTGATCAACGATCCGTTGGTCATACTGGCCGACGAGCCGACGGGCAACCTGGACACCCAGATGAGCCATAACATCATGTCGCTGCTGGTCGATCAGAGCAAGAAGGGGATAACCATAATCGTGGTTACGCACGAAGAGGATATCGCCGCCTACACCCAGCGTACGATTTACCTCCGGGACGGAACAATCATCGAGGATAAGAAGCGATGAGCCTCTGGGAGAGCCTTAAGTCGGCCTGGCAGGCAATTTTCTCCAATAAGACGCGGTCTTTTCTCACCATGCTCGGCATCGTGATAGGCGTGTGCGCAGTGGTGCTGCTGGTCTCGCTGGGACAGGGCTTCCAGGCCAGCATGACGACCACCTTCAATAATATGGGGGCCAGCGCCCTCTATATTTCTACCTCCACCGATAAAGCGGTGACCAGCGTTAGACCGCTCACGCTTGATGATGCCAATGCCCTGCAGGACAAGACCGTGGCCCCCTCGATAAGCGTTGTCTCACCCTCCCTCAGCAGCAGGGTAACCGTTCAATACGGCAATAACAGCGCCAGCGTACAGGCGACCGGGGTGAAGCCGGTAATAACGGAGATACGAAACTACCAGATCGACCAGGGACGGTTCATCACCGACCAGGATGTTTCATCCAGGAGCAATGCGGTCTTGCTGGGCTACCAGACCGCCTCTGACCTTTTCGGCAGCGAGAGCGCGGTAGGCAAGAGCGTGCGCGTCCAGGGCAGCAAGTACCAGGTAATAGGTACGCTGCAAAAGATGGGCGGCTTCGGCGGCGACAGCTATATCCTGATGCCGCTCACCACCATGCAGTCCAAGCTGACCGGCGGCGGCAATAATGTGCAGCAGATCGCAGTCAAGGCCGTCAGCTCCGACCTGGTGGACTCGGTGATCTCCGAGGTTACCAGCATACTTAGAAGCCGCCACTATATCAGGACGGGCGCGGCCGACGATTTCACTATAACCGACATGCGCGAGACGCTGGCCAGCATGCAGGCAACGCTGGCAGGCTTCTCACTCTTCATGGGGGCGGTGGGCGCCATCTCCCTCATCGTGGGCGGCATCGGCATTATGAACATCATGCTGGTATCGGTCACCGAGCGCACGCGCGAGATCGGCATCCGCAAGGCCATCGGCGCCAAACGCCGCGATATACTACTGCAATTTCTGATTGAAGCAGCTGCTTTAAGCCTGACCGGCGGCCTGGTCGGCCTGGGCCTGGCCATGCTGGGGGCTGCGCTGATGGGCAATATTTCTCTTGGAAATACCACTGTAACGCCCGTCATTTCAGCCGGCATCGTTTTTATCGCTTTAGGTGTATCGATAGGCACGGGACTGGTATCCGGCACCTATCCGGCCTTCCGAGCCGCCCGCCTCGACCCCATCGAATCGCTGCGCCACGAATAGGTAAATCAGTCGCCTCCGCAGCCCTATTTCTTAAGTGCCCGCAGGTCGGCGCCGGCCCGCGTGGTGAGCAGGTCATCCTGCGAAAGCTGAAGGGTTGTTTCCAGATCAGCTACCGCAAGCACAATCTCACCCGATGCGGTGTACACCAGGCTCCTGTTGTAGTATGAGGCCGCATCATCTGGCGCCAGTCGCACCGCCTGATCGGCGTCCTGTATGGCAAGGTCCGTCTTGCCCAGAGCCGCATAGATAAGGCTCCGGACACAGTAAGAGCGCGGCAGCGTTGGATCGAGCTCAATCGCCTTGCTGGCATCAGCCAGACCCGCCTCATATTTCCGATTTTTATAGTTGGAGTAGGCCCGTTCGTTGTGGGCGGGCGCGTAATCAGGCTTAATGGACAACGCTTTGTTAAGGTCCAACAACCCTATGCCGAACTGCCACTGGTTATTGTGAAAACGTCCAAGTTCATAGTAAGCCCTGTAATACTCAGGCGCGATCTCCACAGCCTTGCTCAGGTCATCCAGTGTATATGGATTGAGGCGCTTCTGCTTGTAATACCAGGCACGTGCTATATAGGCATCGGCCAGCTTCTCTTTTAAGCTCAGGTCCTCCGGATTGCCCTGCAGCGCTGAGGCGGCTTCAGCGATTGCCAGATCGTATTGTTCGGTTGCCAGCAGGGCGGAGTCGGTAGCGGCGGTCGTGCTGTTATCACTCACATTCGGGATCGATTGCCCATTTGCCGGCGCAGTCAGGTTGTCAAAAACTCCTTCCTGAACCGAAACGGGCGGCCCCGCGCAGGAAAGCGCCAGCGCCGCTGCAAGCAGACAACAGGGAAAACACCTGGATAATATGGATCTCATCGAGCTACGGCCCCAGGGCGTTGATTATATCGGGATGTATACCCTCGAAGCGCGAAAGCCAGGCCAATCTCTCTTTTTTCAGAGCCTTGCTGAGGGCTGCAATTTTTTCCCGCGGATAGTAATTGCCCAGGTCGAACCGGCTTATATCCAATCCGGGTATCTCGGCGGGCACCTCATAACCCCAGAATTCGTCCTTTTTCCAGGCAATTTTATCCCTGGCTATCATCTCCAGGATTTTAACTGAATCGAACACAGTGATCTTCTGACCGCCGGTTAATCCACCCACCCTGCCGGTATTCAATAAGTAGCACTGCATGTGGGGATTTTTACGTAATATATCGAGGAACATATTGCCTTCCTCTTCTTCGGAACCGACTATGAAAGGATTGGTCCCGACGACACGGCGCTGTTTGCCCGCCTCCGCCGGATCTCCGGCCGATGTCTCAACCGATTCACCGAGCATGAAGGCGGCCGCTCCCCATTCCTGAGAGAGCTTGACTACAGGCGGCACGATTTCATTGTGCCTGGTAATGAATATCAGAAAATCCACTTTCTCAAGGTCGACTTCGCCATCCGTAAACGCTATGTCGCGACGTTTGACCATGGCGCGTCCGTTGGATGTCAGAGTTGAGTCGAAAAAGTCGACCTTGCCGGTTGCTTTATCGACGCGCACATTCTCAAGTATAGCCCGCGGGCTGATTGCGGCCGCATAGAGCAGTGGCTGTGCGGCGGGTTCAAGCCCCTCGGTCTTCATATAAAAGGACTCCTCAGTACCGATTGCACTGCTGTCGGACTTGAGTATGACCACGTCATCCTGACGGATAATCACTCTTTCCGGCGGCCTCAGCCAGTGTGAATGACAGGCCAGCGAAGTCTTGCCGGTGCCGCTCAATCCGAAGAGCAGGAAGCCTTTATCGCACAGCTTGCCATCCTTCATGATTCGCAGTATTTTGCTGGCTGCATGCAGGCCGATATTACCTTCTTTCTTGGCCCAGTACATGACCTGGCGCAGCATGGCCTTCTTATTCTCCCCTTTGTAATCACTGCCTAATATCAACGTTGTGCCCGATTCGGGGACGACCAGCACCTTTTTTTCAGGCCAGTCCGGCACGGTTACCGTAATGAAATCAGGCTCTCCCGGCTCGGCGGGAAAGAGCGTATTGCCCCACATCAGCGGTATGCGGGGATACTGGGCATCTACGTAAACACGGCACCTTTTCTTGTAGCCGTTGCTCTGGCACATCACGCGGTCCAGCATGATCATGTCCCGGTGATTGAGGTATTTCAGCACCTCGTCCACCAGCTTCACGTTCTCGTCTTCGATCTCACCCAGTATCACTTCGGTAAATTTGGCGATTCTGTTACGCACACGCGTCGTTACCGCAAGGTTGCCGAATTCAGAGATAACGCCTCCTTGCTCAAGGGCCCATTCCCTCAACTTATCTTCTGAAGGGTTATCTATGATATTCCTGGGATCGAATTTCGCGGCAAAAATATCTCGCATTTTATTTGAGAATAATTATCCAGCCCTTTTTAATACCATTAGAGTATACTGCATCGCAAGATAAATTTATAATCGGTTTAATAATAATCAGCCAGCTGCAGCATACGCCGTCTTATACTGTAATTTCATGCCTATTTTCGCAAACGTATATCCACCGCACCGCCTGAAAAATCAGCCCCAAAAATTCCATCGTAGATACAATTCAAAAAAATTTTGGGTTTTTTTGCCAAAAATACTTGACATGATTTTTTCTACATGCTATAAAAAACAAAAGAATAAAAAAATACGATTGCAACAAATAGGAAAAAAATTTAAATTTTTAAGGAGGCACAGCCCAAGTTGGCGCAAGCATCAACGACCAAACAACAAGACTTATTCGAGTTCTCCGCAGAGGAGGAACCTCCAGGTCATCCTGCGACGGAAGTAGAAGAGCCTCCAAGCTTGCGCCTGCTGATGAACCGGCAAAGGTTCTTCGGCAGCGTGTCCGATGAAAGCTGGAACGATTGGAAGTGGCAGTTCCGCAACCGCATCACCAGTATAGAAGAGCTATCTAAACTTATCTTTTTAACGATACACGATCAGGTCAGCCTCAGGCTGGTCGCCGACAAATTTCCTATCTCCATCACGCCGTACTATTTCTGCCTGATCAACCACGACAATCCCGATGATCCCATACGCCGGCAGGCCATGCCCGTTTTTGAGGAGATAGCCCTGTCAGGCATTCTTTCCGAAGACCCTCTGGAGGAGGAGAGAGACTCTGTAGTCCCCGGTCTGGTACACCGTTACCCGGACCGCGTTCTAATGGTCGTAACGGATATCTGTCCGATGTTCTGCCGCCACTGTACGCGCAAGCGTGAATGGCGGCGCGGCCGCTGGGTGCGTCCTACACAAGAGATCGACCGCATGATTGCCTATATACGCAACGACCCGAAAATCAGGGACGTTATTATCTCGGGCGGTGACCCGCTGACGCTTTCCACCAGGCACCTTGAAGATATCCTGAAAAAGATACGCAGCATCCCTCACGTCGAGATCATTCGTATCGGCAGCCGCGTACCCGTGGTTATGCCCCAGCGAATCGATGATGAGCTCTGCGACATGCTTTCCCGCCAGGGCCCCATCTGGCTGAATACACATTTCAACCACGCCAATGAACTGACGGACGAAGCTAAAGCCGCCTGCGACAAGATATTACGCCGCGGTATACCTGTTAACAACCAGTCAGTCTTGCTGGCCGGGGTAAATGATTCCGTGGAGGGCCAGCTTCAGCTCTGCCACGGCCTGCTCAAGGCGAAAATCCGACCTTACTACCTGTTCCAGGCGGACGAGGTCGAGGGTACGGAACACCTGCGCACGACCGTGGAAAAAGGCCTGCGCATTATCGAGGGTATGCGGGGTCATACCTCCGGACTGGCAGTGCCCACCTACGTGATCGACCTGCCGGGCGGCGGAGGCAAGGTGCCTCTGCAGGCCAGCTACCTGGTATCCAAAACGGACGGCCAGCTCATATTCAGGAATTACCTGGGTAAAACATACAGCTACCACAATCCCAGGCCTGCGGCAGCCTCGGCCGGACGCAACGGGCGGCGTAAGACAAACGATCAGCAGATGGCGCTGGAACTCGTAGCAGCGAAATAAGGACGATATGCGAATCGGCCTCGCCTATGACCTCAAGGACGACATAGAGGCAGGCGGGGATTTCCCCGAGGATGCGCTCGAAGAATACGATTCCATCAGGGTTGTCAGGGCCATATCGCACAGCCTGCGCTCGCTGGGACACCGGACGGTCAATCTCGGGGGAGGGCGCAAGTTCCTCGTTAATATCCTGAAGACTAAAGTCGACCTCGTTTTCAACATCGCCGAAGGCAGGGGCAACCTGCGCAGCCGTGAGGCCCAGGTGCCTGCCGCGCTTGAGATGCTGAATATCCCCTATACCGGCTCGGATCCGCTGACTCTGGCCGTCACCCTGGATAAACCCCTGGCCAAACAAATAGTCGGCTCCGCAGGCGTGTCCACTCCTCCCTGGATAACGGTTGAATGCCCTGAGGATATCAAGGCAATGAAAGAGCAGGCTATTGCTTTGCCTGCATTCGTCAAGCCCGCCTTCGAAGGTTCAAGCAAGGGTATCAGGTTGACCTCTCGTGTAAATACGGCCGGCCAGGCCCAGGCTGCCGCCCGCGCTCTGTTACGCAGGTACAATCAGCCCGTAATCATAGAGAAATATATCGATGGCGAGGAGATCACGGTGGGAATAACCGGCAACAATCCTCCCTCCATCGTTGGTATAATGCGGGTGGTGCCGAAGAGAAAATATAAAACATTCGTCTACTCACTGGAAATCAAGCGTGATTGGCGCAAACTGGTGGATTATGAATGCCCGGCCAAACTTGCAGGGGCAACGCTTAAGCGCATCAGTGAAGCCAGCATCAAGGCTTACAGGGCACTGGGCTGCCGCGACTGTGCCCGCGTCGATTTCCGCGTGACATCGAGCGGTGTCCCTTACTTTCTGGAGATCAATCCTTTGCCCGGGCTTAATCCGGATTCAGGAGACCTGCCTATCATGTCCCACAAAATGGGCTGGACCTATCAGCAGCTGATCCGGACAATACTGGAAGCCGCACTGGCGAGGAGTCGATTATGCCTTTAAGAATCGCCATTATTTATAATGACCCTCCGGGTGAAGTAATTATTCCCAACGGAGAAGAAGAGGCGATAACCGGTGTTCTGGAGGAGGTCGTGGCCGTCAAGAAGGCTCTTATCAGCCGGGGGCATGAGGTCGAAAAAGTTCCTCTGAGACCTCCGCTGGAGGGTGTTCCGCACGTGCTGCGCAACATCGAGGCCGATGTTATCTTCAATCTTTTCGAGGGTTTCGAAGATCAGCCTCATTCGGAGCCGGTGGTGGCGCGCATGATGGAAGACATGGGGCTCTCCTTCACGGGCAATCCTTCCAGCGTGCTGGACCTGACTCTGGATAAGGCGGCTTTTAAAAACGTTCTGCGTGATGCCGGCATAGAAACGCCCGACTTTATGGTACTGACGCCGGCCAATTTTCGCGATTTCCGGCTCAGATTTCCCTGCATTGTGAAGCCAAGAGATGAGGATGCCAGCCATGGGCTTTCGCCGGAAAATGTCGTATCAGATATGGAGCAGTTGAAGGAACAGGTTGTCCGGATCAGCAGCCGCTTTCGGGGCAGCGCCCTGGTGGAAGAATTTATAGACGGCCGCGAGTTCAATGCATCTATTCTGGGGAACTCCGTGCACGAACTGGTTGAGATCTCCGAGATCGTCTACACCCTGCCGCCGGGGCTGCCGCGCATATTGACATTCGAGTCAAAATGGTACGAGGAAACCGACTATTATATAAACACTGCCGTATCTTGCCCGGCAGAGGTCGATGGAGATTTAAGAGAAAGAATCGCTGAAACCGTCCTGTCCTCCTGCCGCGCGGCAGGCTGCAGGGGATATGCCAGAGTAGATATGAGACAGGACATTGACGGCAGCATAACGGTGCTGGAGGTCAATGCCAATCCGGACATCACACCTGAACTGGGTATCGCTCGCCAGGCAGCTGCGCGAGGGATGACTTATGCTGATCTGATCCAGAAAATAGTCGACCTCGCTCTGGAGTAAGACTTTGGCAGTCAAAATAAGAGGCATCGTACCTTCCGACAGGGCCCATATCATCAGGGTAACCGATGAGACCGGGGCATTTCTGCCGGACGAATTGACGGTGCTTGGCGAGATCATGGACGAGTATTTCAATGATCCTGAAGGTTGCGGATACTATTTTTTAATAGCGGAGCTCGAGCACGATTTCGCCGGTTACCTTTGCTATGGTCCCACGCCCATGACGCACGGCGCATGGGACATGTACTGGTGCGCCGTCTCACCCCGGTTTCAAGGCCAGGGTATAGGCGGCACCCTTTTCACCATGGCAGCCGATCATATTAAAAAACTTGGGGGTCGGCTTATATTGATCGACACCTCCTCCAATCCTAACTATGCGGCAGCCCGCTCCCTGTACATCACGCTCGGTTACAAACATGTCAGCACAATTCCCGATTTCTATAATCCCGGCGATCACAAAGAGACATTTTGGAAAGCACTCTGAAAAGCATATAATATCCGCAACCCGGCAAGCAGGAGTTAGAGATGATTCGTTTCAGACCATCATTGGTTTGTTTCATTTTATTGCTGATAACGCTTCTGCCTGCCTTTGCCTGCGCACCCACGGTTTCAACGGCTTCTCAGCCAGCGGAGGCAACAACACTTCCCATATCCCTGACCGTCCTTCATATTAACGATACACATTCATACGTGATACCCCACAGTGTACTGCTTAAGATCAACGGCAGGGACACGGTGGCCACGGCAGGCGGGTATAGCCTGCTCGACTCCGCTGTTGAGGACATTCGCAGCCAGGAAAAAAACGTCCTGCTGCTGCATGCGGGCGATGTGCTGGAGGGCACCATCTGGACGACCAGGTTTCAGGGAATGGCCGATATTGACGCTATGAATGCCATGGAGTTTGATGCCCTTGAGCTGGGAAACCATGATTTCTCTAAAAATGTCCAGGAGGCGGCAGCCCTGGTGAAACGCGCAAGGTTCCCCGTGCTGGCGGCCAACATGGATGTGTCCCGGGAGCCGTTGCTATCAGGCATCAGTCCATATGTTATTTATGCCATAGAGGGCGAAAAGGTAGGTGTCATCGGCCTGATCACACCCGACACAGCTTTCCTCAGCTATCCCGGTAAAAACGTCGTCTTCCTGCCGGCCGCTGAAACAGCCCGCAAATATATTACCGAGCTCAATAAGCTGGGCGTTAATAAAATCATTATCCTCTCACACCTGGGCTATCAGGACGACGTCAGGCTGGCCGACGAGGTAGCCGGCATCGATATTATTGTCGGTGGACATACAGCAACATTCATGGGTGGGCCCGAGTTCGAACAGATCGGCCTCAAGCCGGAAATGCCTTATCCCACTGAAATCACCGGCCCCGACGGCAACAGGGTGTTGATCGTGCATGCCTGGGAAAGCAACCAGTTGCTGGGACGCATCAAGCTGGATTTTGACGATAGTGGACACGTCGTCGGCTACGACGGCCGGCCATTTATCTTCTCGACAAACAACTTTATGGTCGAGGATACGTGGGGCTGGAACCATCTTTGCCCCTGCAGGCCGGAATACTCGCAGATAATGAATACCGTAGCTAAAGTTCCCGGTTTTAAGATCTACTGGAACAGCCCCGATATGGACGCTGTATTGCAGCCCTATGTAAAGCAGGTTTCCGGCGAACTCAATACCATCGTTGCCACAGCCGACGAGAATCTCCTGCGGGGTCTGAACAAAGGTCCCGGACCGCTGATAGCCGATGCCTTCCTCTGGAGCGCTAAAAGGACCAATCCGGATGTCCAATTCGCTGTCTTCGACAGCTACAATATCCGGTCCGATATCCTGAGGGGAGACATACTGCGCAATGATATCGAAATGGTTCTTGCGCTGCGGCAAAATCTGGCCACCATGAAGATCAGAGGCAACCTGATCAAAATGCTGCTGGAGATGGGCATCGATTCGCACATAAAAGTCAAAGACCCTCCCCCGTGCTTTGAAATCTCGGGGCTCAAGATGACAATCGATATGAGCCGTAACAGCGGCGAGCGTATAACTAACCTTCAGGTCAGGCAGGCGGACGGTACGTATATCGACATGGATATGGATACCGAATATACCATGGTCACCACCGATTACCTGGCGGACAAAGGCGTCCAACCTCTCATCAACAGGGTCAGCTGGATGGGGCCGTTGGCCGATAATCTCAAATCGTGGCTCAAAGATTACCTGAGATATACAGACCTCAATATCAGGGACGTAGACGCTATGAGCGACTATCTCGCGATACTGAGAAACGTTAAAAACGACACCACGGAGCGCACCATTATCATCCCGCCCGTCCAATAACCGTATTTCTTCTCATGCGATTGCCCTGGGTTGATTAAGCCATAATATGACGGTATGATTATAACTAGGACTTGCGAAACGCACCGGGGGAAGGAGGTTAACATGGCTATAAGAAATAAAGAGGATGCTCAGAGGGTACTGAGGCATGTGCCCGATGTGAAGCGGTTCTACTGCCACGATGGTGAGATACTGAACAATATATACGATTTAAAAACTGCGCTCGGCAAGATGCATGTTTCCACTTATCGGCATCATGTCACCGATGAGAAAAACGACTTCGCGCGCTGGGTGCGTGAAGTGCTGGGCGACGACAAGCTGTCTCACGACATCGCCAAATGCCAGGACCAGAAAGAGGCCGTGACGGTCGTCTCGGAAAGGATTATCTGGCTGCGGGAGAAAGCTTGATAAAATGAAATTTTACATCAGGCGCCGGAATTGACGATTGCTTATACACCTAAAGACGTCGTACTCGATATAGTGGCCATAGCGCTCATTTGTGCGCCCGAGCCTTTCACGACGCCGATCGGCATTGCCCTGCTGGTGCGCAAGAGGGGTTCATCGGCTTCCGAACCCACACATCGCATCCGCACGTACCCGGAGTACGCCTACAGGATTGATAACATACGCGGCAGGGATATAACCTGGGAGGTCAGGACCATCCAGCCCGGCCAGCTCCCTCTCAAGGACCTGAATAAACCGGTAATGCAGATCAAGCCCCGTGAGCAGTATATACGATCACGAACTGCTCCCGAAAAGAGCGCGGCGCAGAAGAGAGCGGAGAACTTACCACCCGGTGTGAAGGTGCACCACGAGATATTCCGTCCCGGCCCGTCGCCTGTCAAGGCACAGGCCGCTTTTATACCCGGCGAGACCATCCATCACACTTTGCGACAGATGCCTCAATCAGGGCAGCCGGGCGGCAGGGCCCAGCAATCAGCAGGCATTCACCATACCATCGAAAACAGCCCGGGATACCGCAGGGCGCAGGCGGGCGGCGGCTACGCGAGCACCGAGCCCGGTATTATCCACCATACGATCAGAGAATCGTCGACTGCCCGGGGAGGAAATCCCGCCAATATAGTGAGACCTGTCCGCATCGTCGAACATCATACGATCAACCCTAACCCGCCCATTCCATATAAGGGACGGCTTATACGCCAGGATCCACTGATCCCGCCCTCGGAGCGCAGAGGCGGCCGCTAAGTAAATCCCGCCATCTCCCGAGCGCAACATAACTGCCCCCGCTACCAATTAATTGCCAACTTTGCCTGCAAGTCATAGAATTATCACTTGGAGACCGAATTAAACAACCGGAGCAGATCCATGCCTCATAAAGCCAAGCGACACGATTACAAATCGCATATCATCGAGGAATACTATATAACCGAGGAGCCATTTTATCTTCCCCTCAAAGATGAAGTGTCTCTCTTCGAGGCAGCCTACGCTGAGCGCATACCCGTGTTGCTCAAGGGCCCGACAGGTTGCGGCAAGACTCGTTTTCTCGAATACATGACATACCGTATGAGCCAGAAAGAGCACAAGCGCAAAGACTCCTCCGGTCAGCGGGACGGCATTCCCCTGATCACCATCGCCTGCCACGAGGACCTGACTGCCAGCGATCTGGTGGGGAAGTATCTGCTGGAAGGCGATACTACTCGCTGGGTAGACGGCCCTCTGACCCGTGCTGTAAAGAGCGGCGGCATCTGCTACCTGGACGAGGTAGTGGAGGCCCGCAAGGATACCATCGTGCTGATCCATCCCCTGGCCGACCACCGCCGGTCGTTGTATATCGAGAAAAAGGGGGAGATGCTGGAAGCCAGCGACAGCTTCATACTGGTCATCTCTTACAATCCCGGCTATCAAAGTATACTGAAGAACCTTAAGCACAGCACCAGGCAGCGCTTCATCGCCATCGAGTTCACCCACCCACCCAGGAGCATCGAGACCAGGATTATCGCACACGAGGCCGATGTCGATGAAGACACGGCAGGCAGGCTGGCACAGCTGGGAGAGAAGATCCGCAATCTCAAGGAGCAGGACCTTTCAGAAGTCATCAGTACCCGGCTGCTGATATACGCCGCCCGTATGATCCGTCAGGGCATCCCCGCCAGGCGGGCCTGCGAGGTGGCCGCCGTCTGGTCGATCACAGATGATGCCGAAGTACAGAAATCACTAAAGGAAGTCGTTACCGCTATATTTGAATAAAAGGTCCATGAGATACAATGAGCAGGGCCAATGATCAAATCAAACAGCCTGAGCCAGAGAACGCCGGCAGTTATCACGGCATAGAGTTTGCCTCGATCGAACCATTGCTGCAGATTTACTGCAGGGCACTGACAGGCAAAGAAGTGGATTTCACATCTGGAAAAGGCCCCACTGCGTCCCTGCGCAACATATGGTGGAACCAGCTGGCATCAGGCAATCCTCCCGACGGGCATATCAAGGTACTGATCCCGGCCTCCTTTATGGAATATGCCCGCTACCCTGATAACTTCAACTGGTATAAAGCAGTGGTAACGCAACAGGTCGCGCACAGTGAGTTTAATTCTTTCGATTTCGATTTCGATAAAGAATCCACCATTTTTGAAGATCTGCGCTACCAGTTGAAGGGCGAGACGGGACACGGCAGTTCACCATACGAAAAATACTTTGCCCTTTTTGATGACCCCAGACTGGCCATGCAGGTCTTTGTGGCAGTTGAGAACGTACGCATTAATTATCTCGTAAAGCATTATTATCCGGGGCTCAAACAGAGCTACCGCCGCATGCAGGAATATAACCTGCTTGCGCTGGCCCGCGTATCGGGAATAACTCTGCGGCGCGCCTTCATCGAGCTGCTGGAGGGGCTGGAGATCGATACCATCCTGGCTATCGATGAAGAAGCCCTGTATGAGCCGCTGAATACCGCCAAAGACGTCCTTGATTTACTGTGCACTTCTTCCGCCGCCGTGGAAGACTCAGCCGAGGCCGCCATCCGCATTTATCAAATCGCATTGACCGTGCCTAAAAAGTCGCTTGCCTCGGGCGCCGGCGGATACGGATCAGAGAACAAAGAGCCCAATGCATCCGACCTGGAAGGCCAGGAATTCATGGGCAATTTCCAGACGGACAAGATCAAACTCGATCTTGAGATAAAGGCCAACACAGGCCAGAAGTCCAATATGCCCATGTCCGCTGAAGACATGGAGAAGCTGGCCGACCAGAAAATCGGCATCACCGATATCAAAGACGTTAAGTCCCTCCCCGGCAGCGGCCTGTCCTCAGCCTCCATTCCCCGCGGAGTGCATGTTTATCAGTTCTCGCCTGACAAGTATTCACAGGTCGACCGCTACAGGCCGGCGGACACAATCAAGCCTTCCCCGGCGGAAGCCGATGAACGGCTATCCTATTATGACGAGTGGGATTTCAGGGAGAATCGTTATATCAGCTCATGGTGCTGTATTAGAGAGAAGGTCCTGGGAGAGGGCAACAGCTACTTCTACGATAAAACACTGGAAACCCGCAGGTCGCTGGCCGCTGAAATAAAGCGTCAATTCGAGAGGTTGCCTGCCGAAATGCTATACAAGGCAAAAAACCTGGATGATGGAGATGAGTTTGATCTTGATCTGGTCATCGGTGAAGTGATGGACAAACGGGCGGGGCACACCCCGACGGGCAAAGTCTATACAAAGAAGAAAAAGATCCAGCGTGACGTGGCTGTAGCATTTCTGCTGGATATGAGCGGCTCAACGGCCGACCTTGTCAACAAGAACCGCCCGACCATGCAGTACGAAGAGTCGTTCAAATATGATTTCATGAAATTCGTCCAGCAGCCGCGCCGCCGCATCATCGACCTCGAGAAAGAGAGTATCGTGCTGCTCTGCCATGCCATTGAGACGCTGGGGGACAATTACGGCATTTACGGCTTCTCCGGCCATGGCCGTGCCAACGTCCAGTTCCTGGTCATTAAAGACCTCAACGAATCTTTCGGCGAGAGGATCAAGCGCAGGGTGGACCAGATAGCCCCGATTCATGGCACCCGCATGGGCCCGGCAATACGCCATACCATTACCAGGCTGGATGCGTGCGGCAGCAATCTTAAACTGCTTTTCCTGGTCAGCGACGGTTACCCGCAGGATTCCCTGTACGGCTACGATGACGACGATAAGGAATATGCCATCCATGATACCAAGATGGCACTTATGGAAGCATCACAAAAAAACATTACTCCCTTCTGCCTGACCGTCGACTCGGCCGGCAACGATTATCTGCGAACTATGTGTAACGATATAGGCTACGAAGTCCTGGATGATATCGAAACCCTTCCCCACCGACTGCCCATGCTTTACAAGAAGTTATCGATGTAGGGACGGCCGGCGCAGGTCGCTTCCACAGGAGTTAAAAGCCGGTTTGACGCTGATCGGCACACGTCCATATAATTCCGCTGTAGAAATGCCTATGAGACGTACAGCCACCATACATACTCTCGGATGCAAATTAAACCAGGCCGAATCAGAGGCGCTGGCAGCAGACTTTACATCCCGTGGGCTGACTATAACAACCGGCAATATCGCTGACATAGTAATTATAAATACCTGCAGCGTGACCCACACAGCTGACGCGAAGTCACGCCATCTTGTCAGGATGCTGCGCGCACTCAATCCGGGATCTACCATTGCTGTCACAGGCTGTTACGCGGAGAGGGCGGGAAAAGATCTTATCGGCTGCGGCGCCGACATGGTCGCCGGCAACCGGGATAAAGCTGCGCTGGCAGAATTTCTGGCAACCCGGCCTTTGCGCCAACCATCCCGTGCTGTTGCTCAGGGCTCCACCAGAGTACGCAGCTTCGTCAAGATACAGGACGGGTGCGATAGGTTTTGCTCCTATTGCATCGTACCCTTCGTTCGCCCGACAAAATACAGTGTAGGTACAGACGCCGTGGTCGATGTAATCCGTTCAAGAGCCGCCGAAGAATACAAAGAGATCGTCCTTACGGGCACTGAGATCGGCTCATATTTCAGCAATGGACTGAAACTGATAGACCTGATCAAGCTCATCCTGCATGAAACATCTATTACGAGATTACACCTTACCTCGCTGCAGCCTCAGGAGATAACAGAGGAATTGCTGGCCTTATGGCAGGATAGACGACTGTGCCGCCACTTTCATATAGCCCTGCAGAGCGGCAGCGATAAGGTGCTTGAACTCATGCGGAGACGCTATACGACGGACATATTCAGGCGGTCGGTAGAAATGGTGCGCGCATCGGTCCCCGATGCGTCAGTGACAACCGATATCATAGTGGGCTTTCCCGGCGAATCTGATGGGGATTTCACAAATAGCCTCGAATTCTGCCGCCGGTTGAACTTCTCCGCGCTACACATCTTCCCTTACTCCTCAAGGCCGGGGACCGTAGCGGCGCAGATGACTGAGAGGGTGAGTGAACATATCAAGAGGCAACGCAGCGGTATAATGCTGGAATTGGCCGCCGGCTCTGCTGACAGGTTCGCCGCGCGTTTCGTCGATCAAACCAGGGAAGTGCTCTGGGAAAACGAGCTGCGCCAGGGCTCGGGGATTTACTCGGGTTTGACGGACAATTACATCCGCGTTTACACCAGAAGCAGCCGCGATATCACCAATACAATCTCCAGGGCCCGCCTGGTCGGCCACATCGGGGATTCAGGGCCTTCATTTATCGGCAGGTCGAAAAAGCGCAAACAGGGCGGACTCTGGGGGAGACTATTATTATGAAAATAGGAATTAAAGTGATCCCGCGCTCATCCAGGGAAGAGATCGTAAAAACCAATGAAGGTTATCTGGTCAGGGTTAAAGCACAGCCGAAAGAAGGTAAAGCTAACGAGGCCGTTGTTAAGCTGGTGGCAGAGCACTTCGGGGTCGCCAGGTCACAGGTGCGCATCACCAGTGGCCTGAGCGGACGCAACAAAATAGTTGAGATAAGGACGGACCGTGCATGACATTCAACCGAAACGCCTATCTCCAGCCAAGCGAACTCTGCGATTTCGACACCAGTCGACAGATTAGACAAAAGCTGCTGGAACTGACCGCCGGATGCACAACCCGTCAGGCGAGATTTGAAAAGATATTTGCCTTCGTAAAAGAGCTGCCCTATGGTTTCGAAGACTGGGATTTAAAGGCCTCCGATATTCTGAAAAAAGGCTGGGGCATGTGTTCGGGCAAGACCAATCTTCTGGTCGCCATGCTTCGGTCGGCCGGGATACCCGCGCGTTATCGCGTGTATCGTATTAAAGCAGACAGCGCGCTGTGGAACCGGATGGGGCGGGCAAACGGCCTGCCGTTGCGGCTGGAGGAACTGGGAGATGAGCGGGACCATGTGGATTGCGAAGTATGGCTCGGACATTGGATAGTCCGTGATCCGGGCCGCGACAGCGCTATGGAGAGGGGTATACTCAAGCTGGGAGGGGACCTGAAAAGGTATGTGGTAACCGATGAAAAAGGCAGGGAGAAATATCTACGGCTGGCAGTTATCGATCAATGGGCACGGCAAAGACAATCACGGCGTGCATTCCGCAGAGGCCGCACCGATGCTTTTACCGAGATCAATCGCCAGCTGGATCAGCTGAGAAAGCTCGGCTCAACTATTTGACATTGACCGTTACCGTCTGGAATTGGGCGCCGTCGGGGCTGGTAACAGTTAACATATAGGTGGTCGTGGCTGCCGGCGACACCTGTGTACTGCCTTCGCCGGGGACCGTCCCCACATTCTTATCTATGGATACAGAAGATCCGTTTGTCGTCTGCCAGTTTAATATCGAAGAACCTCCGCTGCGGATCACATCAGGAGTAGCTGTAAATGACTTGATAACAGGTGTATCAATCGTAGGAGGCACACCGGATACGGTCAGGGTCGTCGTAGCCAGTATGGAACCCTGGTTATTGGTGGCTGTCAGCCTGTATGTCGTGGTAAAGGGAGGGTTAACCGGCTGTGAACCCAGCGGACGAATTATTGTGAGACCGGGTTCGATCGATACATCGAAGGCATTGCGTACTTCCCAGGTCAGGGTGGCAAAGTTGCCGGATACTATATTGGCGGGTACGGCATTAAACACGACTACCTCGGGTAGATTGAGGGGCGGCGCTGTCACCTGTGCCGGAGCGGGTGAAACCGTATCCGGCTGCGAAGGCGTAGAGGGGCTTTCCGCCGGAGAAGGCGACGCCGGGGGTGTCACCACGGTAACACACCCCAACGCCAGGACCGCAATAATGACAAAGGCTATTAACAGGTATCTCATATAATATCTCCTATATCCGGCAGCCCGGACACTTCACTTCAGGTATTTTAACAATTATCCAACCTTGCAGGCCACTTGCTCCGATCACAATCCCTTTATAATCTTGATTATCTCATCTATATCCGGCAACTGGCTCAGCGGATATGTTTTAAAGAGTGCAATCACACCCTTTTCGTCAACGATGATATTGGCCCTTTCCGAGAAACCGTTTTTCTGGCGGAATATATCAAACAGTCCGGCCACCTCGCCATGGGGCCAGAAATCGGAGAGCAGAGGGACCTTCTTTATTCCTAAATTGTCGGCCCATGCCTTCTTCGATGGTACGGCATCGACGCTTAATCCCACCGGGACCGTTTTGAGCGATTCAAAGACCTCAAAATTCCTTTCGAGCGAGAGCATCTGACTGGCGCAGACGGCTGTCCAGGCCAGCGGATGAAAGGAAAGCAGAACGCGTTTACCCTTTTGTGCGGATAGGACGAAGTTGTTCCCGTTATGGTCCTGAAGAGTAAAGTCACCCGCGATATCTCCGACCTTCACTTTGCGCACTATTTCCGCCATATTCTGCCTCCTTGTCACGTGTCGATAGTTGTTCTGACCGTGCATCACTATTATATCTCTCCACATCGATGCTGATAAATTCGATTATTCGGTTTGCGCAGGATTAAACAGAATAAAACGGCCGTCGATGATATAATTTGGCCGTGACTTAGCGACCTGATAGATAAATAGACCTCTGTGGTTAAATCCCGCGGTTTAGACTAAAATATTGCAGACTTTAAGCCAATCTCACAAAAAGGGGTAGACATGGGCGAAAGCAAACATGCACGGCATGAACTCAAACACCGGGTCAGGGTAGTAACCGCAACTGCCCTGTTCGATGGCCACGACGCGGCCATCAACATTATGCGCAGGCTGATCCAGGCCGGCGGCGCTGAGGTCATCCACCTCGGCCACAGCCGGTCGGTTGGCGAGATAGTGGAAGCGGCCATCCAGGAAGATGTGCAGGCTGTAGCCGTTTCCTCATACCAGGGCGGGCATATGGAGTTCTTCAAGTACATGAAGGACATGTTCGATAAACTCGGAGCGGGACATATAAGGATCTTCGGGGGAGGAGGGGGCGTCATACGCCCCAACGAGATAAAGGAGCTGCAGGACTACGGCATCGAGCGCATCTACGATCCCGAGGACGGCCGCAATATGGGACTGGTAGGCATGATAGACGACCTGCTGAAGCGTTGCGACTTCCACACCATCGGCATTACTTCAGAACATGACAAATCCAAACGCGGCGCAGCCATTCCGGCGCCCGCCAAACTCAGTACGCAGGAACCCGCAAAGGTTGCCCGCATGATCACGCTG
This sequence comes from Dehalococcoidia bacterium, assembly GCA_034429715.1. Taxonomy (GTDB): domain Bacteria; phylum Chloroflexota; class Dehalococcoidia; order GIF9; family UBA5629; genus CAIMUM01. Next base: position 24,931 of record DAOUFR010000013.1, read on the forward strand.
GCTGAGATGGGAGTCGATCCGTGGTCCAAGTACAGCGAGATATTGAAAGAGAAAGCCGGCCAGAACAGGGCCCCGGTGATTGGAGTAACCGGCACGGGAGGTTCAGGTAAAAGTTCGCTGCTGGATGAACTGGTATTGCGCTTCAGAGCAGATAATCCCGGCAAAACGGTGGCGGTGCTGTCAGCCGACCCTTCCAAACGCCGCACCGGAGGCGCATTGCTGGGCGACCGTATTCGCATGAACTACGTATACGGCGGCAATGTATATATGCGTTCCCTTGCCACCAGAGGATCAAAAACCGAGGTCCCCGAGGTGATCCAGGACGCCATCGATGTGGTAAAAGCGGCCGGCTATGACCTGGTACTGGTGGAGACCGCAGGCATCGGCCAGGGCGATACCGCCATAGTGGACATATCGGACGTCTGCCTCTATGTCATGACCGCTGAGTATGGGGCGCCCACGCAGCTTGAGAAAATTGACATGCTGGATTTCGCGGACATTGTGGTGCTCAATAAATACGATAAAAAAGGCTCCGAGGACGCCCTGCGTGACGTAAGGAGAATACTGAGGCGTACACATGAAAAATTCGATATTCCCCTGGAAAGTATGCCGGTCTACGGCACAATCGCATCACGCTACAACGATGAGGGCGTAAACGGCTTGTACTCCGGGCTTCTTGAATGTATCAACAGAAAATGCGGACAGTCATTTACATGCAATATACCCGGGGACAGAGTGTCGCACACCAGCGCTGTGCGTTTCGCCATCCCGCCGGACCGCATACGTTATATGGGCGAGATCGTCGAAACGGTGCGCGATTACAAGAAGAGCGTACACAAACAGGCGGAGATCGCCCGGCGCATCCAGGAGCTGCGCGCCGCACTGGTGGAAATCGAAGATGAGCCTGCGCGGGAAACCATTGAAAAGAAAATTGCGTCGCTGTACGATAAGCTCAAACCGGAATGCCGCAAACTGCTGTCAGGTTGGGACGAGTTGCGCAGGACCTACAGCGGCGACTATTTCCGCTATAGTGTACGCGGACAAGAATACAAAGTGGAGCTGATCGATACCACGCTGGCCGGCACTAATATCCCCCGGGTTATAGTGCCGGACCTGAAAGACCATGGCGAGAGACTGAGGTATCAGATGCTTGAAAACGTACCGGGACACTATCCCTATACAGCGGGCGTGTTCCCCTTCAGGCGCAAGGGAGAGGATCCTAAACGCCAGTTCGCCGGAGAGGGAGGTCCTGTGCGCACCAATACGCGCTTTCACTTCCTTTCACAGAACGACGAAGCCAAGCGCCTGTCCACCGCCTTCGATGCCGTCACGCTCTTCGGTGAAGATCCCCAGGAAAGCCCCGACATCATGGGCAAGATTGGAGAGTCCGGTGTATCTATATGCACACTGGAAGATATCAAGAAACTGTATGCCGGTTTCGACCTGTGCTCACCCAATACATCGGTCTCAATGACAATAAACGGCCCGGCTCCTGTAATGCTGGCATTCTTCCTCAATGCAGCCATCGACCAGCAGATTGACAGATTCACGGAACAACACAAGCGGCTGCCCACACCGGATGAGCACGCAAGGATAAAAGCGCAAACGCTATCCATGGTCCGCGGCACGGTCCAGGCCGATATTCTCAAGGAGGACCAGGGACAGAACAGTTGCATCTTCTCCATTGAGTTCGCACTCAAGATGATGGGAGATATCCAGGAGTACTTCATCAATCATAACGTGCGCAACTACTATTCGGTCTCCATCTCGGGCTACCATATCGCCGAGGCGGGCGCTAACCCCATAACTCAGGTGGCATTCACGCTGGCGAACGGGTTCACCTACGTGGAGTATTACCTTTCAAGGGGATTCCCCATCGATTCATTCGCGCCCAACCTGTCCTTCTTTTTCTCCAATGGTATGGACGCCGAGTATACGGTAATCGGCCGGGTGGCTCGCCGTATCTGGGCCGTAGCGATGCGTGAAAAATACGGCGGCAACGAACGCAGCCAGCAGCTCAAATACCATATACAGACCTCGGGCAGGTCTCTGCATGCGCAGGAGATACAGTTCAACGATATCCGCACCACGCTCCAGGCGGTGCTGGCTTTCTATGACAACTGCAATTCCCTCCACACGAACTCTTATGATGAAGCCATAACCACTCCCACCGAAGAATCCGTCAGGCGTGCTATGGCCATTCAGCTTATTATCACGCGTGAGTTCGGGCTAACCAAGAACGAGAACGCCTGGCAGGGCTCTTACATACTGGAGCAGTTAACCGACCTGGTTGAGGAGGCCATACTGGATGAGTTCGAACGCATCTCCAAGCGAGGCGGAGTACTGGGCGGTATGGAGTTGCAGTACCAGCGCGGCAAGATTCAGGATGAGTCGATGCTCTACGAGCAACGCAAACATTCAGGAGAGTTGCCCATCATCGGCGTTAACACCTTTTTGAATCCCAGGGAGGGCAACCTGATTCCGTTTGATATACCTCTCAGCCGCTCGACCAGAGAGGAGAAGCAGGAACAAATCGACAATCTGCGCACCTTCCAGAAAACCAACTCTGCCGGGGCCAGAGAATCACTTAAGAAACTGCAGCAGGTGGCCCGTGAAGGCGGCAATATCTTCGAGCAGATGATGGAAACAGCGCGTTACGCCTCGCTGGGACAGATAACAGGCGCGCTCTACGAGGTCGGCGGCAAATACCGGCGCAACATGTGACCTGCATTGGTTACTTCATCGCCCGCAATGATATCGCGTTGAGCACATTATGCGGGCTGAGCCTGACCACTATGGAGTGCATCAGCCAGTTCATCGGACCGGGAATGCAGATGGTCTTGCCGCTCTTGAACGCCTTATAGCCGATTGCGGCGATGGCCGCAGGGTCCCATAGCCCGCTGATTTTATACCAGAGCATTTTCTCAGGCATATTGGCATCTTTCAAGAGGGGTGTCTTCGTATAGGGAGGGCTGAATGTGAGAACTTTAACCCCGCTTCCCTGTATCTCGGCATTGATAGCCTCGCTCATGCTCTGTACGAAAGCCTTGGTGGCCCCGTATACAGCATGGTAGACAGTGGGCTGGAAAGCTGAACAGGAGGACATGTTAAGTATGCGGCCGTCTTTGGCCTTGAGCATGTGCGGCAGGGCCAGCCTGGTCAACCTGTAAACGGCCAGTGCATTGGTCCGTATCATGAAATCCTGTCTCTGATAATCTGTCTCCGCGAAATTTCCATAGGTCAGTATCCCGGCGTCGTTTACCAGAATATCCAACTCACCCGCAGCCTGCACCGCTGACTTATACAGTGACTCTGCTCCGCTCTCATCCGCCAGGTTTATTCCGAAGGTCCACACGCGGGCATGAGAATTGGCCTTCAGCTCCTCCGCCCACCCGTCAAGCACTGCTTTCTTTTCCGGCATATCATCCAGTACCAGATTTGCTCCATCCCTGGCAAAGAGCAGCGAAAACTCTTTTCCGATACCGGAAGCCGCCCCCGTGATAAGAACATTCTTGCCCTTGACTGAATACATCGTTATTCAACCTCCCTCTGACATATTAGTGCCGCCTGCGTTTGTCCGGCCGGATGTCCCTGCCGATTTTGAACTTGCCTGATGCCGCTGCAGTATGCCGATCCGCGGATGTATGCCCGATCAGTCTTCCTGGCGCTGGTCCCGCAGGAAGTCCTCGATGTCTTTGATGATCTGCGCCGATCCCTCGGGCTCGACGCCTGTAGCGTTTCCATCGAGATCGTACTGCTCCTCCAGCGATCGCAGGAAAATGCGCATCTGTTCGTTTTCGGAGATCAGCCTATCCAGTATTCCGCACAGGCTGTCGGCTGATCTTCTCAAATCTCCGAGGTCAAGATCAAGGGCCAGCAGAGCAGCGATTTTCTTTACGGTTTCAAAGCATACCATGGGATTGCTTTCGGCGCGTATATAGAAGGGCACATGTCCCCATATGCTGACAGCGGGCATCCGGCGCATGGCACAGACGCTCAACAACGGCCCGTGGATACTGCTGGGCCCCGTGTAACTGATAGGTTCAATCCCTTCCTGCTCGAGCAGCTCAATCATAGCCTGGTCGTTGACCAGCCCGCTGATACGTGTCTCTCGCGTATGTGGGATCCTGTCGTACAGCCCCCCGACGGCATACACGCGGTGCGCATTATAATAGCCCGCCACGTCAGCAATCACTTCGGCATACGCCTGCCATCGCATCTGCGGCTCGATGCCGCTGAAAATAATGAGATCGCGGGACCCGATAGGATTATGCCAGTAGTAAAGGCTGTTGGACGGCATAAGGATGGGCCACAGCATACCGTTCTCGACACTGATGGAGGGCCTTATCTTGTCGAAATCGTAGTAATCGTCCGATTTCATCTCGGCAAACTTTACGGCAGGCAGCTTTTTTATCATGTAAGACACAGCGCCTGTTGAAACCTGTGCGGCGTCGGGCCAGCCGATAAAAGCCGCTACCAGGTCGGGCTGGCGCAGCGCCGGCTGTTCAAGAAAAACAATGTTGCTTGGTTCCATCTCTATTCAGTACTGCAGCAGAAAACCTCGAAATTCACGCTTCCTTTTGCTTCATTGCCGCTGCCGTCGGTCACGACGACATCGACCTTGAAATCACCACCGACACCGGGGGCTATCCAGTTTACTTTACTGGCAGTGCCATCGCTGAGATTCATACCGGCAGCCGCCTGCAGTTTTCCGCTGGTTGCCGACCATTTGAATCTCAAATCTTTGGCTGCCCCGTCATTGACAATGCACTCTACGGGTGTCGCCGTCCAGATGCGCATCCGCTTGGCCCCTGTCACAACTTCCCGGGAGGGAAGGGACATTTTCAATATGACGGGCGCGTCCGCGCTGGCGCTTCCATCCGCATTTATAACAACTTTAGCTTCCTGAACAGCGGTAGCCTGCCCGCCTTTGTCATCGCTGACCGTTACCGTGATATTGTACTTGCCCATGGTGGCCGGTGACGTCCATGTCACAGTCGCCCCATTGCCGGTGATGGTACCGTTGTCGGCGATCCATTTATACTCAAGCAAGTCGCCATCCTCATCCAGCGCAATGCAGGTCAACTGACCTCCCGCCTGCGGTGCCCATTCAGAAGCCCCGATAATCTGCCGGATGACCGGTGCGCGGTTCACCTGCGGAGTTGGTGCCGGCGCGGAGCAGGAAGCAGTTATGCACGGCACCGCAACAAGTGCGGCAATCAAAACTATGGCTGACATTATATTTTTAGTAAATCTCATAATCATCCCTCGTAAATCACGTGAATGTATTAATTTGGGCCTCTCCCGCAGCAGAGCACTTCCAGGTTCACTTCACCTGCAGCTTTATTCCCGGCCTTGTCGACAACCATAACACTCACTATGTATTTACCCGCCTGATTCGGTGCAATCCACCCTACCCGGCTTGCTTTCCCTTCTTCAAGCCCATCTGCCATCAGCTTCCCGGCATTTGCCGCCCAGGTGAAGGTATATTCCGAAGGGTCACCGGGAACAACGCACTGGATCTCCGGTGTCGACAGACCTTTGACCTGTCTAAATTCTGTGGAGGCATTGGTTGCGGGCGGGGTTAGCTTCAGATATACGGTTGTATCCACCGGCGGGGGCGGAGGAGCAACCACCGTAAACTTTTTACTGTATATGGCCTCTCCGCCTTTGTCGTTGGTCACCTTCAATGTTATCTCATATTCCCCCAATTCCTCCGGCGGCACCCAGCTGACTCTCTGTCCTTCCCCTTTGATAATCCCTTTTTCGGCGGTCCAGTAATATGTAATCGGATTCCTTTCAGGATCTGAGCAGGCACACATGAGAGTGCCTTCCTCATTGGGATGCCATTCCTGTGCTCCCGCAATATCCCCGATCACAGGCTGTACAATAGAGGGCTGAGCAGGAGTCGACGGTGTATTAACTACCGGCGCAGGTGCGGCGCACGCGCTAAGCATCAGGGCAGCAGCGAGAGACGCTGTAAAGAGTATCGACGAATGGGGTATCCGGAATTCCGTCATTTGACCTCCATGTTCATGTTATGTCAGAACCAGTTAAAACTCCAGTGTTATCGAGCCGACACGCCAAATGATCCGGCTTAAATATTATATAATTTTAAACTGCTTAATTCGAAACCGCGCATATTTTAACGGCGCCCGGAGAAGAACTCTTTTTTTCTGCAGGCAATGCTTCGCTAAAGGAGGATCCGTACATGAAACAATCGATGTATGATGAGCTGGATGGCATTTTTCACCCCAGCAATGTTGCCATAATAGGAGCCTCTCCGGTTGCCGACATAGCTACCCTGGCCCTGATGAAGACAAAGATCAAAGACAATGTGTATTTCGTTAATCCCAAGTACGATGAGATCTTCGGCCGCAAGTGCTATGCCAGCGTCCTCGACATCAAAGAGCCGATCGACTATGCCATCATCGGCGTCAACGCCAACCTGGTTCCGAGGATAGTTGGAGAATGCATTCGGAGGGGGATCAGGGCGGCCCATATCTTTACATCCGGCTTCAGCGAAACAGGGCTGCCCGAAGGAAACGACCTGGAAAAAGAACTGAGGGAAGTTGCTTCAGGAAAAATAAGAATTATCGGTCCCAATTGCTTCGGTATCTACTGCCCTCGCTCGGGATTGGCCATTGTTCCGGAATCAAGCGAGATCGAGGGTAACGTGGGCGTGATTGCGCAGAGCGGCAGCGTGGCAGAGTCCTTTTCCTATTTCGGAAAGACCAAGAACCTGCATTTCAGTAAAGTAGTCAGCTATGGAAATGCCACGGATCTCGACTGCCCCGATTTCCTGGAGTATATGGCCGACGATCCTCAAACAAAAGTGATTGCCCTTTATATCGAGGGATCGAAGAACGGGAAACGGCTTCACGAGGCGCTGAGGTATGCGGCCTGCAGAAAGCCGGTGGTAGCAGTCAAAGGAGGGCTGACCGATAACGGGAACCGCGTGGCGAGGTCGCACACCGGACAACTGACAGGCACGCCCGAATTGTGGAAAACACTTTTCAGACAGTGTGGTGTGATACAGGTCAGCAATCACGATGAACTGGTAAACACTGTGGCCGCTTTCAGTCACTCTCCTCTGCCCGGCGGCAACCGCGTTTCACTGGTGAGCAATTCGGGAGGTTTCAGCGTCATCCAGACTGACCTATGCGCAGCCGAGGGAATGGTCGTGCCTCCCTTCGGCGAGAAAACGCTGGACAGGCTGCGTCACCTGGTGCCCCGGGCCGGCACGAGCATCGGCAATCCTCTCGATGCATGGCCTATCTTCTATAAAGTCTTCCAGAAGGAGGGCAGCCTGAGTAATATTATCAAAGTCGTGGCGGAAGACGATAACATCGACTCTCTGGTTTTCATGTTCGACCAGTTCAGATACATACGGCGGGCGCGCAAACATGAGGCGGTCGATCATATGAACCTGATCATAGAGATGATGCTGGAGGGCAGCCGCTATTGCCGGGACGAATTAGGCAAACCCGTGCTTTTAAGCGTATCACTGGACCCTTTTCTGGAAGATGACGAGGACAGGAAGGGCAACCTTTTGCTGAAAAACGCCTTTGAGCAGGACGGCTTCCCGGTCTACCCCGCCAGCGACATCACCATCAGGGCTCTGGCAAGGCTGTATAAATATGCAGAACAGACAGGGAAAGCCATATAGCGGGCTTTGACTGTTGCATGTGGACGCAGAATAGTATTTAATAATACTGTTCTTATGGAAAGGAGTGACCTTCGTCACTTATATATAGCAGGCATTTTGTAAAATATTGTGGACTGATGTAACGAGGAGGTATCTACTATGGGCAAGTCATTAAAAGGCAGCAAAACCGAGCAAAACCTGCTTAAGGCTTTTGCAGGCGAATCGCAGGCCAGGAACAGATATACCTATTTTGCCAGCCAGGCACGCAACGAGGGATTCATGCAGATCGCCAATATCTTCGAGGAGACGGCAGGCAATGAGAAGGAGCATGCCAAGGTCTTTTTCGAATACCTGGAGGGCGGGGACGTCGAGATCGTTGCTGCCTACCCGGCAGGCATGATCAAAAACACCAAATCTAACCTGGAAGCTGCCGCGGCAGGCGAGAAAATGGAATGGTCCAAGCTGTACAATAACTTTTCACTTATCGCCAAGAAGGAAGGATTCATAAACGTAGCGACTTCCTTTAAACAGATTGCTGAAGTTGAGCAGTTCCATGAGGCCAGATATAGGAAACTCATTAAGAACATCTCGGCAAAAGAAGTGTTCAGCAGAAAGAAAAAAGTGAAATGGCATTGCACCAACTGCGGCTATGTGCACGAGGGCACCAGCGCACCTAAAATATGCCCTGCCTGCAGGCATCCTCAGTCCTATTACGAAGTGCTGGCCGAGAATTATTAAACGATTAAGGTTTTCAATTACTAGATCAACAGCTGCCGCCCTGTTGTATTGCAGTGCGGTAGCTGTTATATTTTTGTGCTATCGGACCAATTTAACCATTTACCCTGCAGGTCTTCTGACTTGAAAGATATGAAGCAACCCGGTAGCGGGCAACCTGGAAAACAGGCCCATGACCAGGTCACGCGTGGTGACCGCCCGGGCAATGTTTTTATGCGGCGGCGACTGAAGCTTCCCACCAGACTACACCGCGTCCTGGGGGTAGGCGGTCTTTTCAGCGTTGCCTACGGCAACGTAGGATCCTCGATCTACTATGCCCTGGGCGTCGTATCCATGTCGGCCCTGGGGCTTACGCCACCCGTCCTCATGCTTTCGGGCGTCCTTTTCCTCTTCACCGCATTGACCTATGCCGAGGGCGCCACAGCAATTCCCGAGTCCGGCGGATCGGGCGCCTTTGCCAGGCGCGCCTTTAATGACTGGATCAGCTTTATCACCAGCTGGGTGTTGATGATAGATTATATCGTAACCATCGCCATATCGGCTTTCACTGCTGCCAACTACATGGGTTTTTTCTTTCCTGTTCTTAAAACATGGCCGACCAACAGCATAGTTGGCATCGTAATAGTGGCCGTGCTGGCCCTTATAAATCTTGTGGGAGTGAAAGAGTCATCCAGGCTGAATATATTCCTTGTCATTGTGGATATCATCACACAGGTGATGATCGCCGTGCTCGGCCTTCTTATTATAATCAGCATACCTACACTCATTAATAACGTCCATTGGGGCGTGGCGCCTACGTTCGACCAGCTTTTATTCGGCATCTCCATCTCGATGGTAGCCTATACCGGTATCGAAACAGTGGCCAACCTGGGAAGCGAGGCGCGAGACCCGGTAAAGAGTATCCCCAGGGCGGTCATGCTGGTTTTCGCCACCGTGATTATGCTCTATGCCCTGCTGTCCATGACAGCGCTCAGCGCTTATCCCATTTATCAGGCGCCTGATGGCAAATGGGTCACCGACCTGACGCAGAAATTCCTGGAAGACCCTATCATGGGCATCGCCTATGCAATGCCCGGATACATACCGTTATTTCTCGGTTTCTGGGTGGCGCTGCTGGCGTCGACTATCCTCGTCATAGCAACCAACGCAGGCATGCTGGGCGCGTCACGGCTGGCATACTTTATGGGGCAACGGCAGCAGCTCCCCGGCTTTTTCAGCAACCTCAGTAAAAGGGCCCACGTCCCCAAGAACTCCATCCTGCTATTTTCAGCCATCGCTGTGATATTAATAGTCACAGGAAAAGTAGAGCTCCTGGCAGACCTTTATGCCTTTGGAGCCGTGCTGGCTTACACGCTGGCCCACGCATCCATAATCGCGTTGAGGATTAAAGAACCCGACCTGCCCCGCCCCTTCAAGATACCATTAAATATAACCATACGGGGCCGCCAGATACCGCTGACAGCTGTGCTGGGTGGCCTGGCCACCGCCGTCACCTGGCTGATAGTCGTATATACCCACAGTTACGGGCGGATAGTAGGCTTTGCCTGGATAGCCATAGGGCTGCTGATTTTTTACCTCTACCGCCGCTACAAGAACAAGCGGAAACTACTTTCCGAGAACGGAACTGCGGCCGATTCGGCCTCTACCCCTCACGATTAAACTCCAGTTTGACGTCCTCATTTCAGGCAGGTATTATTGGGCGTTATCGCCGCGCCCATTAACGCATCTTAATCAGCCGCCGGGGGCGACATCAATACAAACTAATTAAATAAGGAGGTATGTAGTGGCAAAGGACACTGGCGATTCCAAGCAATACAAAGCCGGCAAGGGAGCATCCATCTACATCCTGATCATCTGTACGCTGCTCTACATGGTCAATTACATGGACAGGCAGGTGGTTGCTGCGGTGGTCGAACCGATGAAAGCCGCCCTGAGCCTGAACGACAGCGACGTGGGGATTCTAGGTTCAGTCTTCCTCCTCAGCATAGCCCTATTCTCATTTCCTGTAGCCTACCTGGTCGACCGCTGGAGCAGGCGCAAGGCCATCGCCATCATGGCTATCCTGTGGAGCGGCTTCACGTTCCTGACCGGCAAGGCCTGGAATTTCTGGTCATTGTTTGTCCCTCGCAGCCTGGTCGGCGTGGGTGAGGCCGGTTTCTCAGCCGGCGGCACGGCCATGGTCGGCGCTGCTTACTCGTCCAAGGCACGCGGCGCAGCCATGGGAATATTCAACATGTCGATCCCACTGGGTATAGCGCTGGGCTCGGTGCTGGCCGGCGCTCTTGCCAAGACCCAGGGCTGGCAGGCCCCGTTCCTGTACTTCGCCATCCCGGGTGTTATCCTCGGCATACTGGCCCTGTTCATGAAAGATTACAAGACCGTAGCCACAACATCCACCACCGGGTCTAAGGTAACCTTCGGTCAATCGATAAAAACCCTCTTCAAGATACCCTCGCTGGTCTGGGTCCTGGTAGGCTACGGCCTGGCCAATATCATGTCTATGTCATTCCTCTTCTGGACCCCCGCTTTCGTAGGCAGGGCATGGGGCGTGGATGTTGTAGCCGCCAACGCCGTGATGGTGCCCATCGTTTTAGCCGCCATAGTCGGCTCACCGCTGGGCGGCATCCTCGCGGACATCTGGTTCAAAAAGGACCCCAGGGGCAGGCTGTATATCCCGGCAATCACCATATTCCTCAGCGCTATCTGCCTAGCAGGGGCTATCTTCTTACAGTTCAGGGGCATAGGCATGGTCCTGGTGATCGCCTACGGCGTGCTCAACGTGATGGCGCTGCCCTGTCTGAGCGCCATATCGCAGGACGTGGCCCCTGCCGCACAGAAAGGGCTTGTCTGGGGTCTCATGGTCTTCTGCATGTATGTCTTCGGAGGAGGCTGGAGCCCCTACCTGGTCGGAGCGATCTCGGACGCCCTGGGACAGGGCGCACAGGCACTGGGCACCGCCTTGATAATAGCCTCTGCCGGAGGCATCCTGGGGGGCATCTGCTATCTAATGGCAGCTAAACCCTACCCTGCCGATATGGAAAAGGTTAAACATGACCAGCTGATGGCTGAGAAATAGTCAATTCTGTTAATAGCGTTAAGAGGAGGCGGGCATGCCCGCCTCCTCTTTTTTAAAGCGGGTCCGCCGGTATCCACACATTCGTGAAAGCGATAAAAGTGGTTGACAAAACCGGTCAAACTCCTAAAATTACAGTGTTACCTTCATCATTTCATTCGTTATCGCTGTTTAACAAGGATAGGAGGGCAAGGCTATGACCACCCAGAGCTGTAATTCCCCCCGCTACTCGATCAAGGAACCCCTCAATCTCTCGCCACGCATCAAGTGGCTGCGCGACTACTATTTCCAGGGAAACAACCGGAAGTGGAACAACGAGTTTACCGGCTTCACTACCGGGACACCCTGGGACATTCAGTACCAGGAGGGTAATTTCTATATTGTGCCGGAGACCTATACCTTCTTTCCAACTTTCACAGGCGCCTTCCAGCAGGCCTCGTTTAAAGTGGACCTCCCCGAGGGCTTCTGGGAATGGAGCCTGCCGGAGAGGCAGGCCTGGTTTATCAAGGAGGTCATGGTTTATTACCTTCCGCATGAGGTTCTGCCGGGCGACCTTATAGCCGGCGGCCGCTTCAACGTTCAGACTTCCAGGTGCTTTACCGAGAAGGAAGCCAAAGAATATTCCAAGACTATTTACGGGAAAAAAGGCGCCCGCGCCGCTGAGCTCTGGTTTCACAACCATGGTTACGGCAACGCAGGCGCCACCAGCGGACACCTCGTAGCAGACTATTCAAGAATCCTGCGCGAGGGCTGGAAGAGCGTGCACGAGGAATTGAGCCGGCGGCTGTCATCCCTTTCACAGAGAGAATACGACGGCAAAAAAGGCCATCAGATTAAAGCCATGCTGGTAGCCGCCACGATGGCGCGCGATGTGGCTTTCGAATATAGCAAGGTCTGCGCGCAACTGGCCGAGAATGAAGCCGACAGCGCCAGAAAAAGCGAGCTTCTCAAGATGGCGGATATGCTGCGCCGCGTGCCATGGGAGCCGGCACAAAATTTCTGGGAAGCCATGCAATCGCTGTGGATTACACACATGCTCGTTATGAGCGACGAGAACTATCCCGGCCCGGGTGTCTCTTTCGGACGGGCGGACCAGTACCTCTACCCGTACTGGAAAAAGTCGCTCGATGAGGGCATGGATCGTGAGTTCGGCAAGGAGCTATTGAAATGCTTCTGGATCCACTGTAACTTTGCCTACGATGCCATGATACGTACAGGAGGCAACCAGGGCATTACGGCCGGCTTCGGGCAGCTTATCACCATTTCAGGTATGGGTAAGGGTGGAGTCGACCTCAGCAACGACCTGACCTACGGCATGCTGGAAGTAATCGACGAGTTGAGCCCGTTGCTGGAGCCCAAGCCGAATGTCCGCCTGCACCGGCACAGTCCGGACAGGCTGCTGGAGAAAGTGATCGACATGATCGCCTCAAGCCAGGGATCACCCTTCCTGCTCAACTTCGACGAACGCTCGATCGCCGGAATGCTGCGCGAAGCAAAAATAGCCGGCGTGGAGAAACTGATCAATGCCGATAACGTCTTCGACTATGCGCCGGTCGGGTGCCTTGAAAACACCATGTGCGGAAACGACCGCTCGGGGACGGTCGATATCAACCTTAACCTGCTCAAAGCCGTGGAGCACGCTCTCACCGGCGGCTATGACCTGATCCCCTGGGTAGACCCCATGACCGGTAAACAGGAGCCGCGCAAACGCGCGGGGGCTGACAGCGGGGATGCAACTAAATTCGGGACATGGGATGAGTTCTGGGACGCCTACGTTATGCAGACAAGGCATCTCATGAAACGGGCAGCTGATCTTTATGACTGGACGGACAGGATCAGAGCCAGGTATCTGCGTACGCCTTACCTCTCGTGCATGGTGAGGGGATGCAGCGATAAAGCCATGGATATCAACGAAGGCGGGGCCGAGCTGAACTTCATCACGGTGGAGGCTGTGACCTATGCAACGACTGTGGATTCCCTGCTGGCCATCAAGTATCTGGTCTTCGATAAGAAGGAGTGCAGCATGCAGGAGCTCATTCAGGCCCTTAAAGATAACTGGAAGGGGCACGAGGTCCTGCAGGCCAGGGCGCTGAATAAGGCGCCCAAATACGGAAGGGATGATGACCAAGCGGATAAACTGGCCAAAGACGTAATGGACCTGTGGGCCGGCGAAACCTGGAAATACCGCACCTCGGTCACGGGCAAACAATACCGCCCCGGCATGCTTTCCTGGAACTACTGGGTGGGCGACGGTTTCATCCTGCCGGCCAGCCCCGACGGCAGGCCCAAGGGACAATTCCTGTCCAACGCGATCTGCCCCTGCGCGGGCGCCGATATCAACGGCCCTACGGCCAACGTGAATTCCGTCGGCAAGGTGATGGGTGGAAAAGATCCGGCAGGCAAGGGCGACTGGGAAGGCTACTTGAGCGTACTGCCCAACGGCGCCAGCCACACCATGACCTTCAGCCCGTCCCTGCTGAGGGATCCCGAGCATAAGTCCAAATTTATTGCCTTCCTGCGCAGCTATGCGGAGAACGGGGGAAGCGCGCTACAGGTGAATATGATAGACGCCGATATTTTACGCGATGCACAGAAAAATCCGGACGCCTACCGGCACCTTCTCGTACGCGTAACCGGCTATAATGCCTATTTCACATCGATCGGCCGCGAGCTTCAGAACGAGATAATCGCCCGCGAAAGCCACTGCATGTAAGATAGGCGATTATGAGAATTGAGCAGGCGCCGGTTGAGACCGGCAAGACGGCCGGCATAGAGCCGATACCGGAACATATAGTCCGGGACGATAAGGCCATAATTCTGCATACCCAGAGGCTGTCCACCGAGGACGGCCCGGGTATTCGCACAACGGTGTTCTTCAAGGGCTGCCCTTTAAATTGCCTGTGGTGTCACAATCCTGAAAGCATTTCCTTCAAGCCCCAGATGCACTGGATGGAGTCACGCTGCATCGGGTGCGGCATATGCCTTAAAACATGCCCGAACGGCTGTCTGACAAAAACAGAGGACGGCATCAAGAGAGACCGGGCGCGATGTCTGTCATGCGGTAAATGCGCACAGGAATGCCCTGCCGGCGCGCAGGAAGTGCTGGGTAAAATTGTGGGACAGGACGAGCTGTTAAAAGAGCTTCTTAAAGACAAGGTCTATTATGATAAATCGGGGGGAGGTGTAACCCTTTCGGGCGGCGAACCTCTTATGCAGGCAGAGTTCTGCGCCGGCCTATTGAGCAAACTGAAGGAAAACGGCGTGCATACCGCCGTAGATACCTGCGGTATGTGCTCCGCAGCATCACTGGAAAGGATACTGCCACTGGTTGACCTCATTCTTTTCGACCTCAAGGAAATTCATCCTGAGAAACACCGCAGCTACACCGGCCAGGATAACCGCAGGATACTGGAAAACCTTATTCATGTACGTGACTATATCAGGGCAAATCCCGGTAAGCATCTCTGGATCCGCACACCGCTTATTCCCGAAGCCACAGCAGAGGAGGAGACCGTGGAGCGCATCGGCCGTTTTATCCACAGCACGCTGGAGAACGATGTGCAGCGCTGGGAGCTCTGCGCTTTCAATAACCTCTGCCGCGACAAGTACCGGCGGCTGGATATGGAATGGAAATACGCGACTACGCCCCTCATGAGCAAGGCCGATATGGCCAGGTTCGAGACGATCGCCAGAGGTTCTGGTCCGGACCCCGATAAAATCTTCGTCACAGGGGCAGCACGGGTAGAAAACACTAACGTCTGAAGGAGGTCGGCGATGCAGGAACAAAAGAAATTATTCAATACATTTTCTGAACAGGACATCGAAAGCTTTAAGCCCGAAATGAAGATCGGGCTGATCGCCACGGTCAACGAAGCGGGCCAGCCGCATTTGACGCTTATCTCCACTCTGCAAGCCTGCTCACCCACAGAGATGTTCTGGGGGCAGTTCTCCGAAGGCATGAGCAAGGCCCATATCAAAAGGAATCCTAAAACCGGATTCCTCATCATGACGCTGGATAAAAACTTGTGGCGTGGTAAAGCCGGCTTTACCCGCACAGCTAAAAGCGGCAGTGAATACGAGTTACTGAATAATACGCCGATGTTCCGCTATAACGCGTATTTCGGCATCCATACCATCTATTACATGGACCTGGTCAGCCATACAGGAAAAGAAGCGCTGCCTATGACCGATGTAATACAGGCGGCTATAAAGACCATGATAGCCAAAACACTGGCCGGCAAAGGTGAAGGCCGGGAAGTGCTCAATCATTTCACGCGCAAGCTGATAGACAAGATGGACAACCTGAAGTTCCTGGCCTATGTGGACACAGATGGGTATCCCGTGATTATACCGGTTATACAGGCACAGACGGCAGGCAGCGATCGTGTTATCTTTGCTTCATCAGTATACGGCAGCGACCTTAAAGCCATACCGGCTGGCTCTACAGCGGCGCTCTTTTGCATGTCCTTCGAGATGCAGACCGTTCTGCTGCGAGGCATTTACAGGGGTACGCGCGGCATTGGCGGGATAGAATGCGGTGAGCTGATCGCCGACTGGGTCTACAGCCCAATGCCTCCCAAGTCGGAACAGATATATCCTCCGCAGAAGCTGGAGGCGGTCACCACTTTTTAAGGCATCGATTTCGCGGCAATTACCTCTGGTCGCGCCTTTTCATGAAGCCGTTGACGAATATCCTGGTTGAATCAATGGCCTCGATGAAAAATCCGTGCCTTTTATCCTGAAGCAGTGTCAGCTCCGCACCCGGTATCCTCTTCGCCATCAGCTCGCTGTTTTTAAACTTCACCAGGCGGTCATCGGTGCCGCTGATTATCATGGTAGGCGCTTTAATAGAAGGCAACCTGTCCCAGGTATCCTCGCCGGCTATCGCCTCCGCCTGCCGCTTAAAGACAAACAGGGGCGTCGGATATTCGGTGGTCACCCTGTGATAGTACTCAAAAGATGCCCTGTTAGCTTCGATGTATTCGTCGGAGCAGAAAAACCGAAAGACTGTCATCGATCTTTGCTCGGGCGTCATCTTCCCAAGATAGTCATAATCAAACAGAATTCTCATCCCCTCGGGATCGGTGGGCACAGTGTGCGTGCCCCCGGGAAACGTGCAGCCCAGCACGAGGTTGGATAACCGATCCGCATGATTCAAAGCGAACACCTGGGCGACCAGCCCTCCCATGGAAACACCGAAAACGCTGGCCTTTTTCAGTCCGGCCGCGTCCATCACGCTGCAGACGTCATCAGCCATCATAGCGATACTCATGGGCGCATCCACCCGGTCACTCCTGCCAACTCCGCGGTTGTCCATCGTAACGACCTGATAGTTATTTTTAGCGAACTGCTGCGGCAGATCGCCCCAGTGCAGAGAATGATGACCGTAACCCATTATGAGTACAAGGGGATCGCCCTGCCCGATGACTTCGTAATATAGTTTTGTATCCCCTGAGCTGGCAAACGGCATGGCAACCTCCTTAAAGCCGTATTGTCCTGGCAGAAAAAGCCCGCTGAAAAGGATTATACAGGTTACAGTAATAAAACTGAAAACATTTTGAAAAGGAAGGGGAAGCACCTTATAATCCTTACAGACAGGCTATATTTAACTCGCATGACCGATCCGGCCTGCGGAGGAGGCAGAACATGGGAGCGAATCATATCTATAAAAGCGTCTTGTTGCTATCAGCGCTGCTGGCCGTCGCCGTGATTGCCGCATGCATACGGGCGCCGGCCACATCGCCAGCGCAGCAAACTACATCAGAATCTTTCTCGCAAAATGTGGCCGTCTACAAATTTGATCCCATCGTTATCTCACCTGTGTCTGTAACGGTAGGACAGCCTGTATCTATCGGCATGAGAATCGAGAACACAGGCAACGCCGCGGGGGTATTCGTAGCTGAACTGACGATCAATGGTACTCTGGTGGAAAGCCGCCCTGTGCCGATAGAAGCGGGCAGCTGGGCCAGGGTGGAGTTTTCGACAACTTTCCCCACATCCGGCCACTATGAGATAAAGATTGCACCGCAAGCGGCCGTGATCGATATCCCGGAGCGCAAGGAATTCCTGCGGCTTAAATTGGACAATGGTATCGTGGACGGCTGCGACGTTCTGGCGGGCTCCACGGGTTATCCCGGCAACATGATCCAGATGGTCGAAGGAAATATGATCAAATATACAGCGCCGCCAGGCGGTTATGAGATAGATAAAATTGAGATACTCGGCTATATTAAAAGCAGCACCCACGATTTTGATATGAATCCCCAATTTGGGCCGGGCGCCTGGATCTATGGACCGGATATTGCAGCCATCGAGCCCGTCAATCCCAGTTTTACAATCAACATTTGGGACAGCCGCCACAATAAGCTATTCAGCCAGGACTATGATAAAAACCTGTTTTCCTATATCCCGCAATGGGTGAGCATAGAGGTCCCCGGGATCAAAGTCAACGGCGACTTCTATATAGAGCTGGTTACACATAATCAACCGAAACTTATCGGCTCCGGACCCGGCGGATGGTATTACGGCAGCCCCTTTGTCGTACACACCTGGTATTACCAGTTATGTATCGGTTACGAATATTCATTGAACCTGGCGTCGTCGGTTTCACAAAACGGCAACGTGTTATTAGAAAGGTACCTGACTTATAACTGGCTGATCAGAACGGACGGTTACCGCCTGCAGAATTAAATACATGGTGTTAGAAGGAGGTTCCCGCATGGTTGCTTCAGCCATCGCCGTTATCAGGTATTGCGTTATCGGGATCGGCATAGCGCTGGCATATTACCTGTATTTCACATGGTCGGACGCCAGGCCTGCGCTGGAAGTTGTCCTTCTGACATGCGTGGTATTCAACGGGCTGATAAGCTTCGTCAGCCATGTTATCTTTCATAAGGCTGACGCCGCCCGCCTGGGACTGGAATCTTCCTCACCGGGATATCAGTATGAGGTCGGCTTTGCCAATCTCGCCATGGGGCTGTCCGCAGTGGCAGCCTATGCCTTTCAATGGGGCATCTCGGCATATATTGTACTCGTGCTCTGCTACTCACTTTATATAATACAGGCAGTCGTTTTCCACTTCTGGCGATTCATTAAAAGAGAGAGGAGCGATGCAGGATACCTCTGGGGCAGTGTCATATTTACCGCCATATATGTGGCCAACATGCTTTTCTTTGCCCTGGCGGCCATAACCCAGGAGCGGTTGGCCCCCTTATCCTAAGACCGGCCGCTGTTTACATTACATATGTTTTGTGGTATAAATCCAAACAAGAAAGCGAAGATGTCATTTGGCTCATACACATTGGAAACTCCTGCCTGATGCCGAGAAACCCCTGCTGTTCCGGGGTGCGGGTTCTCTTGTTTCCAGGCTGCTTTATAACCGTGGCATCACCGATCATTCAGACGCCGAGATTTTCCTTAAAGCCGATAAGCGCCTTGCCATAGATCCTTTCAGCGTCCCCGACATGCATCAGGCCGTCCACCGCGTCTATAAAGCGCTGCTGTCAGGTGAAAAGATAGCTGTTTACGGCGATTTCGATGCCGACGGTATTACGGCGACGGCGCTGCTGGTCCAGGGCCTGAGTGAGCTCGGCGGAGATGTCGTGCCCTATATCCCTCATCGGATGCAGGAGGGCTACGGGCTGAGGATACCTGCTCTGGAGAAACTGCGTAAGCAGGGCGTTACGCTTGTAATAACTGTCGATACCGGTATTACAGCTTTTGCTGAAATCGAGAAAGCCCGCAAGATGGGCATGGAGATACTGGTGACCGACCATCACGTGCCGCTGGCTGAGCTGCCGCCGGCCGGCATCATCGTGGACCCCAAACGCACCGATTCAACCTGCCCTTTCAAGGAATTTGCCGGTGTCGGTGTCGCATACAAGCTGATGGAGGGGCTGCTTTCCGGCGGCGGGCATGACGATTTGCTCAACAGCTCATTAGAGCTGGTGACTCTGGGGACTATTACCGATATGTCGCCGCTGATCAGTGAGAACCGTTACTGGGTTAAATCGGGGCTTCGTCTGCTGCACAGGACCAGGCGTATCGGGCTGGTTGAACTAATGAACGTTGCCGGGATTGAAAAAAGCAGGCTGACAACCGACAGCATCTCATATCAGATCGGCCCCAGGCTGAACTCGGCCGGCAGGCTGGATGACGCGGGTACGAGCTACCAGCTGCTGGTAACACAGGACCACGCACAGGCCAGGATACTGGCCACCGAGCTGGAAGAGAAAAACAAGGAACGGCAGCGCCTGGTAGCAGAGACTTACGATAAGGCGCGCCGTCAGATACTGGAAGATGGCGCGGACAGGGTTATCCTGATGGCCAGCGACGCCGATTATCCTCCGGGTGTGATCGGCCTGGTGGCCGGCAGGCTGGCGGATGAGTTTTATCGTCCCGTTATATTATTCAAGATAGGAGCAGACTCCTGCCGCGGCAGCGCCAGAAGCATTCCCGAGTTCGATCTGATGGAAGCGCTGAAGACATGCCATCACCTGCTCACCAAATACGGCGGCCATGCACGGGCTGCGGGCTTCAACGCACATACCAGGGATATGCAGCAGTTGCAGAAAAGGCTTCGTTCGCTGGCCGAGGAGCAGCTCACAGGCCTCGACCTGCGACCTCACATAGATATCGATGCCGAGGTTTCGCTTTCAGCTTTCGCGGGAGGGACGTTCGAGGAGATGCGTCAGCTCGAGCCTTTCGGCATGGGTAACCCCGCCCCCGTTTTCCTGAGCCGCAAAGTCGAGGTGGTGGAACAGAAGCTGGTGGGTAACCAGAAGGACCATATAAAGCTCAAGCTGAAACAGGACGGCGTTGTTTGGGATACCATGGGTTTTCGACTGGGAAATTACCTGGGTGAGCTGTCCCGCCATATAGATATCGTTTATTCCGTAGAGGTGGACAATTACAACGGCAAGGGGCAACTCAGGCTCAACCTGCTTGATTTTACGCGCTCTTACTGACCTCTGCCCGGGCCGCCGGCTGCTTTCTTTTACGATACATGGCATATCTTACAATCAAAGTGATAACTGCAGCCACCACTATCAGGATATCTATGACCTGAGCCTGCGGAAGGTTGAACAGGAAAGGTTCGCTTTCACGGAAGAACCGTATGATAAAGTCTCCTGTGCCGAAAAAGATCAGCCATAACAGGAAGAGCGTCCCTTCCGGCCTGAGCTTTTTACGCAGTAACCACAGTACCACGAAGCCTGCCAGGTCCCATATAATATGGAACAGCTGTGTGGGGTAGAGAGGCACGCCGATAGGAGCATAGCTGCTGGGATTGCCGTATATGACAGCGATCGGAAGCTCGCAGGTCAGGCCATAGCAGCATCCGTTCACCAGGCATCCCACACGGCCGATAGTCTGCCCTAAAATAGCCCCCGGCGCGGCTATATCGCCCAGCAACCAGAAAGATATCTTTTTTACCAGGCAAAAGATCAGGATGGCTGCCAATCCTCCCAGCACTGCGCCCCAGATGGCAAGGCCTGCAAAATTCAGCAGCTGCTCGGGGTGATAGAGGTAGTACTGCCATCTGTCTATAATGTGCAGCAGCCTGGCGCCGATAATACCGCCCACCACCGCCCACAATGCCGCATCCCACACGACATCCTGTGCTACGCCCCTGCGCCTGGCCTCAACCAGTGAAAGCGCTATCACTGCGATTACAGCCAGCACGACCAGCACGCCGTACCACCTGATCTCAAGCGTGCCGATGGTTAGCAATACCGGATTCCAATCGATATCAAACATATCTTTAAGTTATATCTCCGAAAATAGCATTTACAAACGATACAGGGTCGAACGGCGCGATATCACCGATCTGTTCCCCCGTTCCTATATATCTGATGGGTATTTGCAGCAGGTCGCAGATGGCTAATACTATACCACCCCTGGCGGTTCCGTCCAGCTTGGAGAGCAATATGCCATTGACATCCGTAGCCTCCGTGAAGCTGCGTGCCTGCGATAATCCATTCTGCCCCGTAGTGGCGTCTATAACCAGCAGCACTTCCTGTTGGGCATCGTACTTGCCCGAGACCTTCCTGATTTTCCTGAGCTCGTCCATCAGGTTATGTTTGGTCTGAAGCCTTCCCGCCGTATCTATGATGACAATATCGGCAGCGCGGCTGCGCGCTGCCTCCAGCGTATCAAATACTACAGCTCCGGGGTCAGCTCCCGGCTGATGGGCCACCACATCAACGCCCACCCTGCCTCCCCACATTTTAAGCTGATCGATAGCTGCAGCCCTGAATGTGTCGGCTGCGCCCAACAGCACCTTTTTACCGCTGTTTTTATATTCACCGGCAAGCTTGGCTATGCTTGTAGTCTTACCCGTCCCGTTAACTCCGACCATCAGAATCACCTTCATCCCCGCATCCGATGTAACGGCTTCGGCCTTTACCGGGACATCCAGTAGCCGCACCATCTCCTCTTTGAGCGCAACGCGCACCTGGCTCCCCTCGATCAGCTTCTCATCCCTGGTACGTTTTCTCACTCGTTCCAGCAGCTTTCCCGCGGTTTCCATACCCACATCCGCCGAGATCAGCAATTCCTCCAATTCTTCCCACGTCGATTCCTCGATCCTGGCGCGATTGAAAAGCCCGGCTATTCTGGAGAAAAACCCTTCGCGGCTGCGGCTTACGCCCTGTTCAGTTCTTTTTCCTATATCTGACAACGTGAGCCATATACCCGATTGTTATTTGGTTTCGACCATCTTGGCATATCCCTTGAGCATCTCGGTCTTCATCATCTTACGCACCACCTCTTTCATCTTGGGGTCCTTGATCATTTCAGTCATCTGCTTGCTGAACTCCAGATACCTGGTGTCCTGCTGCGGGAAGTCGAACAGGCCGTGCGATTCATAGTACCTGTAGTCGGCCGTAAAGGGAAACGACAGCCGGGCCCAGATCTGGTCGCGGAAAATCTTATGCCCGCCCACTCCCAGGAACGTGCGCGGCAGCATATATGTCTGCCTGGCGTTGTCAACACATTTAGCAGCAAACTCTTCCAGCAGCTCATCTATCCGGCCTGAATCGGCGCATTCATCCGTTACAACACCTGCCAGGTTACCGCCCGATATCTGCGGCATAGCATTGATGATCTCCTGCAGGTTGGCCACCTGGCTGAGCGGACCGGAAAGAATGAATCCCATTTGCTTGTCCACCGAGGTGGGGATATGGCCGTTAAAGAAGCTCCTGTCCCAGAACATTTTCAAGCGCGAGGAGAAGAAGCGGTCAACGATCTCCGAGGCAAATATGGTTACATCGGCGTCACGTCCGGCGTTGAAGTAGTCGATGAAGTCATCCTTACCCTGATAAACACAGATGTTATCAAAGGCGCACTCCATACAGCCAAGGCAGCCTCCGCGCATTTTGATATCGCTTGTCCTGACCACCTGAATATCACCCTTGAACGAATCTTTAAAGCGCTGCACCATCTTGGCCAGGTTGGACTTCTCGTCGGTTATATCAGCTAAAACCCTGATCTTCATCCCCCTTGTTTCAACTTTGCCTGCGCCTTTGCCCGGTTTGTAAGTGAACTTCTTGTGAATAACCGGGGCACATAGCTTCATAGTCGGTGCCCGTTTCTCAATGGCGGCAAAGAAGTTGTCAGCCCACTTAAGCAGTATACGGCGCATGTTTTCGATCATAATATCGTCCATGTCCGCCGAGAAAGGCTCGATATATTTCATATCGAGATCATCGCAAATACCATGCATATAGTTATGCGCCGTGTTGTCGAAGAAATGCACAGATGTGCTGAGCACCGTAACATACTTGCCGGCAAATGCTTTTTGCGCTCCCTTCTCGGCAATCAACTCTATAAAGCGCTTGTACTGCGAGCAAACGAGGAAGACGTACAAAGGGAAAGCCCAGATAACACCGTCGGATCCCCTCACTTCTTCGATGATCGACTGGAAAAGATCGTCATTCTTTTCGATCTTGATAATATCGTGCGCGACATTAATCAGCTTAAGTTCATGCTGGGGAAATTTCTTCTGGATTAATTTAATGTACTGTACGGTTACGCTGATCTCACCCTTCGGGCTCCCGTTCAACACCGCTATCTTCATTTTCCAGTCTCCTGCTAATAAAATAGTGGAAGCGGCCTCGGCCGCTTCCACCAATCATAGCACAAGGTTATTTTGTATACAAACAAAAATCAGGGCGCGCCATGACGCCAGTGTCAGGGAGAGACCGCTATAGTGGTGCTGGCAACGCTGGAGCCGGAGGAGTTCTGGGCGGTCAACTGGAATGTAATTGTACCCGTGCCCGACGTATACACAGTCAGGCTCCCGGACGGTTGCACAGGCCCGTATCCCTGAATAACCACCGACGATGCATTAAGCACCTCCCAGCTGAGAACGGTCGATCCGCCCAACGCCACGTTAGTGGGATTGGCTGTAAAATAGAGAATGGTGGGCCGGGATGAAGATACCGGAGGTGTGGAAGTCCCGGTAACTGCTACACTGGTCGCGCCGGTTACCGAGTTAATGCCGTTAGTTGCTGTCAGAATATACGTCGTAGTCACGGCGGGACTGACAGATGTTGCGCCGCTGGCGCCGACGGCGCCGATGCCGCTGATGGTGGCGCCTGTGGCATTGGATGTTGTCCAGCTTAATATCGCAGAGCCCCCGGCATTGATGCTCGATGGGGAAGCTGAGAACGATAATATCACGGGAAGCCCGGAGGCAGGCGGTTGCGGTGTGACTGGAGCGCTCGCGACAGTCAGCAGCGCGGTAGCTCTGGTTGACCCTGCTGAGTTACCGGCCGTTAAGATATAAGTCGTGGTCGATGACGGCGCTACCTTTTCCGCACCTGTTGAGGCTGCGGCAGGCATGCCCGGATCGATGCTGATAGACGAAGCATTCTGCACCTCCCAGGAAAGTATGGCCGTCTCTCCCGGATTGATGGAAGCGGGGTTGACCGTGAAGTTAATCACTACCGGCGCCTTGTTCGCAGTGCCACCACCCATGGCAAAAGTGATGCAGCCCGACGCCGCCAGTAATAGTATCATAGCTAATAAAATCACATTCCTCATCAATACATCCTCCAGAATATATTTGGAAACGCCGCCATCATACTATGACAGGCCTAAGCTGTAAAGTGTACTTTCGTCCTGCGCCGCAGCCCCGTTACGATATAGGTCGCCAGCAGCGCCAGGCCGCTGAGCAAAATAATAGTTGCCCCGGATGCGAGGTTGAGCAGATAGGATATCCACAGCCCGCTGAAGGCGAATATCATACCGAAAATCACAGACAGTACCATCATTTTCTTGATGTCGTGCGTGAATTGCCTGGCCATTGCCGCAGGAAAGGTCAGCATCGCGATCACCAGAATCATGCCGACCACGCGGATCAGTACAACTACGGTCAGCGCAACCATGCACAACAGCAACAGGTAGAGGCCGTCTACGGGCATCCCCGCCACGGTGCCGAATTCCTCATCGAAGGAGAGCAGCAGGAACTCCTTGTAAAAGGCGACGGTCAAAGCCACTATAACGAAGTCGAGCGCAGCCATAAGATACAGGTCGCTCACAGGTACGGTCAGTATATTGCCGAAAAGATAACTCATGAGGTCGGGCGCAAATCCTGCCGAAAGACCGATAAATGTGACGCCCAGCGCCATGCCGAGCGCCCATAATATTCCGATGGCCGTGTCTTCCGGCAGCCTTGTCCTGCGCGTTACCAGTCCCATAGTCAGCGCTGACAGCAGTGAAAAGAACATGGCGCCCAGTACGGGACTGAAATTCAACAGATAACCCAGGCCGATACCCCCAAAGGAGGCGTGAGCAATGCTGCCGCTCATAGAGACAATCTTTTTCACTACCACATAAACGCCCACCAGGCCACAGGCAACGGAAGCCAGCAACCCTGCCATCACGGCATTACGCATGAACTCGAACTGAAAGGCCTCGAACATGTTTAATGTTCCTTCAATACGCGATGGGGTATTTCCCCGTGTGCGATAAGTTGAACCGGGCATTTGTAGGTCGCCTCAAGTATCTCCGGCGTGATTTCACGCGAGCCGTGATAATAGAGTTGCACGTTGAGGCAGGCTATCTTGTCCACGAATACCGAGACGGCGCCGATATCGTGCGATACCATGATAATGGCCATCTCCTTCTTAAGCTCCTCCAACAACTCATAGAAATCGGTCTGCATGGCCGTATCTACGCTCGCCGTCGGCTCATCCAGCAACAGCAATGCCGGATCAGAGACGAGCGCACGGGCGATGAAGGTCCGTTGCTGCTGCCCACCTGAAAGCTGCCCGATTTGAGTCCGGGCGTGGGAAAGCATACCAACCCGCGCGAGTGCTTTCTCGGCAGCATCCCTGTCTGACCGGTCATAGGGTCTAAGCATGCCCCTTTTCCCGTAGCGCCCCATCATTGCAACCTCCATCACACTGACGGGAAAATCGCGGTCATAATCGCTGTGCTGCGGAACGTAGCCTATCCTGCTGTGGCTTCTGCCCGGCGGACTGCCCAGCACCGTGACGATGCCGCGCTGCGGCTTGATCAGCCCCAGTATGACCTTGAGCAGCGTGCTCTTGCCGCCTCCGTTGGGGCCGATGATGCCCAGGAAGTCATGCTCACCCACCCTCAGGTTGATGTCCTCCAGGGCAGGCGTGCCGTTATAGCTCACCCAGACGTTTTCCAGCCTGACGACATCTCCCGATACCAAAGTTACTTCAGGGCCTCCTTAAAGGCTGCCGTTACCTTCCGCATATTTTCCAGGTAGTCTCCGGCCAGTGGATCTATGACCACCACCTGGCCGCCGATTTCATGCGCGATGGCCTCGGCGCTTTTAGTATCGAATTCAGGTGAAACAAAAATCACCTTGATGTTCTGCGTCCGTGCTTCATTGATCAACCTGGACATATAAGCCGCTTTCGGCTCCTTGCCCTCCTGCTCAATGCCGAGCTGCTGCAAGCCGTAATCCCTTGCAAAATATCCCCAGGCGGGATGATAGACTATAAAGGTGTGTGAGACAGTGCCCTTCAAGAGGTCGCCCAATTCCATATCCAGCTCATCCAGGTCTTTCAGGTATGAATCGCGGTTTTGTTCATAGTATTGCCGGTTCTGCGGATCTATATGCGACAGGCCCTGGCAAATGTTTTGCACCATGATTTTTACGTTGCGCGGGGAGGTCCAGACATGCGGGTCCATACCCGGCTCATCTGGATCGTCGCTTTTAATTACGGCTATTCCTTTGCTGCAGTCGACCACCAGCATGTTTTTATTCTGGGCCAGGAGTTTATCCAGCCAGGAGAGCTCAAACTCGATGGGCGAACCGACTTTGCAATAAACCTTAGCCCTGCTCAATTGCGCCATCTGTACAGGTGTGACTTCATATGTGTGCGGGCTGGCGCCCGGCGGGACCATGACCGTGATATCAACCTTATCGCCGCCCACACGCTTTACAAACTCCTGCTGGGGAAGGACCGTCACAGCCACACCTATTTTCCCGTTGACCGGCGCGGGTGCAGGGGTACAGGCCGCCGTTACCATTATTGCGGCTGTCAGCGCGATGATTAACAGGTGTCTAAACATCTTTATTCCTTTACGCTTCTCCAGCCCTGCACTGCGGGCATAATCCCATGAATTCCAGCAGGTGGCGGTTGATGCTGAAACCCGTATCCCGTTCCAGGCGCTGTTTCAACCGGTCCAATTCGCAGTCCGTGAAGTCCGCCACCCTGCCGCACTCGCGGCAGATCACGTGATGATGGTGCTCCCCCGGGCGATGGCGTTTGAGATAGCTGCGGCAGGAATCCCCTATGTGGACCTCGCAGAGCAAACCGTTTTCCTGAAGAAGGTCCAGCGTGCGGTACACCGTAACCAGGCCGATACCGGGATATTTCTTGTGCAGCCTGTCATGGATGTCAGCCGGCCTGAGGTGCTCGCTGCAATTGCCCAGCATGGAAATAATGGCCTTCCTCTGCGGTGTAAGCTTGTATCCCCGCTTCTTCAGCTCTGCCGTAACATCCTTGTCAGCCATGTTTTTATCGCCAATTGAAAATCATTTTCATTTATAAAAGTAACACTAAGTCGGAGCAGTGTCAAAATCACGAAATTATGCGCTCAGTTCCAGGCCGATCTTGAAAGCCTTGCCGGCTGTCTCTCCCAGTTCCTGGTAGACATTGGCCGGCAGCGTGGTCCACCCAATCGGCCGGATCTTCTTAACATCCGGATGATCTCCGGTGAAGCATTTGCTGGAGACGTAGGTTTCCTCGATCTTGCCCACCACCAGCACGTGGCTGCCCAGGTCCAGCATATGTTCGATTTTGCATTCCAGGTTGACCGGGCACTGCTCGATCATAGGAGCAGTCTCGAGTTTGCCGTAGAACACTTTGAATTTGCAGACCCTTGCCTTATCCACCTTGGCACCGGTCCTGATGCCGCAGAAGTCCACTTCTTTTACCTGATCGGCAGAGGCTACATTGACGGAGAACGTCATATTCTCCTGCATCCCTTTGAGTGTATATCGCGGGTGGCGTATTGCCACAGACACCATGGGCGGCTCGCCGCAGGCGATGCCGGCCCAGGCCACCGTCATAAAATTCGCCTTGCCCTCCACATTGGCTCCTACCAGGAATGCCGGCATAGGGAATACCAGAGGTTGGGGTCCAATCTTCACTTTATCCATAATATGGCTCCTTCGTTTATATTATCGCCTACTTTTCGAATATTTCCTTCATGGGAGTCCAGTAGTAATCTATCCATCCCTGCTTGATATCCTCATAAAATTTAGCCGGGATGCCGACCTGTGTGAACGTCAATTTTGTCTTGCCGTCCTCTTCTTTGAAGGCAAATGTCGCCTTGGAATAATGGCCCTTCGGCCAATCTTCGTATCGCCAGGACTGTACAATCCGCTGACCCGGAACCAGTTCAAGGTTGGTGCCTTCGATATAACCGCCTATGTTAAATTTTCCGCCGACTTTACGGCTGATCACCGTATCCTCGTCCCCGGCCAATGCAGAATGTTTTTTGGCGTCCATCAGCAGTTCATAAACCGCTTTTGCCTTTGCCTTGAAAACCACCGTCTGCCTCAGGTTTTTCGTCTCCATCGCGGCCTCCATGCATACATGCTTTCAACAGATTTTAGCATAATCATATAGAGATCGTTCCATCGTGAAATCCACAGTCATGTATCTACAGGTATCTCAATAATGCGTGCAGGGTTGAAAAAAGACGATAATAATTGTGGTCAAGTAAACTCTTAGTTGATTTTGCATCTATCAACTCCACCTTATTGTTAAGGATCCGTTACTCTCGTTACTATAGCAAATTGATACATAGCACTAATAAACAATACAACTGCTAGCCATATTACCCCGCCCTTGATCAAATGAAATAATGAGGATTCTTCATTGTTGAAAAGGAATATTATAATTAGCCAACATGAAATAAATAAAACATGGGTAATAGCCCAAATATAATCCATGTAATAAGTGCCATTATATGTTCCCTTTGCATATCCTCTTTGTTCTATTTCATCTGCCTTCTTATCTATCTCTAAATATTTAGCTAACTTACGTTCTGGCCTTTTATTCGTATCTGTATCTACTTTCCATGTACGAAAAACAGTAAGTAATAATACTTGCTGAATAAAATAAACCTGTAATAAATAAGCTAAACATCCCAATGTGATACAACCAACTAAATAACCCCAGATACCTACCTGATTACAATTTACAATACGCTTATAAAGGCTGGGCTGACTTAAATAGAATAGGACAGCAATCAACAATCCCGGGTAAATCCACCTCAACAATCTCTGAAAACTACGATCAATTGAATTAATAACATCACCCATCTCATCCTCACTAGAGTTTATGATTAATGGTTAGTGGACTCCCACTCCCCATAGTCTATTCTATCATCCTAAAATCTTACTTGCTTGATCGAACCATGCACTTGCGTATCTGGCCTTCCTCTTCTTTTGGGTCGGCCTGGGTGCCTTGCTTTGTACTTTAATCCCGCAGCCCTATTGTCTGCCTTGCTTCTATCCCAATATGTTACTGAAGTGGTCTTTACCTCTGGAGAATAAGGTTCTTGTGCTACTATGTTCTTACGCTCAAAATTACGTACAATATCAGCCCAACCTGTAAACGGTGACGCAACGCCCATATGCTTTACCGGAGATTCGTTATCTAATGATTCGTTGTCTTTGAAAAAGTTGTAGTGAATCAGCCAGCCTTCAGTCAGCAAACGGGCTGTATCGATATCTCGGAATTGGTGAATAGCGTTTGTCCTTTGCTTCAATATGCCGTGAAATCGCTCAATCATATTAGTGCTGTTTACATCGGTGAACGGCTTGCTCTGGATATGCTCTGACATGCCTAAACTGGCTATACTGATACCGTCAACGTATGCTCTGAGTTTATCAGTGATTATTGTACGTGGCGGTTTGCCCGCTCGTTCAATAGCCTTCTCTATCAATATCTGTGCATCTCGTACAGTTCTTTTTTCTGATAAATGAGATGCTAATAGGTATCGAGTATCAGCATCTATGATGTCCCAAAACCACAGATTACGACCACCTACATGTATTACTGTCTCATCGGCGATCCACACGTTGCCAACTGTGGGAATAAAACCTTTTTCCCGTCTTATTGCTTCAACTGTAAAGCGGATAATCCATTTATAGATGCCTGGCTCTGTTAAATCATCATGGAAATCCTGTCTTAGCCTGTTCTGAATAGCGTCTATTGGCTCGCCACCGTAGTAACCGTTCAAGGCCGATGCTATTTCATTGATGGGCGTTTTCATGCCCGATAGCGTGTCTTTAGCGGTGAATTTGCGCTTGCAGGCTTTGCACCAGTAATACTGCTCGTCATCGTACTTACCGTACTTGACGATATCCTCAGACTGGCAGTATCTACAGACTATTTGGTTGACTTCGGCATAACTCACATAATGGAGTTTAGCCGATAAATATTCTAACAATCAAGGGTAACTTACCATAATGAACTGACAAAATACTTAAAAAGTAAACCGTTTCATTTATAACTTAGACAATTGTATATTTTCGAAAGTTATTTTCTTTACCGTTAATTAAATCTTCATATATTTCCGATGCAAGTTGCTCCCACGGCACTTTATTATAGTCAAAATTCGATCTTATATCATCGGATAGAAATACTCCCATAACGACTTTATGAGCAGAATTTATTAAACATATCAGACGAAATCCGCTTCTGCCACTTACATGGTATCTGCGAATACAGCCACGTAACTTCTTGTCTTGCACACCGGCTAAAGGTCTTCCTGAATTCAGGGGATTAGTTACAGCAATTCGTATTTGCGAGAACAATGAATTCCATGAATCTGGATGCTTGGATAAGAAATTGTCAAGCTGATTTTGAAATATTTTATGAGCTAAAAAATTATATTTTGAGGACAACTTCCCGCACCTTCTCCCAGTCAATTGTTGTCCTCTCAATACCATCTGTAATCTTATTGGCGAAATCAATGAAAGCTGGTGTAAAAGAAAGTGTTAGGTCTTCGCATACATCATTTGATAAACCAGGAATGTTAATCCATTCTGGTAAATTTGTATTATAAATAATTTCGCCTTCACTTTTATTTTTAAATTCCTCAAAATCATAGCAGTGCTTTAATAAATCGGGTTCTTTAAGATAACCATATTTGCTCACTGCTTGATTTATCATCTCCATAAAATCAGGATATGCCCTTGTAATAATAGACTCATAAAATTTGAGATTATCCTTATCACAAGCAACATACCTATTGCCCATATTAATGCTTTCCCAAGTTTCATCCTCTGTTTGTATTGTAATCTTGTGGACATTATCAAGAGGAACTGCTTTCACAAAACCCAAAGAAATTAGTTGTTCTTTAGTATTTTGAACTTGATCGCTGAACTCGCCCAAAAGATATTTTTTATAAGAAAAAGGTTTTATTTTTTTACTATATCGCTCAGATATATAAGTGATTTTCTGAAGGCGTAGTGCTCCATATACACCGTTGTCAAATTTTCCTATGATGGTATATAAGTATATTCTTCGGAATACATCAGCAGGAATAGCGCATAAGTTATTGTCACACGTATCTTGCTTCATATCTCCTCCAATTACTTAATTTGATTATACACTGTGCTAATTCAAAATGATATGATGCCAAGCATGACCTAAATCATTTAGTTAACCACTTAGCAACTCCACCGTGATGTGAACAAGTACCTTGGCGGTGTTGGCTATAACTACATGTCCCATCTCTGCAAATTGCCGTAGCTCCGCTGCATGGCTGCGTGTTTGTGCTTTTCATTGGGGGTATGTTATTTGGTTTTGTGGTCTTTGTGGCTGAAGTATCAGTGCTGGATTTTGAAGGGGTATTATCTGTAGTTGAATTAGGGATGGTACTAGTAGGTATATTAGTAATCGGTTTTGAAGGAGCATAGTTTGAATCTAAATTGGTCGTGGTATTGGATGGTATGATCGGTAGATTTGGTGTACTCTGGATATTTGTATCAGCGGTGATCGTAGAGTTAGAGGAACAAGCACCTAATGTTATTCCACCTAGTACCACAATAATAAATACACTTATTGAGATACAGCATCCAAGCGCACTTCCTATTTTTCTTTGGCGTCCCTGTCTTGTAAGGGGAATACCAGTTGTTCGGGAAACTTTTCCTTTAGCACCTGAGATTCCTACCGCTCGTTTCCACGAAAAGGAAACCCCGAATTTCTTGCCCACCCTAACCACCTTCCAACTAAAATCAGCATTCTATTATATACCTTCTAAATCATATTTGCTATACTTAAATAATCATCGTTTGGGAGGGTGGATATGTCGAGCTATTTCAATCAGCGGCCAAACACTTCCGAACAACAGGAGAAATACGACATACTTCACAGAGCGAACGGAAGGTGCGAATGTGATAGCACAAGGCACGATCACAACCAAAAATGCAACCGGCGATTGTACAGTACCTATAGATTCTACTCACAAATTGGCGACCAAGCTAATATTCGTTCTTATAATTCTGTTGTGGTTTGCAGTGTGTGTGCTCGTTACATAAAGGACGTAGGATATTAACTAACTTGTCTATGTAATGAGGTTCAATACGCAATACTATCGTTGGCGTGTGTCTTGAATACCATTCAATTCCTATTGATACAGCATCACATTCAATATCATTTTGTATATTCTGACCAATAAAAGTCCATAACCTATCAGCAAAATTTGCAACCTCGGCTAAGTCTGCTGTCTCATCATTATCGTAATTAACGGCGTAATCAAGTTCAACTGTGGCCCAATGAGTATCGCTTCCCTGACAACTTTCAATAGTACATACTTTTGGTATCTGGTTTAACAGTTCCACCAATTCCTTTATGCCTTCATCAACATAAACAGTAACTTTTGCAGGCACTTGTTTGTGCACAGAATCCCACACATTGGCACTCATTTCCGATACTCCCTATATTAGAAACATATTGATATGCGTATTATCCACCTGATATGATTGTTTATATGGATCGTTGGGTTGCGGTAGTGTTAGCTTTTATTGTCTTGAGTGCTGGCATAGCGGTAGAGGTAATAATTGGAATAGCAATCACCCAATTCTTTATTGAAGTATCTAAATTTGATCCCACAGGAATTGTCATTTTAATCATAGTTGTGTTTGATGTAGCTGGGATTGTTGCTTTATGGAAAGAAATATCTTCATTTTTTAGTGGCCTTTTCTAATTTCCTTTTATACCACAGAGCGGTCAGCAACATGGCTAAAGCTGATATAGCCAATACTAGCATTAGTGCCGCCATTAATCCCATATAACTTAGAATTAGATACTTCTGGCAAGAAGTCATCGTACTCGTAAGAATAGCATCAATTATATAGTTAAACATTTTATCTATACGACCTTAACTTCCCAATTTCTTAATGCGTTGGCTGGTGAAATACTTAGACGTAGGCAATCTTTTATGGCAGAATAAAGGTGAACATGAATTGTGCGCTTGAATAGGAAAATCAACAAGGAGTTTACTTGAGCATAATTGTACATTAGAACATAATAGGTGTTCACCGATGTCGAATTTAAAATATTTTATCACTTCAAAGGCCAAGCGCAACGTGCTTTACCTCTTTTTGCGCGACACAAGCAAGCGATATTATACCCGGGAGGTGGCCCGCTTAACCGGGGAGCCGCTGAATGCTGTCCGCCGGGAGCTCGGATACCTGGAGAACGCCGGATTGTTCACTTCACGTGCTCAGGGCAACCTCAAATATTATGAAGTCGTTAAGAGCTTCCCGCTTCTGTCGCAGTGGCGGAAAATAATTTTAGAGTCCTATGCGGATCAGCATCCCGCAACTGCTGAGACCCCCACTCCCGCCATTGCCATCGTAGAAAATCGTACTCCACAGGCTATTGAGTTCATAGACGAGGAAGTTAAAAAGCGTCCGCCGGAGATAAAGCATGCCATTGCCATGACCGAATCATTCAAACATACACCGCTGGAAGACGGCGACAAACCCATCATACCGGGCATGCGTGTGGTTCCCAATCACGGCCGACAACCGCTGCCCGATGTCATAGAACTCCCTGCCCATGTTGTTTCAGCAGGGGAAATCGAAGAAACTGTTTTAATCAACGCGGCGGCGGAACAGCCGATGGAACAACCGATGGAACAACCGATCGAACAGCCAACGGAACAGCCACAGGAGTCAGGGCCCAGGACCATCCTCACACTCCAGTCAGTGGTCAACCATCTGCGTGACCAGTTGAAAGACATAAACACCATCAACCTCGCCCTCATACACGGCGAGGCCGCCAGGCTGGAGAGCATTCCTGAAAACGGCCTCGACCTGCTGATCGTGGGGGACATGAGCAGGGATATGATCATGGAGCTGATAGCCGTTTTCGAGGATGCCTCCGGCATCGAGGTTAACCTGACCAGCATGACCCGCAGCGACTTCGACTACCGTAACGCCAAGGGCGACGCGTTCGTCAGGCGCATCTGGGGAGAGAAGAAACTGGTGATAAAGGGACGGCAGTGAGAGCGCCGGCCCGTACCATGCTACAGATCGGCCATTTCTGTTAAAATATCGCATGCCAGTCGATCCTTCGATTATTTTTCAGGCGTCCAAGCTGGGCGACCTGCCTTATATAGTCAAGGAACTCGATCGCGCCGATAAGCTCCTTGAAAAGAATCAGCCGGTCGGGCGCATCTACGGCGTCAGTGGCGGAGCTCTGACGGCAACGGCCTTTGCGCTGGCGCTGGCTGCGAAAAAAGATCCGCAAAAGTGGGGCAAAGCCGCTACAGCCATAAGCGATTTCCGCAGTTTCCTCTCGAAGGCCAGAGGTGACCAGATCCGCTCGTTCAACGTCAACCCATGGTACGGACGGTCCAACCTCAATCCTTTGAGGAAATGGCTGGAAAGGAAGTTAAATCATTACTGCAGCGATACGGCGGGCGCACCTGAAGGTACGCCTCTACAGCAGTTACAGGTATCCGACCTGGGCCTTCCGCTTTACATCTGCACCATGGACCGCGATGCCGTCTTCACCATGTTCGGCCCGCCCGACGATACTCTGCAGTGCCCGTATCAGTTCATGCACATGGGCCCGCCGCAGGATGCTCCCCTGATAGATGCCGTAATAGCGGCGCTAAGTACATTGCTTTCGACCCGTCCATCCACCGTCAACGATAAGTATGTTTACGACTGCCGGCCGCCTATAGTCGATGCGGGCGCCATCGTGGCCGACCTTGAGGCCAAGGACCCTCGTCCTATTCTTCGCACCAAACCGCATGCTGAGGTGCGCAAATGGAAGCTCAACTTCATTACCTCGGTCTTCATCATGCACTCGCAGCATGAGCGTAACCAGACTATAACGGCCGATTATTACCTGGACCTACTGCGGCGCCATCGCGAGCTCCTGCAAAAGGTAAAGCAAGCGCAGCCCGATTTCTCCATGCAAACGCTCAAGACAAAGGGCCCTCTTCCGGCCGCTGGCCATGCGGACCTGCCATACGTGGGCTCGACCGAGGCCGCCACCAACATGCTCGAATCGTCGAAAAACCGCGTGGCCATTATGGCCCGCTTCAGCGAGATACTGAACGGCCAGCTTGACAGCTTCCCCTTCGATCGACCGGCAAACATCATCTACGGCGCCGGCGGCTTCTCGGGTATACTGGGAGGACTGGTTACCGCGCGAGCCGTGGACGAAGGCTTCAGGCAGGGAGGAGGTGAGATAAAGCAGATCTACGGCGTCTCCGCAGGCGTGCTCAACGGCTTTTTCCACGCGGTACAGGTGGCAGCAGCGCACTATCCAGACACATATAGACCCGAAGCACAACATGCGCTGGAGGACCTGGAGGATTTCATCGCCAACCTGCGTACCGACAGGCTGGTCAGAATAAACCGCAATCCCCTGCGTTTCTGGCAGGGCTGGGGCAACCTCGAGCCACTGCAGGAATTTCTGGCCCAAAAGCTGAAAGAGTACACGGGTGCGGCCAGCCCTGAAACGCTGACCTTCGATGATATTAAACTTCCCCTGACCGTAACTGCTGCGCGCGCCGACGGTTTCACGGATTTCCTGGGCATGACAGGTCCTGACAGGCATTTCGAATTCGGCGGCCTCACCTGGAAGGTGCTGGAAGCCCCCATCATCAGGGCTGTAGCAGCCGGCTGGAGCATGAACACCTACATCGAACCGGCCGATCTCAACGGCCAGAGGTATCGCGACGGCGGGGGAACATTTTACGACCCGTCGCTGCTGGTAGTCTGCCTGGACCCGGAGCTGGTCAATCTCATCACGGTCCATCTCGATCACCCGGAGAGCCACAGCGAGAACCTGCCGGAATACCCGGACATCAGCCGTATTATCCTTGACACACACAACTATACCTTCCCCGAGCAGCAGCGCCGCATGCGCAGACTATCTATGCTTTTCTACGACCACTTCCGCCTGCGACTGTACGCCCGGGAGAACAATATACCTGTGGAACCTGATTTCCGCCGCCAGTGGAAACTGCAGAATACCGGTTACCTTTAGTCAGGCGCAAGGCCCTGGCTTCGGGGAATGGTATAATGAATCCGGCCGGCACTCCGGCGAGGAAAAACAAGCATGAATAAATTCGCATTTTTATCCGTTGCCGTCTGTCTTCTAATGACGCTGCTGGTAACAGCCTGCAACCCGACGCCTTCGTCCCCGGCCAAGCTAAGAGTAGCCTGCGACGCCACATGGCCGCCGTTCGAGATAATCAACGAGCAGACCAAGGAACTGGACGGCTTCGGGCCCGAGCTGATACGCGCCGTGGCAGCCAGAGCGGGACTCGATATAGAGCTGATCAACGTGGGATTCGACTCGGTGCTGGCCGGTGTTTCCCAGTGCCAGTACGACATGGCGGTCTCATCTATAACGATCACAGATGACCGCAAAAAGACCATACTTTTCTCCGACCCTTACTACCTGGCAGGGCAGATAGTTACAGTCCGAAAGAACAATGACAGCATTTCGAGCAAGGATGACCTGTCCGGCAAAACCGTAGGCGGCCAGATCGGCACGACGGGAATCATCGAGGCCAACAAAATACCCGGCGCCAGAGTCAAGACCTTCGACGAGGTCGGGTTCGCCTTCCAGGACCTCATGAACGGGCAGCTCGATGCAGTCATAGCCGACTACCCCGTGGCCCAGGGCTACGTTGTAAAGAATAAAGAAACCCTGAAGACCGTGGGGCCGATCTTCACGGACGAATACTACGGCATCGCCATCTGCAAGAAGAACGCCCACCTCGTGCCCAAGATAAATGCCGCTCTCAAATCACTCAAGGACGAGGGATTCCTGGACAGGCTCGACCAGAAATGGGTCGGCCGCTAAGCGCTGCGCTCAGTCTACCCTCAACTACGCTTGAGGCGTATAATAATAGCCTGCTCAATGAGTACGCCCGACAGACCGCAGATTCCCCAGGAGGAGCTGGGTCATATACCCGGCGCAGAGCCATCCACGCGCATGGATGCCTGGTGGTGGCTGGTGGCTCTGGTGGTCGGCATCACAGTCCTTCTGCTTTTTGCCTGGCCCGACCCCTTCATGAATATCTTCAAGTTCGTCCAGGACGGCATCGTGATAACGATAACCGTCACCCTGGTCTCCTTTTTACTGGTACTGGTCGTGGGCATGGCAGGCGGACTGGGCCGGCTATCGAGTAATCGCGCCGTCTATATAATCTCCACACTGTACGTTGAACTCGTGCGCGGCGTGCCGCTGCTGGTCCAACTTATAATCTGGTACTTCGCCGTGCCGGTCATGATCCAGTACCTGGGCAAGGCCTGGGCCATCCCGGCGCTGGAGGGCTTCCAGGCAGATCCCGTCGTGATGGCCATAATCGGCCTGGTCTTCTGCTACGGGGCCTATATGAGCGAGATCTACCGCGCAGGCATCCAGAGTATCCCCAAAGGACAGATGGAGGCAGCGCGCAGCCTGGGTATGACCTACTTCCAGTCGATGCGGCATGTCGTCCTGCCGCAGGCCGTGCGCATAATCCTTCCGCCCATCGGCAACGAGTTTATCGCGCTGCTTAAGGATTCCTCGCTGGTCAGCGTGGTTGCCGTGGCAGACCTGACGCGGCGCGGCCGGGAATATGCCTCGATCCACTTCGATCCCATCGAGGTCTGGATGCTGGTGGCTCTGCTGTACCTGATTATGACGCTCTTCTCGGCGCGCGTGGTGAACTGGATAGAAAAGAAAACCAAATTCGAGAGGTAATGATTGGCTGAACCTATTATCAGCATCCGCGGGGTGCACAAATATTTCGGCAGGGTACATGCGCTGCGCGGCCTGGATCTCGACATAGCACGAGGTGAGGTCGTGGTTATAGTAGGCCCGTCCGGCTCGGGAAAATCAACTTTGCTGCGCTGTATTAACCGACTCGAGACCTACGACAACGGCAAGATCGTAGTGGACGACATTCCGCTGGACAGCGCCAGGAACATCAACGCCGTACGGCGCGAGGTGGGCATGGTCTTCCAGTCATTTAACCTCTTCAGTCATCTCACAGTCATGGATAACCTGATGCTGGCCCAGCGCATCGTGCGCAAACGTCCGCCTGCCGAGGCCAGGCAAACTGCGATGGACCTGCTTGTGAAGGTGGGCATACCCGATAAATCCGATGCAAAACCGGCCCAACTTTCAGGCGGGCAGCAGCAGAGGGTCGCCATCGCACGCGCACTGGCAATGAATCCCAAGGTCATGCTTTTCGATGAGCCCACCAGCGCTCTTGATCCCGAGATGATCAAAGAGGTGCTCGAAGTCATGCTGGCGCTGGCTGACGAGGGGATGACCATGGCCGTAGTCTCGCATGAGATGGGCTTCACCCGCGCTGCGGCCAAGCGCGTAATTTTCATGGACGAGGGGCAGATCATCGAGCAAGCCCCTCCTGACGTGCTCTTTAATAATCCCCAGCATGAGCGTACCAGGCAGTTCCTGGGCAAGATACTCAGCCACTGAAGCCGTGGCCGCCTGCTTTAATAGCCCTCCCCCTCTTTATCGCGCCCTATCAGTACATACTCGAGGGCCGAGATAAAGAAGATGCTGAAGAAAACGATGGCCAGCATGTCGCCCGGACGCAGTCCGTTGCTTTTCACAAATTCACCCACGGAGGTATTTTCATACATCCAGGAAGCCAGCATGAAAAAGTTGAATATTGTGAGGTAAAACGTGATGCGGCTGAATGTGTAGTTGAACGACCTGCGTATCACGTGCTTGATGTAGTTATAGGTATCCATTATTCTCCTTGTATTTAGAAATTTAGATGGCTCTGAATCTTCAAAACGCCTATTTTAGCACGTTAAGCAGTCCGCGTAATAAAATGACAGCCGCTTTTTTATCCAGGGGCTCGTTGTTATTCCCGCACTTGGGCGACTGTATGCAGGCCGGGCAGCCCTCTCGGCAGGGACATTCCTCAATAGTCTTGAGCGTCGCAGCCCACAGGCCCTCGATGATTTCATAGCCTTTCTCCGCTATACCTATTCCGCCCGGGTAGCCGTCGTAAATAAAAATCTGCGCTTTTCCGGTATCTACATGAAAGGGTGTGGAGACCCCCCCGATATCATTGCGGTCGCACATGGCGAACAGCGGCAGTATAGCGATTGCGGCATGCTCCACCGCATGAAGCCCGCCATGAAAATCGAGCTTGTTCTTTTCTATGACATCCATCGCCTGCTGCGGCAGATCGAACCACAACGACTGGGTGATGAAACGCATGGGCGGCAGATCCAATACCTCTTCGCCGATAACCTCGTCGGTGTAATGCTTTTTCTTGCGAAAGCCTTCGACCTGGTTGGTCACGTCCACCATGCCAAGCCGGATTTTCACGCCTCCGGACTCCTTATCCTTCATCTGCTGAAGTATCTTTATGTCGGTCAACTCCATGGTCTGCGTGTAATAAGGGACTGCGGCCGGCTCAACCAGGGCAATATGCTTCTCGATATCAAGCTCCTTGACGAAATAGGAATCGCCCTGGTGCAGGTAGATGGCGCCGGGATGCACCTGCCAGAAGGCATGGTCCTCCTCGATCGTCTCCAGTACCTGAAAGCCTCTGGAGGCATCCAGTAGCTGATACTGATCGGAAGAGGCGGTCCTGATATTCACATCCTGCGCCGGATGTGACAGCCGGGGTGAGATATGCCAGCGGTCGCCCTCCTTTCTCAGCTTACCCTCTTCGCTCAGCTCGGCTCCGGCTGCATCGAGCGCATCACCGAAATATTCCCTGTCTTTTTCGTCAATGTGTTTCTCCCAGGCGGCGCACAGCAAGTGCGGGTGAAGAATGTTTATGTTCTCCCAGTTGATGAGGGCATTCTCAAAGGGTTTACCGAAGAAGAAATCGGGATTATGCATGAAATACTGGTCCAGCGGATTATTCTGCGCCACGAGAAAGGTGATCGACTTCTCGCCCCTCCGCCCGCTTCGCCCGGCCTGCTGCCAGGTGCTGGCGATGCTGCCCGGGTAGCCGGTCAATACCGTGGCATCCAGCCCGCCGATGTCGATTCCCAGTTCAAGGGCGCTGGTGGCCACCGCCCCCAGCAGCTCGCCCGAGAACAGTTCTCTTTCAATCTCACGCCGGTCGGCGGCCAGGTAGCCGGCTCTGTACGGCTTAATCTTTTCACCCAGGGGGCTGCCCAGCTGGTCTCGGCTGTACACATAGATCAGCTCTGTTAACCGGCGCGTGGAGGCAAAGGCAAGGGTACGCACCTGCCTGCGCACAAGCTCTGTGAACAGCTGGGTTACCTCGCTGTTGGCGCTGCGCCGCAGGCTGCGTGCCTCATCGACGATGGGAGGGTTCCAAAATACGAACGCCTTGCCTCCGTAAGGAGCTCCATCATTATCCACGACTTCAAACGGCAGGCCCGCCAGTCCTTCAGCATGTTGCCCCGGGTTGGCAATCGTTGCTGAACAGAACACAAATTGTGGCCTGCTGCCGTAATGAGCACATATACGTCTCAATCTGCGCAGGACGCAGGCCACGTGCGATCCGAACACTCCCCGGTATATATGCGCCTCATCGACCACCACATATTTGAGACGCCTGAAGAACTTGTCCCACGATTTATGGTTCGGCAGGATGCCGGCGTGCAGCATATCCGGGTTGGTGAGCACAATACGTGCTCTTTTCCTGATGCCCGAACGGTCTTCGCCGGGCGTATCCCCATCGTAAGTGGCGCATTCCCAGGGCAGATTAATGGCGCCGCCGGCCAGCCAGGTAAGTCCGCGCAACTGGTCCTGGGCCAGAGCTTTGGTGGGGAAAAGGTAGAGGGCGCGGGCATAAGGCTCCTCCAGCATAGTATTCAATACCGGTATGTTGTAGCAGAGGGTCTTGCCGCTGGCGCTGGGCGTTGCGACCATTACATTTTTTCCCAGTCTGATGCTGTTAATGGCCTCAGCCTGGTGTGAATAGAGAGTGTTCAGCTCGAGCTTGTCGAGCCGTCCCTGTAGAACAGTGTGAAAGGGCCTGTCAGGCCACCCGGGGCGCGCGTCGCGCGGTGGTATATATTGAACATGAACGATCTGGTCTTTGTACTCGGGGTCGTTCTTGAGGTAATCGAGGAACGCGGAGGTATCCATATGTCAATTATACTGCCCTGGATTAAAAACCAGATTCAGTAGGTTTCGATCTCTTTCTCCACGATCTCAACCGAAGGATAATCGTGTTCGATCAGGCTGATGGCCGCGCTGATGACCTCGTCAACGCGGTTGTTATGGTTGGATACGCAGGCTAATCCGATCGTGGTCATCTGCCAAAGGTCATGGTCATCGACCTCGGCGATGGAGATGTTGAACTGCTTCTGCAGGCGCATTACAAGGGACTTAACGATGCTCCTTTTATCCTTGAGAGACCTGCTCCCCGGGATATGGATCTTTAATTTGCAGACGCCTACATTCACTAAAGACCGCTCTGCCGCCCCGCAGCTATCGGAATATGGTGGCTCCCGCGGGAGACTGCGGGAGCAATATATTTAACGTTCCGGTTTGGACGATGCGTAGCAGCTGCTGCAATAAACCGGACGTTCCTGTCTCGGCTCAAAGGGTACTTCGCACTCGGTACCGCACCTTGCGCAGGTGGCTTTAAACATCTGCCTGGCTTTGCCGGCGCCTCCTGAGCGGGACTGTTTCCTGCTGGTCCTGCAATCAGGGCAGCGCTTGGGCTCGTTCTGAAGTCCTTTTGACTGATAGAATTCCTGCTCGCCTACTGTGAATACAAATGATCCACCACATTCAGCGCAGGTTAGATTTTTGTCCGTTAGGGCCATTGATGCCTCCTTGTTGATAATAACTATGCACCATGGATACTGAGGGGTCTATATGGCCCAGGACCTCTTGAAACATACGCTGGGAGTCTTAATCCCGGCATTATGGTCTCCCGATTTAAGAGGCAGCCAGCTTAAGACTCACCATCAACCAGGGTTTGCATACTCGCAATAGTGTAGATTATAATTTTCTGCAAGTCAAGGCCTTTGGATAGAAAAAAAGGATGGTAATATGCCAGACTATGAATATGATAAACAGCCCATGGTGCGCAGCGTCATCAGCATCGTCGCCTGCCTTCTCATCGGGTTAACACTCATCTTTGCGGGCGGCGGAAAGCTGGCCAACCTGGGCGCGGTCCCCGGACAGACCGAATTCCTCGACAGGTTCATCCCGGACTTCCTCATGACCCCGGAATTCGCCCGCTTCATCGGCTTGGTTTTTATACCCTGGATCCTGCCCGCCGTTGAAGTGGTGCTCGGTCTCCTGCTGGTTATAGGTATCTGGCCGCGCGTCATGGCCATACTGATACTGCCGATGGTGCTGGGTTTCATGGCCAATAACTCTTATATGATTTCCCAGGGCCTCGAGCAATACCCGGAGTGTGAGTGCTTCGGCGTCTGGGAGCTATGGCTGGGGGGATTAACCCCTATTCAGTCGATGTACTACGACGTAGCCCTCTTTATACTGGCAATAATCATAATTATCGTACATCCGGGACCCTTCTTCTCTCACCAGGTCTGGGTCAATAAATTGATATCCAGGGACAAGGTATAATTTCCGCCTGCCCCCCCCCTTTTTAGACAGGAGGTACTATAATCATGTTATCAAATCTGCGTTTTCGCCTGGCGCTTGTATGCGCGCTCGGTTTAATCCTTATCGCCGCCCTATCCGGATGCGGCGGACAACCGGACACACAACCTGTTCAGGCGCCCACCGCGCCGGTTAACAATCCACCCGTGATTACCGACCTCCATGCCGACACTCCACTAGTTCAACCCCTGGGCAAAT
The DNA here is from genome assembly GCA_034429715.1 of Dehalococcoidia bacterium. Lineage (GTDB taxonomy): Bacteria > Chloroflexota > Dehalococcoidia > GIF9 > UBA5629 > CAIMUM01. Next base: position 68,162 of record DAOUFR010000013.1, read on the forward strand.
CAAATGTTATTTGTGCGGCCAGCGACCCCGACAGCGATGAGCTTATTTACCGCTGGACCACCAGCGGCGGCATGGTCGACAACACGGGCGCTGCCGTGACCTGGACAGCCCCCGCAGATCCCGGCAGCTATGTGATTACTGTGGTGGTCAGCGACGGAAAGGGCGGGGCGACCTCCCAGGAGACCACCGTTATGGTGCCGGAAAAGCCCAACAATCCGCCGGCGATCGGTGCCATCAAATTCACCAGACCGGGCCGCATGCCTGTCACAGTCAAAGCAAATGCTTCCGCAGAGGAGCTTAAAAAGACCCCCGAACTGGTCATCCGTAAATACGAGACAGCGCTCGTGGAGTGCGTCGCCGAAGACCAGGACAAAGACCAGTTATCTTATATCTGGAGGGCCAGCGGCGGGAAAGTCATCGGGAACGGCCCGAATATACAGTGGATAGCTGCCGGAGACGCAGGAACATACACCATCAATTGCGAGGTCTCCGACGGCAACGGCGGGACTAACTCGTTCACCATTACCATTAGCGTACACTGCTGCAGCGGTTAGCCCGGCAGGTTATATTTTCACCAGACTGATATCGCCCCAGGCGCCCATATTGCTTCCGGCTATCACAACGATTCCGCTGATCCCTTTGATTCTGCGGCCGAGTTCAAGTGCGGCATCCACGTCCTTCTCGCTTTTCACCGCGTTGCCCACTGCCGTCGCCGCGGCGTCAGCCAGCGCCGCAGACGGCGCGACGACAACCGCAGCATCCGCCATCCCCAGACTGAGCGATGGTCCGACTCTCCCGGATGAAGTACAGACCCCCAGCGGCGTACGGTCCGGTTCAACCTCTATAGCCAGCTTGCCTGTAAACACGGATTCGCCGGCATAAATGGCGATCACCCTCTTCCTGCTGACTTTGAGGTAGATATCGCCGCCGTTCTCCACAATTACTTCGCCGGACGAATGCAACAGTCTTTCACCTACCATCTGTGCTACGGCGCCGGCCACCGCCGCCATCGGGCCGACGTTCGCCAGCCGGGCGGCCCGTTCCATCCTCTGTACGATCTCAGGCGCATCTTTCCTCACCTTTAAAGGCTCCAGGCTGTGAAGGAATATGGGATGCTCCCTGATATATCTCTCCAGCGGGCCCCTCACCTCTTTGATGGCAGTCACGGCTTCGGTGCTGAGGTCTCTCGAGGCGCGTATGTAAAGGTCCGTTTCCTTCACAGCAGCCTGAAAGGAGACAAGGTCTGCGTCTTTGATGCTGTGGCGATAGGTGCGTTGCTCGTACATACCATTCCCGGGCGCACGTGAAGTCACGCCCCTTCCTTCGCAGAGGCGGGTTTTTAAACCCGCCCGTTTAGAATTTTAATTCCATGGCCCGGGGCGGGCAGGCCCTTACGCACAGCTCGCATACAATGCATTTCGAATTATCGAAGAGGACCTTGCGCGTCTTCTCCTCGAGCGTAAACGCCCTTGTGGGGCACATGGCTATACATGCTCCGCAATGGGTGCATCTATCGTCGTTACGCCATACGTCCTGGCTGAGGTACTGTATCTCAAGCCCCGCCTCCCGCAGGTATTTTATGCCGCGGTTATAGTCCTTCTGTTCACCGGTCAACTCCATGATCATCAGACCTTCCTCGCCCGGGGAAATGGAAGCCTTGAGAATATTGAAATCGAGCCCGAACTCCCTGATGAGGCTGCTGACAATGGGCTTGTCGATGGTCTGCTGTGGAAAATGCAATACGATTTTCTTCGCTACCTTCATAATCTTTGCCTCCTTCAGGGCAACGGCCTTTCCTCGAGGGCTTTGAGCTTGATACCGGATTCCACTCCGGGCAGGGGCGCAACCGGTTCACTCAACAGGAACTTGCCGCTGCTGATCCATTGTTTGAGCGTAGCTGCTATCTCCACTGCTCCGGGGTAGCTCGAAAGCGACGCTGTCGGGACATCTTTGCCGCCCACGTTGATCTTTCCCGATTTCAGATCGGCATAGCTGACCTCGGCCAGCACATCCGGCTTCCTGTTGGGATAGGCATCGGAATAGTCCACCACCGGCGCCAGTATATCCGCATCGGTCACCAGCGTGTACTGAAGTATCTCCTCGCTCAACACGGGTATCGGCACACCTATGCCGACGGTCAACGTTGCGCCATACCCCAGGAAACTGGTGCCCACCAGCCATTTAGCATTCATTTGCTTGAGGTCGCCGATAACCGCCAGCGTGCCGGCGCCGCGCGTGGGAACGCCCTTCTCGGTGCGGGGTGCGGACGGATTATGCTGCGTACCTTGCCATGCCACATAACCGACGCCACCTCCCAGGAAGATGCGTGTGCCTATACCGATCGTTTTGTACAGAGGGTCGTTCATCAGCGGAGCAAGCTGGCCCGCGGAGCAGAAATTGGCGTTGCCCAGCCTGGGCTTGAGAACGCCCATATACGTATAAATCATACGGCTGCCGGCATTTACGGCCACGTTGTAGTTCTGGTAGGCATTGCGCAGATTAAACAGGACGGCCTCATTAATGCTCTTGATATTTATCAGTGTCTCCAGCTTCTTGCGCGGATAGCAGTCCGTGCCGTAGCCGCTGGCCACCATCCGGATATCTTTTCCCGCTACAAGCTCCTCGATCACGTGGCCGCCGCCGTAGTTAAACTCTCCCGGGTAAATCCTGTTCTTCGGGTCGTCGTCAGGCATGGCCGTGGCGCCCAGTATGATATCAACGGCCGCTACACCCGTATAAGCCGGCACATCATTGAGGTAGACCCTACCCCCGCCCACTTTCATCCTGGGTTTGGTATGGCCAAGGTTCATATAAGCGCTGGAGGAGCACATCGGGCCGAAAGTCCCGGTGGTCACAACATCGATCTCTTTAGCTGCGGCTGCGACTCCTTTCTTACGGGCGATGCCGATCACTTCTTCAGCAGTGACCACGACCGCCCGGCCTTTTTTGATTTTTTCATTGATCTCTGCGATCGTCCTGGCCATATCTCCCTCCTTTATAAAATTACAGGCCCGCACGGTGAAGCTGTTCCGGCTGCCTCAGCCGCAGCGGGCGGTGATTGTTCTGCGAGGTACGCTGCCTAAATTCTAATGCCTGCCGTACTTTTCGTAAAATACGAGCTCCGACATTTCCCTGCGCGGCGGCCCTTTTGACTCGCCGGCAGGATAGCCGAGCGGCGTCATTTCCACCGAGACCACGCCCTCCGGCAGGCCGAGTATGGCGTCCACTTTTTTGGAATCCGGTATAAATCCCACATGCACCGTCCCCAGACCCATGGCACAAGCCGCCAGTACCAGGTTCTGCATGGCGATGCCGACATCGAACATAAACCACTCACCCCTGTCGGTCACCGTCACACCTTTATAATATCCTGATTTACCCAGCTCGGCGCAGGCCACAATGACAACAGGCGCCTGTTTGATGGCCTCTGTGGAGGGGTTACCCTTATTTAAACACTCCGCCAGACGGGCTTTAGTCCCGGGATCCTTCACAATCACGTAGCGCGTGCACTGCGAATTGGCCCATGAGGGCGCCCAGCGGGCGGCTTCCAGCACCCTGTTGAGAATATCGTCGGAAACAGGGGTATCCTTGTACCGACGCACGCTGCGCCTGCTGTAAATGGCTTCGAAAGTATCCATCGCAGTATTCTCCTGCCTGTTATTTGGCGTCCTTCAGAAGCGCGATAAGCTCGTCCGGCCGCATCTCCTGTTGTTCGCCCGTCTCCATGTTGCGCACCATCGTGGTGCCGGCCTTCATTTCATCGCCCCCGATGATGGCCGCGTACCTGACACCGGCGGTATTGGCATTTCTGAGCTGGGCCTTGAGACTGCGCTCGCCCGAAGAGGTCAACAGCGAGATGCCTTCGCCGCGCAGCGCCGCCGATAACTTCACAGCTTCCACCCTGGCCTCCTCTCCCAGACAGGCGATATAAACCGCCGGCCTATCTCCTGGGGGTACCTTAATATTCTGCGTTTTCAAGTTCAGTACTATGCGCTCCAGCCCGGCGGCAAAACCTATGCCCGGCACAGGCTTACCCCCTATCATGGCGATCAAATCATCGTAACGGCCCCCGCCGCCCAGCGCGCTCTGCGATCCGCCATCGGCAGGCTGAATCTCAAATACAGTTTTAGTGTAGTAATCCAGCCCTCTTACCAGCCTGTGATTCAATACGAACTTGATACCCAGGGCAGCGAGATAACTCCTCAAAGAGTCGAAGTGTTGGCCGCATTCCGGGCAGAGATAGTCGGCGCTTTTGGGGGCCAGATCGGCCGCAGACTGGCAGGCAGGCTTCTTGCAATCCAGCAGCCTCAAAGGATTCTTCTCAAGCCTGACTCGGCAGTCGTCACACAGCTGTTCTCTCAGCGGAGCGTAGTGTTCCTTCAATTTCTGCAAATGGCCCGGGCGGCACTTTTTACAGCCGATGCTGTTTAACTGCAGCGAGAAGTCCGTCAGTCCCAGCGACCCGAAGAAGCTGAGCGCCATATGGATTACTTCTGCATCCAGCACGGGAGATTGTTCCCCGATGGCCTCGCAGCCGAACTGGTGGTGCTGCCGGTAACGCCCCGCCTGGGGCCTCTCGTATCGAAAGATATCGGCGAAATAGAACAGCTTTACAGGCTGAGGGAGGTTATCCATGCCATGCTCCAGATAAGCACGGCAAACGGGCGCAGTGCCCTCCGGTCGGAGGGCCATTTCGTTATCGCTGCGGTCCTTGAAGATATACATCTCCTTGCTAACGATATCCGTGCCCTCTCCCACGCTGCGCAGGAAAAGGCCTGCCTCCTCAAAAGCCGGGGTGCTGATGCGGCTGTACCCGTACAGGCGGCAAATCTCCAGAGCCCTGTCTTCGATATAGCTCCAGTAGGGCTGTTCCTCCGGTAAAGTATCGGCTGTGCCTCGCGGTGCTTTAAACAAATGCGTTCTCCCTCTCAGGCCATTATTATATTACAGGCGGTCAAATCGTTGCTTATTCTTTCACTTCGCCCGCGATCCAGTCCAGGTAATCGGCGTTCCCCGCTATGACAGGCAGCGCTATCACCTCGGGTATGGAGTAGCTGTGGACGCTTTTCACAGCGTCTATGATATCTTTGATCCGTGACGCCCTGGTCTTGATGATCAGCAGCACCTCGTCAGCCGCATCGATTTTACCCTGCCACCAGAATAGAGAAGATATCTTGGGAACGATGTTAACACAAGCAGCCAGGCGCTTATCCAGTATAACAGACGTGATCTTGTTGCCTTCGTCCAACCCGGACGCAGTTACCAGCACAACCGCAAAGCCGGTCATCTCCGCCATGCCGCAACCCCCTTATCATCAATTATTTTTTAATGGCAGCGTACTTGTACATATAAGACACCGCCCTGATAGCTTCCCTGAGTGACGCGGCCACAGGAAATCCAGCATCCTCGCACATCTTCTTGGCTAATAAAGTCATCCGTCGTTCCGCCTCGTTATCAGTATAGGCATCGATGGCTACCGTTATTATTACCAGCCTGCCGGCCTCATCGCGTGCGAAGCGGCAGCCGGCCAGAAAATCCTCGGTTATAGCTCTCAGTTTCTCCTCGGTGCCATTACCCCACATCATTGTCATGAACCTTATTATGTCGAATTGCAGAATAATAGAATGAATTTGTTTCTCGCCCGCCACAATGCGCAGCACATCCGACAGCCTGCCTTCGCCCGAGTGCCTGTAAAACAGTTGCCATGAATCGAGTGGATTGCCTATCATAGTGCCTGCAGCCGGGACAAACGTCCTCAGTTCATCCACAGCCTTGCTGGAAAACTGCGGGACCTGAAGCCCTGCCTTCACGCACATGTCACTCTGAACCACGGCAAACCCGCCGGAGTATGTTACGATTGCTACTCCGTTTCCGGACGGCACCCTGGATAAGTCCATGGTAACGGTGGTATTGAGCAGGTCATCTATATCGTCTACCTGCACCACACCGCTCTGTTTGAACATGGTCGACCATGTCTCTCCCGTTCCGGCCAGCGAACCCGTGTGTGAGGAAGCCACTCTACCACCTGCCCCGGTGACGCCGCCCTTGAGCGCAACCAGCGGCTTTTTACCGGCCGCATATTCCAGCGCAGACCTCAACCGCCTCCCATCACGGATACCTTCGATATAAAGGGCGATAACGCTGGTATCGGGATCATCCGCCAGGTATTCAAGAAAATCGGGGCAATCGAGATCAACAGCGTTGCCGTAGCTGACCATCTTACTGATCTTCATATTCATTGTCCTGCCGGCATAGACAAATAGTTGAGCAAAGGTGCCGCTCTGGGAGATGACGCCTATATTCCCCTCTACATTGGTGGACGCGGGATTAAACGACAGGCCGGATTTGGGGCAATATGTTCCCATGCAGTTGGGTCCGATGATCCTTAGCTTACCCCGCGCCATATCCGCCAGCTCTTTCTCACGCTTGACGCCCTCCGGCAGCCCGGTCTCGCTAAATCCCGACGTGAATAAATGAACGCCTTTTACCCCCTTATTAATACAGTCGCTGACGGCGCTCAATGCGAACCGGACCGGGACCGCTATAACGGCATAATCAATGGGGACATCGATATCCATGATGCTTGCATATGATTTCCTGCCCAGTAGTTCCTGGTAGTTGGGGTTCACCAGGTAGAGCCTGTCGCGCATTTTAGTCGCAAGCAGAGCGTAAGTGTAGCCGTCTGTCGGAGAAGCTCCTATGATTGCTGTATTGCGGGGGAAAAAGATGCTGTTCAGCTCTTGAAACTTAGAAGTATTCATATTTCTTCCTTTCTAACGGCGCTGGGGAAAAAACGGCTTATCAAGGATACATTTTACAGGGCGGGAAGTTCAACTCTGCACATGGGCGGCTCATACAAAATAGGACCCACCGGGTGGGACGGTGGATCCTATTTGATTACTTATTTTGGTGTTTTTAGATTTCTCTGGCGAGAATCTTCTCTTTGAGTATCTCGAACTCGTCGCGCGTGAGGACGCAGGTGTTAGCGTCTTCGCCGATCTCGACTTTGTCTTCGAATACGGTTACTGCCGGGCAGCAGGAGCCTTCGCGGCACAGTTTCACAATTTTCATCTAAGTACCTCCAGATATTTGGTCCTTGTACTGACGGTTTGCCCCACCAGCAATCAGATTCTTACTGAATATCCGGTACCGCCAGTTAAAATATGATAATACCCCGGCATACGGCATGCAAATGACGTAAGTCACATTGCATACGGAAAGCATTTGCTATTGATCACAGCCATGCTTTATTATACATTTGACAGGAACGCGTATGGATCCCTCTCCACTATTCAATAAGGCCAGGGAATACCTGCCTCCCGACAAGCTGGCTATCGTGGAGGCTGCCTATAATTATGCCCTCAAGGCACATGACGGCCAGAAGCGCAAATCCGGCGCACCCTTCCTGGAACATCCCCTCCAAACTGCCATAACCCTGGCCGACCTGCAGCTCGACGCCGCCACACTGGCTGCCGCACTCCTGCACGACGTGCCTGAAGACTGTAATATACCGATCGCACAGCTTGAAAAACAGTTCGGCCCGGATGTCAGCAAGCTGGTGGACGGGGTGACCAAGCTGAGCAGGCTGGCATGGAGGCGCGACATAGCGGTCAGCAGCCGGGAGACGCAGGCGGAGAACCTGCGCAAGATGCTTATCGCCATGGCTGAGGACCTGCGCGTGGTCTTCATCAAGCTGGCTGACAGGCTGCATAATATGAATACGCTGGAGGCATTGCCGCCTGAACGGAGACAGGCCATCGCGCAGGAGACGCTGGAGATATATGCCCCGCTGGCTCACAGGCTGGGCATGTGGGAGATCAAGTGGCAGCTTGAAGACCTGTCTTTCCGATACCTTCAGCCGGAGGAGTACCGCAAAATCGCGCGTATGGTGGCGGTGCGCCGGTCGCTGCGCGAAGGCTTTATCGATGACGCCGCCCGAGTACTGCGCGACGAGATGGTCATAGCCGGCATCCAGGGAGAGGTATACGGCCGGCCCAAGCACATCTTCAGTATCTTCAACAAGATACAGAGGTATACAGCCATCGGCAGGAGCTTCGGTGATATCCACGACCTTTTCGCCCTGCGCGTGCTGGTCAATACCATCCCCGACTGCTACAAGGTGCTGGGCATCATACACAATACCTGGCACCCGATCACAGAAGAATTCAACGACTATATAGCCAATCCCAAAGACAACGGGTACCAGTCTTTGCATACCACTGTAATGGTGGGCGACGGCGCCTCCACGCCGCTGGAGATACAGACCAGAACATACGAGATGCATCGCATGTCGGAATACGGTGTTGCAGCTCACTGGCGATACAAAGAAGGGGCCAAGCCGGACCTGAATTTCGAGGAGAAGATCTCCTGGCTGCGCCAGCTCATCGACTGGCAGAGCTCGCTGGACAGCGAAGAATTCCTTACCTCACTGAAAGAGGACTTTTTCGTCGACCAGGTCTTTGTCTATACGCCTAAAGGGGAGATCAGGCCCTTCCCGCGCGGAGCTACACCCCTGGATTTCGCCTACCGCATCCATACAGACCTCGGCCACCGCTGCATCGGCGCAAAAGTCAACGGCAAGCTGGTCCCCCTCAACTACGAGCTCAAGAACAGCGATATAGTCGAGATAGTAGCCAGCAAGACCGAGAAAGCGCCGAGCCTGGACTGGATCAATCCGGACCTGGGATTCGTTAAGACAGCCCATGCCAAGGAGAAGATCCGAGCCTGGTATAAAAAGCAGGAGCGCACGCAGAATATTGAGCGGGGCAGGTCCATACTGGAAAAAGAGCTCAAGCGGATGGGTGTCGATGTGGCCAACTACGAGGAGCTTGCGGGGCAGCTCAATTTCGACACTACCGATGACTTCCTGGCCTCCGTGGGTTACGGCGGTATCACACCTCATCAGATCGCCACTAAACTGGCGGGAGAGCCGGAGGAGATCCCGCTGGCCAAACCCACGGCCGCACCTGCGCAGCATAAGGGCTCGGGCATTCAGGTACTGGGAGTAGGCGACCTGCTCACGCACCTTGCTCAATGTTGCCATCCGGTGCCCGGTGATGATATTATCGGGTACATTACGCGTAGCCACGGCATCACCGTACACCGCAAAAACTGCATAAACGTTATCAACGAAGAGGAGCAGGAGCGGCTGATCAATGTGAGCTGGGGCCAGATGGAGGACGTGTACCCGGTTGATATACAGGTGGAAGCTTTCGACCGGGTGGGGCTGTTGCGGGACATTACCACGGCGGTAGCCGAAGAAAAGATTAATATTACCAGCGTGAGCACCCAGTATAATGACGATGTGTTCACCATGTTTGCGACTATAGAGATTAAGAACATGGCCCAGTTGAATCATATATTGAACAGGCTTATGAGCCTGCGTGGCGTTATCAATGCCACCAAGGCCCATACTGCCAGGATGAACGTCAGTTCATGATATCAAAGGAGGTAGTCACAATTGCCCAAGACTAAGACAGCGGAAAAATCAGCCCGGTCTGCTGAAAGGAAAGCAGAGCGCAATAAGGCCATCAAGAGCGGCACCAAGAGCAAGGTCACCAGAGCGGAAAAATTAATTGCCACTAAAAAAGGCGCTGCGGCCGGTGGGGCGGTAACCGAGGCCATAAGCTCCCTGGACCGGGCGGCCAAACGCAAAGTTATTCATGCCAATACCGCAGCCCGCAAGAAATCGCGCCTGATGAAGAAATTCAACGCATCTCAAAAGAAATAATACTTCCGCAGGAGGCCTGCCAGTGACTGACTATTTGTTATCCCATTTTCAGTCCGTAGGATCGGACCTTTTCAGCCGCGGCATGGTTTCCGTACACGGTGGCAACCTGAGCGTCAGGGACCAGGACAGCGTCATAATCACGCGCAGCGGCAGCCGCCTGGGTTACCTGTCTGAATCGGACCTGATCAGAACCGGCCTCGAAAAAGATGACGAAAATACCCGCCTCGCTTCGACGGAACTGCAGGTGCACCGGGCTATCTACCGGAAGGGACTGTTCAAAGCCATTGTACACAGCCACCCGATTCATGCTACAGCCCTCTCCTTCGTCCGGCATGTCATCCATACCGAGGATGAGGGAGGAAAGCTCTTTATCCCCGAAGTGCCGGTAGTAGGATTCGGCCTGGAGCCGCAGCCGGGCGGAGCGGCAGAGGAGATCGCCGAGGCGTTGAAAACGCATGCAGTGGTCATGGTTCACCGCCACGGCAGCTTTGCCAGAGGTATGACCCTTGAGGAAGCCTACGTTATTACAGAACTGCTTGAGATCAGTTGCCGCATACTCTGCCTGGTGAAGAACTTAAAAATCCAGCAGCTGTAGGGGATTACATTCGTTCGCCATCTATACCGGCGGCGTGGGCGGCGCCGGCCTCCGGCCCTGTTTGAACCTCTCCAGCCCTTCGAACATCTCCACGTCCCGGAAAAACTCGGCATGTATCTCTTTTTCCCGCTTGATGCCCCGCGGCAAATCGAGGGCTAACCCCTCGTAAGCCGCCCTGCGGTCATTGATCAGGCTGGTCCACGGGTACTCCGCCATCCTTACAGCCAGCTCGACCGCCCTGTCCAGGGCCGTCCCGTCAGGCACTATCTCTTGAATCAGGCCCATCCTCAACGCATGCTCGGCGTTTATCATGGCGCCGCTCTCGATCAGGTAGAGCGCATTGCCCAGCCCCACGATGCGGGGCAGCCTTTGCGTGCCGCCGTCGATAAGCGGTACACCCCAGCGGCGGTTGACCACACCGAATTTTGCCCCGGCAGACGCGATGCGGAAATCGCACCAGCAGGCTAATTCCAGCCCTCCCGCCAGGCAGTACCCATTGACGGCCGCTATGGTCGGTTTGCCTAAATCGGTGATGCGGCTGAACCCCATAGGGCCGCTCCTCCCGGCGCCCCTTCTCTCTATCAGACCCCTCGCTGCTTTCAGGTCGGCGCCCGCACAGAAGGAAACGTCCCCTGAGCCTGTCAGCACCATGACCCTGAGACCTTTATCGTGCTTGAACTCGTTCACAGCCGTTTCCAGCAGGCCGGCCGTCTCGGCGTCCACGGCATTGCGGGCTTCGGGCCGGTTTATCCTCGCCACAAGGATCTGCCCGCGCCTCTCTATCTCAACCTTTGCCATCGTTAACTCCTACTGGTAGCGCAGCGATTCCACGGGGTCCATACCGGCCGCATGGATAGCCGGGTAGAGTCCGGATGCTATGCCGATAAAAGTGGACACGCCCAGTGCGACCAGCACTATATCGAGCGAAAAAGGCGCCTGAACCGTATAGCCTCCCAGACTGACACCGGTCACCATCAGCACAAAGAGAAAAGCGACAAGTATACCGATGATGCCGCCTGATACGCTGAGTATGGCGGACTCGACCAGGAACTGCTTCACGATGTCCACCCTCCTCGCCCCAATAGCCTTTCTAATACCGATCTCGCGCGTCCGTTCCGTGACCGAAACGAGCATGATATTCATGATACCTATTCCGCCCACAACCAGAGAAATGGCGCCGACGCTGGCCAGGAAAAGCTGAAAAATCTCCAGCGCCTGTTTCATCTGGTTGATGATATCGCGCATATCCATGACATAGAAATCGTTGTCCTCACCCTCACGGATATGGTGGCGCTGCCTGAGCACAGATACCGCCTCGTCCTTGGCGCTGTCGATATGGGCAGGAGAGAGGGCCCTGACAGCGATTGTCTGCACCGGCCGGCCTTCAGTGGTGGTCTCGCCCATCAGCTTGGCCTGCATGGTCGTCAACGGGATCATGATGAAGTCGTCCGCACCCGGCAGAAACCCTCCCTTGGCCTCCAGCACCCCAACGACCTCGAAATTCCGGCCGTTTATGCGTATGTTTTTACCCAGCGGATCCTCGTCCTTAAACAGATTACTTTTAGCCGTTGCGCCCAGCACAGCCACGTTGGAGCCTGACATAATATGCTCATCCGTTATATACGAACCCCGCTCAATGGGATAATCGATGATGCTGCGGATATTGGGCATAGCTCCCATTACATCCGTGCCGACTTTCTCGTTAGCATAGGTGACCGTCGACATCTTTTCCGTCATCGGGGATACCAGCGCCACCGAGGGCAGCCGGCTGGAGTTCTCCAGGGCCAGGGCATCTTCCATGGTCAATTTACGCGTTATACCGGACATCTGGTCGACCATCTGGGAGGCGCTGGTGATATAGATAGTCTCAGCGCCCAGGCTTTTAAAAATGCCCATCAGGTTAGCCTCGTGTCCCCGTCCGAAGGAGATCATGAACACGACCGAGCTGACACCAATGACGATACCCAGGATGGTGAGCGCGGAACGCATCTTGTTCGAGCGCAGTACCTGGATTGATACCTGCAGGCAGTCTCTGAAACTCATTAATACTATTATATTGCAAATTTATTTCAGAGACCTGCCGCAGTTTCGGCGGCGCATCTTTGGCTGTATTTTCAATAATGCTGCTATAATGGTCGCAGGAAGAAGTAAGTTATCTGATATGTGAGGTGGCTATGAACATTCTATTAATCATCGGCATCATCCTGCTGGTACTCTGGCTTTTAGGCTTCATTGCCATTCCCGGCCTCGGCTGGCTGATCAACATTGCTCTCATCATCGGTATTATTTTAATCATCATCTGGTTACTGAAGAAGGTTTTCAAGGTATTTTAGCCGGCCGGCGGTTTATCATCCTTGATACGGCGCCCGGCATATTTACGCTTTAACTCAATCGTATAGCCCGTCTGGATGGCGTCGAAGCCGTACTTATCGCGCACCCGGTCGATGGCGCGGTCCAGTTTCTCCAGCCTTTTTGTTTCGGCATCGAACAGGCTGAGTTGTATTTCCGCGCCGGTCAGATTAGAAACTTCGAGCCCGATAAGCCTGACCGGCCGATATTTTTTCCCCAGAGCTGATTCCAGCAATTGCACGGCTGCCCGGAAAATTGCATCGTCCAGGTTGGTGGCCATTCTGGAAGTCGAACCCCGGTTAACAGTCTCAAAATCTGCATACCTCAGCTTGAGAGTTACAGTCCTGGCCATTTTATCCATGTCCCTCAGCTCCGCACCCAGCTTCTCTGCGAAGTAACGAAGGGTGGCCTTAAGCATGGCCGAATCCACGGTATCCTGCTCGAAGGTGGTCTCGCGACTGACTGATTTGGCCTCGCCTCTCTCTTCAACAGGACTGCCGTCGAGGCCGCGGGCGTGCTGCTGCAGCCACATCATACCGTCCCCGAATCGTGTCTTAAACAAACCGTCCGGCATATCCGACAGCTGGCCGATCGTCTGAATTCCCATCGATCGCAGTACTTTGCCGGTCTTATCACCCACACCGGGCAACTTCTCCACCGGCATAGGGGCCAGAAAGCTCCTTTCCTGCCCCGGCATTACCTCAACCAGCCCATCCGGTTTTCCGGCATCGGAGGCCACCTTGGCCACAACTTTACACGGGGCAATGCCTACCGAGGCCACTAAACCGGTCTCCTTTCTTATGTGTTCTTTGATCCTGGAAGCAAGCTCCCGCCAGGAGCCGAAATTCTGACAACCGGTCACATCGAGATACGCTTCATCAAGCCCGCCGGATTCGAGAGATGGACTGTAATCGCCCAGTATCCGCATAAACTTTTGCGAGAACTCGGCATATCTGTGATAGTTGCCCGCCAGGAAAATGGCCTGCGGGCAGAGGCGTTTGGCCCTGGACAGCGGCATGGCAGCGTGTATCCCGAACTTGCGTGCCTCATATGAAGCCGAAGCCACCACACCCCTTCCTTCCGGTCTGCCGCCGACTATCACGGGCTTGCTCCGCAGGGCAGGATTAAGCACCTGCTCTACAGTGACGAAGAAAGCATCGAGATCGATATGGAAAATGGTGCGCAAGGTTCCTTTTCCGGCATCACCCATTTGGGGCATCCTCCGTGTATATGTCTAAACGCCACGGAATTTGTTGATGCTGTCGCGAAGCTCTCGTGCGGCTTCGCGGGCCGCCTGTGCGTAGCCGGGTCCCTGGGAGGCATAGATCACCTGTCGGGTAGCCGAGATAATGGCCTTTTCCCCGGAGGCATTTACGCCGTACCTGACGGACAGCTCCAGATCGCCGCCCTGCGCTCCTATGCCGGGTATAAGCAGAGGCATGTCCGGGCATAGCTTTCTTATCTCCTTCAACTCCTCAGGATATGTGGCGCCTACCACCAGTCCGATATTGCCGCCCTTGTTCCAATCACCGGCGCGCAGCGCGACCGACTGATAGAACTTCATGCCGAAATTGTCCACCAGATCCTGGAAATCGGAGGCGCTGCTGTTGGAAGTGCGGCAGAGAACAAATATGCCCTTGTTCCGATAATCGAGAAAAGGCTTCACCGAATCGTAGCCCAAGTAAGGGTTGACCGTCACGGCGTCGAATTTATAATAGTCGAAAAGCGCCCTGGCATAGGCGGCCGCGGTGTTGCCTATGTCCCCCCTTTTGGCATCGCCGATAACCGGGATATCCCGCGGAATATAGGCCACGGTTTTCTTGAGCGCCTGTAGCCCGCGTATGCCCATAGCCTCGTAGAAGGCCAGGTTGGGCTTATAGCAACAGACCAGGTCGGCCGTTGCATCGATGATTGCCCGGTTGAACTCGAAGACATCCTTGACGGGCAGCTTAGAGGGATCCGGGTCCAGCCCAACGCACAGCAGGCTGCGGTTGCGCCGCGAGGCATCAAGTAGGCGGCTGACAAATTCCACGGCTTAATTATATAATAATTATCTGATGATTAGCCTGGCCTGGATTGCCGCGGGGCTGATACTCGGCTCTTTGCCTTTCTCCGTCTGGATCGGCAAAATATTCCTGCGCAAGGATATCCGGGAATACGGCGACGGCGCGCCCGGGGCCACCAATGTGGCCCGGGCCGGCAGCAAAACTCTATACGTGATCGCTGCCCTGCTGGACGCCTTCAAAGGCACTGTGCCCGTGTGGCTGTCCCAGCTGTTATCCGGAGTCGCCGGCTGGGAGCTGGCGGCCGTTGCGGTGGCGCCGGTGATAGGACATGCCTTTTCCCCTTTTCTTGGATTCAGGGGAGGCATGGGCGTCGCGACCACCTTCGGCGTCTGGCTGGGTCTGACAGGCTGGTTGGGACCGTCGGCCATGGCACTCTGTATCGGATTTATGTTTATTCTTCAGAAGAACTGGGTCTGGGGCTCTGTGTTCGGCATGTTTCTTTTCCTTATTTTCCTGCTGATTGTCCCGGATCCCTTTATTAAAATGTACAGGGCGCCCCTTTTCTGCGCCGGATTGACACATACCGCTATACTTACTATCAGGCGCTATTCCTATTTTAAAAGCTGGCCGGAGCCGCAGCCCTGGCTCAGCAAGGTGTTAAGAAAATAATGATAGCCGGCGATCCCCTGCTGCTGCCGAATCTGCTCATCGTGCTATGCATGCTCATCATGCTCACCATAGCCGGCATAAATATGCGTACGCTGCGCAATTTGAAAGATTATAAAAACCTTGAAGTCCGGCGGCGTATCTCGGTACTAATCCCGGCCAGGAACGAGGAGGAAAACATCGGCGCCTGCGTCAGGTCATTGCTGGGGCAGGATTATCCCGATTTCCAGGTCATAGTGCTGAATGACGGCTCTACGGACGACACCGGCAAGATACTTGCGCAACTGGCAAAGGCGGACAGCCGTCTCAAGGTTATCAGCGGCCAACCGCTGCCTCCAGAATGGATTGGCAAGCACTGGGCCTGCCATCAGCTATATCGCGCGTCCGACGGCGAACTGCTCCTGTTCACCGATGCGGATACAGTCCACGCGCCCGACACACTTAGATGCTCGGCGGCAGCCCTCGATGCGGAAGAAGCCGATATGCTTTCAATCATACCCAGGCACAAGCTGGGCAGCCTGGCCGAGAAGCTGATAATGCCGTTTTTTGCGCTGGGCGTTTTTGGCAGCAGGCCACTGCCAGCCCGCTTGAGGCCCCGCAGCATCACAGTTTTATCCGCCAGCGGAAAGCTGATGCTCTTTACCCGCGGTTCCTACGAAGCGATAGGGGGATTCGAAGGTATCCGTCAGTTCGTGCTGGACGATTTACAACTGGCAGAAAAAATAATAGCTTCCGGCATGCGTTATCGGCTTTTCGACGGCACCGACAATGTTTCCTGCCGTATGTATCATAACTGGACGGAATTGCATGAAGGCCTCGCCAAGAACAGCTTCCCGGCCTGCGGGTATAATGTGCCGCTCTCCTTTATCACCTGGCTGTGGATCAATTTCGCATTCTGGGCGCCGGTCATAGAACTGGGCGTGCACAAGATGCCGAACTATCCCCCCGTATTGTCGCTGGGGCTGGCAGCCATATCGATAATAGCATCACTGCTGCTGTTTACCGGTTATTACCTGCGCTTCAAGCTGCCGCTTTACATGGTGCCGTTTTATCCGGTCAGCGCGTCGTTGATCACGGCAATTTCATTCTCGTCCATGTACCTCACGCTCTCCGGCCGGGCTACCTGGAAGGACCGCAAATTACCGAAAAGTAAGCTACCCTGATAGATCCCCGCTTAGAGAAAATACAGACGCCTGAAACTTATGATATAGGACAGAGTGCCTCAAATACTATTTTTCGAAATCCTGTTCTACGTACAGTCCGCTATAGTGGTCAGCCTGGTGGTACTGCTGACAGTATCGCTATTCAATATGCGGTACTTGCGGCACCTTTACAGCTACCCGGCGCCCCCCGCCTGGCCGCGCTGCTCGGTGCTGGTCCCTGCCCGTAATGAGGAGGCCAATATCGGAAGATGCGCCGGCAGCCTGCTGGACCAGGATTACCCCGATTTCCAGGTCATAGTGCTGGACGATAACTCCACCGACCGCACCTGGCAGATACTGCAGGAGCTTGCCGCTAAGGATACAAGGCTTGCCCTGATAAAGGGTAAACCGTTGCCAGACGACTGGCTGGGCAAGCACTGGGCCTGCTCGCAGCTTGCCGAGGCCGCAGACGGCGAACTGCTGGTTTTTGTCGACGCGGATACCTACCACGAGCCGGGCATGCTGCGCGGCGCAGCCTCTGCCATGATAGCCGAGAACACGTGCCTGATCTCGGCGCTGCCGCGGCAGATCGTTGTCTCATGGTCCGAGCTGCTGAGCATACCGGCTTTTTACCTGGGCATGCTGTGCGGAGTGCCGCTGGAGCTGACCCGCCTTCAGCGTAACCCGCTGCTATTCGCCATACTCGGGCAGTTCCTGATCTTTCGCAGGGACGCTTACGATGCAGCCGGGGGCTATGCGGCGGTCAGGCACAATGTTGTCGACGATATAGCCATCGGCAGGCGGGTGCATGCCATGGGACTCAAATACAAACTGCTGGACGGAGGCGGCCTGGCCTCCTGCAGGATGTACCGCAATTTCGACCAGACCTGGAAGGGGTTGACTAAAAGCACTTTCGCCACCTTCAATTTCGATCCCTTTTTCCTGATACTGATGTATACGCTGGTGCTGATCTTCTATGTCAGCCCGCCGATTGTTCTGGGAATAGGTCTGTCCCAGCCGCAAATCCCGCTGGAGATAACGGCCATGGCCGGCATTGCCGTCGTTCTCAACCTGGTGCTCTGGACGGTCAGCAATATACGTTTCCATTTCCCCCTATATGTCGTGCTATTCTACCCTTTCAGCGCTATTTTCATGACGGTGGTAGCCTTCGCTTCCATGATTCTGACCATGCAGGGCAAGGCGCTGTGGAAGGGCCGCATCATGCCCAAGTTCGTAAAGCTCTGAATCAGTATCCACCATTCTATTCCCTCCGGCACGTGCGCCTGTCGCTGCACGGCTGACTTCCTGCCGTCCCCGGCAATGCTATAATTCAGTCTGCGATGGACTATAACGCCGCGGTCGCCTATCTCGCGGGACTCACGGATTACGAAGTATCGCCTGCCGCAGCCTACAACGCCGCCAATTTCGACCTGCGCAGGGTTGAGATATTGCTGCGCAAGCTGGGCCTGCCCCAGAGGGGGAGGAAGACGGTACACATAGCGGGCACCAAAGGCAAGGGCAGCACGGCGGCTATGCTGTCCTCTATCCTGACCTCCGCAGGCTACCGCACCGGCCTTTTCACATCGCCGCACCTGTATACATGGCAGGAAAGAATCGTCGTTGACGGCCGCCCGATAACAAAAAAGGATTTCGCCCGCCTGGTGGGCGCCGTTCAAAAGCACGTGCAGAAAATCAATGGGGAAGGCCGATTTGGAAAAATCACGACGTTTGAAGCACTGACCGCCGTGGCATTCCTCTATTTCAGAGACAGGGGCGCAGACTTCCAGGTGCTGGAGACAGGGATGGGAGGCAGGCTGGATGCCACCAACGTCGCCGAGCCGGACGTGTGCATTCTGACCTCCATCAGCTTCGACCATACCGGGGTGTTGGGCGATACCCTGTCCAAGATCGCCGGCGAAAAAGCGGGGATAATCAAGTCCGGCTGCACAGTGATCAGCGCCCCTCAGAAACCGGAAGCTCTGGCGGTGATCAAACAAAAATGCAGACAATTCAATTTAGAGCTGGTCCTGGCGGGAAAAGATATATCCTGGAAACGCCTGGGCGGAAATTTGAACGGCCAGTCTTTTACCGTCCGATGCCTGAGCGGCAGTTATATGCTGCGAATACCTCTGCTGGGCGATCATCAGATGGAAAATGCCGGCCTGGCCGTGGCTGCCGCAGAGGCCCTGCGGCAGCGCGGAGCGAAGATCACTCGGGATCATATCGCATCGGGGCTAAAAAGCGTGCACTGGCCGGCTCGCCTGCAGATACTGAAAAGGGCTCCCCTGCTCGTGATAGACGGAGCACACAATGCCCACTCGATGAACGCTCTTCTCGAATCAGTAAAAAGGTATTTACCCCATAAAAAACTTATTGTGATATTCGGCTCGTCCGGCGATAAAGATATCGAAGGCATGGCAAAAGCGCTGGCGGGGCCGGCATCGAAGGTAATCATCACCAGCTCGGGCCATCCCAGGGCCGCCGCCGCGTCGCAACTGGCCGGCATTTTCGGGCGGCAGGGCGTGACGGCGGACATCAGGCGTAATGCTAAAGAAGCGCTGTCGGCAGCTTTGTCCACCTCCTCAAACGACGACCTCATACTGGCAACCGGATCGCTATTTCTGGCAGCGGATGTCGCAAGAGCCTTTAAGGATGGTAATTTTAGATAAATTGACCCTGCACCGTATCACGGCGCCCGGGAATAATGTCGCTAATTAAGCCTTTTGAGAGGTTTCGGCCGCTACGGGAAGCATCCTTTCGAGCAGGCGCTGCAACGTCATGATGTGAACACACTGGCCCCACTGAGAGAAGAAATGGCAGTTGCAGTTCCAATTACCATCGCTGAATGACAGGACATGGCTGTCATTTTCGCCGCGGAAATCGGCTGAGAAATTGTGGATGGTTACTCGCTCGGGCTCCTCTGCATAGCGTTTGGCTTTTTCGATCTTGCCGGCGAGACTGGGTTGCATCGGTTACCTCCGCCAAAAGTATATAACGGCCGGTATTAAAAGTCTATCTTAATATAATAGTCGTTATGTCAACAAATTGCGTCTCCGCTGACATTCAGCCAGGGCTCCGCCTTGTTTACACCCTATCTAAGGTTATCTGCTAAAATTGAATATCCAAGATAGACTATGCAGGACAAATTGTTTTCCGTTATCCGCAAGCTCAAAGCTGATTACGTCGAGGTCCGCCTTGATGAGAGCCAATCGAGCCGTCTGGTCTTCCGGGGCGAGCGCCTGGAAGAGGCGGGCAGGACGGCCGGCGCGGGCGGATGCGTGCGCGCGCTGGTGAAAGGAGGATGGGGCTTTGCCAGCTTTAACAGTCCGGGCAGGATGGAGGAGAGCGCTGCCCTGGCGGTGGAGCAGGCTGCCCGTGTGGGAAAAGGAAAGAGCGAGTTCAGCCCCGCCCGGGCCGTCGTCGATAAGGTTGACGCCGAGTATAAGAAGAATCCTCTGGCAGTCCCCCTCTCGGCCAAGAAGTCCCTGCTGGATGAGTATAACCGCATCATGCTTGAAACACCGGACATCCAGACTACCAGCATCGGTTACGGTGATATCAGAAAAAAGGTAATTTTCGCCAGCTCCGACGGCTCTTATATCGAGCAAAGCCGCATAGACTTGAACCTGCGCCTGTCGGCCATCGCCAGCCGCAACGGCGACGTCCAGCAGGTCGGCCTGAGTATAGGCAGCAAGGGTGATTTCTCAACCGTGGAAGGCCTGCAAGAGAAGGTGCGGGGCATCGCCCGGCGGGCCGCAGCCATGCTCTCCGCTCCCGAGGTCAAAGGGGGAACCTACACCGTGGTCCTTGACCCGGTGCTGGCGGGCGTATTCGTTCATGAGGCATTCGGCCATCTCTCAGAAGCAGATCATATCTATGAGAATCCCCAGATGCGGGAGATAATGGTTCTGGGACGCAGGTTCGGCGGACAACATCTCAATATCGTGGACGGCGCGGCCTTGCCGGGCCTGCGCGGCAGCTACAGGTATGACGACGAAGGGACGCCGGCCGGCAAGACTTATTTGATCAAAGAAGGGGTGCTCAACAGCCGGCTTCATTCCCGTGAGACGGCCGCCAAAATGGGGGAGAAACCCACCGGCAACGCACGGGCTATTAATTATGCTTATCCACCCATAGTGCGTATGACCAATACCTATATCGAGCCGGGATCCACCACGTTCGACGAGATGATTGGCGGGATCAAGGAGGGCGTTTACGCCAGGGACTGGTACGGCGGCACAACCAGCCTCGAGATGTTCACTTTCTCTGCCGGTGAAGCCTACATGATCAGGGATGGTAAGATCGCTGAGATGATCAGACCGGTGGTCCTGAGCGGCAACGTCTTCACAACGCTGCACAATATAGATGCGATCGGCAACGACCTTGATATGAACCAGGGCGGCGGCTGCGGAAAAGCCGGCCAATCGCCGCTGCCCGTCTCCAACGGCAGCCCTCACATAAGAATTCAGAACTGCCTGGTGGGGGGCAAATAAAATGGAAGAGATACTTGAGATCGCCCGCAGGTCTGCAGACAGCGCCGAGGTCTGCCGCGTAACATCCATCAGGACTCCGGTCCAGTTCGAGGCCAACCGCCTCAAGCAGATCCAGACCAAGGAATCGGTCTCCGTCGCCCTTCGCCTGATCAAGAACGGTAAAATGGGCTTCGCCCAGGCCAGCGGTGATATCGCTCCCGCCGACCTGGTTGACATGGCACTCGAGACCAGCCAGTTCGGCTACCCGGTGGACTTCGACTTCCCCGTACTCGGGCCTTTTGAAGAAGTCGCCGTCTACGATCCGCAGGTCGAACGTGTCGGAATCAATAGTCTGATCAGCCTCGGCCAGGCCGTCGTCGACGCCGTGTGTGCCAATACGCCCGGTATACTCTGCGAGGGAAGTATATCGCGCGGTATGTCCACCTTCGAAATCGCTGTCAGCGGAGGCGGGCGCGCATCATGCAAGCGCAGCAATTTCAGTATCAGCATGGACGGTATGCTGGTCAGGGACGGGGACATTCTGTATGTCGGCGACATACGCAGCTCCTGCCGTCCCATCACCGACCCTGAGCCGGTTGCGGGCGAGATCATCAGGCAGCTCGACCTGGCCAGGAACAATGCTTCCATCAAGTCGGGCGGCATGCCGGTGATTTTCACGCCTTTCGGCGTGGCAGGCTCGCTTCTGGCCCCGCTCATATCCGCCTTTAACGGCAAGACCGTGCTGGACGGCGCCTCGCCCATCAAAGATAAAAAGGGCGCGGTTATATTCGACAGCAGACTATGCTTATCTGATGATCCCACCATACCCTACCAGCCGGGAAGCACACCTTTCGATGACGAGGGGATGCCGGCAAGGCGCAACGCTCTGATAGACCACGGGAAGGTGGTCCAATTCTATTATGACCTGCATACGGCGGCGCTGGCCGGATCATCGAGCACGGGCAATGGCGGCCGCAACGGTGGAATGCCCGCCCCGGCGGTCCACGCGCTGGTGATCGAAGGCGGTAAGATATCCCTGGCTGATATGGTCAAAGATATGAAAGAAGGTCTGATCATCGAGCAGATGATGGGCGCCGAACAGGGAAACATACTCAACGGGGATTTCAGCGGCAATGTGCTGCTGGGTTACAAGGTTGAGGAAGGGGAAATCACCGGCAGGGTCAAGGACACCATGGTCTCCGGCAACGTATATCAGCTATTGAAAGAGGTCCTGGCCATGGGCAGCGACAGCCGCTGGATAGCCGGCTACGTGAATACACCAAGCATCTACTGCCCCTCTATCTCCGTTGCAGCGAAATAAAAGAAATGAAGAAACTGGTCAATTTTCGCAAGGAACCGCGGCCGCACGCCTGCGACATGGTGGCGGCATGGCCGGGCATCGGCAACCTGTCCCTTATCGTAACGCGCTACCTGAGGGAGAAGCTGGGCGCAGAGGAGATAGGGGAGATCGAGCCCTTCACCTTCTTCGACCCCATCGGCGTGATGGTTAAAGACAACATCGTCGAAACTCCGCAGTTCCCCGAAGGCAAGTTCTTCTACTGGCATAATGCATCCGGCAAAAAGGACATCCTCTTTTTCATCAGCGACGAGCAGCCGGCCTACAAAGGTTACGACCTGGCAAACTTTATTCTCGATATAGCCAAGAAATTCAAGGTCCAGCGTATCTACACATTTGCAGCCGCCATCGCCAAGATCCACCATACTGAGCAGCCCAAGGTATGGGGCGTGGCCACCGACGCGTCGCTGGTCGCCTACCTCAAGAAGTTTGACGTCGTGCTGCGCGGCCGCCTTCAGATCGCCGGATTGAACGGCCTGCTGCTGGGGGTTGCCAGGGAGCGCTCCATGGAAGGCATCTGCCTCCTGGGGGAGGTCCCCTCTTACACCACGCGAATACCCAATCCCAAGGCTTCGCTGGCCGTATTGAAGGTGCTGCTTCAGGTGCTGGAAGTCGAGATCGATCTCAGCGAGCTGGCCAAAATCGCCGAGGAGTCGGACCAGCAGATGAAACGGCTGGCTGCGCAGGCGATGGGTGAATATATAGACCGCTACACGCGTCCGGTATGGCCGCCCCCGGAGGACGAGGGCGAATTCGAGGACGAAGAGGAAGAGGAGGAGGAATGAGTGAATCACAGCCACCGCTGAGTGAAATCATCGCGAAAACACTGTATTCGAATGATGAGATCAGTCACTCCGACCTGGTCCGGCTATCTGATTTGAGTGATGACGACCTGTCGCAATATAAGAGGGCCTGGAACAGCGCCCACCTGGAAAGGCGCGCGCTGATCATATCTAAACTATGTAGCCTGGGCGAGGACGACGCCAGGCTGGATTTCACACGCATATTTAAGTTTTGCCTCGATGATGTCGATGCCGGTATACGTATCAAAGCGCTGGAGGGTCTGGAGCTGGAAGACAAATACAATTTCGCACTACCTGTAATCAAAACGCTCAAGATGGATGAGTCGCCGGAGGTAAAGGAAGCCGCCGCCCGGGTGATGGGCAAATTCGCACTCATGGCTGAGCTGGGGGAGCTTCCTTCGGCTGTGGGTGACGATATATTCGATGCCCTGCTCGGCGTGCTGGAGAATCCTTCCGAACCCGATTCGTTGCGAAGGCGGGCGCTGGAGTCCATCTCACCCTTCCGGCAGGAACTCGTGGCAAGCTACATTGAGGACTTTTACTTCAGCGAGAACCCGGCGCTCAAGACCAGCGCCATATTCGCCATGGGTCGCAACTGCGATCCCCGCTGGCTGGATTACCTGAATAAAGAGCTGCAGGATAGCAACGCACGGTTTCGATTCGAGGCGGCACGGGCCTGTGGCGAGATAGAAGAAGAGGATACCGTCCCCGGCCTTCTGAATTTATTAAACGACAACGATCACGAGGTGCAGGAAGCCGCCATCGCAGCCCTGGGCAAAATCGGCGGCCAAAAGGCCAGGGACGCCCTAAACAAATTGAAAACATCACCTGAAAACAGGATTAAAGAAGCGGCCATGTCCGCGCTGACAGAGCTTGAGATTTGCCAGGATCCACTATCTTCGAGTTCCTGAAACGGCAATCTGTGCTTGCAGGGGACAAAGTCCGGCTGCGTCCCCGCCGGCTGGATGACGCCGCAGCCGAGTACAGATGGCGTATGGATGAAGAGCTGTGCCGCTTGGACGCCACTGAACTACTCACATGTAGCTACGAAGAATTCCATTTGAAATACAGCGCTGAACTGGAGTTCCCCGGCCTGACCCACACCCTCGCCATCGATACACTGGACCCCATCCATATAGGAAGCTGCAGCCTTTTCAATTTTAACCTGGCGGGAAACACGGCCGAAATTGGGATAATGTTGGGCGATAAGACGTACTGGGGGCGCGGTTACGGGGAAGACGCATTGAACACCTTTATGCTCGACATTTTCGAGGTCTCCGGCCTGCAGAGCCTGATCCTGCGTACGCTTGACTGGAACGTGCGCGCCCGGACCTGCTTCGAGAAATGCGGCTTCGTGCCACGCGGAGATATAGTGCGAGGGGAGCACCGTTTCGTAATCATGCAGGCGGAGCGGGGAGCGGTGCTGAACAAAGGTCAGTGAACCGCTATGGGCGAGGCGTCTGTTATGATACGGCGCGACCGGCCCAGCTTGCGGCGCAGCCTCAGCGGCAGCGAGAAAAGCCCCCGGTGGGCGATCCCGTCATAAGAACGCAGCTTGCCGCTGACCCTGTCCGCCATCCTGCTGTTGATCTCCCTGGGCGACAGGCGCGCCGGATCGAGCAAGTCGGATGCTGTATGAAATCCCCACAGGTCGACAAAGGACGGCACATAGACCTGGTACGGGCGCACGATCTTGAAGATACTTTTTAAAGTGCCGTTGATGGCCACGAAATTATGCAGGTTGATCCAGCCGGACTGGCCGGACTGCACCACCATGATGCCTCCCGGCTTCAGTTTGTCCCTGACGAGCTTGTAGAATTCCTGCGTGTAAAGCATGCGGGCCGGGCCCTCCTCCACCGGGTCGGCCAGGTCGATCACAGCGACATCGAAACGTTCTCTTGTCTCGGCGATGTATTTTCTGGCATCGTCGTGGAGGACGACCGCTCTTTTGTCATCGAATGAGCCCTGGTGAAAGGTCGGCAGGTACTTGCGGCACAGCCTGACCACCTCACCATCGATATCCACCATCACCGCCCTGCTTACCGTCCTGTGTTTCAGCACATCGCGCAGGGTTGCCCCCTCGCCGCCGCCGGCTATAAATACCTTCTCAGGATTGGGATGGGCCAGCATGGCCGGATGGACCAGGGATTCGTGATAGATGAACTCGTCTTTTTCACCGGATTGGATCTTTCCGTCCAGCACCAGGCAGATCCCGAAGGTATGGGTCTGGGATATCTGAGCATGCTGAAAGCGGGTTTTCCTGTCGTGCAGTACCCGCCGCACACCATGGATCTGCACCAGGTCGTCGGACAGCTCATCGATGAGCCACCTTTTGCTGTCGAAATAGTCCGGCCTGGCCATCTACCTTCCCGCAGCCGCCGGGCTCTCCATCATGACGCCCCGTTTCAACTCTATATAAGATGTAGATTTGGCTTTCAATTTCTCTGCCAGAGGCTTGACGGCCTTTGCCGGCTGGATTACCTCGCCGCAGGTAAAAACATCCACAGCGGCGTAGCAGAATTCCGGCCACGTATGTATGGATATATGCGATTCCGCGATGATGACAACGCCGCTGATCCCCTGCGGTGAAAACTGGTAAAAGGAATCTTTGATCACCGTCGCCCCGATCAATATCGCCACTGCGTTGAGCGCCTCCCTTAGATATTCCATATCGTTGAGAAGCCCTGCGTCGCAGTCCTTCAATTCCAGCAGCATATGTTTTCCCAGGGCGGCCAAGCGGTTTCCCTCCTTATGACATTACATAAATCATAAAACATGCTATTATTAATGCGAAACAGAGTGTAATTTTATATTTTATGTTGACTTATTTCAAGAAATACCTTAAGCTGCCTATTGACAAAGTCTATTTGACCTTGTAAAATGCGTTCAAAATTCACTATTTAAGGAGGCGTATGCCGTGAGGAGAATTTTTGGAACCCTCGTTGCAATCGTAGTGGCTTTATCTTTAGTTTTGATACCGGCCACTGTCTCAGCCGACCTCGGCAAATGCACGGGTTGGGACAAAGTTAAATGGGAAAACAACCAGAATTCCTGGAAGCTATACCTCCAGCACTGGGGAAGGACGCCCACGAGCGCCATGTCCCGACTTGCTGGTTTATGCGGCCCGGATAAGCTTTGTTCCGGCGTGTGCAACACTTCCCAATGTCCGAAGCCCACGGGCTGCGACATCGCTGAATGCCTGGGTGGATGCAGCAACTGCAATACACAGGCGGGAACTCTTGGATCTGCATGTGACGATTCCAAGAAATGTCTCAACCCCGAGACCAAGCCCACCTCTCTACCTCTGGATGACTGCCCGCTCAATTGCCCGGCCAATGCCACCACCGCAGGCCTCGGCACTTCCAAGTGCTCCGGCTGCTGGGGCAAGAGCCTGTCCTATGCCAACAAGAGCTGGGCTGCCGCCGATGTCGGCACGAGGGCCAACATCAATAACAGCCACATGAACCACAGGGGCACATCTCCCATCGGTGGCGGTGACTGGGGTATCACCGGTTGCCCGCATCCCGAGTGTGTGTCTCTCACCTGGTGCCTGCAGAACAACCTTCTGGCCAAGTGCAAGGTCTGCAGCAGCGGCAAATAAATCTCGATACAATTGATTTGAAAATAAATAAGCGCTGCCTCGATCGGCAGCGCTTATTTATTTTATCCTGATTACAGTTACATGGACGAGAAAGAAAAGCTGGTTACTGTCTATAAAGCCTGCGGGCAACCTGAGGCCGAGATAGTGAGGGGCAGGCTCGAGATAGAAGGTATACTTGCCCTGCTTAAATACGAAAGCATTGGCAGCGTATACGGTTTGACGGTGGACGGTCTGGGCCAGGTGGAGGTACAGGTGCCCGCCAGGTTTGCCGACCGGGCAAGGGAGATAATCGGGTCAGCCGGCGACGAAGTCGAAGATTAAACGGCCCTTTATTTCAGCCCGAGCGCGGCGTTGAGGGACTTATAATCGAATCTGCTGTCGAGCAGAGCGGACATAGCCTGCAGCTTCTGTACCTGATGGAAGCCCGCGCCAGCCAGCGATTGCTCGATCCCCTTGACTATTTCATTGATATCTCTGTCAACCACGATCACCGGCACCTTTTTATCCTCGGATTTGACCATGACCGATGTCGAAGGCCTTTTGCCGCTGACCACCAGGCATTTGGTCGAAGTCTCCAGCGCAGCGAGCTGCATGTCGGCCCGCTCATGGCGGGTGACCACGGCCTTGTTGCGCAGCCTGTTATAGTAATCTCTGGCTGAATCGGGCGACATGGCGCCCAGCATAACGTTCTCCACCAGCTCGCCGGCCTTGTCCTTAAAATTGATGATCTCCCCACCCACAGCGCCGGCGATCTCCCCCACCGTCACGCCCAGCAGTGCTCTCGATTCGGGCAGCACGCCCAGCACCACGATGCCCTTCTCTTTAAAGTAGGCGGCACATTCCGCCTGGACCGGGGTTATCCTGGAAGAAGGCACCTGGTTCAACACCACTCCTACCAGCCTGCTCCCCAATTTTTCGGCCGCCTGCAGGATACCCGCCTCGCGGTAATCCGAGCACCAGCAGAGCAGAAGTATCACACGGGCATCGAGCTTCTCGGCGATGGTATACGCAGCCAGGGTGGATACCTGGTCATTCTTGAATGCTCCGGGACTTTCGATTATCAGGACATCTTTGCCGGCGCCGGCCTTATCGCAGGCCGATTTAATTCCGGCGGAGAAGTTCTCAGCATCCTCCGAGAGGCTGCGCCACAGCTCCTCCTGTTTGATATGTATCGGGCAGAGGAGTTCCCTGCTCTCGCCCAGCTCGAGGGCCTGACCGATAAAGGCCGCATCCAGGCATTCCTCTCCGGCGCCCTCCGCTTTTACATGGATGGGCTTAATATAGCCGACCCTTTTACCCGAATTGGCCAGTTTTTTACCTATACCGGCGCATAATGCCGTTTTCCCGCAGGGATCATAAGCCGCGATAAGTAAATTAGTCATGGTGCCTCCTGAATTTTAGCCGGCAGACATTATACCATTCTTTACTTCCCGGTTGCATCGGAATATAATGTTTTGAAAGGTACTGAAAAAGCTGAGAGTTATTGCGGCTCTCAGTTTTTTAATATCCGGCATGCTGGGAGGTGACACCCATGACACTAAAAAAGTTTGATATCACCCGTGAGGGCCTCGAAAAGCTGAAAGTTGAATACGACCAGCTTACCTCGACACGCCGCCAGGAGGTGGCCGACAAGATCAAGCGGGCACGTGAGATGGGTGGCACGGAGAACAACGCCGAATATGAAGACGCCAAGAACGAGCAGGCATTTATCGAGGGCCGGATAAGCTCTCTGGAGAATATTATCCTCAACGCCCGCATCATCGAGGCCCCGCACCAGCCCGGGGTTGTGGAGCTTGGCGATTCAGTACTTATACAGAACCAGGACGGCAAGATCGACCGCTATACAATCGTGGGGACGGCTGAAGCCAATCCGCACGAAGGCAAGATCTCCTGCGAGTCGCCCGTTGGCAAGGCGCTGCTGGGCAAGAAAAAGGGTGATAAGATAGAGGTACGCACGCCGTCGGGAATTATGAAACTGCAGCTCATCGAAGTAAGCTAAGAACATGGCCGGGGAGGAACGCATTGAGCAACCGCGCCTGGAAAAACTGTCCAGGCTGATAAATCGCGGCCTTGACCCATATCCGCACAAATTCCACAGATCCCACACCGCCAGGGAAGCCACGCGCCTTTTCCTGGAGCTGATCGAAAAAGACCCTTCAGCGACAATGCCGGGCGTCAGCCTGGCCGGGCGCGTCACCGCCGCCAGGTTCATGGGTAAAGCGGCCTTTTTCGATATCCGCGACGGTTCGGGCAAGATACAGGTTTTCTTCCGCCGCGATTCCCTGGGAGACGATAAATATGAGCTGCTGCATGAGCTCGACCTGGGCGATTTCATGGGCGCATCGGGCCGTGTATTCAAGACACGCAGCGGCGAGGTAACCCTCGAGGCAGCCGACTTCACCATACTGGCCAAGTCTCTGCGGCCTATGCCGGAGAAATGGCACGGCCTCCAGGATGTGGAAAAAAGATACCGCCAGCGCTACCTCGACCTGATCGCCAACGAGGAAGCCAGGGAGCTTTTCATCAGGAGGAGCGGAGTCATCAACGCCCTGCGCAATTTCATGAACGCACGCGGATTTATCGAAGTGGAGACCCCGGTACTGCAGCCCATGTACGGCGGAGCGCTGGCCAGGCCCTTCATAACGCGCCACCACGCCCTCGGCCAGGACCTTTATCCGCGCATCGCGCTCGAGCTTTACCTCAAGCGGCTGCTGATCGGCGGCTTCGACAAGGTTTATGAGATCGGACGCGTGTTCCGCAACGAGGGAATCTCAACCAAGCACAACCCCGAGTTCACCATGATGGAAAGCTACGAGGCTTATGCCGATTATAATGACGTGATGCAGATGACGGAGGAGCTTGTCAGCAGCGTATGCGCTGAGGTTCTGGGCACCACCCGGATCAGTTACGCCGGAGAGACTATTGATTTAACCCCTCCCTGGAAAAGGATCCCCCTCCGCCAGGCGCTGATCGACAAGTGCGGTATAGATTTCATGCAATACGCGGATTCTAATAGTCTGCGCGCGCGCATGGAGGAAATGGGTTTACAGGTCGACCCATTTAAGGACAGGGGCAGGCTTATAGATGAGCTGCTCTCCACCTATGTTGAGCCGGACCTGCGCCAGCCCACGTTTCTAATCGACTATCCAATTGATATGTCGCCTCTGGCCAAGCTACATCGCGAGGTGCCCGGCCTGGTCGAGAGGTTCGAGGCGTTCATCTGCGGAATGGAGGTGGCCAACGCGTTTTCCGAATTGAATGATCCGCGCGAGCAGCGCGAGCGGTTCGGCCGCCAGCGGGAAATGCATGCTGCCGAGATAGAACGCGCTATCGCGGCCGGCGAGCTGCCCGAGACCGATATGATCGATGAAGATTTTATTACCGCCATGGAGCACGGCATGCCGCCCGCCGGCGGCCTGGGAGTCGGCATCGACCGGCTGATCATGCTGCTCAGCGACAGACAATCCATACGTGAAGTTATCCTCTTCCCGCAGCTCAAGACCAGGCAGGGGAGGGGCGAAGAATGATCGACATCAAATTAATACGAGATAATCCTGAAGTTGTATACCAGGCCATGGACAGGCGCGGGGAAGGGCGCGCGGACGTCGATCAGATCATAGAGCTGGACGTCTCTTACCGTCTGATGCTCAAGGAGGCCGAAGCCCTGCGCGCCCGCCGCAACGACGTGAGCAAGCAGATCAGCCGTATGAAAGAAAAGCCGGCCGATCTGATAGCCGAGATGCGCCAGGTCGGCGACCGCATCACCCAGATCGAGGCCGAGGCAAATCTGCTGTCGGACAGGCTGGAGGATAGGTTGCTGCGCCTGCCCAACCTGCCATCCGACGATGTACCGGAAGGGCAGGGCTCGGAAGATAACGTCGAAGTCCGATCATGGGGCCGGACCCCTGAATTCGCCTTCACACCGCTTCCCCACTGGGACCTGGCTGAAAAGCTGGGCATCATCGATTTCCAGCGCGGCGTCAGACTCTCGGGAACCAGGTTTTACGTGTTGCGTGGCATGGGCGCCCTGCTGCAGAGAGCTTTGATCAGCTTCATGCTCGACCTTCACGTCAGGGAGCACGGATACATAGAGATCTACCCCCCGTTCATGGTTAAGCGCGAATGCCTGGTCGGATCAAGCAACCTGCCCAAGTTTGCCGATAACCTGTATCACGACGCGGAGGAAGATTACTGGTTCATCCCCACCGCCGAGGTCCCTCTGACAAACCTGCACCGCGACGAGATACTGGCGGCCGGCAGCCTCCCTTTATATTATGCCGCGCATACTTCATGTTTCCGCCGCGAGAAAATGGCGGCCGGCAAGGACACGCGCGGCATCAAGCGCGGGCACCAGTTCGAAAAAGTGGAAATGTACAAGTTCGTCGATCCCTCCACCTCGGACAACGAACTAAATAGCCTGCTGGATAATGCCGAGGATATCTGCCGCAGGCTGGAACTGCCCTACCGGGTGATACAACTTTGCACGGGAGACCTGGGCTTTGCCGCCGTCAAGACCTTCGATATCGAGATGTGGGCGCCTGGCTGCGGCGAGTGGCTTGAAGTCAGCTCCTGCAGCAATTGCGGCGATTTCCAGGCGCGCCGCGCCAATATACGCTACCGGCCCGACCCCGAGGCCAAACCTCGCCTGGTACACACGCTTAACGGCTCGGGACTGGCGCTGCCGCGCGTGATGATCGCCGTCATGGAAAACTACCAGCGGGAAGACGGCAGCATCGGCGTGCCCGCCGTATTGCAGCCGTACATGAATACCGATATCATCCGATAGACAGGCCCGCACGCCGCCGGTGCCGGCTCACCGGCCGATTTTTCCAGCCTGAACGACGCCAACACCTCCGTTATCTTGACATAGGCTTCAAATTCAATTTAACTATATGTATAATTAAAAGAAATATTATAGGCAAGACCCTGAAAAGATATGGCAGAAGGTGAACCGCAGACCGGTCCGAAGTTTTGCCGCCAGTGCGGCGGTGTAGTACCCGAGGGGACCCCGATCTGCCCGCGCTGCGGCCAGAAGTGGTACATGGATCGCGTGGAGCAGCAGGGAGCGGACCTCTGGCAGAAGATCATTGAGAAAAGGGCGGCGGCTGGGATCGGTGAAGCCGGTCCGTCTCAGGAACAGAAGCAGTACCGCTGCCCCAACTGCATGGCGGTGCTGCAGGGACCTTCGCCTACATGCCCGCACTGCGGGAAAAGCACGGCTAAAGCCAGGATCATTCCGCCCGGGAAGGAGGATGAGGCGTCTATTGAAGAGACCGCCGAAGCTCTGAACCTGCCGCCTGCGGCAAAAGGTCTGGCCTCCATCAAGGGCGCTTCCCAACGCGCAGAGAGAAAGGGCGGCCGGCGCCGGGTCAAAACCCTCGATATTATAATCGGCATTGTTATCATAATTATTCTGCTGGGCGTCGGTTACATGTTAGCCAGGCAATACGGCGTCCTGCCTTCATCTCTGACCTTCTTCAATCCGCCCCAGCAACAGGAGGTGCCACCGGAGCCGACCACCACGGCTGAGAAGGTATCCGATATAGCTATATCGGATATAACCTCGGATGGAGCAGCCATCGCCTGGACCACCCCCGAGCCTGCCTGGGGCAAAGTCCTATACGGCAAAACGGAGTCCTACGGGGATTCTGCCGCCGCCGTCCTGCAGGGCAGTGCCCAGAAGGTCACACTCAGCGGGCTCGAGCAGTCCACGACCTACCACTTCGCTGTAATGGTAACGGACGGTAAGGGCAACGAGCTTTACCGCAGCAATGACCATATGTTCGATACGGTCCAGCGGGTGAACACCACGCCGCCCGTCGTGACCGGGTTCAAGGTCTTGCCCACGGACGTAAGCGCCGTTATAAGCTGGACCACCGACAACCCTTCCAGCAGCCAGGTGCTTTATGGATCGGACGCGTCATGTTCAAGCTCCACCGTCGAGGATACCAGGATGCTCACGGACCACCTGGTGCGTATTCTCGGCCTCGAGGCTAACAGCAGCTATT
Organism: Dehalococcoidia bacterium; assembly: GCA_034429715.1. Classification (GTDB taxonomy): domain Bacteria; phylum Chloroflexota; class Dehalococcoidia; order GIF9; family UBA5629; genus CAIMUM01. The sequence continues at coordinate 100,891 of DAOUFR010000013.1, forward strand.
ATTACCGCATCAGGTCGGTGGACGCCGATGGGAACGTGGCAACGATGGATCCCCCCAATATATTCACCACCCTGGTCGCAGTGCCCACCGGGCCGCGAATCGGCGACAGGGCGCCTGATTTCACACTCCCCCTGTTCGGGAAACAGGAGACAATTTCGCTGCGCGACTACCGCGGTCAGAAGGTCCTGCTCACGTTCTGGGCCGTTTACTGCCCCGAATGCGACCGTGAGCTGTCTTTGCTGCAGTCCATCCAGGATAAAAATATGCCCGGTGTCAAGATCATAGCCGTCTTCATGGAGAGCAAGCTGGATGACATAGAGAAAACCATCACCAAGTACAAGTCAGAGCGCGGCGAACTCACGGTGCCGGTGGTGTTCGATATGTATAAGACCACAGCCCATTTATACAATGTAGAGAAAGCGCCCTATACGGTGTTCATCGATGGTGAAATGATCATCCGCGATATCGAACCGGGCAACTTCAATATTGAGCAGGTCGAGAGGACGCTTAATACTTTATAGCTCCATGCCCGAAAATCTCTTGACAGCAGCTACGTCCCGTTGTAGTGTAGATTCATAGGGAGATACCCTTTTGGACAGCCAGTTCAGATGTAAATGCGGCAAGCCGATGGCCTACTCAAACGAGCCGTGCAAAGACTGCGGCAGCCTCGGCCCGCATGCCTATGCCGGCAAGCCCGGCCCCCCGGCCCCGACCACGCAGGTCCCACCCCAGCAAAGGCGACCTGAGAATATGCCTGTCGACAGGGGTGAGTGGCAGCCTCCTGCATCCACCGGACATGAGGCCCCGGTCAATTACGAGCCTGATACTACCGACATCGCAAAGGGGCGCGGCCACCACGATACCGCAGGGTTCCCCGTCGGAATCAGCCGCAGGGCCGAGATTCTCAACCACATAGAGGGCATGGACAGGGAGGACAGGAATGGGCCGTCCAGGCAGCCCCGCAAAGAAAAGAAGCGGACGTCCGACGGTGATTGGGATACCGACGAAAGGCCTGCCAGGGTCAAACACTACGAATCCTTCCTCGACGAGGGGGAGGAGGAGGAGAAGCCGCGCAAGAGAGGCGGAGGTCTCGCAGGAAGTATCATCAGCATCATACTGGTCGTGGCACTGATAATAGGCGCTCTCTGGGCCTACAGTAATCAGGAAGAGATATCCGGCTGGCTGATGTCACCCACAACCCCGGAAACGGTTCCTGCCTCGGATCAGCCTGCAAATTCCTCCGGTTCCGGACAGGGTCCCTTTGCCGGCCTGCTGGCGATATTTGGATGGGGAAAAGCGGCGCCGGTATCCTCCGACAATACCAGTTCGCCGGCCGCATCATCCAACCAGACGGAGCCGGCCGCCACGGACAACGTGCAGACTCCGGTAACGCCCGCCGTGCCTTCGGATACGACACTTCCCGTTATATCCGAGATACTCATAACGTCCATCACCGATCACGGCGCCAAGGTGACATGGAAGACGGATGAACTCTGCACCGGCAGGATCACCTATAAGACTGAGGTAGGCGAACCTCACCTCGTTAATGGGGCGGTCACACCCACCCGTTATCATCAGGCCGATTTCAGCGAACTTGAAAGCGGCAAAACTTATTACATAACCATCATCAGCCGCGATGACTCCGGCAACGAGGCTAAACAGGAGCGGAGCTTCCAGACGTTATTATCGGCCGCAGATACGGCCGCGCCTCAGCTAACCAGCGAGCCGACAGCATCGGCCAGCGACAGGAATGCCACCATCTCCTGGAAAACAAACGAGAAGGCCAAATCACAGGTCAAATACAGCCTGGGCACGGGATACGATTTCCCGTCCGGCTTTACTTATGAGTTCAGCAATACTCATAGCGTCTTCCTCAGCGGGCTTTCGCCCAACACGGAGTACCATTACCAGCTTATATCCAGAGACGCCTCAGGTAACGTGATGACATCCGGTGATTACACTTTCAAGACCGAGCCCGAGACAGGGGCTGCTCCCTACATGGGCAGCAAGGCCCCCGATTTCACGCTGCGGAACCTACAGGGTGAGACTGTATCTCTCAGCCAGTTCCGCGGCCAAAAGGTCATCCTCAATTTCTGGGCCAGCTGGTGTACGCCCTGCAAGATTGAGCTGCCGCATTTCCAGACGCTTTGGGCCAGGTATAATCCGGGCGCCGACTTTGTCATCCTGGCCGTGGCCGGCAGCCAGTCGGATGAGTCTATTATCAGGGACTTCATTACCGACGGCAATTACACTTTTCCCGTTTGCCTCGATCCGGGCGACGAGGCCTTCAACAAGTATGAGCTTACCAGCATACCCAAGACCTACTTTATCGATAAAGACGGCGTCATCCGCAGGATACAGCAGGGCATGTTCACGGGGCCGGGCGAGATCGAGTTCATGCTCAACTCGTACTGATCGTCCGCCGCCCGCAGTCCATCAATCAGTCAACCGGCTTCAGACAGCTGCCTGACACGTAATGATAAACTTGACATAGAGAATATCTTGTCTTACCGTTAATATAACGTTGAATATAGATTGAGATGGATAATAGTTAATGCCCAGCACGGTTATCTGCCAGAGGTGTCATGAGATCAATGAACCCAACGCTACAGTCTGCCAGAAATGTGGCGCGAGGTTCTGCCCGCATTGCCACCTGTTAATCCCCTCACCCGACGCGGCCATCTGCCCGCACTGCGGCAAGAAAGATCTATCTTTCAGGCCGGGTAAATATTCCGCCGGCAATGTCGCAGCTTCGACGGTGGCGCCGGGCGCCATGCCGGCCAGCAGGTATGTCTGCCCGAGCTGCGGGAACAGGATAGATCCTTCGCTGGGCAAGTGCCCCTATTGCGGCCAGCTGGGAAACCGTTTCACCATGATTCCCACGCAGGGCCACGGCGTGATGAAGCCCGCCCAGGGCGACTACGCCCACACATTCGCGGCGCCTCCCCCCGCCGAGGAGGGACAGAGCACGCAGAAGGTCTGTTCCAAGTGCGGCCGTGTCATACCGCCCGGCTCCAGCCTGTGCCCTGTGCACGGCAAGTTCGGGGGCGGCAACGCGCTGAGAAATATCACTCCTCCCGTCAGGGACAAGACATTTGAGGGAGAAGTATACAAGAGGATGGAGGAGAGGAAGGCCGGCCCCGCTCCCCGTTCCAGCGTCAGGCAGGTAGCGCCGGAGGAGATATATCCGCAGATGCAGGCCGCTCCGGCTACGCCGGAGGCGCCGGCCGCGCCCGCTGAGCAACGCACCTGTTCCAACTGCGGGAATGCCGTGCCCGACCGCAGCAAGGTCTGCCCCACCTGCGGCAACAACCGTCTTCCGCCGGAGAGGAAAAAGCCCTTTTTGAAGGCCGAGGACCGCTATAGGGCTGTGGAGGCTGCGCAGCAGGCTTACGCCGCATATCCACCTCAGCAGCAGGCCTATGCAGCATATTCTGCGCCGCAGCAGAGCCAGTATTACGGGCAGCCGGCGGTGCAGCCGTACGAGATGGCCTACCCGGCGCCGTCGCCCGGATTCGTAGAGGAGATTTATCCTGAGAAAAAACGCGGGAAGGAGAAAATGCCCCGTGAGCGCAAGGAGAGGATGGCAAAGCCGGGGCAGAGGTCTTCCCCCATTCCCATACTGCTGGCGCTTATCGCGCTGGCCGGGGTCATCATCATCGGAGTCGTATTCCTGATCGACCAGCTCAAGACGCCCGCGCCAGCCGTTATTAGCAATCCCCCCATCACAACTCCCACCGGCACAACCGAGGGACCCGAGATATCCGAGGTCGAATATTCCAATATCACGCGTACCGGCGCTACCGTGACCTGGAAAACCGACAAAGAGTCCAACAGCCTGGTGATCTACTGTCTGGAGGGTGGTACCCTCTGCGAAAACGCCAGGGACAACGAGCTGGTCACCAACCACAGTGTCAACCTGACCAATCTCGAACAGGGCACATCATATCACATAACCGTGAAATCGGCGCTGGGCGACGATCCCGATTCGCCGGACTCCAGCCTGGAGGTCACGGGCGTTCTGACCACCCTGAACGTACAGGATACGACACCGCCGATACTCAGCAATGTAAAGGTCACCAATGTCACCAGCGGAGGGTCGGCGGAGATCACCTGGAACACCGACGAGCCGGCCACCAGCCAGGTCAGCTACGGGACGTCCGCCAGTTACGGAACACTGCAGCCTTCGCAGACCGACACCCAGCTGACTACCTTCCACGATGTGATGCTCAACGGGCTGGCGCCGCAGACGACCTTCCATTACAAGGTGATATCGAGGGATGCCGACGGCAACGAGAAGTCGTCCGCCGATGCCACATTTACAACGCCCGTCCCGGCCGGAGCAAATATTGGAAATTCGGCGCCCGATTTCACACTGCAATGCGCGGACGGTACCCAGGTGACGCTCAGCTCGCTGCAGGGCAAGAAAGTCATCGTCAACTTCTGGAATTTAAACTGCCACTTCTGCATGGAGGAGATGCCCGATTTTCAGACTGTGCGTGATAACCATACCGACAGCAGTGTGGCCATACTGATGATCAACAGCGCCGCCGGAGGATTCCCCGCCAACAATAATGTGTACGTAGGTAATGAGATTACAACTAACGAGTGGACCTTCACTGTTCCATTGGACGACTCCGGCGCCGTTGCCCAGGCCTACGACGTAATGAGCGGCATACCGGTGACCTTTTTCATCGACTCCAGCGGAATCATCAGGGCCAAGCAGGACGGCAAATTCCTCAGTGCAGACGCCATCGAGGCCAAGCTGAGTTCTTATTAAATCTCCTCTGCCGTTTGTAACCAGCCTCCCGATCCCACGCAGCCATATGAGCGGATCAATAAGATTTTTCTGCAGGCCATTATTATTATGCCAATAATATACTGAATATTGCCAACATTTTTCACATTAAGTCGTCTTAAACAACAGTGTTGTCACTTATTTATACCTGTGATAATATTGGAAAATCAATTAAGCATTTCTACAGGATCAACAAATAGTGATTGACAAGATTGACCGTAAACTGATTATCGAACTACAGAAAGATGGCCGTTACAGCTGTGCATCTTTAGCAAAAAAGCTGGGAATCGGTATATCATCCGTATCCAGAAGGATCAGACGATTACAGCAGGAAAAGATAATTAAAGTCATAGCCGTGCCAAACGCTGAAAAGCTGGGGCTTGTGGCAACTGCAATAATTGGAATGGATGTCGATATTGATAAGATAGACAGCGTGTGCTCCAAGCTTGTTATTCACGAAAACATACTCAACGTGGCAATTACTTTTGGGCGGTACAATGTACTGATTGAAGCCTATCATCAATCTACAGAGGCATTGCTCAATTTTCTTAAGAATGAACTTTCACAGATCGATGGAATACGCAGTATAGAGACTTACTATATTGCCGAACTCAAGAAGCGTACCTACGGTTTATTGCAGGAACATATTCAAGCTTAACGACAGCAAATACAAAACTCTTGTTCAAGAATTCCCATGGAAATCACAATCACATGACTACTTTATCATGACGCAGATCAGCCATTTTCTTACTATTGTAACCAAGCTCTTTTAATATTTCGGCGGTGTGTTCACCCAGAAACGGCCCGAAACTTCTTACTCCGCCCGGTGTATCAGAGAGTTTAATAGGCAGACCCACCTGCTTTACCTTTCCCTCAGTCGGATGGTCGAGTTCAAGCATCATCTTGCGGTGCGCGATCTGAGGATCGGAAAAAACCTCACCAAGCTGATAAACAGGAGCAATACATATATCTTTGCTTTTCAAGAAATCAAACCATTCATCTCTGGTTTTTGTCAGAAAAATACGTTGGAAACAATCTCTTATCGCTTCCCTTTCCTGTCCGCCAGCAAATTGCTTCGGTATGAAATCCTCTTTGCCTAAAGACCTGCAAAGGTTCTCCCAGAATTTTGGTTCAAAGCACCCCAAAGTGATATAACCGTCATCTTTAGTTCTATAAACAGTAGCCCAGGGAAAGACGCCGCTAAACATGGTATTCCCCCTTCCGGGTTCGTCTCCCGTCATAAAATAATCAGAGATGAAGCGAACCAATAACGAAACAACTCCATCGGTCATCGATATATCCAGGTATTGTCCCCTGCCGGATTTTTGCGCTGCTATTAAAGCCAGCAGAATACCGACAGTCGCCATTAAGCCACCACCTGCGTAATCAGCCAGTAAATTCAAAGGTAATACGGGGGCTTCACCCGAATTGCCGATCAGGCCTAATGCACCTGCAATCGCGATGTAATTTGGATCATGTCCGGGCAATCCAGCATAAGGCCCGGTCTGACCATAGCCGCTGATTGAACAGTAGATCATCCTTGGATTGATCCGGCGAATATTCTCATAATCTATGCGGAGACGTTTGACCACACCGGGTCTGAATCCATCTACGATTACATCTGCTTTACAGGCAAGTTGCATAAAAATGGCGTGTCCCTGCTCTGTTTTAAGATCGATCGCTATACTTTTCTTGTTTCGCAGCAGCGCCGTAAATGCAGTTGCCGCCCTTCCACTTTCTCCCTTCAGGGGAGATACACCAGATCCAAAGATCGGTTCGTCTTGTCCCCTCGGCTGTTCAACCTTTATCACTTCCGCGCCCATATCTGCAAGCATCATCGTACAGTAGGCATGCGGTGCAACACGGCTCAAATCTAAAACTCGTATGCCATCTAATGGGCCCATTCAGGTACCTCCATCTAAATATCGATCGGTTATCAAGCTGTTCACCATTCCATCGGGCGGCTCAAAGGGAGGCGCGGGCAATTGACCCGCCTCCTGCATGTTATGTCGACTGCCACAATAAATACCGTGGCTCAGGCTATTTCAAAGGCTTATCTCACCTGGTCTCAAAAACAATCTGGACTTTCTCAACTTTATCCACATCTTTCTTATAGAAAAACGACCCTGCGAAAAAGAGGACACCGGCAACTATGAGCAACACAGGCATTCCCTGCAATGCTTTATCCAGGCCGTATACATCAGATAAAGCTCCGATAACGAGGGGGCCAAGAGCACTGCCCAGCAGGCATTGAATAACTATGTTAACGCTGTGCGAGGTGGACCTGAGGCCGGGGTGGACGACGTCCTGTGTAACGGCTATAGCACCCGGGGCATACATTATAACCAGTAATCCGAAGCCAAGAAGTATGCTGAACTGAAGGCTCCCGTGAAAGAGAAAGGCGATGAACAGCAATATTGCCGCCAGGGTACAACTGATGGCGGGAACAAGCATTCTGGCATTGGATTTCCGTTTAAGCCACTGATCGGTGAGAAAGCCGCTCAACGGGGCGCCTACAATTGCCAGCAACATAACCACACTGGCCATCAAACCCGAGCGTTCGATGCTCATCCCCTCGAATCTCTGAAAATATGAAGGCAGCCAGGTCGTCATGGCCGTAGTAGTAAATCCACATGCAGCAAATGCCAGGTTGTTAAAGACCAGCGACTTGCTGCGGAACAGCTCTTTGACAACATCGAGTTTGCTCATTTTTACTTTGCTTGATGATTCATCCGCGGTCACAGACTTTTCGAGTGCAATTGTTTTATAATCCTTCACCCAGAAAAACAAGATAGCAATGATAATCCCGGGAATTGCCACAATGCCCAGTGCATGCCTCCACCCCAGCGCAACAGCAATTACACCACCTACTGTAACTCCCACAGCCATCCCCAGCGGGATGGCAGATTGCCATATCCCTATCATCCTGGCACGCTTTTCCGGCTTGAAAATTGCAGAGATCATCGCAGCGCCACCCGGTGAATACCCGGCTTCGCCAACCCCAACGACACAACGTGTGGCAAAGAGTTGCGCGAAGTTCGTGGTAAACGCACCGGCTGCCGTCGCCAAACCCCATATAATTGACATTAAACCGATGCTCTTTTTTCGGCTCCAACGATCCACCAGAGCACCAACAGGCAAGGTGAATACCACGAGAGACCAGAAAACCGCTGATATCATCAGCCCGCATTGAACATCAGTTAAACCCCAGTCGCTCTTAAGAAACGGGAATAGTGATATGATGACAAACCTGTCGATGTAATCAAACATGAAGAGCAGATATAAGAGAATATAGGCATACCATGCTCTCCACCGCGGGTAAGTTACAGCTGCTTCCGTGCTCTGGTTCATTTAAAACTACCTCCCCTCGCTTTTTATTTCATATGGGCCGTTATTGCACAACGCCGTCGTTTATTAACGAAGCAAAATCTTCACCAGATAAATTGAGAATTTTGGTGCAGACGAATTCGTTGTCCTCACCTAAAAGCGGCGCTCGTCCTGCTGCATATGGTGTTGCGGACAGTTTAACCGGCCAACCTTGCACTATGTACTGTCCCAGTGTCGGATGGTCGACGGATGAATAATAGCCTCGATGCTTCAGCTGGGAATCCTTATATACTAAATCCTCTCCTCGTTTGACAACACCCGCTGCTATGCCTGCCTTCTGCAATTTACGTACCAGCTCTTCCGGTGAATAGCCAGATGTCCATGCCCCTATCAGCTCATCCAGTTTATCCTCATTGTCTTTCCTGCCAGACAGGGTAGAGAACTCAGGCTTACCAGTCCAGCCGGGATTACCCATCAGCCGGCATAAGGTGTCCCAGTCCACGTCTGTGGAAATAGATATAACACACCATCTGTCCTCACCTTTGCATCGATATACATTATTGGGGCAGGCATAAGATGATCTGTTACCACATCTGATCTCTTCATGCCGGTTAACTGCATAATCAAGAATTGTGGGGGATATGCTGTGAAGAGTGGCCTCGAGCTGAGATATGTCAATATATTGGCCTTTACCTGTACGCTGCCGGTAGTCCAGAGCTGCCATTATGGCACACAGAGAAATCACGGGAGTAACAACGTCCGGATACACATCCGGAGGTGCGGTGGGTTCTCTGTCCTCCCAACCTGTAATGTGATAAAGCCCCGTTGCACCGGCTGCGTGTATGCCCCAGCCCTTAAAGGAAGAAAGAGGACCGGTTTGCCCCTGGTTACTTATGCTTACCAGGATGACATCGCTTTTAACTTTTTTAAGTTCGTTATAGTCCAATCCCCATCTTTCCATGCCGCCCGGACCGAAGTTCTCAATGACCACGTCACTCCACGCGACAAGCATCTTGGCAACTTCTATTCCGCGAGGGTGACCGAGATTGAGCGTCAGGCTGCGTTTACCATTGTTGAATACAGGGAATGCTATCGAGTGATCAAGGTCGACTTTGTCATCTTTATATGGCGAGCTTAACCGGCATAAATCAGGATGGATCCTGGATTCTAACTTTATCACCTGTGCTCCAAAATCAGCCAGGTATGCGCCGCATATTGGTCCGGCCACCACCCATGTGAAATCAAGTACTTTCAATCCCTGCAGAGCATACATCTTTCGCACCTCGTTCAAATAATGCAATCCTGCTTCAACTTTCCAAGCTCCTGCGATGAAAGTCCTATCTCCTTTCCAAGAATTTCAGCATTATGTTCACCGATAAGCGGAGCCCGGCGGTGCATTGCACAAGAGGTCTCGTTAGAAATGAAGATGAAAGCCGGATAAGGGATAGGACTGTCTAATTCAGGATGCTCCAAATACCTCCAGTATCCTCTGGACCGAAAATGTGAACTCTCATATACATCTTTAGGAGAATATACCTTTAGAATTCGCAGGCCTCTTTTAAGCGCCTCATTTTGGATTTCGTCCTTTGTAAAGTGATTGAAGAAATCCTGGATGATGCTATTCCAGGAGTCGACTTCCGACTGTGATATCTTCGACATGTCGATCGATGCCCAATCGACTTCTTTCAAGATACCCGCTTCTCCCTGTTCATCAATCCATTTCACCAGGGCAGTCCACTCCTGCGCACCCCATATGCCACCCATAAATCGCCAGAGTACATAACCGTCTTTACATTTCCAGACGTCTCGCTGATAAGCATTGCCTCGCAATATGATATTGCCTCTTCTGGTTTCGGATATCCCCCTTCCCGCAATCCACGGCAGAATGCTATAGCCAAAACGCAGGACAGCCTCCTGGATTGAGACATCCACATGCTGCCCTTGCCCCGTCGCCTTACGATAGTAATGAGCAATCAGTGCTCCTGCAGTCGCATGTATGCCAGCAAGGAAATAAGATTGGTCACCTCCCATTCGCAGGGGAGGTCTGTCGGCATCGCCCGTTATATACATCAGCCCCCCTTCCGCCATACAAACAATATCCGATCCCCTGCGATCCTTATACGGACCTGTCTGCCCAAAAGGAGTAATCGATATCATTATCAGCCCGGGATTCAGTTTACTCAGCGTACTATAGCCCAGTCTCAGTGAATCCAGATATCCCGGGGTGTAAGTCTCCAGCAAGAAATCAGCCTTTCCAACCAAATCTTTGAAAATGTTTTTGCCGGCCGCGGTCTCAATATCAAGCGTAATGCCTCGCTTGTTAGCATTGTAAGCAAACCAGTGAAGGCTCTTCTCCGGGTCCTGAATATTGTGGTAAAACGGCCCGATTCTCCGGCTGGCATCTCCTCCGGGCCTTTCCACTTTGATGACATCCGCTCCTAAATCCGCCAGTAATTTGCCGCAGATAAAACCTGTTTCATCTGCTAAGTCTAAAACACGGTATGGATCTAACGGCGCGCTGTGATCCTCACCTTTATCTACCATTGATTAATCTCCTGCCATTAGAGCATTAAATAAATACCTGGAACACCCTGCTTTATTTCCTTTGGTCAAATCTTCGATGCAGCAGGAGAGAGGCCAGAGTGATTTTCTGAATCTCAATCGTACCGCCGGCGACACCCCAGCCCCAGGCGTCGCGCATCAGCCGCTCTACAGGATAATCCGTGGAATAGCCGTATCCGCCGTGTACCTGTAAGGCCATTCCGGTGACCTCTCTCACCATTTGATTGGCAAAGCACTTGGCCAGATTGGCCTCAAGCGGAGCAGGCAATCCTGCTGCCGCGTTGACCGTAGCTTTGTAAATAAGAAGACGGGCGGCCTCCACTTTAAGCGCCATATCCGCCAGCATGAACTGGATTGCCTGGAATTCGCAGATTTCCTTTCCCCACTGCTTCCTTTGCAGCGAATAGGCCATTGCTTCCTCAAGCGCACCCTGGGCTATGCCCAGGCACATAGTCGCGTTGCCGCATCGCTCAAGATCAAAGGCGACCATTAACTTTCTGAATTCACCCTCCTTAACTATGAGATTCTCTTTTGGAACCCGGCAATTTTCGAAAATCAGGTCGCAACTCGGGGCGCCCCTCATACCCATGAACTGCTCCTGTTTACCAAAGAGGAAACCCGGGGACCCTTTATCGATGATTAAGCCGCCTATACCTTTAGCCCCTTTCTGTTCGCCGAGTCTGATATAGACAACGTAAACATCGGCTTCCCCTCCGCCGCTGATAAAGCGTTTTGTTCCATTCACAATATAGAAATTGCCGTCCGGCACTGCTTTAGTCCTGAGATCGGTCAATGCCGAACCGGCTTCAGGTTCAGTCATTGCAGCAGCAATCCACAGTGTTCCCTCGCATACGGGTCTAACATACTTATCCTTCTGTTCTTCCGTGCCGAACAGTTCAATGATCCTCACCGGTCCTACACTGGATTCGAAGATGGGCGCAGCACATATGCACGATACCCGTGCAAACTCTTCAATAGCTAAAATAGCCTCAAAAGCAGTTCGCCCCTGTCCCCCATATTTTGTAGAGATGGGTAATCCCAGCAACCCCAGATCTGCCAGCTTCTTGAAATACTCGTGGCGGGGCATATGCTCGGCTTTTGAATCCCATTCTGCAACTTTCGGTCGGAACTCCTTTTCAACGACATCGTGCGCCAGCTTCTTGATCATTTTCTGCTCTTCGTTTAGCTCAAATTCCATGTAATTCCCTCCTCTAAGAAATCCCGGCTATTTTAAATTTCGCTAATCAAGCAACCGCAGCAATAATAATAAGGTATTACGTTTTTATTGTCAATATTATGCTACTTTTATAAAGGTTAATAACATTATATTGCTATTTCACCTACTGAATTGGCATATTATGGCTTTCATATGGCAATAGGAGGCTGCCCGGTCCTTGTTTTCACATAATTACACCTGCATTTTCATCATGCCTTCATACGTGCCGCATACAATTAAAGAACGATAAAAATACAGGAGCAATAAAATGATGGGTTACTGGTTAACTGGAATGGGATGGTGGATGGCATTAGCAGGCATCCTGTTTGTGCTGTTCTGGGGCGGCGTTATCTGGCTGATAGTCTGGGGCGTGACGAAAGCGACCGGGCACGGGGCTGGCTGCACTACGATAGAAAGCCCGCTGGAGATCGCCAAGCGGCGCTATGCGCAGTCGGAGATAACCAGGGAGCAGTTCGAGCAGATTAAAAAAGACCTTTAGCCATAACTTGCCTCTGCGCGGGGCATTAAATATACTATTATGTCCCGCGGAGGGGTGACCGAGTGGACGATGGTGACGGTCTTGAAAACCGTTTTAGCTTCGTGCTAACGCGGGTTCGAATCCCGCCCCCTCCGCCACCTTTCCAACGCCTGGTTCCGGCAGGTTCTTATTTTCTGATCTCCGCCTCTATCTCCTTGCGCAGCTTATCAACGTCCAGACTCTTCAAGGAGAAGCCGAGCAGCATCAGCAGCAGGCCGAAAATCACCAGGTAAACGGAAACAATGACGACCAGCAGCAACGTGCCCGCAACGATGTTGGCCAGTATCAGTCCGCCCAGCAGCACGGAGATGATGCCGGAGACAAGTATCATCCAGGCGCCGGGTATGTACTTCCACTGGGCGATGGAGAACACCAGCTCGAGTATGCCCGTGAGCAGCGCCCAGAAAGCGATAAAATAAATGATGATGACGCCCGCCAGCAGCGGCGCGAACAGTATGGCGATACCCGCCAGTATGCCGATAATGCCCTCTGCAATCAGCCAGGCGCGGTCTCTGTGGGGCGGCCTATTGATGATGCCCACTATCAGGGCGAATATACCGTCCAGCAGGGCATAGATACCGATAAACAGAATCAGCAGTTCAGCTGCCGTCAGGGGATCTAGGATCAGCAAGACGATGCCCAGGACAAGGGCGACCAGCCCGCGCAACGAGATCAGCCACCATCTCTTTACCATTGTCTCCAGCATTTCAACCTCCTTTTGGGAGCACTCCAAGCGTATTATATATTGTCAGGCAATGCCGCGGCTACTATAATGTGTACCCGACATCATGGACAATAAATATATTAAGATAGCTGTCATACTGGTTATCGCCAGCTTCATCATTGTAACAATGGTTTTCGCTGTCATCGTGCTGGCCGTCCGGGGCCCGGAATGGCTGGGCAAATGACGCTTGAGTAGCCTCAGCCCGGGCGCTGCTATAGCTCAGCCGCGCTTGAGGAATTCCCCGTAGGTCACCATGGAGTTAAGCACTTTGGCTGCCTCGTCGGGCATGCTGTAGCAGACCATATTCTCCTTCGCGATGCAGCGCAATATGTCCACATCGAGCGCACGCTCGCCGCGCGGCGTCGGCAGCTCCGCCGCTATGATGACGGGTTTGTCGTATTTGCGGGATATGGCCTTCATCTCGCGGAAGGAATTGGTGTAGGAGTCGACGACGAACTCAAAAAATTTCTTTTTCTCTTCCTCATTGGTGGGAAGTCCCACCCTGGCGAAGTGCGGGAAGGGCACACCCAGGGCCAGAACGCTGTCGGTTGCTTCGCACCTGGCCAGTATATCCACCACCCTGGTGATGTTGTCGGCCGACCCGGCCACCAGGTCCACGGGATTATTGCGGCTCCACCAACCCGGCAGGAACGAGTCCAGCTCTTTAATCACATCCTCCGGCAGCTTGATAACGTCCAGACCCAACCTGGCGCAGGCGTCCGCTGCCAGCACGCCCCAGCCTCCTCCCAGCGTAGCGATGCCCACCCTGCGTCCGCGAGGTATGGGATGGCAGATAAAGCCATAGCCCAGGTTCATCAGCTCCTGCAGGTTGTTGGCTCTGACTATACCTGCCTGCCGGCTGATGCCGTTAAATACCTCGGCCGATCCGGAGAGGGCGGCGGTGTGCGACCTGGCCGCCGAGGCGCCGGCCTCTGTCTCCCCCACCTTGATCATCACGATGGGTTTTTTAAGGCTGGTTCTCTTTGCTATCTCAAAAAACCTGCGCCCGTCCTTGAAGCCTTCGATATAGCTGAGGATAACTTTTGTGTGATCGTCGCCCGCCAGGTACTCCAGAAAATCCTCGGTGCGCAGGTCCGCCTCGTTGCCGATGCTGACCAGACGGCTGACTCCGAATTCGATGGACATGGCCCGGCGCGCTATGGTCAGTCCCACGTTGCCGCTCTGGGAGACGACCGCCATCTCACCGTCCGGTGGAAAGATGGGCGGCATTTGCGCATAGAGCTTGGCCGCCGGGCTGAGTATGCCGAAGCAGTTGGGGCCGACCAGCCTGAGGCCGCCCTGCCTGGCGATGCGCACTATCTCCTCCTGCACCGCCGCCCCGTCCCGGCCTACCTCGGCGAAGCCCGCGGTCACCACCACACCGGCCTTGATACCTTTGGCGACACACTCTTTTATAGTGTCAACCATAGCCGGGGGCGGAACCACGATAACCGCCAGGTCCGGGACCTCGGGTATCTCCTCGATTGTGCTGTAAATCTTCAGGCCCAGCACCTCGCCGCCTTTGGGATTGACCGGATATATATTGCCCTGGAAGCCTCCTGTACGCACATTGGCCAGGATTCGAAATCCCCATTTCTTGGTATCCGTGGATGCCCCCAGAAAGGCGAGTGAACGCGGCGCGAAGAAGCGGTTGAAATCAGTCATGAATAGCCAGTCCTTTTAGAAAAATAGCGGCGCCGGTTGGCGGTCACATAAAACAGCAGATATTTTAACACCACCTGTAGCCTGTAACAAATGGAGCAGCCTGTCCGGTCACCTGCCGGGCGATGCAAACTGTTATAATAAGCCCGGGCACACCGGGAGTGAGAGGGTTAGCATGGAGATATGGAGAAAGCTGCTCAACCGTATGATGCGGGCCTCAAGGCTGGATTCCGGCTTCTTCGAGGAGATGGAGACCGAGGAAGATGCCCTGGCGCACGCCATAATGGTAGCCTTAATAGTCAGCGCGGCCACGGGCATCGGCATGGGCCTGGCCGCCCTGGTAGGAGGCGCGGGCGCCCTGTGGTTCCTCTGGGGTTTGTTGAGCGGGTTCCTGGCTTCGCTGGCCGGATGGTACGCCTGGGTGCTGATCACCTTCTTCTGCGGCACAACCTTCCTGCGCGGGCCTGAAAAGGCCAGCCTGGGCGAACTGACCCGTACCCTGGGCCTGGCCAACTCGCCGGGTATCCTGCGCATACTGGCCTTCGTCCCCATGTTCGGATGGCTCATGCTGGCGTTGTCAGGCATCTGGACGCTGGCCTCCGGCGTGATCGCCGTAAAACAGACCCTTGAATTCGATACGGGCAGGGCTGCAGCTACGTGCATCTTCGGCTGGCTCGTTTACATGGCCGCGCTTGTCCTGGTTTATATCTGGCTGCCTTCGCCCTATAAGATACTGAATTTTTAATACCTGTCACGCGGCAGCCCCTGGAAATCTGCAGATGGGGACAGTCCTTGTTAAACACACTCGTTAAGAAACACAAAAAGGGCGATCTCTCCCCTCTTACCGTCATCGTACCTACCACCTATGCCGGCCTTTCCCTGCGCCGCAGGATGGCTGAGGACAGGGGACTGGTCAACGTCCGCTTCATGGCCCTGCCCCGACTGGCCGAATATTTAGGCGCGCCTTCGCTGGCGGCGCAGGGCAAATCCCCGCTCACGCCCATGATCCGACTGGCGGCGGTCAGGCATTTCGCCCGCGAAATGGCGGCCAAACCGCCCCTGGGCGCCGTGTCGCTTCACCCGCAGTTCCACCTTTACCTGAGGCAGACTTTCAGCGAATTCAATGGATTGTCCGAGAGCGATTTACACGGCCTGGAGGCCTCCGGCGACGTGGTGCGCCAGGTCGTGCACTGGTACAGAAAATATATCAATCGACTAACTCCGTTTTACACGCGTGAGGAGCTCTACCGCGCAGCCGCCTCCGCCGTGAAGGACGGCACAGCGGGTGGAGCCCTGCGCGACCTGGGCTTCATCATTTTCTACGGCACACCCCGCTTCACGCGCTCCGAGAGGGAGCTTATCGCAGAGCTGGCCCGGGCCGGGCTGTGCGA
Source organism: Dehalococcoidia bacterium (assembly GCA_034429715.1). Taxonomy (GTDB): domain Bacteria; phylum Chloroflexota; class Dehalococcoidia; order GIF9; family UBA5629; genus CAIMUM01. The sequence continues at coordinate 117,109 of DAOUFR010000013.1, forward strand.
GGTCGTTCTTCCCATCACGGGTGAACCGGAAGCCGACAGGCCGGCGATGCTGGAGGCCGAAAAGCTGAAGGCGTGCAGGGCGCCGGTGCAAACGCGCCCCACCTTCGGAAATAGCGGCGCGGGTGCAAGCCATATGCTGGTTTCGCCCAGCGCGACCGAAGAGGTGCGCTGGACGGTCCGCAGCATCATGCAGGACGCAGAGACAGGACTGCCTTTCCACCGCACGGCCGTGCTTTATCGCAACGCAGACCCATATGCATCCATAATCCAGAGTCAGTTCTCCGCAGCCGGCATCCCGCTATCCGGGCCCGACCCCAGGACGCTGCGCGATACGCCGGCGGGCAGGCTGCTGACCGGCCTGCTGGACGTGCTGGCCGGCGATCTCGATCGCGCCCGCCTGATGCACTGGATCGCCGAGGCGCCTGTGAGTGCCAAACAGGGCCTTTACCCGGCATCGTCCGAGCTGGTCCGCTGGGAGGTGATCTCCCAGGAGGCCGGCATCGTCTCAGGCCGGCGGTCCTGGGCCGAGCGGCTGGCCGGCTACATCCAGAGCAGGAAGGCCGAGCTTGACGACCTGCGGTCGGACGAGGAGGCCAGCCCGGCCCGCATCGCGGGCAAAGAGGGGCAGGTCGCATCCGCAGCCAGACTGCTGGAGTTCGTGGGTGAAGTTGCCTCGCAGAAACCGCCTGCAGAGGGCAGGCCATGGAGCGAGTTCGCTGATTGGGCGCTGGCCATGCTGAAGAAGTTCGCGCACCGCCCGGATGAGTGGCCCGAAACAGACCGGGAGTCCCTTGAGCGCGTGCGTGAGACTATCGGCGACATGAGGGGGCTGGACACCATTGAGGACGGCACGACCCTGGCCTCATTCCGCCAGATGCTGGACGATATGCTGGCCGCGGCGGCCGATATACTGGGCAAGGTGGGAAAGGGTGTCTTCGCCGCCCCTCTCAAGATGGCCCAGTGCATGGATTTCGATACCGTTTACATCATAGGCATGGCCGAGGGCGCCTTCCCTCCGGCCAACGCCGACGACGCCGTATTGCCCGACGCCGTGCGCGCATCGCTGGACATGGAAGAAGCGCTGCCGCTGAGGTCCGAGCGCAGGATGGAGGAGCGCAGGCTTTTCCTCGAGGCGCTGGCCTCGGGTCAGAAGCGCATCCTGTCCTACTGCAAGGCAACGGCCTCCAATGAGCGCTCTCAGTATCCTTCGCCGTGGTTCGTAGCCGCGGCCTCGGCTCTGAGCGGCAGCCCCTTGAGCACTTCGGCGCTGGAGAAGATGGGCAGCCGTCCCTGGCTCACCATCATCCAATCGCCCCGGCACGGGCTGAAGCTGGCAGCAGGCGCATCCTTCGCCGATGAACGCGACTATGAGCTGAGCAGCCTGGCGCGCTGGCACGATGCGGGCAGGCCGGTCCGGGACCACTTCCTCAACCCGCCGGGCAGCACCGGCAGGCGTGTCCTGGACATGGAGGACGCCCGCAACAGCACCCGCTTCACCGCCTGGGACGGCAATCTGGCAGGGGCCAGGCAGGCCAGCCAGAGGTTGACCATCGTGGACGGCGCAGCTTTTTCCGCCACGCGGCTGGAGAAATGGGCAGGCTGTCCCTTTAAATATTTCCTGGAGAACATACTCAATATTGCTGTGCTCGATCCTCCCGAAGAGCTGCTGGAGATCGATCCCATGGAGCGAGGCTCGCTGCTCCACAGGGTGCTGGAGCGGTTTCATAACGAGTGTTCGTCCTCCAGTATCGTGCCGGCTCACGGCGCCCCCTGGCAGAAAAAGCATCTGGCTCTGCTCACCGGCATCGCCATGGATGAGTTCGAGGAGGCCGGCAGGCGCGGCGTTACCGGCCATCCCCTGCTCTGGCAGGCGGCTCAAACCGAGATGCTGCACGATCTTTCCGTCTTCCTGCAGGAGGACAACGCTCTACGCGCCCGCAACGTTTCGAAACCCGAGTATGCCGAGTACAGCTTCGGCATAGACGGCGACGCAAGGTCCCACGCCGCGCCCCGCGTGCGGCTGGCAGGGGGACCGACTATAAAATTTCGCGGCAAGATAGACCGCATCGATTTCAATCCGGGTCGCAGCAGAGCCTGGGTGATTGATTACAAAACCGGCAGGGCGCGCAACCTGGATGTGTTCAAAAAGGACATGCTGATCGGCGGCACGCTGCTGCAGCTGCCGGTTTACGCGCTCGCGCTGCGCGCCGGCATGGACAAGGATTGTGTGATCGAGGCCATGTACTGGTACAACACGGGCCGCGGGGGCTTCAGGCGTATGGAGGTCCCGCTGGCAGAGGTCGAAAACAGATTCCGGGAGTGCCTGGACGTGATCATAAGCGGCATTGCCGCCGGCATGTTTGCGGCCAATCCCGGCCGCGTCGAAAACGAAGACTTCGGAAGCTGCGGCTGGTGCGATTTCAAACGCGTTTGCCATTCAGACCGCCATATACAGTGGGAGAGGAAGTCCGGCGACCCCGGGCTGCAACGTTACCTGCGCATGCAGGATATCGAAGGGCATTTGAATCCATGAACAACCTACCGCTTACGGCCGATCATGCTTCCCGCAGCAGGATATCTGAAAACCTGCAGGAAGGCCTCTTCGTTGAGGCCGGCGCCGGCACGGGGAAAACCACCGAGATGGTCTCACGCATCGTCAACCTGATCAGGCAGGGCGTGACCACCATCGACCGCCTGGCCGCCATCACCTTTACCGAGATGGCGGCCGCCGAGCTGCGCGATCGTGTCAGGCGCGGCCTGGAAGATTATGCCCTCTCATCCGGCGCCGGCGAAGAGGAGAGACGGCGCTGCCGGCAGGCGGCCGCCGATATGGACGGCGCCAGCATCCAGACATTGCACAGCTTCGCAGCCTCTCTGCTGCGCGAGCGTCCGCTGGAGGCGGGGCTGCCGCCCAACTTCCGCATCGCCGAGCCCATCGAGGCCGACATACGTTTCGAGGATAAATGGCAATCGTGGCTGCACGGTGAATTGCTGACCGGCGATACCGCCCTCGAGCTGCTCAGATTGATCAAACTTGGATTGAAAACCGGCCACCTGCGCGCTGCCGCAATAGCGCTGCAAAGCAACTACGACCGCATCGGCCAACCCTTCGACATTCCCCCGGCGCCGCCGCGCCGGGCGGTGGCGAAAGTGGTCGAATCCCTTCCGCTGATGCAGAAACTGTGCAGCCTTTGCCTGGACGAATCGGACAACCTCTATCAGCATATGCAGGGCGTCCTCAGCCTGGGAGCCGCGCTTTCCGCCATGCAGCCTTCCGATGATTACGCCCTGATGGCGCTGGCCAGGGGCGGCAAACTCAAACAAAGCAGGGGCGACAGGAAGAAATGGGGAAACCTGCCCTCCGGCGAGAACGCCTGCAGCGAGCTTAAGGCCCTGCTGGGCGATCTGGAGGAGGCCCGACTATTTGAGATCGAGGCCGTCAAACAGGCCGGGCTGGCCGTCCTGCTCGAGAAGCTGCGCCTGGCGGTGCTCGCCTACGCTGACGAGCGGCGCGCGGGCGGCGTGGCCGAGTTTCACGACCTGCTGGTGTGGGCGCGCGATACGCTGCGCGATAATGCCTCCGTAAGAAAGCATTTCCAGCATAAATACAGCCGAATACTGATCGACGAATTCCAGGACACCGATCCCATCCAGGCCGAGATAGCCTTCTACCTGGCATCCGGGCCTGCGGACGACGGTTGCGACCCGGCCGAGCGAGACTGGCAAAAACTCAGCCCGCTCCCAGGCAAGCTTTTCGTGGTGGGAGATCCCAAGCAATCCATCTACCGCTTCCGCAGGGCCGATATAGCCACGGTGGACACGGTGCGCGGACTGATGGCGGCCGGCAGCGCGCCGCTGACGCACAACTTCCGGTCGCAGCACACCATCATAGCCTGGGTCAACCATGTTTTCCAGAGGTGGATGGTCGGCCGGGAGGGCGTGCAGCCGCCCTATATGAAGCTGGAGCATGCCGAGCTGCCACCGGAATCGCAACTGACGGGCTGCGTGAAATATATCGGCGGCTACGTTGAAAACGAAAGGGCTACTGTTAGACGCCGGGAAGCACAAGAGGTGGCGCTGCTCCTGCAGCATATCCGGACGGGGGGCTGGCAGGTCAGGGGGACGGACAGCGCGCTGCGGGACGCTGAATTCCGGGACGTCTGCATCCTGATGCCGTCGCGCACCGGCCTGGCGGCGCTTGAGCGCCAGCTTGCAGAGGCGCAGGTCCCCTACCGCATCGAGAGCGAGTCCTTCATACTGGGCACGCAGGATGTAAAAGAGCTGCTCAATTGCTTGCGGGCCATCGACTCGCCCGCCGACCAGGTGGCGCTGGTGGGCGCCCTGCGCTCATCGGCCTTCGCCTGCAGCGATGTGGACCTGCTACTGTGGGTCGAGGGCGGCGGCAGGCTCGACTATACCGATCCCGGCCGGGGAGAAGGGATCGTCAGGGATGCCCTGGGGACGCTGCAGAGCTTTCACACCAGGCGCGGCTGGCTGCAGGCCGACCGGCTGATCGAGGATTTTATCGCGGACAGGAGCTTATCGCAATCCGCCTATGGGCGGTCCAGGCCGCGCGAGAAGCTGCGCCGCCTTCAGGCCATGGTCGACCTGGCGCGGGCCTATGCGAGGGTGGAGGGCAGCTCGCTGCGCGGATTTTTAGACTGGATGGACCGGCGCGCGGAGGAGGGGTCGCGCATGGAGGAGGCGCCCGTGCCGGAGGCGGACGAGGACGCAGTGCGCATTATGACCGTCCATGCTGCCAAGGGGCTGGAGTTCCCCATCGTGATTATGCTCGGCCTGGGCGACCGCCCCAGCGCTCGTTTCTCCAGCGTGATCTTCGACAGGTCCGGAGGCTGCAAGGTGCGCCTGGGCAGCGGCGCCGGCGAGTTCAAGACGGCAGGCTATGACGGTCTTAAGGACATCGAGAGAGAGGCTGAGGAAGCCGAGCGTGTGAGGCTCAAATATGTTGCCGCCACGCGCGCGCGCGACCACCTCGTACTCAGCCTTTATCACTCGTCAGAAAAGACCGATGCGGCCGCAATTCTGGGACACTGCGAGGGCGCTGCGGACCTATGGGGGGAGATCGACCTTTCCAGCGTAACTCCTTTTCGCCCGGACACCGAAGCCGTTGCCGATGAAAAGGATGATAGTGAGCCCGAACTGGATAGATGGAAGGAACGGCGCGCGCTCGTTCTGGCGCAATCATCCAGGCCGGCGGCCGTAGCTGTAACCGACCTGGTGAAGATGGCCAAGGGGGAGGCTGAGGGCGGGGAGGTCTATTACCGCACCGGGCGGGGAGGCAGCAGCCTTGGCCGCGCCGTGCACAGCGTGCTGCAGAGTATCGACCTGTCCACCGGCGCGGGCGTGGAGGATTTCAGCAGGGCGCAAGCCGCCGCGGAGGGCATCGCCGGCCGCTGGCAGGAGGTGGCTAAAATGGCCGGTAACGGCCTGCAATCGGATATCGTAAGGCGCGCTGTGGCGTCCGGCAATTACCACCGCGAGGTCTTCATCAGCGCAGCGGTCGACGGCAGGCTGCTGGAAGGAATCATGGACATTATCTTCGAGGAGGAGGACGGCCTGGTCATCGCAGACTATAAGACCGATGCCATCGATAACGAGGATGAACTGCTGGAGAAGAGGGATATCTACGAACTGCAGGCGGGCCTTTACGCCCTGATGGCGCAGGAGGCGACGGGCAGGCCGGTCAAGCAGGTGGTGCTGCTGTTCCTGAGGACAAAAAAAGAAATAGCTCCGGGGGACATGGAGCGCCTTATCGCGGAGGCAAGGGCAAGGGTGGCCGGCGGCGAATAAATCCTCCGTTTGACGAGGATGATGCGAGCTGAATGTCCCGCCGTTGCCATGCCTGTTATAATATGCCACCTAACAAAAAAGGAGGTTGATTATGGCATCAGGACCGTTATTCCAGAGAATGTTGCGCGCGGCCAAGCTGGAGTCGCAGCTTTACGAGGAGGTTGAGTCCGATTCCACCGCAACCGGTCAGGCGTTGCTGGTGGTCGTGCTGGTCAGCGTCTGCTCGGGCATCGGATCAGGCATCTCCGCAGCCATGAAGGGAAGCGAGACCGTGTCCGGCTTCTTCATCGGGCTGGCCACCGGCATCATCGGATCGCTAATAGCCTGGTTCATCTTCTCCCTTCTCTGCTTCTGGCTGGGCACATCCATCTTCAAGGGGCCCAACACCAAGTCCACCCTGGGAGAACTGCTGCGGGTACTGGGCTTTGCTTACTCGCCGGGCGTGCTCAACATATTCAGCTTCATTCCTTTCGTCGGCCCCATTATCCCCTTTGTGACCTGGATATGGACGATCATAGCTGCCGTGATAGCGGTCAGGCAGGCCTGCGACTTCACCACCGGCAGGTCTATCGGCACAGTCATCGTGGCTGCCATCATACCCATCATCATCATCGTGCTACTGGGCGTGCTGATCGGCGGAGCGATCGCGGCGGTAAGCTCGTAAACCGAGGGGCGGTTTAGATCTTCTCGTACATGGCGATCTCGGCCTGCCCTTCGAGGTAAGGCTTGATCGCCCTGAACATGTCCTTGAAATGGGGTGCTGACGAGTGGAAGGTCAGCGCCTCGTTATCTTCATACCTCTCGTAGAAAAAGAAGATATCGCGGTTGTCGGCGCGCCTGTGGACACTGTAATCGATGCAGCCCGGGTCTTTGAGGAATTTAGGCGCGAAATCCTGGATGACCCCGGCCATTTCGTCTCCCTGGCCCTGTTTGGCGCGCATGGTGGCGGTAATTACTATCATTTTATTGTCCTCTCCCCCTTCCCCCTCTCTCAATGAGGGGGTAAGCTATTTACTTAAGAGGGATTGCATCCCTCGTTATACTCCCGCTTGCAGTCACAATCAACATTACCGCGCCCTGCGGGCCCGCAATAACAGGTCAAACGAACTGCTGAAAGAACTTTTTATAATTATCGTTGCCGGTTGCGCGGGATTTGAACTCGGGGCCGCCGCCGGCCCAGGCGATATCGCCGTGCAGGGCCAGCAGCTCCAGGTGGCTCATGACCTCGCGATGTGATAGATATTTGCCGAAGCCTTTGCGCAGGCGGGGCTCGAAAAGCTCGATGGATATCTGATCGAGATCGAGAACGCGGCCGTCCAGTATCCTCAGGATGTTGCCGCAGCGTTCGACGTGGAAACGCAATATCTCGGCGGCGCGCTCGGCCGGCTTTAAATAGTGGGGCTCGCCCCTTTCGTACAGGCGGTGGCCGGGCAGGAGCAGCTCGGTATCCGCGCACTGCTTCTGCAATTTATCCAGTGACCTTATATAGGAGATCAGGCCGTAGGCGCTGTTATCATCGCCGTAGCCCTCGGGAAGTATCCGCCTGTTGCAGTAATACTCCAGCATAAGCGACGGATGCGGTGTAATAGATGCCAGCAGGGTATCGCCGCTGAAGACCACCTCATCCTCGAAGATGGAGCAAAGGGAATCCGGCGAATGTCCCGGCGTGAGCAGGAAGCGGAAACGGCTGTCGGGCGAGGCGTCTTCTCCCTTTATCGCGAGCGTGGCCTTTACCCGGCTACGTCTGCGGTGATAGGGGCGGCAGTGATTGTTGAACTGATCGGGCAACAGGCAGGTGCGGCAGGAGCCAGGAAACTCCGGATGGGCGGCGCCGTCATGTATATCCTCGTGGTAGGCCGCCATGTTTTCGAAAGCGAAATGCGCCCACAGCTCTGCGCCGCTGGCTTCTATCATCTCAAGCAGGTTGCCGTCATGGTCCTCGTGTCCGTGCGATATGATGACACGTTTAATATCCTTTACATCGAAACCCGCCTGGCCGAGCAGATCGGTCAGCATGTCGAATTTGTCGAACTGGCCTGTATCGATGAGAGTCGTCTTTTCGCCGGTCACAACGTAGCACCAGCTCGGGCCGAGGCTCCAGTCCCCGCCCGATTCATAGAACAGCGGCGCGCCCAGGCAGTAGATATCGGTACCGCGGCGCGTGCGGTACTTCATAATGACGCCCTCTCCGCCGGTTTTACCCTGCTTTAGAATCTCGAATTTCTGCAATGGGTTACCTCCCTTGCCAACAAAGCCGTATTGTAAAGCTTTTTGACGAAGTGTGTCCAAAATTTGCTAAAATTAAGGCAGGACCTCTGCACGGAACGTTTGATAAGGAGGTGACCGCCATGGAAGACAAGATCATCAGATTCATCTCCAAGCTTAGCTCCGATAAGGTGCGCCTCACGGAGCTGATCGCCCATTTCGCCCACGACGTATCCGGCAACGACAAGGAAACGCTCATCTACAAGAAGATACTGCCAGCGCTGATCAACATGGAGAAGGAGAACAGGATCAAGCTGTCCTGGGACATGCTGCTGACGCGCTACCGGTTCCCGCGCTATATCTACTTCGCTCCGGATGAGAGGAAGCAGCCGGTTGTGACGGGACGCCCCCTCTGGCAGGCGGAGATCGAGGAGATACTCAAGAAAGATTCGATCCTTTACCGTAAGAAGGTGCGTGAGCTGCGCCTGCAGGACAAATTCGACCGTTTCCTCAAGCGCTACGAAAAGAGCGCAGACGAGATCTCACCCTCCGAGGACTGGATAAAGGTGATAACCGCCGTCATGGAGAGCAACCTGGCCCAGTACGATGTCATGCGCGCCTGCATCGAGGCCTTCAAGGCCGGCGCGGTATGGGAAAAGTACAGGCGGGAATTCGAAGGGTAAT
>DAOUFR010000014.1:0-16899 GCA_034429715.1 Dehalococcoidia bacterium
GTCATCCAGAACATCGGCGAAACGTACGTCGATATCGTCGACTGGCGTCTGACCAATATTACCAGGGGCTATCCGACCTTCATATTCCCATCGCACTTCCCCTGCGTCCCCTACGAGCTGCCACCGCCGGACCCGACCGAGGAAATGATATCGACCGAAAGCTATTACACATTGACCAAGAACCCGGCGCAGTCCGAGATCTACAGGTTCGCGACAAATCCCCAGCAGTCCAAACCGACCAATGTGCCCAACGGTGAAATAGATTGGGCTTCATGCACGCCGGCGGAACCGCTGGACGAGACGCCCCTGGATCCGGCCTCAGGCGAGCAGGGAGTACCGCCGCAGTGCATCCTTTACCCCGGTCAAACGATACTGGTATTCACAGATGAAATTCATTGCCAGACCGGAGGCTTCTCCTTCAATTGGGGACTGGGCAATATCTGGAACAACGTGATCGCCGATACGGCAGTGCTGTATAATGCCCGCGGCGAAGAGGTATCGCGCAGGAGCTACCTTGTCGGCAGATAGCGACATATTCCATACCCCAGATTATTAAGTTTATTGATTTATTTAATACCTGTGTATATAATCAAGAAAATGGTTAAACATAGTCCACCGGAAATACGTTTTCTCTATGGATAGTTATGGATGTAATGGAGAGATGAAATGCAGCAATGGATAAGATGCCCCAGATGCGGCGCCAATAATGCTCCGGGACAGAAATTCTGTAACGCGTGCGGTACACCCCTGCCGACCGTCTGCCCCAATTGCGGAACCCCGGCAGGCCCCGGCAGTACTTTTTGCGCCAGGTGCGGCATGACATTCGGCGGTATGCCTCAGCAGACCGGCTATTATCCGCCTCAGCAGCCGGGCTACCCTCCTCAGCAACCGGGCTATCCGCCGGGTTATCCACAGCAGCCGGGCTATCCGCAACAGCCAGGATACCCGCAGCAGCCTGGCTATCCTCCAGGCTATCCCCCACAGCAACCCGGATACCCGCAGCAGCAGCCAGGGTATCCGCCTCAGCCTGGTTATCCTCCACAGCCGGGATATCCGCAGCAACCTCCCGGTTATCCGCCTCAGCCACCACCAGGCTATCCTCCGCAGCAGCCTGGCTATCCCCCACAGCCCGGATACCCGCCCGGCTACCCTCCACAGCAGCCACCGCGCGGCGCATATCCGCCGGGCGCAAGGCCGCCCCAGCAGGGCGGCGGCAAAGGCATGCTGATACTGCTGCTCGTCGTGCTCATCGCGGGGCTGGCAGGATTCGGCTACTGGGCCTACAGCCAGGGCTACCTCAAGGGCATACTTAATTTCGGCAGCGATAACACCACCACCTCCGCAGGGAAACAGAAGGATAATGTGCCACCCACCATCAGCGGCGTGGAAGTGTCCTCCAAGGCAATCAAAGAAGTAGCCATCTTCTGGAAGACCAACAAACCATCCAGCTCACAGGTGGAATGGGGTCCCAAGGGATCGTTCGGCAACAAGACAACAATACAGGATGACCCCGCGAGCGGTACCAGCATCGGCGTTACCGATCACGGGGTCATCATCAAGGGATTAACAGCAAATACTGAATACCAGTACCGGGTACTGTCACATACCGACGGCAGCGTTGATGCCGTATCCGCCACCAATACTGTCACGACGCCCTCGGAATAACCCGCCTTTTACCTGCGTTTACAGATTTTCTAATGTACCAATCAACAGCTGCCTGCCCTAAGTGCGGCGCACAGAACCTGCGGGGACAGTGGGTGTGCGCCTACTGCGGAAATACGCTTGTCGCCTACTGCCACGCCTGTCATGCCGCCAACGCAGCCGACAGCCAGTATTGCCACGCCTGCCATGCAGTTCTCCTGCATACAGGCGTTCCACCCTCTCAACCGCAATACCAGCCGCAGCAGCCGCAGCCATACACGCAGTATCCGCAATACCCTCCCGGGTACCCGGAACAGGGCCAGTACCCACCGCAACATCCACAGTACCCGCCCGGTTATCCGGACCAGAGCCAGTATCCCCCGCAGTACCAACCCTACCCACCACCCGATTATCCGCCCCAGCAACTACCCTATCAGGACTATCAAGCCGGATACGGCCAGCACGGCGATTATAAACCCTATCCCGTGCATGGTGGCGAAGCATACGCGGGAGGCGGGCTGGACGGCCTGGCCGGCAGGCTCAAAGAGATCGTGCGCAATACCAATCCCATACTCCTTTCTTCGCTGGTGGTGCTGGTAGTCGGTCTGACCATCTTCCTCATCCTGGCCTTCCAGTTCGGCTGGATCAAGACCGGGTCCGCGCCAAAAGTCGAAACGGCCAAGGATATCAGGGCCCCGGTGATAACCATGCTGAGGGTCAGCGAAGGCGGAAACCGGGCGGCCATTATCTCCTGGGTGACCGACGAGGCTTCCAGCACACAGGTGGAGTACGGCATCTGGCCGTATGCCAATACAACCACTCTGATCGAAAACGATCCACGCACCGGCGTTAACGCAGGCACCCTGACCCACAGCGTGAGCCTGACCAGCCTCCTGCCAAAGACCTCGTATATTTATCGCGCCATCTCATATGATAAGGCCGGCAATAAGGGCGTCAGCCCCGATATGCAGTTCGATACAGCCGTAAGCCAATAAAAGAGTGTCCGGGCTAAAAGTCCATACGACAACTGATATCGATCATACGTTGCTCCAACCCCGCGTCCGACATACAATATTAAGCATTTAAGGGATTATCATGCAGCAAAACTTTCTCTGTCCCATCTGCTGGCAAGAAAATACGGCCGGCAGCACGGTGTGCAGCCACTGCCACTCACAGCTCGGCGTTCTGGGCGCCGTCAACTCCAATTGCCCTCATCCGGGCTGCCGGTGGCCGCGCGTACCCTACGACCGCTTTTGCGGCAACTGCGGAAGCCCCCTGCAACCCATCTGCCCCAACTGCGGCAACAACCTTTCCAAAGACTCCAGGTACTGCCCCAAATGCAGCTTTTTCTGCGGCGGGGGCCGGGAAGGATTAAAATAGTCTAAGGTCATGCAGGAGTGGTCGGACGAAAGCGGCGACCAGCAATAGCTGATGAGTGATCGGATCAAGCTTATCTCCTGGAACGTTGTCAGCATGCGAAACATGCTGGATAAGGCCAATCTGGCGCCGACGGGGCAGCAGCCGCTGCCCTTTCTCGACTGGTTGAAACGGGAATCGCCCGACGTCGTCTGTTTCCAGGAAACGAAGCTGCAGCAATCCCAGGTCCCTCCCGCCCTCGAAAACCCGCCCGACTACTTCACGCTCTGGAACTTCGCAGAGAAGAAAGGCTACAGCGGTGTGGCCACATTCAGCCGTAATAAACCTCTTTCCCACAGCAGCGGGCTGGGGATCGACAGGTTCGACAGCGAGGGGAGGGTGTTGATGACCGAACACCCCGGATTCAAACTTTTCAATGTTTATTTTCCCAAGGCCTATTCGCCAAGGGAGGTGGCAACAGCCCGTAAAGAGGGCGCAGGAAACGCCGATAAAATGGCGGAACGGCTGCCCTTCAAGCTAGCCTTTTACGATGCGCTGCTGGAACACGTGGACCGATTATCGGATCGGGGCGAAAAAATTGTTATCTGCGGCGACTTCAACGTGGCCCATACTGAGATAGACCTTGCCCGGCCCAGAGAAAACCGCGAGACCTCCGGATTCCTTCCGGAGGAACGAGCCTGGGTGGATAAGCTGATCGATCACGGGTACGTCGACACCTTCCGCCAACTCCATAAGGATGCCGGCCATTACACGTGGTGGAGCTATCGATTCAAGGCGCGAGAAAAGGATATCGGCTGGCGTCTCGATTATTTCTTTGTCTCGCGGAACCTGGCGGGATCGCTGACAGATGCATTTATTCTAAAAGACGTGCGGGGTTCGGACCACTGCCCGGTCGGGATAATGTTGAAAATAGCCTGAGCAGGCCTTAATATAAAGGGTATATGATCGATGCCCTGCACGAACTTAAAAACAACATAGCGCGCGTCGAACAGAGCCATCCCCGCCTGGGCAACGACCTCTCCTCCACATGCGACAGGGCCATTACAGAACTGCAGGAGATCCACCGCCGGCAGAGCGGGGCCGGGGCGAGGGATAGCGCCGAAGCCGTGTCACGGACAACCGGGACCAATCCCCTTTCGCAGATCATCGACAAGACAGGAGGCCTTATCATAGGCGGCCTGGACAGGATGGGTGACGGCATCATATTTGTCTTGCGCAAGATCAGCGGCGCGTCCGGTTAGACGCACGTTAACGAATTACCGCTGAGAATGTTAATAAATTCCTAACAATTGTCCGTTAGACTGTATGCATGATGTGGAGTTATTTCTGCTCAACCGCAAGGTTGAAAGGAGGCATGCATCATGCATAAGATGACTTATGTGGCAGCTACAGTTCTGGCTGTGGCCGTATTTCTGGCCGGTGTGCTGGTTGCCGCAAACGCGATATGACCTTTGCCAGCGGCGCTCTCAAATAAGGTCAGTGCCGGGCCTTTAGAAAAATCTATTCCTCGCCCGGGCCTGAACTAATCCCTGTTTCCAGCCAGCCCACCATGTTGGCCTGTCGGCCATTACTCTATCCGGATCAGGCCCTGGATTTCAATAAAAACCCGCTTCTCTGATAAGATATTTCCATGAAAAAAGCGCAACGCGTCGCTGTGATAGGCGCCGGCGCCGTGGGGAGCTATTACGGCGGGCGCCTGGCCGAGGCCGGACACGATGTACGCTTCCTGGTCAGACGAGACTACCATAGCATGAGGTCGTCCGGCCTGAAAGTAACCAGCCCGGACGGGGATTTCCTGCTGGCGCGTCCCTTTGCAGCCAAGGACAGCACGGAGATAGGGACCGTGGACTGGGTGGTCTGCGCCCTCAAGTCAACTTCCATCAAGGACGCGCAGAAGCTGGTCCAGCCCTGCGTGGGCGCCCATACCCGCATACTGGTGCTGATGAACGGACTGGGGCTGGAGGACCATTTCGCCGCGTGGTTCGGCGAAGAACGGATATTCGGCGGCCTGGCCTTCACCTGTATCAATAGAGGCAACCCGGGAAATGTACATCATCTGGCCTATGGCACGGTGACGCTGGGACACCATAAAAACGATCCGGCCGAGATCGAAAGCGCCCTCGCCCTGTGGTCGGGCAGCAAGACCAGCATCGTCCCCGCTTCGTCGCTTTTAAAGGCCCGCTGGGAGAAGCTCTGCTGGAATATCCCTTTCAGCGGCCTGTGCGTGGCCGGCGGAGGTATCACGACCGACCGCATCATGTCGGATGCAAGCCTGCGCGCCGCTGCAAAAGCGTTGATGCAGGAGGTTATTTGCGCGGGGAATGCCGACCTGGCATATCACGGTGAAAAGGCCGGTATCGACCGCGATACAATAATAAATAGTCTGTTTCAGAAGACCTCCACCATGGGGGCCTACAAGCCGAGCACCATGATCGATTTCGTGGAGGGTAAAGCCATGGAGATCGACGCCATCTTCGCTGAGCCGCTGCGCCGCGCCCGCGAGCTCAAGGTTCCCACCCACGGCCTTGCGCTGCTAACGGCCCTGCTGAGGTCCCTCAATCAAGGGCGTTAATCAGAGGCTACGGCTGTATTTTGATAGGACCAGCTTCTTCCGAGAAAGGCACATACCTGAAGGGACCGCTGTAATCCAGGCCCACCATGCCATTTTTAATATCGTTTACGTCCCATATCGAGCTGATTATCCAGACCACCGCCACCTGTTTGCTGGCAGTCAGCTTTTTCAATGCGGGGGCGAAGTCCTTTGTTCCCTGTTTGTAGTACTCAACAGGACCTATCTCTAACCCCTCAGCGATGGATCGCTGCTTCATCAAAGCCAATGAGTTCTTTCCGGTCTCATTATCGAGGACCAGGAAAGAGGCGTAACTTTTAGATGGATCATAGGTGAAGTCCTGTTGCGGCAATAACGAACATGCGACACACGGCAACGCAAGCATGGTGAGGGCCGCCAGGGAAGCGATAAGCAGTTTCAGACGCATCTTTTTCATTTCCTTACCGGTATTCGGTATATTATACAAAATGACAGGCTTGGACGCCCAATTCGATGTATAATCATTAGCAATATGAAAAGGGTCTACCGCAACGATAAAATCACGGTTTTCTGGGATTCGGAGAAGTGTATGCATTCCGGCAACTGCTTCTCCAACCTGCCCGATGTTTTTAAACCGATGAGGCGTCCCTGGGTAGATATCAATGCCGCTGAAGCGGAGACTATTAAAAGTGCCATAGACAAATGCCCCTCGGGCGCGCTTGCCTGTGAACTGCACAAATAGTCGCGCCGACGATCAGACTATTTCTTTTTAAACCTGCCGCTCACCTGTCTTAATTATACCTTAACAATCATGCCATGTAGTTATGTAAATAAGAGGGACGGGTAACTGTCGTTTAGGACATTGGGGGTATGACTAAATACCTATTGATACCGGAATATCTGCTGTTATAATAAGCAATTGGAGGTGATCTATGGGAATCCAGAATGCGGGTGAAGTGCTCGGTGTTGTATGTCTGGGTCTGGCATCCCTGGCAGCTTTTCTCATGGTGCCCGCGCGTGAGCTGAGCTTGAGGGAGAGGATGGGCATACACACGTTTTACTGGGCTTTTGCTATCTACGCAGCCTGGACCATATTTTTCATGTGGGAAGAGCAGGGCTGGGAAAGATATTTTTATGCCTTTATACCGCTGATGCTGGGATTGATTCTCAGCCTTCTATCCGAGCTGCAGTCCAAACAGCCGCCCATCAATATAAATGATGCACGTCTGAAAAATATCGCCGTCCAGACGTGGCACAGGCTGCCGAACCACGTAAAAAGAGGGCTGCAGAGCACCGTCATGAATATACAGGAAGTCCCGGAGTGGAGCGAGCTGGACGAGGAATATTTCAAGGACTCCACGGCCAGGGCAGCGCGCTGGTATACCATCCTGCCCCTTCCGACCAGAGGTATTCTGCATGTATCGGAAAGCGACTGCCGGGACTTGCAGGACCCGGCTGTGATCGAAGCCCTGGCACGCGAGCTCGGCATGGCATATCAATCCACAAAAACCCCTTTCGACAGCAACGCCATCGAAAAGGCCGGCGCTGAGCTGCCCGTTAAATGGAAGTTCATCAAATAGGTACGCCTACGTATTTAACCGGGGGCGCTGCGATTGTATACTTCCCACTCACTACAATGGAGGGGAAAGTATACGATGATAAAAATAATCTGCGACAGCACCGGTGACATTCCCGAGGATATAAGAAAACAGTACGATATAACCATCGTGCCGCTAAACGTGCAATTCGGCACCGACAGCTATCAGGACGGTGTGAACCTCACTGCAGCTCAGTTCTACAAAATGCTGGTGGAGGGCAAGGTACATCCCACCACATCCCAGCCCGCACCCGGCGTGTTTGCCGAGGCATACCAGAAGCTGGCCAAACAAACGAATGAAATACTGGTGCTGACCATATCCGGCGGCATCAGCGGCACCTATGAGAGTGCCATGCAGGCCAAAAAACTGGTGGACAGCAACCTTAAAATCGAGGTCATCGACAGCAAATGGACCTGCGCAGGGCTGCTGCTGCCCACACTCAAAGCTGCCAGGGCGATTGAGAAGGGCATAAAGATGGAAGAGATCACCAGGATGATAAAGGATATCCTGCCTAAGATCCGTGTCTATATGATTTTCGACACTCTGGAATACCTGAGGAAAGGCGGCCGCATCGGCCTGGCTAAGGCGCTGCTTGGAGGGATGCTTAAGCTGAACCCGGTATTGACGCTCAAGGACGGTGTAATCCACCCGGTCACTCAAGCTCGTGGCCGTGCCAAGGCCGTAGATATATTGGTTGACCTGATTAAAAAGACCGGTAATCCTGACGAAGTCGTGGTGGAAGATGCCACCACACCGGATGAGCTTGAAGACCTGGCCAAACGTATAGGTTCTGCCATCCCCAATGCCAGGATAATCCGCACCAAGGTTGGTCCCACTATCGGCGTCCACGCCGGCCCGAGGATTATGGTCGCCGGAGCGATCGCTACCGTCTGATTGGCTTCTTCATTCACTCAAGAGGCTTTGTGAAATATCCTGATGTGAGCCGGGTGCCGTCTCTATCGTCGCCCGGTTCGCACGGTTTTTTTTATTGATTCCATCCCTGCCACCACCTGTAGTTGATCTCGTTTTCGCAGTGTTTTGGATCAACCATGTATTAACCCAGTACCTAAGTCATAGTACCATAGTAATATTGATTATTTGAACATACTGGGGTTATATATATGACATGTGCATATGAGGTCGGATATGAGGATACCGGGTGAGTTCAACTCATATGCGTACAAAGGTGAGGGTGAAACCGAATAGATATGAAGAAGATCGATCTTTAAGTGAGGCATGGGCCGGCATCGACCGCGAGAGCTGTGATCAGCTGTTCAAATCAATATTTTTGAATTCCCCTGTTGGTAAATACATTGGGCAGAGCGGTAAGTTCGTGCTCTGTAATCCTGCCTTTGAAAAGATCACCGGTCATAAGAAAGACGATCTCAGGGACATGCGCCATTTGAGTCTGGTTGTCCCGTCCGACAGGGAGCTCGTCAGAAGGAATGCTGTGCGCATGCTCAAAGGTTTGCGCAAAACGCCCTACCGGTTCAGGGTATGTACGCGCACGGGCGAGGTTCGCTGGATAATTGAGACAGTCGTGCCCATCGTATACCGGGGCCGGCGCGCCGTCCTGGGCAACTCCACGGACATCACCGGACAGAAAAACCTGGGGGAGTCTTTTAAGGCAAGTGAGGAAAAATATCGCGCGCTGGTGGAGAATATCAACGACGTTTTATTCACGCTGGACACCAGGAAGACCATCACTTATATAAGTCCGGTCGTAGAGCGGGTCACCAGATATAAAGTTAAGGAATTGCTGGGACAACCCTTTACCTCATATGTACATCCGGATGACCTGCCGGGCCTGCTGGACAGCTACAAACGCCTGCTATCGGGGATCGTGGAGCCATGGGAATTCCGCCTGAAGGACAGGGACGGCGAAACCAGATTCCTGCTTTCCTCCAGCCGCCCGATCTACCAGAAAAAACGCATCGTGGGGGTTTCCGGTCTGATAACCGATATAACCAAGCGCAGGAAGGCTGAGGACGAGCTTCTCAGATCCAAGAACCTGTTGCAGAACGTGATAGACGCCACTCCCGACTGGATGTGCGTTAAAGATTTCGAGCACAAATACATACTGGTCAACCAGAGCTTTGCTCAGGCTCAGCACCTGTCACCCCGGGATATGATAGGCAGGCCGGATACCGACTTCTTCGCGGAAGAGCTGTGCCTGGGTAATCCGGCAAAAGGTATCGCGGGATTTCACCATGACGACATGCAGGCCTTTCAGGGCCGCCTGGTGCAGAACCCCGGGACCATTGTAACCTGGGCCGATAGCTCACAACATATTTACGATATATACAATATCCCGCTGAGAGACAACTCGGAAAATGTGTATGCCGCCCTCACGTACAGCCGCGACTCCACAGAGCGACAGAAGGCGGAGGAAGAGCGCGAGGCGTCCATCAACGCTCTACAGAGGACTTTGCGGGCCCTGGTGGATACCATGGTCAAGGTGGTGGAGATGCGAGACCCATATACCGCCGAACACCAGCACCGGGTGGCCGACCTGGCGGGCGCCATAGCCAGGGAAATGAAGATGGATGATCTGCGGATCGAACACCTGGTGATGGCGGCCAAAATCCACGACATCGGCAAGATGTATGTGCCGTCGGATATACTCAGCAAGCCCGGCAAATTGACCGATACCGAACTGGACCTGATCAAGACGCATACCCTCGGCAGCTATTCCATACTGCGGGACATCGAGTTCTCCCGTCCCATCGCATTAATGGTCCTGCAGCACCATGAAAGGCTGGACGGCTCCGGTTACCCCCAGGGATCGACGGGCAAAGAGATGCTGACGGAGTCGAAGATACTGGCTGTGGCCGATGTGGTGGAAGCCATGTCGTCGCACCGACCGTATAGAGCTGCGCTGGGTATCGATAAAGCCCTGAATGAAATTTCAAAGAATAAAGGCAAGCTGTACGATCCCGAGGTTGTTGACGTCTGCCTGATGCTGTTCAAAGAGAGGGGATTTAAATTCGAGGACAGGTTCGTCTACAGGGACTTGTAGCTACCGCCTACCTATATCACCGCCATCCTACTAAACCACTTTGCCTTCCGCTACGTTTTAATATTTGATCAATATTTGAGCTGTATACTGATTATGTAAACAGATTAATATGGTCAATTATAATGCGCAGGACGTAGAAAGATGCTAAAGAATTTATACTGCCCCAGGTGCATGGCGCGGGTTGTGTGCGGTGAGAGATTCTGTGGGAATTGCGGTGCAAACCTTGTATGGGCGGTGCGGCCGGCACAGTCAGGCGGGTCTGTGACGCCCATCAGTAAAGAGATCTCCAGATTGTTGTCGGACTTCGAGAAGCACCTTAAATACAGCCATTCCAGGTGACTTAAACGCTGCCTGTTCAAGCTTAAAAGCTAAAAAACAGGGAAGCTCTGATCGGGTCGAAGCAATCAGCGCTTCCCTGCTTTGTAAAGATGATCGGCTGCTATGGTATGGGCGGCGGTACAGGGCCGGGGCCGGGCATGGGGCCGGGCATGGGGCCGGGGAAAGGTCGCGGCGCCGGGTATGAATGATATGTGCCGTACCAGGGTGTGCCGTAGGAATAGGTCCGGTAATAGATAACGGTGGGTTGATAGGCCGGCTGCGCAGAAGTTACATACGTATTCTGTTGTTGCAGTTTGGACTGGGCTTCAGCCAGCGATTGCTGGGTGGTATTCAGTTGCTGCTGAGTTGATGAGAGCTGCTGCTGAGTGGAGTTGAGGGAGTTATTGAGTGAATTCACCTGGCCTTGCAGGGCCATGTATTGCTCACTGCTTATTCCCGTGGAAATGCAACCCGCCGACATCACCGCCATCAGTAATACGGCTGACAAAACTGTAATAATAACCTTCTTTTTCATT
The DNA here is from genome assembly GCA_034429715.1 of Dehalococcoidia bacterium. Classification (GTDB taxonomy): domain Bacteria; phylum Chloroflexota; class Dehalococcoidia; order GIF9; family UBA5629; genus CAIMUM01. Next base: position 11,038 of record DAOUFR010000014.1, read on the forward strand.
TTTACCTCCTTTTTCTTAGCATAAAGGAGGTGAGCTCAGTATGCTTGACGGCGGACTGATAACTTTCTGATATTAGGCTAACAATTTATCAGTTGAAGCTGTAATATCACTGATTCACGGTTACGATGACTGTGGCGTTATCCGTTCCGTAGCTGTTGAGGGCGGTCAGTGTATAACTGGTGGTTACATCGGGTGTTACCGCCTGAACGTATTTCGAGTCTGGAACCCCTATGCCCTGATCGATGATGTATTTAGTTGCCCCCTTCACATCCCAGGAAAGGTTCGATGTGCCGCCCTGGGATATGCTTTGAGGCGAAGCAGTGAAGGATCTTATTATCGGAGCAACACCGTCTGTCGACACAGTTACGGAAACCGGGACTTCCCTTTTAACGCTGCCGAAGGTATTGACCGCCGTCAGTTCATATGTGGTGGAAGCGGTTGGTATCACCTTCGTCCAGCCGGAAGAAGGCACACTGCCTACAGTCGGGCTGATCGAGACCGTCCTGGCCGCATCCACCGCCCAGGTGAGTGTTACCTCTTCTCCCAGCGCAATTGAGCTGCTGCTGGCCGAGAATGTATCGATCTGGGGCGGATCCTTGGTTATGGCCGGCCCGGTGCTGATATTGGAAGTATCCACGCTGACCGTAACCGACTTGCTCACCGATCCATAATCGCTTTCGGCCCTTATTGTATAGGTAGATGTCTCCGTTGGAGTCACTGCCATAGTACCTTTTGAAGCGACGCCGCCAATGCCCTGGCTGAGACTGATCGACTTGGCGCCGATGATATCCCAGGTCAAAGTGCACTCATCGCCCGCTTTGATCGAAGACGGACTGGCGCTGAAGGTCGTGATGATAGGCGTATTGGATGTGCTTACCTCGAGTGTGGCTGAAGCCGTCGAATTGCCGTTGGCGTTGGCCGCCGAGAGTATGTAGCGGGTGGTGGCGCCGGGGGAAACGACTTTCGACCCGGTGGAAGATACGGCCCCAACCTCGGGCTGGATGGAGACCGAGGTCGCCTGCGCGACGTTCCATGACAATGTGGACTGCTGCCCGAAATAGATAGCACTGGGACTGGCAACGAAACTATTAATGGCCGGAGGCTTGCCGGTAACCGTGATCGTGATCTCCCTGCTGACAGAGCCGCCGAAACGGCTATCGGCGGTCAGTTTATACGTTGTCGTCTCAGCGGGAGAAATTTTCTTTGTCCCGGCGGAGGATACCGTCCCTATGCCGGGACTGATGGAGACCGAAGTTGCACTGCCGACATCCCACTGCAAAGTCACGTCCTGGCCGGAAATGATCGTGGGAGAACTGGCCTCGAAAGCCGTAACAACCGGCGCGGCAAACCACTTCGCTATCTCTCCCTGCAGAGCGATGCCCGTGATGATAAGCGCGGCAGCAACGAGCACGCCGATGGATATTTTTATAACCATGCCCCTGTTGTTTCTAATCCACTGCAGCAGCCCCGGCCCAATCCCGCCATCAGAAGGCTGACCACCGCCCGGTAATTCCGAACCAGCAGATTGACCGTCAGCGGACTGGTACCATTGCTGTTGCTGCTGCTGTTGCTGCTGGAAATACTGAGAATCGGGTGACTGGTACTGTCCCTGTGTCTGAGATCCCTGCCAGTTCAAGACCGTTTTACAGTATGAGCATTGCTCCTGTCCGTAGACGACAGGTGTGTTGCAGTAGGGGCAGTAATACATTTGCTGCATGGTATATTTTTACTTCCGTCACAGAGGTAAGTCAAGATATTAGAATATACCGGTGCGCCGGGATTGTCCGATCTTCTCCCTGTAGTTGACGCCGCATAGCATACTGTATAGTCTGAGTCGGGTCAACTCATCCTAATATTAAATAGTCATTCCTTTCGTGCCCTTAATAAATCCTTTATAATTTGGACATAAACTATTACATATGTGACAAAAGTGAAGATTTGTTATGCAGCAAATGTACTCTTGTCCAAACTGCAGAGCGCTCATCCAGTATGGCCAGCCATATTGCAGCAACTGCGGTATGACCTTTAATTGGCCTCCTCCGCAACCGCCTCCTTACCCATACCCCAACCAGCAATATATGTACGGCAATCAGGGGGCCTTGCCGCCCGGGAAAAGCTCAATGGGCGGTTTTGTGTGGATAATAGTGATACTACTGATTATCGGAGGAACGATCGGCGGATTCGCTTACGCTACAAACGGGGCCGTCTTCACCTGGTTCACACCACCCTCCGTAACATCCTTCGACGCCAGTCCCAAATCCGTCACATCGGGAGGGGCGGCAACATTAAGCTGGGCTGTTACGAGGGCTCAATCGGTCTCCATCAGCCCTGATATCGGGACCGTGTCATCCAGCGGCTCGCAGACGGTGAATCCCGGCAAAACAACCGAGTATACCCTGACCGCCTCCAATTTATCCGGCTCCTCCCGTGCCTGGGCCACCGTTACAGTTAAGGTTCCAAGCAAGCCGGCTATCAGCAGCTTCAATTCCAATCCGGGCACTATCACCGCCGGGCAGTCGGCCACGTTATCATGGAATGTTACAGGGTCAACCTTGGTTTCCATCAGTCCCGGAATAGGCGCCGTATCACCCAGCGGCTCAAAGACAGTGACACCCTCCGAGACAACCAGCTACACGATTACCGCTGTCAACGACGCCGGCTCATCGACAACAACAGCCACAGTTACGGTAAATCCGTCCGGACCACCGACGATCGCCAGTTTTACAGCCAGCCCGGCCTCTATCACCTCCGGCAGCAGTTCGACGCTGTCTTGGACCGTCAGCGGCGCAACCTCGGTTTCCATTAACCAGGGAGTGGGCACAGTATCGACTTCCGGAACCAGGTCGGTATCGCCCTCCACCACGACCACCTACACCCTCACAGCCGGCAACAGCGCCGGCAACTCCACCGCGACGGCTGCGGTCACGGTCACAGCGGCGGGCATACCCGTAATAACCATATTCACCGCCAGCCCGTCATCAATCGCCGCGGGAGACAACATGACGCTGTCATGGACCGTAACAGGGGCGACAACGATCAATATCTCGCCAAGTGTCGGAACAGTATCGGCAACAGGAACGCGCACTCTGAACCCCGCTACGACCACCACCTATACGCTTACCGCCACCAACACCAACGGACCTGCGACCGCGACAGCGACGGTGACGGTGGCTTCGGAAGGCCCGCCGGTAATCAGCTCGTTTTACGCATCTCCCGTCACCGTTTCCTCCGGGGCGTATTCGACACTGCACTGGACTGTTGCGGATGCGACGGAGGTATCCATTACCCCCGGCATCGGCGTCGTATCTTCCACCGGATTAGAGACGGTAACGCCTTTATCCACAACCACCTATGTACTAACCGCCTTTAACAGCCACGGCACAATCACGGCGACGGCTGCTGTCACAGTGGCCCCGGCAGGTTATCCCGTGATCAACTCCTTCAATGCCGGCCTGGCCTCGGTCGCGTCAGGACAATCGACAACATTATCCTGGACCGTCACCGGTGCGAGCACCGTCTCCATCAACCAGGGCATCGGCGCCGTTTCGACCTCGGGTTCCAGGACAATAACTCCCGCCGCCACCACCACCTACACAATTACCGCAACCAACAGCTCCGGCTCTGTGACTGCTTCAACTACTGTCACTGTAACGACAACCTCAGGTACGCCTCCGGTAATAAATTCGTTCACAGCTTCGCCGACTACTATCATTTCAGCCGGAGGATCATCGCTACTGAACTGGGCCATAACGGGAGCAACTTCCATCTCCATCGAACCCGATATAGGCGAGCTGTCATCGTGGGGCTATCAGGACGTATACCCCACGGAGACCACGACTTATACCCTGACCGCCTTCAACAGCGCCGGCTCCGATACGGCTACGGTGACTGTGACGGTGAATCCCTAATTTCATAATGAGATTGTATTAACAGCTGTATTTATGACGTGCGAAATATGAAAACCTTTCTAAAAATACTCGCATGGCTCGGCCTTGGTCTCGTCATACCAGGCCTATTCTGCTCATTTTCCGCTTCTTACAATGATCTGGTTTATCCCGGGATGACTAGCTCAGGTGTGGGATATTTCGTTGCGCTGTGCTTCGGAGCTGTGGGGGTCCTGCTTACCATGGTTGGCGGGCTTATTGCAAAGCCGCGTTTTTTAAAGATCACCTGTATTATCATTGGAGTCGTATACATAATCTCATTCTACGGTCTGTTCATTGTAATGCTGGACAACCGATGGATTGAAAGGGAGGGCATCGCTCAAGCGATATCCGGCTTGATATTAAGTCTCCTTCCAGGAATCATACTCATAATAGAGGGAATAATCTTATGGAAACAGAGTATCAAATAGAGGAGGTTTAGATGAAGCCGATTGGTCCTTTGATGGCGGAGGACCGTGGAAGAGCTTGAGCAGAGAAAGTCCTAACCGCCGGCAAACGGATCAGGACAGGATGTCTAAATCCCTCCAGAGAGAGTGCTCACCGGCTCGGGTTTTCAGGTCCCCGTCCCAGATACTCAGCAAGAAAAGCCGTCACGGCCTGCGGATCGTACTTATCGAGCTTGAGCATTTTGTCCCAGGCGGTCAGTATGAAAGGATTAGCAAAATCCGCGTCAGGGACCGCTACGATTCCCGTTTCGGGATTGCTGTTTGCCTGGACGAAAGCCCTCAGGCTCTTTTCGACATCGGGCGTTAGTTGAGCGGGGTTATAGTAGATGACGACTGAGCCATGCTCCAGGCTATGCACAAGATACCCGAAAGCCGGCCGTTGAGTATAAAATCCCGGGGCAGTGGGATCGGGAAAATGCGGCCCTGACGTCGGAGGCATGGTTTTATATTCGACCGGGTGGTCCGGCCAGATATGTTCACGGCCTTCATCAGGAGGGGAAATAACATTCGCCAGTAAAGTAGCATCACCATGCGCCGGCAGCTTTAATACTTCTAATCCAGGCTGAGCGGCAGGTACACTGCCCTGGCAGGACAATGCTGAACCCGCGCCGGTTGCAAGAACCACTAAGACCAGGCAAATAGTGAGATGCGACCATGTATGCCGGATGCCGGTTTGCAGTTTAAGCGATTTCGTCATGACTACCTCCCTGTTCAAGATACGCCCCGTTTAAGACTGTAATCCAATAATGCCCGCTGGTCAAAATCAATCCTTGATCGGTTCATCATGCCACCGCTGGTAAGGCCGCCTGCGCAAAGACTATAATACCGGCTATGAAAGGGGCCTGGTACGTTTATATAGTTGAGTGCAGTGACGGGACTCTTTATACAGGCATAAGTAATAATATTGATAAGCGTATCAGAGACCACAATTCGGGGCTCGGCTCTAAGTACACCAAAGGGAGGAGGCCTGTTAAATTGCTCAGGAAGTGGGATTGTGCCGACAAGTCAGATGCATCTAAAATGGAGTATAGAATCAAGGGACTCACCAGAGAAAATAAGCTACGGGCAATCATCGGAGTGGAACCTGCGTAAGGAGAAAGAGAACATGTTTAACTTGAAGGCTGGTCTATACATCTTATTGGCGGGTTTAGCACTCACACTGTGCGTTTGCTCTCCGGTAGCAGTATCTGATATACCGGCTCGTAACTGGAAAATGAGCGTTGTGACCAACGAAGATTCAGCCTGGACCAGGGGAGCGCAGATGTTCGCCGACCTGGTCAAACAACGCAGCAGCGGCCGGATACAGATAACCGTCTACCCCAATGCCGAGCTGGCGGGCGGCAACCAGGTAAACGAACTGACAATGCTGCGGGACGGCAATATCAATTTTACCTACCACTCCAATCTGCTTTATTCCAATCTCGACCAGTCATTCGCGGCCATCTCCATGCCCTGGCTGTTCACGGACTATG
>DAOUFR010000015.1:0-54014 GCA_034429715.1 Dehalococcoidia bacterium
TTCAGGACCAATCTGAAAGACAGGATGTAAACCTTCTCTCAACGGGAAAACGGATGGCCTTCGCGGTGGAAGTCCGGCAGATAATGATCGGCGGAGTCCAGTTGCTGCAGCCATCCGTTATCCAGGCCGAGGCTGTTTACGATCTCAACTACCTCGCGATACTCTCCCGCACTTATTCTTCTTGCCAGTAGAGGTTCATCGGGAGCATGATGGCAGGGATAATACTGCGCCATGATACTCAGTGTAACGTCCCGCGATAGTGCCGTGGCCACCCATTTCAATGAGTCCTCACTTCCCGCCAGCCTGTTGGGCAGGATAAGGTGCCTCAATATCATTCCGCTTTGTGCGATACCTTTATCGTCCGTTATCAGATTTCCGACCTGCCGGTACATCTCCGCTATGGCTGGACGGCTGTATTCGACATATTTGCGGGCATCGGAGAATCTTTTTGCCCATTTATCGGAAGCGTATTTGATATCGGGGAGATAAATATCGACTATGCCGTCCAGCAAGGACAGGGTCTTTAAGGAGTCGTATGCGTTGGTGTTGTATACGATGGGGATATTGAGTCCCAGAGGCACTGCCTGACAGATCGCTTCCACAATCTGCGGCACGTAGTGAGTAGGGGAGACCAGATTAATGTTATGGCAGTGCAATTCCTCCTGCAGGTAAAGCATCATCTGCGCCAGGCCGCGGCTGTCAAGCTGTTCATAGGGACCATGTCCCTGGCTGATCTGGCTGTTCTGGCAGTAAACGCACCTCAGGTTGCAGCCGCTGAAAAATATCGTTCCGGAGCCCCTTGTCCCTGAGAGAACCGGTTCCTCTCCATGATGGGCGCAGCGGCTGGCCACCGATACCAGCCTGCCGGACTTGCAGTATCCGCTGTTGCCTTCAAGGCGGTTTACGCCACATACGCGGGGACAGATATCGCATTTGACCAGGCGCCTTTTCAGCCGTTCTGCCCGTTCATTCAACTCACCAGATTCATATAGCGAAGGGTATCTACAGTTTTCCATCATATCATGCACTTATACAAGTAAAATTATGGCCAGATTTTAACTGAAAAGCCCTGCTTTTGCGAGGGCGCGCCAATCGTTTTGACAAAGGAACTCCATTATATTATATTGTTGTGGAGAGCGAACGGTCGCTCTCCACCTTTCATTAAAACGAGTCCAGTTTTTCGCTAGCCATTATTTTGAAGTGACATGTATGTTTGATTCCGGTCAAATGAATGTGTATTATTATGTACGGTTTAGTCGGCGGCGACCAACTCCACTGAATGATTCGGGGGGCGAGATTTTATGGCGAAGTACATAGTTGCACATGACGTCGGCACCAGCAATACCAAGGCGGTACTTGTGGATGTAGAAGGGAAGGTACACGGCAGGGTTGTCAGCCCTTATGATATCAAGTATCCCAAACCCGGCTGGGCCGAGCAGGACCCGGAGGATTGGTGGAAGGCCATGACCACCTCAACCAAACAGCTGATGGCCGAGACCGACGTATCCCCGGCGGACGTACTGTGCGTTATTAATTCGTCACAATTAATCGGCATAGTGCCCATGGACGATGCGGGTGCTGCGCTCAGGCATGGCATCATCTGGCTGGACAGCAGGGCGCCGGAAGAAGCCAGGTGGGTCATGAACAAATTCCTCGGCCCCGCCGTTTTCACAGCTATAGCTGGCGCCTCAATCACGGGCAAGGATGGGATACCCAAGCTGCTCTGGATAAAGAAAAACGAGCCGGACGTGTACAGGCGGATGAAATATTTTCTCGATGTGAGCGGCTATCTCAACTATCGCTGCTCAGGCCAGATGTACATGAGCCGGAGCAACGCCTCGGCTTTCGGGCTGGACCTCAAGAAAAAAAACTGGATGGAAATGATTTTTGGCTATGTTGGTTTCGATATCAGGAAACTGGCTCCGCTGTGCGATTCAACGGATAAGATCGGAGGATTGACGGCTGAGGCTGCCGCACTGATGGGTTTGCTGGAGGGTACGCCCGTCATGGGAGGTACCGGCGACATACAGTCGGCGGCTGTTGGCTCCGGCGCTATGGGCGAGGGGGGCGGGCATATCAGCATGGGTACATCGGCCTGGATAGGCGTGGTGACAAAGAAAATACTTTCAGGTAAAAGCGGTGTTGTCAGCACGCAATCAGCCGATCCCGGCAAGATTCTCCTGCTGGGGCAGATGGAGCTGGCTGGAGGATGTCTCCGCTGGCTGGGTGATGAGATGTGCAGGCTGGAGAAAGCTGATGCAACTATGACCAATATATTCGGTTTCATGGACACCAGGGTGGAACAGGTGCCGGCAGGATCCGATTACCTGATATTTACACCCTGGATGTATGGCGAAAGGGCTCCCGTGGCCGATGCTTTTATCCGTTCCGGCTTCTATAACCTGACTCCGGAACATACCCGCGAACATTTGATAAAAGCGGTCTATGAGGGTGTAGCTTATAATTTGAGATGGATAATCGAGGTGGTCGAGAAACAGTTCAAATTCCCTCTACCGTCATTGCGCGTCATTGGGGGGGGCGCACTCGGCCATCCCTGGATGCAGATACTGGCGGACGTGACCGGAAAGAAAATACAACCTGTGCATAATCCGCAGGAAGCCGGTGCGGTCGGGGCCGCGATGACGGCGGCGGTGGGGCTGGGCATATACAAGGATTTCGAGAGCCTGAAGGATGTGGTATCCCCTGAGTTCACGTTTGAACCGCGGGCCGCCAACCGGGAGGTATACGATTTTCTCTATGTTCTTTACAAGGAGCTTTATACTGATTTAAAGGGCTTCTATACAAGAATAAATAAAGACCGTTGTGAACAGGTTTAAAAAAGGAGGACGATATGAACAGAGAAGATATGTTGAGCCAGCCTCTGGCTCTACCCGATGGGGTGGACTACGACGATTATATCATCGGTACCTACGTTGTCACAGGTCCCGCCGGATTACCTATGGCCACGGTAGCGCCTTTCCTGGCTGTGGAGCAGAGCACAGGTACCTGGGTGGCTGTGCCGGGCGAGACCCCCGAGGTGCGAAGGAATCACGTGGCCAAGGTGATCGGGGTCTACGAGTTGCCCGACTATGAGTTTGGTTTGCCGACCGGGTTGCAGGAAAGGAGCTGGTTTGTCCAGATAGCATTCCCCTTCGTGAATATCGGCTCGCAGATTCCCATGATGCTGACCGCCGTAGTCGGCAACATCTCCATGGCAGGCCAGATCAAGCTGGTCGACGTCAGGTTCCCCAAGAAATATGTCTCCGGTTTCAAGGGTCCCAAGTTCGGTATCGACGGCATACGTAAACTGCTGGGCGTCAAGAAGCGTCCCCTGCTCAATAACATGGTCAAACCCTGCACGGGCTATCCGCTGGAAGTGGGAGCCGAGCTTTTCAAACTGGCCGCAATGGGTGGATGCGACATTATCAAGGACGATGAACTGATTGCCGATGCCTCGTTCAATTCCATGGCCGGCCGTGTTAAGCGCTATATGCAGATTGAGAAGCAGGTCTTCGAGAAGACGGGAGAGCACACGCTTTACTCGGTGAATGTAAGCGACAGCGTACCCAAGGTCTTCGAAAATGCCCGGAGGGCTGTGGAGCTGGGCGCCAACGCCATCATGCTGAACTATGTGGCTGTCGGCCTGACCGTTCTGCAGGCTCTTGCAGAGGATCCGAAGATCAACGTGCCCATTCTGGCCCACATGGACGTCGCAGGCGCACTTTATATGTCGCCTATGCACGGAATAAGCTCACATCTGGTACTGGGTAAATTGCCGCGTTTGGCCGGCGCAGATATAGTGGTCATACCCGCACCTTATGGAAAGGCGCCTGTTATCTCCGATAAATTCGAAACGATGGCCAGGAATCTTACCTATCCGCTTTACCAGCTGAAGCCCGCCTGGCCGATGGCGTCCGGCGGTATAACACCTACCATGGTACCCAAGGTCATGCAGGTGCTGGGCAACGATATCGTTATCGGCTCCGGCGGCGGCATTCACGCCCATCCGCAGGGCCCGGTGGCCGGCGGCAAGGCTTTCCGCCAGGCTATAGATGCCACCCTGAAGGGCATTTCCCTTGCAGAGTATGCCAAGACGCACAAGGAGCTGTCGGCTATAGTCAACCTGTGGGGAGACCCGTTTAAAAAGGGTGTATAGGGCGTTTGCTGCCAGGCAGAAGAGAGGCCCCGTTATCATGTTTGAACTCGGAGGACGATCATGACGGAAGAACAACGTTATTCAATTTCTGAATACCATGACGTGGATGATATTTATCGTCGCCTGTATGCCCTGGTAGGCCAGCCCATGAGAAAGATACGTCCGGAAAAAATGCAGGAGTACCTCGATTATTTCGAGTCTAAATGCAAACGATCGAGGGTAATGACCGATGAGGCCAAACGTTTTATTCCGGGTGGAGTTCAACACAACCTGGCCTTTAATCATCCCTTCCCCATCGCTATAGAGAAAGCGGATGGAGCCTACCTCTGGGATGTGGACGGCAACCGGTACATCGACTTTCTGCAGGCCGGTGGCCCCATAGTCTTAGGCAACAACTACGCTCCTGTGCGCCAGAAGATCATAGAACTGCTGCAGAACTGCGAGCCTGTGACGGGACTGTTTCATGAGTATGAGCTGAAGCTGGCGGAACTGATCAACCGCTTTATGCCCAACGTTGAGATGTTCCGCATGCTGGGATCGGGTACCGAGAGCGTTATGGCAGCCATCCGGGCGGCACGCACGTTCACTAAAAAGAAGAAGGTCATAAAGGTCGGCGGCGCCTATCATGGGTGGAGCGACCAGATGGTCTACGGGATGCACATTCCCGGCACGGGAAGGTTTGAAGCCAAGGGCATTCCCCCCGGCTGTAGTTCGGGTACCCAGGAGTTCTTCCCCAATGATGTGGGAGCGCTTAAGCGCCTGCTCGCCAGAAATCGCCTGTTCGGCGGGACGGCCGCTGTCATAGTGGAACCGGTGGGCCCTGAAAGCGGCACGCGCCCGGTGCCCTTTGACTTTAATAAAAAGGTAAGGGAGCTTTGCACCGAGTTTGGCGCATTGCTCATTTTCGACGAGGTGGTAACAGGATTCAGGTTGGGCATGGGCGGCGCCCAGGGTTATTTCAACGTTAAACCCGACCTGACCATCTTCGGCAAATGTGTAGCAGGCGGCTATCCAATGGCCGGCGGCGTGGGAGGGAGAGCTGACATAATCCAGTGCTTCGCAGCCGGTATTGGAGGGGCCTCGGCGGAACGGGCCTACGTGGGTGGGACGCTTTCGGCCAATCCCCTATCGTGCGCTGCGGGATATTTCAGCCTGCTCGAGATGGAGAGGACCAACGCGCCGGTGCTTGCAGGAAGGGCGGGCGACCGGCTGACCAGGGGCCTGCAGGCTATAATAGACAAATACAAGCTGCCTTTTGTAGTTTATAACCAGGGTTCGATCGTACACCTTGAGACCTCAGGAGTAATGCTGCTCGATTTCCGCAATCCGCTGAAGCTTTTAAAGGAGATGAAACCGCGTAAGCATATGATTGAAGAGATGGGCGCGGCCTATATGGCCAATGGACTGATAACGCTGGCAGGCTCAAGGGTGTACACCAGTATGGCTGACACAGACGCAGTGATTGATGAGGCACTGGCCAGTTTTGAGAGAGTATTTTCCAGCGTGGAAGGAGTATAAAAAATATTAGTAATTAGAAGGAGGCCCCATTGGACCTGGCCGAAAAACAGACGGGAAATGTAAATGTTCTCAGCGTCGGCGGGAGGCTGGATGCCTACAGCGCTGCTGAGGCCGAGAAAAAAATCGACTCGCTGATAGAAACAGGGAAGGTAAAGATAGTACTGAACTTGAATAGTCTGGAGTATATCAGCAGCTCCGGCCTGCGTGTATTCCTGGCGCAACTCAAGAAAGCGCGCAAGCAACAGGGTGATATAAAACTCTGCTGTATGAAACCGAATGTCAAGGAAGTCTTTGATATCGCCGGGTTCACGCAACTGTTCAATATTGCCGGGGATGAAGCTGAGGCCGTTGCCGGCTTCAGCGCCTGACCATGCTGACGCCTAAATCGGAGTACAGGCGCAAGCTAACCACGCCTGAGCAGGCAGTCAGCGGCATTAAAAGCGGCAGCACCATTGTGCACGGACTTGCCGCCGCCGAGCCGCCCGCTCTTCTGCAGGCCATCGCCGACCGGCTGCGCGCGGGAGATCTTTACGATCTCAAAGTGCATTCATTATTGCCCACCGGCAACGTTTCTAAAAGCCTGCTTTCTCCGGACCTCAGCGATTGCGTACAGGCCTTCTCCTGGTTTGTCAGCAAATCTTCGCGTTCGGCCGTCAAGGTGGGGCTGAATTATTACGTGCCAAACCATTTCCATCAGGTGCCGAGGCTGATGCGTGAAAACCTCGATATAGACGTAACCGTCACCATGGTATCGCCCATGGATAAATCCGGATTCTTCAGCTTCGGTACGGCCAACGATTACACGTCCACTGTTGCCAGATGCTGCAAGCGTCTCATCGTTGAGGTAAACAAGAACCAGCCTCGCGTATTCGGCGATTCCTTGCTGCATGTCTCAGAGGTGGATGCCATCGTGGAGCACACTTCGCCGTTGATCGAATTCAAATGGCCCGGCCCCAGGCCCGAAGACGACGCCATAGGCAGTATGGTTGCCGGCCTTGTCCCCGACGGAGCCACCCTCCAGCTGGGATTCGGTGGCTTGCCTAATGTGATCGCGATGAAGCTGGTCAATCACAAGGACCTTGGCGTCCATACAGAGGTTTTCGGCCCGGCTATGATAGAGCTTATTAAGAAAGGCGTGGTCACCGGTCGCAGAAAGAACATGCATATTGGGAAGCATGTTTTCACCGTGGCTGAGGGCACGCGTCAGATGTACCGCTTTATGCACGATAACCCCAGCATGGAGAGTTACCCGGTCAGCTATACCAATGACCCCGCCGTAATCGCCAGGAACGACAATATGATATCGATCAACTCCATCATACAGGTTGACCTGCTGGGACAATGTAATGCCGAATCTCTGGGAGGATCACAGTACAGCGGTACGGGCGGCCAGCTTGATTACGTGCGTGGGGCGTATAACTCGAGGGGAGGCAAATCCATACTGGCCTTTTATTCCACAGCTAAAAGCGGTCAGGTTTCACGGGTGGTACCGAGATTGGGCAGCGGCGCCGTTATAACTACGCCCAGGATGGATGTACACTATCTGGTGACTGAGTATGGTACGATCAACCTGAAGGGGAGATCGACCAGGGATCGCGCGCTGGACATAATTAGCATAGCCCACCCACGCTTCCGCGAATCGTTACAGCGGGAAGCGGAAAACATGTACCTTTTTTAGCGGGCCGTCCGGCCCGTCCTTCAAATCCGAAACAGACCCTGCCTCGTTTCATTCCGTTTACGGTATTTACAATACTGCATAAAACTTTAAATCCAGAGAATTCCCGGGGATATGCCGGACTGTCCTGGCAGCCCATTACCATGGCAAACTCACAAATCGTATAATCCCAAAATAGCTACGATAAAACCGATTTAACAAGGTAAATAATGGAAATCCTTGCCGCAACTAAGCATTTTGCGGTACGCCTTTTCCTTACTGATTTCTGTAAAAAAATAAAGGCCGCAACCGATGTTTCAAAGGCGTTCATATGATTTACTTTAATAAAGACACCGGGTACGTAAATATAGGATTTTATGCTTGCCGGATGTAAATAGTCCGGACTTAGACGGCCGGTGCAGGCCGGACCGGCTGCGGCATGGAAAAAGGCGCCGGTTCAACCGGTTTAAAAGTTAATTGTGGTCGAAACAGCGGAAATAAAACGAAGGAGCACATCAGTGAAAGCGTCACATGCAATGGTATTCTACGCGATCTTTTTCACAATTGTGGCGGTGGTGATAGCAGGCTTTACATATAAACAGACCACGTCAGGTATCTCATCTTTGTGGCTTACTCCCCAGGAAGCCAAGGAACTGCTTGACGAGACTACCGACGTGGTCGTTATAGATCTGTCGCGCCGTTTTTATGATGATGGCCATTTACCCGGCGCAATCAATTATCCTAAATGTACTATTCCAGCAGCGATGTCGGATTGGGACAAGAACGCGACATATATAGTTTACAGCCACTGGACGGGTGCTCCGCTGTCAGCCGCCGGCCTGCTCAAGGACGCAGGTTTTAAGAATGTGTATGCCCTCAAGGGCAATTTCGGCGCCTGGGTAAATGCAGGTTACCCGGTAGAAGAATGAGATGTCCTATTTACCTCCCTGTACAGAATATGGTGTAACGAAGCCGGCGCGCGGAACGGATGGTTTCGGCTGTGAAGCCGTTTCAGCGATCTCCGACCGGCTGGTGACCAGGCTGTCGGAATACGATTTAACGGGTTCTTCAACTATTGCGGGAACTGCCTTGTGTCCGGCCTGGAGAAGCAGGGCCGTGAAGAACAGGCCAATCAGCGAACCGACGAACGGCATGATGAACTTTAGCAGGTGGATATTGAGCGCAGCATCAGCCTGTACCCCTATCCAGAAGCACCCGCCCATGCATATCGGCATGATAATGAACAACACCAGGAGGAACTTGTACAGGAATTCTAAAGTGCCTATTTTTATGGTAGTCAATCGCTTTAGCATTGCCCTAACACCCAGGTCAGCATTGAGAATGCCGCTATGATACCTGTAAGGACGGCTACGGCAATGAACGCAGATACCAGCCCAATGGTCCAACCTTCACTTTCCATGAAAAACCTCCAACATATTATTTCCACGGTTTCCGGGCCGCCCCCGCCAGGTCGCGGGCCCGGGGCCGTTGGATCACACCCTTGTCAGCCCGGGGTGATTTGCCCCGCTGTAATAACTTCATTCACTTTAGTAAAGACACATCCGGGTAAAGCGATACGCCGTCTTGTTACAGGGAGATATAAGTTCATGTTTTCTAACCGCCCTGTGGTTTGGCCGGTGTTTGATCCCGTAAATATTTCAGGCAAATATCAGGGTAATGTGTTGCCAACCCCTGCAGGAAACGCCGCCCCGGTTTTTTGTCTCCAATCAGCACCAGACACAGCATCGATGGTGATATCCCCAACTTGGAGGCAAGCCTGGCATTGGTCAGCTTCTCCTGCTGCATTATCCTGTAAAGCTCGGCCTGAAGTTTCATTTTTACTATATTAAACAAATAATTTACTAAAATCAATAGGTTTTCGGACCTTTTTGGCCCGTTGTATAAAACATTTACTATGGTAAATAAACAGTCTTGTGGAGGGTGGAAAAGAGATTATGTTAGGTGAATATGTAAAAGGAACACGCACAAAGAGGGGATTATCGCAGGCCGAACTGGCCAAGCTGGCCGACCTGTCCCCGTCGTTTATCTGTCGTATCGAGAAGGGCGACTATAAGTCGGTTACCCTTGCATCGTTGAGCAAGTTATCGCGCGCACTCAAGGTGCCCATCAATGAGTTGAGCAATTTCGTACTCGAAAAGGGCCCCAGGGATGATTTGCTAAAGAAAACACCCTATGAGATAATGAATGAACTGCAATTATCGCTGCCGGCCGTGGTCGCGGTATACGCGGCGATCGACAGCAAACAAATAATTGAATATGTCTTTGTGCCGAGGGAGTTGGCCTTAAGCGGAGGTAGAGAGATGAAGCTGATAGGCATTAAATCCAGCGACCTGGAGTACGATAATGTTGTACACAAGGGTGACATCATTATCTGCGGTAAAGACATGGAACCGGCGCCCGGCGATCTCTGCCTCAAGATGGAAGGTGACCGGATGGTAATAGCCCCTTATAAAAAGAAAGAGGATATCTTTGCCTTGATTGTGCAGGTTGTGCGGGTGGTCAAGAAGCTGAACTGACCCTTTTTTCCGGAACTATGAGGGGGACGGTAAACACCGTCCCCCTTTTTTATTTGAGCGGGTTTCCCTTTTAAATCGCTCGTGATATGATAAGCCGCGTCCCGGTATATTGAAAACAGCTATGATAAAACGGGCTTTGATAACAGGTGTCGGCGGCCAGGATGGGGCCTATCTATCTCAATTGCTGCTTGAAAAAGGCTACGAGGTATTCGGCCTGGATATAGATATCGATGCGCAAACCTGCTGGCGCCTGCATTATCTGGATATATACGATAAAGTCAATTTGATTAAGGCCGATTTGACGGACGGTAAAGCCCTGCTGCGCGCGGTGAAAAAGAGCAGACCCGGCGAGATCTACAATTTGGCGGCGCACAGCTCACCCGG
The DNA here is from genome assembly GCA_034429715.1 of Dehalococcoidia bacterium. Classification (GTDB taxonomy): domain Bacteria; phylum Chloroflexota; class Dehalococcoidia; order GIF9; family UBA5629; genus CAIMUM01. Next base: position 10,250 of record DAOUFR010000015.1, read on the forward strand.
CAGCTCCTTCCGGCTTCCTATTGAATGCGGCGATATAACAGGTCTGGGTTTTATACGCCTCCTCGAAGCAGCCAGGGAGGCCGGCTCTCATTCCAAAATATTCCAGGCATCGACGCGAGACCTCTTCGGCGCCGGTGACGGCAGCGCATTTAACGAAGATCGGCCTTTCAGACCAGCCAATCCCTATGCTGCTGCCAAGCTATACGCCCACTGGATGGCCAGAATCTATCGCGACAGCTACGGCATGTTTATCTGCAACGGTATCATGTTCAACCACGAATCACCGCTGCGCGGAATCGAGTTCGTTACTCGCAAGATTAGCGATGCTGTGGCCAGAATATCGCTGGGAAAGCAGAGCCGTCTGGCGCTGGGCAATATCGGCGCAAAGATAGACTGGGGATATGCCCCCGAATATATGCAGGCTGCCTGGCGGATGCTTCAACGGGATGCTCCGGACGATTATGTTATCGCTACCGGACAGGTACACAGTGTGGAGGAATTTGCACGCAAGGCCTTCCAGGTCGTGGGATTGAACTGGTCGGACCATATTGAATCCGACGCCGGTTTGCTGCGGCCGGCCGACGTCGTGATGCAAAAAGGTGATTTCGCCAAAGCCAGAGCCCGGCTGAATTGGAAGCCGCAGGTGAAATTCGACAGGCTGGTGGAGATCATGGTCGAGGAGGACCTGAGGCGTTGGAAACGACACCTCGATGGTGAACGATTTCCCTGGGATGTAAACGAAACGTAGGGATGGGCCTTCAGGCCCATCCGGGAAATGAATAATCGCGGACACACATTAAGGAGAGAAATGGCTAAGAAGGTGTTTATCACGGGCATCACCGGTCAGGACGGATCTTACCTGGCCGAGCTTTTACTGTGTAAGGGATACGAGGTGCACGGCATAGTGCGCCGCGCCAGCACCTTCCATACCACACGGTTGGATCATATAAAGTTCGGCGCCGGCGATAGGAAGGAGCGGCTTTTCCTGCATTACGGGGATATGACCGATTCCTCCAATCTCAACCGTGTGCTGGAGAAGGTGCAGCCGGACGAAATATACAACCTGGCTGCCCAGAGCCACGTACAGATTTCGTTCGAGGTGCCGGAGTACAGCGCTGAGGTTGACGGTATCGGCGTATTAAGGTTGCTGGATGCCATCCGCGAGACCAAGCTCAAGACCAGGTTTTACCAGGCCTCCAGTTCCGAGCTCTTCGGCAAGGTGTCCGAGAAAATACAGAGTGAGCGGACGCCTTTTTACCCGCGCAGCCCGTATGCCGCAGCCAAGCTCTTCGGATACTGGATCGTGGTCAACTATCGCGAAGCATACAACCTTTTCGCCTGCAACGGCATTTTATTCAATCATGAGTCTCCCCGCCGCGGCGAGAATTTTGTCACCCGCAAGGTCACCAGCGGCATCGCACAGATCCTGGCCGGTAAAACGGATCATATCTCCATGGGCAATATGGATGCGCAGCGCGACTGGGGATATGCCCCCGAGTATGTAGAAGTTATGTGGAAGATGCTGCAGGCCGAGAAGCCGGCGGACTATGTGGTCGGCACAGGCCGTAAACACTCTGTAAAGGAGTTTATCGAGAGTGCATTCGCCTACGCAGGCCTTGACTGGCACAAGCATGTCCGGCAGGACGCGCGTTTTCTACGGCCCACCGAAGTGGACGAGTTGCAGGCTGATCCTTCAAAGGCGGCAAGGGAGCTGGGCTGGAAGCCGAAGGTAGGGTTTGATGAGCTGGTCATGATTATGGTGGATGCCGATATGCGCGCCCTCGGCCTGAAGCCCGTTGGCAAGGGCGATAAATTCCTCAAGGAAGCATTTCCTTCGCGCTGGTGGGAGATCGACTAGCCGACCTGACATCCGAGTTCCAATGCACCGGTTGATTAAGAGTCAGTTGCTCTGCAGTTTCTGCTAATTCGCATGCCGATCTTCTCTGCACTTGAGCGTATTCATGGCTTGATCCAATGATAAACTGCTAAAAAACCATATATGATTTCAATAAATTGGAAAAATTTAAGTTGGTCGGGGTGGTCGGATTTGAACCGACGACCACCTGAACCCCATTCAGGTGCGCTACCAGGCTGCGCTACACCCCGTGTCTGAGAAACGAAAATATGTTATCATAATTAGGCTTCAGCGGGCAATGTGAATTGCCTTAATTTTATTTTATAGACGAGAGGTTTCAGAATTGGCTGGAAAACACCGTAAGGCAAATATCACCAGGACCCCAACTAAACGGCAGGCCTCCAGGTGGAAAAAGGAGAAAAGGCTCTCACAGATCATCGGGATCGTTACGGGCGTCGTCATTGCCGCTGTGCTCGGCATTATCGGCTTCTGGTATTACAGCGAGCAGGTCATGCCGTTTCAGCAAACCGTGCTTAAAGTCAATGATAAATCGTACAGTATGGACTACTACATAAAGATACTGGACTTTTACTCGAAAGGCCAGTCCAGCGATGTGGTCAAGCTCTTTCCCGATATGGTCGCCCAGGGTATAGCGCAGGGTCAGGTTATAATCGAAGCAGCAGCCGCAGAAAATATTACTGTCAGCGACGATGAGATAACCAAAGAACTGGAAGTCATGAAACTGGATAAAAACGATGTCGGCACCGATATTGTCAGAGCCAGAGTAATTGCCCGTAAACATTCGGAGATGCAGTGCGTGCCGCACCTGCCTGGACCGGTTGAGCAAGTGGAGGCGCAGGCCATGTTGATCGAAACCAAATCCATGGCTGATGACCGCAGACAGAAGTTGATACTGGGAGATAATTTCTCCAATATGGCGGGGCTTCTTTCACTGGACTCGTTTACACAGGGGAAAAGAGGCTACCTAGGATGGGTGCCTAAAGGCTTTGAAGACAGGGTACTTGGCACTCTCAAGGACTCTGCCTTGAAAAATGTGCTTTTCAACCTTAATGTCAAAGAAATAAGCGATCCCATTTATGATGCTGGTGCTGAGAAACCTTTCGGCTACTGGGTGTTGGAAGTGCTGGAGAAGGACGATACCCAGGGAGTGCATGCCAGGGGCATACTGTTCTCCTCAGAGGATGATGCCAGGATGGTGAGGGAACGGCTGCTCAATGGAGAAAACTGGGATAGTCTGGCCAGGCAATATTCACAGCATACCAGTAAGGACAGCGGCGGAGACCTGGATTGGATCGTACCCGGCATGGATGATACCCAGCTCGGACGCATGCTCAGCACGCTCGAGGTCAAACAGATAAGTCCTGTTATGCGTGACGACAGTGTTAAAACAGGTGGCGGGTACTGGATTGTGCAGGTGCTCGATAAGCAGGTCCGTCCGCTCGATGGTGTCATAATGCAATCGCTTGAAGAGGAATGCTTGAGCAGCTGGATGCAGGAATTGATGAAAGAAGCGAAGGTCGAGAACTTGCTGGATCAGAAACAGAAGGACTTCGCTGTTGATAAGGTGATAAAGAGCAGGAGCCAATAAAGTTGCAAAAGAAACGGCCCGTCAATATAGGCCTTTTAGGTATAGGCACCATCGGAACCGGTGTGGCTAAAGGGCTGGTTGCGCGGAGCCAGATACTGGCGCGTCAGGCGGGTTGTCCGCTTGTCCTTAAGGCGGTGGTCGAGAAAGACGTGTCCAGGCACGGCTCGGCCGGGCTGGACCGCGCCATCTTTACCGATGATTACCGCGGGGTGGTCTACGGGGACGAAATCGATATAGTCATCGAGCTGATCGGCGGGGAATATCCGGCCTTCGACTATATTAAGGAAGCGCTTTCCAACGGTAAACATGTTGTCACCGCTAATAAAGAGGTCATGGCCAAACACGGCACGGAGTTGCTGTCGATCGCCAAGGAACACCACGCAGGACTGCGTTTCGAGGCCAGCGTGGGCGGCGGCATCCCGCTAATATCTCCCTTCCAGAGGGACCTGGTAGCCAATGACATACAGGCCATCTATGCCATTGTTAACGGCACGACCAACTATATTCTTACGCGCATGGCGCACGATAAGCTTGATTTCAACCTGGCGCTCAAGCAGGCTCAGAAACTGGGCTATGCCGAAGCCAATCCTGCCAACGACATCGGGGGACTGGATGCGGCATACAAACTGGCCATTTTAACCTCGCTGGGATTCGACATGGATGTGAACTTCGACGAGATCTTCTACGAAGGCATATCCCGGCTCAAGCCGCAGGATTTCAGCTACGCCGAGGAGTTCGGCTACGCCATTAAACTGCTGGCCATAGCCAAGAGATCCAATAATCTGGTGGAGGCCAGGGTGCAGCCGGTATTGATACCGGCTGAATCGCTGCTGGCCAAGGTAGACGGCGTCTATAATGCCATCTACGTCTCAGGCGATCTGGTGGGCAACGTGCTCTTTTATGGACAGGGAGCAGGACCTTCAGCAACCTCCAGCGCGGTTCTGGCGGATGTAATCAATATTGCACAAAATATCAGCGCCGGACGCGACAACGCGCCGCGCTTCATACCTGAGAAGAAGTCGGGCATCAAACCCATGTCCGAAATCCAGACACGCTACTACTTTCGCATGAAGGTGCAGGACAAGGCCGGTGTGCTGGCGCGCATCGCCAATGTGATGGGAGATCACAGCATCAGCATTTCCTCGGTCAAGCAGCAGGAATCGGACGCCTCGACCAACACTGCGGAGATTGTTATTATGACGCACCCTGCCCGTGAGAGCGCAGTTCAGGATGCCATTAAAATAATTAACAAGCTGCCTGTGGTCAAGGAGATCAGTAACTTCATCAGGGTGGAGGCTATCTGAGATGATAAGAGGAGTTCTGCATCATTACAAAGAACATCTGCCGGTCACCAATAAAACGCCCATGATTTCAATGGGCGAGGGAGATACCCCGCTGGTCAAGTCTGTCAATCTGGCCAGGGAGCTGGGTGTGGGTGAGCTGTATTTCAAGCTTGAAGGCTGCAATCCCACCGGCTCGTTCAAAGACCGCGGCATGGTCTTTGCCATTGCCAAGGCCATGGAGGACGGCAGCAAACAGGCCATCTGCGCATCGACCGGCAATACCAGCGCTTCGGCAGCCGCTTACGGGGCGCGGTTCGGATTAAAGGTCATAATACTGGTGCCCAAGGGTAAGATCGCCATGGGTAAAATGGCGCAGGCTATCGCCTATGGCGCGGAGATTATAGCTATAGAGGGCAACTTCGACCAGGCGCTCAAGGTAACGCGCACTCTGGCCGAGAGATATCCCATAACCCTGGTAAACTCGCTCAATCCTTACCGTATCGAGGGGCAAAAGACCGCATCGTTCGAAATCATCGAGGATCTGGGCGGCCCTCCGGATTATCTCTTCATACCGGTGGGCAATGCGGGCAACATCACGGCTTACTGGAAGGGATTCAAGGAATGGAAGGATAAGGGAAAGGTCGACAGGTTACCCGTAATGATGGGGTTCCAGGCGGAGGGCGCAGCGCCGATTGTGAAAAACATGATCATCGAGGCGCCGCAGACCATAGCCACTGCTATCCGCATCGGCAATCCGGCAAGCTGGAAAGGCGCTACGGCGGCCAGGGATGAATCGGGTGGCATAATCGATTGTGTAACCGATGATGAGATTCTGGCAGCATATAAAATGATGGCCGGCAAAGAGGGCGTATTCGGCGAACCGGCATCCGCCGCGCCGCTGGCAGGCCTGCTCAAGATGATAAAGCAGGGTAAGAGCTACAAAGGAAAGAGGATCGTCTGCATCGTGACCGGCAACGGACTGAAAGACCCGGATATACCGGTGCGCTATGTGGAACCCTTCCCCGAATTGCCGGCTGAACTGGCAGTCATTGAAAAGCATCTGGGTTTGAAGAAATAAGCACGCTTCCCGGGAGGAGGGCTCAGGACATGTTAAAGGTTGTTGCGGAGGATATCGGGGCTTTCTATCACCATTATCCCAGGACAGCTGCCATAGTGACGGTAAGTCACGAGGGAAGGCGAAATGCTATGGCTGTAGCCTGGCATTGTCCGGTGTCCTTTAAACCGCCGCTTTACGGCATTGCTATCGCTCCCAAGCGCTTTAGCTATAACATGATCCGCGGGGCCGGGCAGTTCGCCATTAACTTCATGCCGTTGGACAGGGCGGAGACCATCGCCGCTGTGGGGGGCAGCAGCGGAAGCTTAAGTGACAAGTTCATGCAGTTTGATCTGCAGGAAGCCCCTGCGATTAAAACAGAGGCGCCGATATTAAAAGAAGCTTACGCGGCTTATGAATGCATGGTATTCGACAGCCGGATTTTTGGTGATCATGCATGGATCATCGGCAGCATCGTGGCCGTTCACGCCGACGGTGAAGTCTTCAAGGCGGACGGGACCCTGGACCTGGATTTACTGCAGCCGGCGCTCTATCTGGGGGCCGAGATCTATTGCGCAGTGGACAAAAGAACAACCAGGGTGCTGGAAAGACAAAAATATGGCGGCGATTGACCTGCCAATAGGACGACATAATGTTGGACGCTGAGAAAATCAAGAAGACGGCCCGGGAGTTCATAGAGGCCATAGGGGATGATCCCTCGAGGGAAGGGTTGGTGGATACGCCGCAAAGGCTGTCGGAGATGTATGCCGAACTATTCTCGGGATTGGATATGGATGCAAAGGAAGTGCTCTCCACCGGTTTTTCAGCCGGGCATCACGAGATGGTTATTGTGCGCGATATCCCCTTCTACTCGATGTGCGAGCATCATTTCCTCCCGTTTTATGGCGTCGTACATATAGGTTACATACCCAACGCCAGGGGATGGGTGGTGGGTGTATCCAAACTGGCCAGAGTGGTCGAGATATATTCGAGGCGGCTGCAATTGCAGGAGCGTATGACCAAACATATCGCGGATGTGATCATGGAGTCGCTCAAGCCGGATGGAGTAGGTGTAGTGATTCAGGCGGAACACCTCTGTATGGTGATGCGTGGCATTAAAAAGCCGGGCAGCAATGTGATCACGTCTGCCATGCGAGGCATTTTTGAGAAGAGGGCGGTTACCAGGGCGGAATTCCTCTCGCTGGTGCAGGGTAAATAGACTATTCGTGCCGCAGAGATTCGATGGGGTCCAGTCTGGCTGCACGGAAGGCGGGATAAGTTCCTGAGACGATTCCTGTACAAATGGCCACCAGCAGCGCCATGGCCACGATATCCAGAGAGATAGGCGCGCTTACCGGCATATTGTTCATCATCTGACCCCTGATGGCCAGGGAGCCGATGCCCGCCAGGCCGAGTCCCAGGATGCCCCCGGACAGGCTGAGCAGTGCCGATTCCACCAGGAACTGAACCAGGATATCACGCCGTTTAGCCCCGATGGCTTTGCGTATACCGATCTCCCGCGTGCGCTCTGTTACCGATACCAGCATGATGTTCATGATACCGATACCACCCACAATGAGAGAGATGCTGGCCACACTGCCTAAAAATACCTGGAAGATGGCCATGGACTCGTTCATGCGCTTGAGAATCTCCTGCATATCGATAACGTTGAAATCGTTATCCTCTTCTTCTCTGATGTGGTGGCGCTGTCGCAGTATCTGGGTGATTTGATCCCTGGCTGTAGTGATGGCGTCCGTTTTGATAGCTTCAACTACGATGGTCTGGACGGGGTGTCCCAGGGGGCCGGCCTCAACGCCAAAATGGGATTGCATTGTGCTGAGGGGGATCATGATGAAATTGTCGGCGCTGGTGCCCATGAACCCTCCGCGCGACTCGCATACTCCTATCACCTCGAATTTGCGGCCTCCGATGCGCAGGGTTTCCCCCACCGGATCGGCTGTACTGAAAAGATCCTTGGCTGCCTGTGCGCCTAAGATGGCCACGCTGTTGCTTCTGCGAATATCGCTGTCGCTGAAGAAGTTGCCCCTGGATATTTTATAGTTCAGTATCTTTTGTATGTCCAGAGTGGATCCCATAATATTTATGGTCCTGATCTGGTTTCCGTAAACGGTCTTGAGCATTTTGGAATACATGGGAGCAACGGCCGCGACTGCGGGAGCCTTGCTGCTGTTGTTTAAAGCCTCCGCATCCTCCTGTGTGAGCGTGCCCTCAGACCTCATACCGCCCATCGTTTGCCTGGTGGAGCCGGAAACGTAAATAGCATTGGCGCCCATGTTTTCAAAGACGGTTGACATCTGCTGTTGCTGGCCGCGTCCGAAGGAAACTAAAAAGACCACGGCGCCCACACCTATAACGATACCCAGTATGGTCAGGGAAGAGCGCATCTTGTTGGAGGTGAGGGCCTGCCATGAGGACAGCAGGTATTCCAAAAAGCTCAACGGACTTTCTCCTGGACGATGCTTCCATCGCGCAGGTAGATGGTGCGTCCGGTGTAGGAGGCTATATCCTCCTCGTGAGTGACTATTACTATGGTTATTCCTTTCTTGTTCAGTTGCTGCAGAAATTCCATAATGCTGTGGCTGGTGCGCGTATCGAGGTTGCCCGTGGGTTCATCAGCCAGAATCAGGGGCGGATCATTAACCAGGGCGCGTGCTATGGCCACGCGTTGCTGTTCTCCTCCCGACATTTCACTAGGTTTGTGGTGGGCGCGCTGCGCGATACTGACCGCATCCATGGCCGCCATGGCGCGCTTGTGCCTGTCGTGTGCCCCGCTATAAATAAGAGGCAACTCCACGTTCATGACGGCATTAAGCCTGGGCAGCAGGTTATATGACTGGAAAACAAATCCTATTTTTTTATTACGCACCGCGGCCAGCTCATCATCGCTCATACGGCTTACGTCAATGCCGTCCAGTTCGTACTTGCCCGCGTTGGGACGATCCAGGCAACCCAGTAAATTCATCATGGTTGATTTGCCGGATCCTGAAGGCCCCATGATCGAGACCATCTGTCCGGCATCGATATCCATGCTGACGTAGTTTAGCGCATTGACCTGTACATCCCCTATTGTGTAGATCTTGACGATGTTTTCAAGATGAATCATGGACATGATGACTCAATCCCATTTGGATACGGTGTTTATTTGATCGCTTCGATGAGGACCTGTTCGCCTTCTTTCAGCCCGGATATGATCTCGGTGTTTTTCTTGTTCTGCACGCCGGTCTTCACGGGACGTTTCTCCGTTTTAGCCGAGGAGGCGTCTATGACGACGTCCACCCAGTAGTCACCGGACAGGCCTTTTATAGCGCGGTTAGGCACCTGCAGCACATTTTCACGCATGCCTGTGATGATATCGGCGGTGGCCGTCAGGCCTCCTCGCAGTCCTTCGGTATTCTCATCCTTGTCCATATAGATCTCCACGGGGAAATTGACCACGCCTGATTGCAGCGTGCCGAATGGCGATACGAAACGTACGCTGCCCCTGAGGTCTCTGCCCGGCAGGGCATCGACCTTGATAATGGCCGGCTGGCCGACCGATACTTTGGTGATGTCGATCTCATCGATAATGCCTTTCATTCTGATGGTTTTTGTGTCCACCAGATATACTGCCGGCTTGGAAGCATAGTCGAATTGAGAAAGCTGGTCGTTGCTCTTGACGTCGACGGATACGACGGTGCCGTCGAAAGGCGCGATGATCTCAGTTTTAAGCAGGTCCTGCTTGGCCTGGTCAAGGTTGATCATGGCGGTCTCTATGGCTATATTATAGTTTCGCAAGGTTTGAGGGTTGAGGCCGGCGCGGTATATCGTTTCACTCTCGTCGAGTATCATGTTGCTCATGCGCAGGTCGTGCTCTGCCATGCGCAGCATCTCGGCGGCCTTGACCCGGTTGAAATCATCCTGATAAAACATATCCTGTAACTGGTAGAGGGCCTCGAGCACCTGACGTGAGATGGCCAGTGAGGTGGAAGTGTCGGGATAGGTGTAAGCACCCGGCAGGCGCGAGTTCTGTTTTACGATACTATGAACATCTTCCAACGTCGTGGACATGCCGTCCAGCGCCAGCAACACTGCAGCGTAGTCTCCGTCCTCCAGCAGCTTCTGGATATTATCAAGGCTGGCGATCTGGGCTTCCAGCACGGTCACGATCTTTTTCAGCTCAGGATAGGACTCTATAGGCTGATTGAGGTAATCATCATACTGCGTCTGGAAAGTGTCCAGCTTGGGATCGGCGTAAACCGACCTGGCGGCATCGAGGTCATACCTGGCCAGTGAAATATTTGAGGCGGCATCGGCGTATTTTTCCGCTGCCGCGTATTCCTCGGCTTTTGCAATCTCGCTCTGGGCTTGCTCGAAGCGCATCAGGGCGGTGGCCAGGGTATAAAAAGTTGGATAATGCGGTCCGCAACATCCCTGAACGACGCTGTTAATGGCCTGCTCCAGGGCATACTGCCTCGCCTTAACGTTAAGTAAAAAACTGGTATTGTCCAGCCTGGCCAGCAGTGTCCCGGCCTTAACGGGTTTGCCCTTCAGCTTATACTGCTCAGCGGGGATATCCTTGACAGTGCCGGGAGTGCCGAATTTAAGCTGTACCTGGTTGGGCATATCGAGGTTGCCGTCGGAGGAAACCGAGAGTATCAGGTCGCCGCGTGTAACCGGGGCCATCTGGCTGGGCAGTATCTCTTTTTTCTGCTGGGCACAGGATGGTAGCACGAGGGCCAGTACAATGACCAGCGTGAGGGCCAGAATTATTTTTTTACTCATAGCGGTTCTCCATCTTAATGTTTCTATCGCATATGGGCGGCAATCCCTGTAAAGTTCGCGTAATTCTACATCAGTCAGTCATGTTAAGTAAATCGTTCATTTAATCGCATCGATAGGCTCAACCGTCCAGCGGTCGTTTACCCATAGCCCGATGATATCATTAACGGGCAAACCCCACGATTTAATCAGTTTCAGACAGTCCCTGACCTGGCGGATATGTTCCTCTTTAGAAACAGGGTTGCCGGCGCAGTCGTGATGCGCAACGGCCACTATAATCTTCGAGCCGTGAGCATTTACCGATATCTCAACGCGGGACTTGATCGATCTGACATGTTCGGGGCTGCCCTGAGACAGTAATTTTTCCGGGCCTGGCTCGGTAATCATATCTACGTAATCCAGGCTGTATTTTTTCTTCATCCAGTCCGCCACCGGCAATTGAGTGCGTCCGTCCATGCAATTTATGGCTGTACCGAATTTTCCCGTGTGCATCGATGTGTATAACCTCCGGTAGTGTCGTAATTAAAGCTGTCCGCTGATTCCAAGGTAGGCGAAGTAGACGGCGAATACGATGACGGTCACCAGTGCCACGGCAGCTGCGAAAATGACCACGCGAAAAACCTCGAATTTTTTCCCCAGAAAACTGCCCAGCGATAGTGTGAGGCAGGCCAAAAGCACAGCAGCGAAGATGTAAGTCACAGTCTTCGGATCAGGCATAACTACCTCCTGGCTATTTATTGATTAATCCATCTGCGATTAAAAGCAGGGCGATGAGGACAGCGCAGATGACGATGAGTATGATCCAGAACATCGGCTTTTGTGTAAAGCGGGCTGCCCTGGGTTCCTCCCTGCGCATGGGTGATATTTCTTGAGCCGGCTGCGGTTCAAATGCTTTACGCAGAACAGCGGGGTTGGCGGCCTCCACTGCAGCGCGGGGTGATTCGCCCCAGTTAAAGACAGTATGGCAGTTCGGGCAGGCGGGATAGCGGTTGTTCAGCGGGCTGCCGCAAACCGGGCAGTTATAGACGAAGGCCTGGCCGCATTCGCTGCATTCGGGCTCACCCAGTGCATTGAGAGTGCCGCAGATGGGACACTGAAAACTTTGAATCATGATCGCTCTATCTTCCTGTATTCCAGACAATAATTATTGCGCAAGGGTAATGAAGTAATAGGCCGAGTACATGGCATAGCAGACCACCGCCACCAGGGCGATTACACCGGCAAAAGTGACCACTTTACCCGTGTCGGTCTTCTTGCCCACAAAGGCGCCCAACGCCAGAAAGATGCAGAAGCCCAGAATGCTGAACAGTATAATGGCCAGCGACTGCGCATTAGGCATAAAATCCTCCTTTCAAGCGAAAGATCGAGGTTACTATATTATTCTCCCATGATCTGCAAAATAATTTCACGCGACCTGGGGCGTGTGTCGAAATCAATGATAATGATCTGTTGCCACGTGCCCAGCGTCAGACGCTTATTGATAAACGGGATGGTTATGGAAGGGCCCAATAACGAGGCACGCACGTGCGAGTGACCATTGCCGTCTCCCCAGGCCTTATTATGCTCGTAGTTGATCTCTTCGGGTATAATGCGCTGCCACATATCCTTCATATCGGCAACCAGGCCCGGCTCGAACTCCACGGTTGTAATCCCCGCCGTAGATCCCGGGATAAAGACCGTTACGGCGCCGCTGTTGATCCCGGAATTATTTACCTCACGTGCGATCTCCGACGTGACATTAATCGTCTCGCCCCGGCCGCCGGTGCTCACCTGTATCCTCTTGCAGCTGACAGTCATATACTAACCTCCTGCCATATTATATCCTTTATATCGAAAACCGGCCCTTCCCGGCAAACCCTTTTCATTCCGTGTGTTGTCCTGATGCTGCATCCGTAGCAGGCGCCGGCGCCGCAGCCCATACGAACTTCCAGTGAAACCTGAACCGGTTTGGCCCGGAGCTCTGGAATTGCGGCCAGCTTACTCAGCATGGCCTGCGGGCCGCAGGCAAAGATCTGGTCCGTCCCTTCCAGATATTCCGGCAATATGTCAATCACGAGGCCTTTCTTACCCGCACTACCGTCGTCGGTCGTGATCACGAGTGTAGCTCCTGATGGTATCATATTCTCAGGCATTATACTTGCTGCACTGCGGGCTCCTAATAGCAGTGTTACCTGCCTGCCCTGTGATAGTACCTGCCCGGCCAGGAATCTCAGCGGTGCAATGCCGATGCCGCCCGCTACTATCAGCAATCTTTTTGCATTATGCGCTACCTGGAAACCGTTGCCAAGCGGGCCGATAACGTTCACGTTATCCCCTTTTTTTCGCTGTGACAACCAGTCCGTTCCTTTGCCTGACGATGTGCCGTCTATTGGCCGGCTGACCTGGTACAGCAGTTGTATCCTGCCGTCGGCGCATATGCCGTGTATGCTCAGGGGACGGCGCAGAATGCAGTCATCCCCGCATCTAAGCATGAGGAACTGTCCCGGTTTTGCAGCTGCAGCTATTGGGGCAGCTTCGAGTTGCATGATGAAATAGGCTGCGCCGGGATAGCGCAGCACCTCATCGTTGTATATAACTTCGGCATCAACCTGGTTCATAAGTTTCTCAGTAATCGTCTCTATAAAGGCTGATTTCTATCTCCCTTAATGAGATGTCATTGCGAGGAGCCGCAGGCGACGCGACAACCCTGTGCCTGGTTTATACCCAACATCAGATTGCTTCGCTTCGCTCGCAATGACATGCCACTTAAAGCGGCCCTGCTGAAAATAGTGCCTCATTTTATATCCTGGTGATAGTCCTGCAGCGATTTAACATCGGGCTTGTGTTTCTGATAGGCCTCTATGCCGAATACCGCAGCCGCCGCTGCGGCCAGGGTGGTGATATAGGTCACCTTGTGCTTGATAGCCGTCTTGCGGATATAAGAATCGTCATACTTACTGAGCTTGCCGCTGGGTGTATTGACCACGAGCTGTATCTCTCCGTTCATGATGCCGTCGATAATGTTGGGTCGGCCTTCATGTTGTTTATTGATGACCTCCGAGTCCACCCCGTGGCCGGACAGGAAATCGTGCGTGCCTCTGGTGGCTTTAATGCGGAAACCCAGATCCCTGAATTGCCTAGCCACGTTGAGCGCCGTGGGCATCTCCTTGCTGTTGAGGCTCAGGAGAACAGTGCCGCTATCCGGCAGGCGCTGCCTGGCAGCTTCCTGTGCTTTATAGAACGCCATGCCGAATGAATCGGCCATACCCAGCACCTCGCCGGTGGATCTCATCTCAGGACCCAGCACGGGATCGACCTCAGGGAACATGTTGAAGGGGAAGACAGCTTCCTTGACTCCATAGTGGGGTATCTTGTGATGTTTCAGACCGAGCTCACTGAGCTTTTTGCCCAGCATAAGCTGCGTGGCGATGCGGGGCATGGAAACATTACAAACCTTGGATACCAGAGGGACTGTTCTGGATGCCCTGGGATTGGCCTCCAGTACATAGACGGTGTCCTGGGCGATGGCGTACTGCATATTCATAAGGCCCACCACGTTAAGCTCGCGTGCTATGCGGGAGGTATATTCGAGAATGGTTTGCTTGTGTTTATCCGCAATGCTTAGCGGAGGGATGATGCAGGATGAATCGCCGGAGTGTATACCGGCCAGTTCAATATGCTCCATGATGGCGGGCACAAAGGTGTCGGTGCCGTCGGCTATGGCGTCGGCCTCGGCTTCTATGGCGTTCTCCAGGAACTTATCGATCAGTATGGGGCGGTCGGGCGTTACACCGACGGCCGCGCTGACGTATTCGCGTAACATCTCTTCGTCGTGCACCACCTGCATGCCGCGACCTCCCAGCACGTAGGACGGACGTACCATGAGGGGATATCCGATGCGGCCTGCGACCTTAAGAGCCTCATCTATATCGATGGCCATACCCGACTCGGGCATGGGTATTTTCATCTCTATCATCATTTCTCTGAACCTGCCGCGGTCCTCGGCCAGGTCGATTACCTCAGGAGTGGTGCCGAGTATCTTCACACCGTACTGGCTCAGTTCCCCTGCTATGTTGAGCGGCGTCTGTCCGCCGAACTGTACGATCACGCCTTCAGGCTTCTCTTTCTCGTAGATACTGAGCACGTCCTCCACGGTCAGCGGTTCGAAGTACAGTTTATCGGAAGTATCATAATCGGTGGACACGGTCTCGGGATTGCAGTTGACCATGATGGTCTCATATCCCTCATCCTTCAGTGCGAAGGCGGCGTGCACGCAGCAGTAATCGAACTCTATACCCTGCCCGATGCGGTTGGGCCCTCCACCCAGCACCATAACTTTTTTACGGCTGCTGCTCTGCGTCTTATCCGGGGCGTTATACGTGGAGAAGTAATAGGCTGCATTCTCCACGCCGCTTACAGGGACGGGCTCCCAGGCTTCCTTCATGCCGAGCGCCAGCCTCTGTTCGCGTATCGTTTTCTCGGGGATCTGCAAAAGCTGGGCGAGGTATTTATCAGCGAATCCATCCTTCTTTGCCCGCCTGAGCAGGTCGTCCTGCGGCAGCTTGCCTTTGAATTTCAATAACTCTTCTTCAAGTTCGACCAGTTCTTTCATCTGCTGGATAAACCATTCCTTAATGTAGGTCAATTCATATAGAGAGCGAACACCGGCCCCCTTGCGTAGTGCTTCGTACATTATGAACTGGCGCTCGCTGGAGGGCTCCTTCAGCATGGCCATCAGCTCAGACAGGGTTCTATCATTAAAATCTTTGGCAAATCCCAGGCCGTGCCTCCCGGATTCGAGCGACCTGATGGATTTTTGCAGCGCCTCCTTGTAGTTCTTACCGATGCTCATAACCTCGCCCACGGCGCGCATCTGGGTACCCAGCTTATCCTCGGCATCCTTGAATTTTTCGAAAGCCCAGCGGGCAAACTTGACTACAACATATTCGCCTGACGGCGTGTATTTCTCCAGGGTGCCGTCGCGCCAGTAGGGGATCTCGTCCATGGTCAGCCCGGCCGCCAGCCTGGCGGATATAAGAGCGATGGGGAAGCCCGTGGCTTTGGAAGCCAGCGCTGAAGAGCGCGAGGTGCGGGGATTGATCTCAATTACAACCACACGCCCGGTTTTGGGATCATGGGCGAACTGGATGTTTGTGCCGCCGATTACGCGTATGGCCTCGACGATTTTATAGGAATAATCCTGCAGTCTTTTCTGCAGCTTGGGATCTATGGTCAGCATGGGCGCCACGCAGTATGAGTCACCCGTATGCACGCCCATGGCATCTACATTTTCGATAAAGCAAACAGTGATCATCTGGTTTTTTGAATCGCGCACCACCTCGAGCTCGAGCTCCTCCCAGCCCAGCACCGATTCTTCGATGAGCACCTGTCCGATCAAACTGGCCGCTATGCCGCGGCCGGCCACGGTGCGCAGTTCCTCCACATTGTAGACCAGTCCGCCTCCTGTGCCGCCCATGGTATAGGCCGGCCTCACCACCACGGGATAGCCCAGATCGGAGGCTACACGTTCGGCGTCCTCGATGGAATAAACCGCCTCGCTTTCAGGCATATCGATGCCCAGCCGGTTCATAGTATCCTTGAAGGCTATGCGGTCCTCGCCGCTGCGTATGGCGTCGACGTCAACACCTATCACCTCGACCCCGTATTTCTCAAGTATTCCCTCTTTGGCCAGCTCGGCACTGAGGTTGAGTCCTGATTGACCGCCCAGATTGGGTAAAAGGGCGTCCGGCCTCTCTTTTTCGATGATCTTCTCCATCATGGCCACAGTCAGAGGTTCGATATATGTTATGTGGGCCATGCCCGGATCGGTCATGATGGTGGCCGGGTTTGAGTTGACCAGTACGATCTCGTAACCCAAACCCTTAAGGGCTTTACAGGCCTGAGTGCCGGAGTAATCGAATTCGCAAGCCTGGCCTATGATGATGGGGCCCGATCCGATGATCATTATTTTCTTTATATCGTTTCTTCGCGGCAAGTATGTCCTCCATATGTAATTTTAATCAACTCTTATACTCGTACCGGGCATACCAAGACTCGCTCAAACGCGCCATCCACGAGCATGAAGATGGCGTTCAGGGCCGCAGCCGTCAAGATATCCTGAGAGAATTGTGGCGGAAGGATAAACATCCGCCGCTGATGGTGGCCACGACCACCCCCTTCAGTTTACATCCTGCGAACGGCGTATTTCTGCCCTTGGAAAGGAAATCCTGGACGTCCACCGTCCATTCGTGATCGATATCCAGCAGCGCCAGATCGGCGCAGGAGCCCGTTTTGAGCGTTCCTGCGCCGTTTCTCAGGATGTTCGCAGGGCCTGCCGTCAGGCAGGTCAGAAGGGCATTCAGGCTGATCTTGCCTGTGTGTACCAGGGACATGAGAACGCCGAATGCGGTCTCAAAGCCGCTGATGCCGGATACGGCATTTTCAAATTCGCAGAGCTTTTCCTCGATCGTATGAGGAGCATGATCTGTGGCGATGGCGTCGATAGTGCCGTCCGTTATCCCCCGGATCAACGCTGCTATATCAGCGGGTGACCTCAAAGGAGGGGTAACCCTGGCGTTGGTGTCGTAGGCCAGTGATGTACGAGGATCGTCCTGAACCTTCATGACTCGCTCGTGTGTCAGTGTGAGATTGTGCGGCGTTACATCGCAGGTCACTTTCAGTCCTCTTTGTTTGGCGTCACGTACAAGCTGTGTCGAGCCGGCGGTGCTCATATGGGTGACATGCAGCCTCGCGCCGGTCAGTTCACACAATGCAATATCCCGCGCCACCATTATTTCCTCGGCAGCCGCAGGTATTCCTTTTAATCCCAGCCTGACGGCTACCCATCCGTCGTTCATATGACCTCCCTGCGACAGAATGATGTCCTCGCAGTGATCTATAATCGGCAGGCCAAGCACGGCGGCGTTCTCCATAGCCAGAGACATAATGCGCGAATCGCTCACGGGACTGCCGTCATCGCTGAAGCCTATGCAACCGGCGGCGGCCAGCTCTATCATATTGGTTAGTTCCCTGCCTGCCCTGCCTGCAGTTATGCAGCCTACCGGCAGAATTTTGACGAGTGGGGCATCTCTGGAGGCTATATCTCTGACATAACTGACTGTGGCAGCGCTGTCCAGCGGAGGATTGGTATTGGGCATACAGCATATCGTGGTATAGCCGCCGCGCGCTGCCGCTGCCGCACCTGTGGCTATGGTCTCCTTATTCTCGTAGCCGGGCTGGCGCAAATGGCAGTGAAGGTCGATAAAGCCCGGACAGGCAATTAATCCGGATGCATCAATAGCAGCGACACCGGTTGCAGAGATGTTTTTACCGGTCTTTGATATCTTTCCTTCGGTGATGAGGATATCACCGGTCTCGTCGATACCGGCTGCCGGGTCGATAATGCGGGCGTTTTTTATCAGGAGGTTGTTATTTTTCATCTGCTTTTGCCCCCTGCGATCAGATATAGCAGCGCCATACGCACTGCCACTCCGTTGGTAACCTGCTGTTCTATCAGCGATCTGGTCCCGTAGGCAACTTCAGGGCTGATCTCGGCGCCCTCGTTCATGGGGCCAGGATGCATCACCAGGACATCGGGTTTCGCCCCGGCCAGGCGCGCCGCATTGATTTGATAGCCTTGAATATACTCGCGCAGAGAGGATATAAGCCCGCTCTGCTGCCGCTCTTTTTGCAGCCTCAGCGGCATGACGATATCGGCGTTTTTAATTGCCGAGTCGAGGTCGTGCTCTATGGTCACATGGCTGAGGGAGCACTTCTCCAGCATCTCGGACAGCCCACGGGGGATAAGGGTGGGGGGTGCGCAGAGTATCAGCTTCATGCCGTAATGGCGGGTGCCCCAGATATTGGAGCGGGCCACCCTGCTATGAAAAATATCGCCGACGATCACGGCTTTACGGCCTTTCAGGTCTCCGAGTTGCTGTCTCATCGTGAATATATCCAGTAGCCCTTGTGAGGGATGGGCATGCCAGCCGTCACCTGCGTTGATAATGCTGGTATCCAGGTTTTGCGCTGCTATATAGGGGGCGCCGGAGCAGGGATGCCTCATGATGATGGCGTCTACCTCCAGTGCCTGCAGCGTACGCAGGCTGTCTATGAGAGATTCGCCCTTGGCCACGCTGCTTCTGACAGCATCCAGGCTGATGGTATCGGCACCCAGGTATTTGGCCGCCATCTCGAAGGATGCGCGGGTGCGCGTGCTGGGTTCGAAGAACAGGGTGGCGATGGTTTTGCCGCGCAGGGTGGGCACCTTCTTGACATCGCGATCAAGTATCTCGACCATGCCTTCGGCTATCTCGAAAACAAGGTCGGTCTCCTCCCTGCTGAAATCATCCAGGTCGAGCACATGACGATGTTTCCAGAAATCTATGGATGGACCGGGCAGTGTTTCCCGTGTAGCTGTGCCCGGTCTCGGCTCACTTAAGCTCATTTTTGCCTCCCTCCGTCCTCATAACCGTGACTTTGTCCACAGCATCGACCTCGCTCAGGTATACCTTGATCTCTTCGTTACGCGCAGTTGGGATATTCTTGCCTACGAAATCAGCGCGGATGGGCAACTCGCGATGGCCCCTGTCTATGAGCACGGCGAGCTGTATGGTCTCGGGCCTTCCCAGATCTATCAGGGCATCCAGTGCGGCGCGTATGCTGCGCCCCGTATAGAAAACGTCGTCAACCAGTATCAGGTGTTTGCTGGTGATATCGAAAGGCACGTAAGTCTGTTGTACAACGTGTTTGAAGCTCAATGACGAGACATCGTCGCGGTAAAGGGTTATATCCAGAGATCCAACGGGGATATCGACCTGCTCCATGCCGCGGATAATGGCGACCAGACGCTGGGCCAGCGGGACACCGCGTGTTTTGATACCTACAAATACAATATTGGTGGCGCCCTTGTTGCGCTCAAGTATCTCGTGTGCGACACGAACCAGCGCCCTTTCGATGTCGGAAGAATTAAGCAGAATTTTTTCTGGCATAAAAAAACCTCTTGCCTGCGCTGGCAAGAGGTCTGTTACAAGCACATCTGCCCGAAACGGATTTGCGGCGAAGTAACTTCACTGTTCCCTTGCCAGCCTCACTGGGCTGACTTAAAGGTTTATTTCCTATAATTATACCATTGCGCGCCCAAGTAAATCAATTATCAGATTGATTGGTGGTGAAAAGGTGGTAATATAATCAGGCACGGCCGTCGCAGTGGGCATCGATAACTTTTAATAGTATCGCAGTGCCCTCTGTTGACATAAGAATAATCTCTTGGAGGGAAAAGTGAAATTTGAGGTCAGGCCAGGTGGTGTGACCACCATTGCAACTGACGCGGTTATCGTCGGCATTTTCGAAGGTGATGGGGGTCTGGCAGGAGCGGCCGGCGAGTTGGACGCAGCCCTGGGGGGGATTTTAAAGGATCTCATCAGTTCCGGTGAGGTAAAAGGAAAACTAAATGAGATGCATGTGCTGCATACGCTGGGAAAGATCCCGTCCCGCCTGGCTGTCGTGGCCGGCATGGGTAAACAGGTGGAATGGGATAGCGATAAATTGGGGGACCTGGCCGGGGAGGCTGTTCGCGTCCTGCGCAAGCACAAGGCAAAATCTGCAGCCTTTGCCCTGCGCGCTGGAAATGAAAGTGGCCCGGGACATGCCGATTTTTCACGCGCGGTAGCCGAAGGCTGCCTGCTGGGCGCTTATCAATACAAACGCCATATGACCAAGGATGAAAACGGACATGAGACCGGTGAGATCGTTTTGCTTGAAAACGATGAAGCCATGTTTGAAGCGATGGGCAAGGGTCTTGAGATGGGCCGGATCACCGCTGGCGCCGTGATGATGGCGCGTGATATGGTCAACGAGCCTGCCAACCATATGACTCCTTCTCACATGGCTGAGAAAGCGAGGGAGGTGGCATCCAGGCATAACCTGGGCATTACCGTTATGGACCGCGCACAAATGGGAAAAGAAAAGATGGGCGCCCTGCTGGGGGTGGCACAGGGGACATCCGAGCCCCCCAATTTTATTGTACTGGATTACCGCGGTGATCCGGCTAAAAAAGAGGTTGCCGGACTGGTGGGCAAGGGTTTGACCTTTGACTCGGGCGGCATATCGCTTAAGCCCCAGGAGTTTATGTCTGATATGAAGGGAGACATGGCGGGCGGAGCTGCGGTTATCGCGGCCATGGACGCAATAGCGCAGATGAAGCTGAATGTGAACGTGATTGCGCTTATTCCAGCCACTGAGAACCTTCCTGGTGGCAGGGCGCTGAAGCCCGGGGATGTGCTGAAGGCATCCAATGGTAAAACCATAGAGGTGGTCAATACCGACGCTGAGGGCAGGCTAATACTGGCCGATGCGCTGTCCTATGCAGTTAAAAAAGGGCTCAGCCCCATTGTTGATCTGGCCACTTTGACCGGGGCCTGCCATGTTGCGCTGGGCGATTTATATGCGGGTCTTTTCTCTAACGATCGAGGTCTGGCTGAGCAGCTGGTGAAGGCGGCTGACAAAGGCGGGGAAAAGCTATGGCAATTGCCTATGCCTGAACAATACAGGGACCTCAATAAAAGCGACGTTGCCGATATTAAAAACTCCGGCGGCAGATATGGTGGGGCCATTACAGCGGCCCTCTTCCTGCAGGAGTTTATAGGCGAAACGCCCTGGGTTCACATCGATATAGCCGGTCCTTTCATGACGGACAAGACCAGAGGGGTGCTGGTGAAAGGCGCTACAGGCTTCGGCGTGAGGACGCTTATACGCTTCATAGCAGGTTTAGGTGAAAGATAGGAGGTTGAGCGTGAAGATAAAGTGGTTCGGTCAATCATGTTTTCTACTGACGGCAGGTGATGGCACGAGGTTATTGATGGATCCATTTAAATCAGACAGCCACCTGAGCTATAAACAGGTCAATGAGAAAGTCGACCTTGTAACCGTCAGCCATGAGCACGCAGATCATAACTACACGGATGCCCTGCCGGGCAAGCCTGAGATCGTGAAGGGGAGCGCAGAAAAGACGGTCAAAGGTGTAAAGGTAAGAGGCATCGATGTTTTGCACGACGACGCCGGAGGCAAGAAGCTGGGCGCCAATACTGTATTTTGCGCTGTGATGGATGGAATCAGGATATGCCACCTGGGTGACCTGGGGCACAGACTATTGGAAAAGCAGCTCGATTCAATAGGGAAAGTGGATGTGTTGCTGGTACCGATAGGCTCCGTATTCACCATCGATGTTGAAGCTGCCAGTGCAATCTGTGAAGATATCAAACCGCGTATAGCCATCCCCATGCATTACAAAACGGACAGGTGCCAGTTTCTGCAATGGAGCGCTGAGGACTTCGTCAAGGGCAAGAGTAAAGTCAGGAGAATTGCGGGCAGCGAGCTTGAGATATTATCTAATAGCCTGCCGGCTGAATTTGAAGTGGTTGTGCTGCAATATGCGGATTAACTGCCTGCATCCGGCTTTGCGATCAGCTTGTTGTAGGCGGCCCTGGCTGCCTCGGACTCGGCGTTTTTCTTAGTCTTGCCCGATCCGACCGCCAGCAGAACGTCTCCCATTGAAACGGATACGCAGAAGATCTTATCGTGATCGGGCCCGGTCGCCTCGATAACCTCGTACTCTGGAAGTGTCTTGAACTCGGACTGTGTAAGTTCCTGCAGCAGCGCTTTATAGTTAAGGCTGTGTTTGCCGTCCTTGAAGGCCTGGATATCAGCAGCGAAGCTGGACAGGACGAAGCTCTTTGCTGATTCAAAGCCCCGGTCGAGAAATACTGCCGCCGTGAGGGCTTCGTACGCGTCCGCCAGGTTATTACGTTTTATTCTCCCGCCGGATGCGTCTTCCCCTTTGCCCAGTAGCAGGTGATCGCCAAGCTTGAGCTGCAGCGCCTTTTCAGCCAGATTCTCCTGCCGCACCAGGGAGACACGGATCTCAGTCAGCTTGCCCTCGGGCAGGTCGGGAAAATCACTGTACAGCTTTTCAGCAACAAAGAGGTTGAGCAGGGCGTCGCCCAGGAATTCCATACGCTCGTTGTCGCCCGTAGCGGCTGCAGGATTCTCGTTGATATAAGAAGCATGTGTAACCGCCTTTTGAAGGATATCCGGATTGTTGAACTTGATCCCGATGGACGATTGCAGTTTGTTGAGAGAGGACAATGTGGTTACCTTCAACTCTCCTTTAGTTGAACTCCTCCTGTGCAAGTCCCGTGATGATGATGGAAGGAAGTCCAAAAATAGGGAAGACGATGCATGAGCAGATGGACCCCGCCAGGGCCAATACCCAAATTCTGCGCTGGAGAGCGTAAACTCCCCCTATAATAGCTATAATGCCGATAAAGACCAGTACAAAGGGTATGGCGAAGAACCTGGTTATGAGCTGTTCGGTCTGTTCGATGACCAGGGGATCGATGTGCAGAATCTCGTACATGCTGCGGAATATCGAAGTCAGCACGACGAAATATACGCCGCCCACCATACCGATAGCGCCTGAGACAATGTCTAAGATGCCGGCCATAATAGGTTTCCAGGTGAGTTTCATGATATGCTATTCTCCAGCAAGAATTTTATGTTTATACCTTAAACAGGTATAACTAATTGTAACAGTCACTGTCAAATCCGGGTTGTTATCTTTGGAGAGTATTGGCCTCAAATAATGCCGATATTATGCTGCCGATGGAGGAGATGAAAGAATGTACATAGACCGGCCGGGTAAGATTTGCGAGGGGCTATATATGCTGGGAATAAAGCAGAGCCTGACATACCTGGTGCAGGGGCGGAAGTCAATGCTTATCGGCGGCGCCATGAACTGGATAGCTCCACAGCTTGAGCAGCAGTTTAAAGAGTTTGCCATCGATACTGACAGAATCGAGTATCTGGTGATCCCCCATCCGCACTTCGATCACTTTGGGGCGGTTCCGTATTTGAAAAGGAAGTTCCCGCGCATGCAAGTCCTCGGTACGAGCGCTTCCGTCAGGATACTTTCCAGGGAAAAGGTCATCAACTACTCGGAGATGGTCAACAAATTGATGATCGATCTTTACAAGTTGCAGGATGAGTATGAAAGGATGAACCTGAAGATCGATGCCGTAACAATCGATAAAATAGTCGATAATTCCACCATGATCGACCTGGGCGACAGCCTGGAAGTCAGGTTCATTGAAACTCCCGGTCATTCGCCGGGTGATGTTACAGTGTACGTGCCGGGACTTAAGGCGATTTTCCCCAGCGATACTGTCCCCTGCCCGTTGGGCGGTGTTGACAGGCAGGCGTGGCCCTCGCCTCAGTACGACTTTACACTCTACAAAGAATCGATCAACAAACTGTTGCCCCTGGACGTTGAGATATGTTGCTTCGATCATTATTCCACTGTGACCGGCGCCGATGCCCGTCAGGTTCTTTTAAACGCGGTGAACGTCTGTAAGGAGTATGGAGACGACATTGTAGAACAGTACAGGCTGGCCGGCGACCTGGAAAAAGTTGCCGGGCAGGTCGCAAAGAAGAAGCTGGAAGTGGAAGACTTCGGTTTTCTCAATCAGGAGTTGATGATGCCGATAGCCCGGGCCGAGGTACGCAACGTGTTGAAATCGGCAGGCTTGACAGGCAGCTGAGACACGAGGCATGCAGGTTTGCTTCAGGTACAGCGGCGATGTTATAATTTTGAAACCCTGGGGATTAGTCTAGCGGTAGGACAGCGGATTCTGGATCCGTGAGCCCTGGTTCGAATCCAGGATCCCCAGCCATTTTATTTGGCGCATTCGTCTAGGGGTTTAGGACGCTGCCCTCTCAAGGCAGAGATCACCGGTTCGAATCCGGTATGCGCTACCACTTTTTTCACCATTTTATTGCCGGTAGCGTATTATTTATCAGGCATGGAAGCTATTTGACGGGTTGTAGGAGGTAATAATGCTTGTTTCTGAAGCTATAAGGCAACGCAGGAGCATCCGCAGCTTTCGCAGTGATCCTGTATCCGATGAAACTATTCTCGCTATGCTGGAGGCTGCGCGGCTGGCGCCATCCGGCAGCAACCGCCAGCCCTGGCGTTTTATCGTTGTGACTGACAAAGAGGAGAAGAGAAAGCTTCGCAAGGTGTGCTTCGACCAGGCCTTTGTCGAGGAGGCGCCGGTGGTGTTTGTCTGCTGTGTGGACCTCACTGCATATGCCCTGGCAGCGCGGGAGAAACGCTCCCAGGAGTTTATAGATTATGGAGTTATAGAAACATTGTCGGGCTATTTCGCCGATCCTGCAATACGTGAACTTTTTTTAAACGCTCCGGATGACGATCTGAGTGTCCATTTCATGACGGCTATGGCAAACACTTATATTGCAGTTGAGCACATGGTGTTGACGGCAACGGCCCTCGGGCTGGGCTCCTGCTGGGTGGGGGCAATCGGAGGCGCCGAGGAGATGAATTCGATTTTTCACCTTCCGCCAAACGTATTCGCGGTAGCAGTATTGCCGGTTGGATATCCCGCCAAGGTCCCTCCTCCCCGCCCGCGTATTCCTCTGGATTCTATTCTGCTGCGGCCTTTGCATAAAAGGCCATGACCGGTCGTTTTGTTCTTTTCCAGGCCTGTTTATCCGCTTTTTACTTCTGAAGAAAACAATAAACATTACCCCGACAGGCCGTATAATTGTATAATTAATGGCAGTCAGTATTTAATTAACGTCAATAAAACTCGTAAAGGTATTGCAGTAAACCATATCTGCCATGATTTATTTGCAAGTTAATATATTATTCGGCCGTATAGTGGATAAGAGCCTGTGTCGCTCCGCCTAAAAGCACTGTTACTCATCATTGGTGCTACAGCTTTAATGCTTGGCATCGTTTTCGCCGTATCCCAGTATTTCTTCTTGAGCAGCTTTCAGCGGATCGAGGAACAATATGCACAAGAAATGGTTCAACGCACGACCAACGCTTTCAATAATCAACTTGAAAGTTTAAACAGGCTAAATCTGGACTGGGCCGCCTGGGATGATACTTACGCCTTCGTTCAGAATCCATCCGATCACCAGGAATATATCAAGAGCAACTTCACCGACTCAACTTTTACAAACAACAAACTCAATTTTATATTTGTCATTAACAACAAGGGTCAGATGATTTACGGCAAGGGCTTCGACCTGGATACCGAGACGGAGACGGACATACCTTCTGAACTACTTGAACATATACTGAGCAAAGCTCTGGTATATCATGAGGATGTTGAGGAGTATACTGCAGGAATCATTCTGCTGCCCCGGGGTCCCCTGTTAGTCTCCTCTCAGCCTATCCTCACCAGCAACGATGAAGGCCCTATCAGGGGAACATTTATCATGGCACGATATTTCGATGAGGATATGATCAACGGCATCTCCGACACGGTGCACCTGCCGCTCACCATCGCAAGAGTGGACGATACAGAAATGTCGGCAGCCTTCAGTGCTGCGCGTCCGTCACTATCAACAGAGTCGCCGTTATTTATCATCAGGGAAGGCGTAAAAACCATCGCGGGATATGCATTGCTCAAGGATATTTTCGGAGAGCCGGCACTGATGTTCCGGATTGAGATGCCGCGCGATATCTTCGCCCAGGGCCAGGCGATGATGATATATTTCGTACTTGCGGTGTGCGGGCTTGCCATTGTATACGTATATATAGTCAATGTGTTTGTACGCAGGGTGGTAATAGCGAGGCTGGAGCGCGTCGGCCATTTCGTAAATAAAATAAGCATATCGGGGGACCTGTCAACCAACCTGCCGACCAAAGCGAACGATGAATTAACCGTACTTGAGAGAAATATAAACAGAATGGTAGATAAGCTGCAGGAACAGCAGGAGGAGCTTAACCAGGAGTTGGAAGAGCGCAAGAAGATGGCGCAAAAACTCAGGGAGATGGCGACTCACGACTTTTTAACGGGGTTGCCGAACAGGTTGTTGCTGGTAGACCGTTTCAATATAGCTTCGGCGCTGGCTCACCGTAATCAGGACAGGCTCGCTGTTATGTCGCTGGACATCGATCGCTTCAAATCGATTAATGATACTCTTGGGCATGATGTGGGTGACAAAGTACTGAAGGCATTTAGCGATCAACTTTCAGGGATAATACGCGCCAGCGATACGCTGGCCCGGGTTGGCGGAGATGAGTTCATCCTTTTAATGCTTGAGACAAACCACATGGAGGATGCCACCGTCATAGCGCAGAAAATACTTGAATCCTTTAAAGAGCCTGTTTGTATTGACGACCACTGGATATACCTATCCACCAGCATTGGTATCTCCATGTACCCTGAAGACGCCACAGACATGGAAACGCTGGTTAAAAAATCAGATGCCGCCCTGTACTATGCCAAAGGCCACGGCCGCAGCAAGTTCAAGTTCTTTCACGACGGGGATGTCTGGATCAGCGGGGACCGCAAAAGCAAAGTTAATTGAAGTCCCTTTCTATAAAGCTGCAGAAAGGGCCGTTAAAATCATAACCGACTTCTTGCTGGGCAGCTGTCAACAAGGTATTCTATTTAGGGAAAAACTGTATGGATATGATACTTAATCTGCTAAGAGACTTCGGCCTGACCTTTGTTCCGCTGTTTGTGGCGATGGACTCCATCAGCACTGTGCCCATCCTTCTGTCGCTTACTCATGACCTGTCCGATAAAAGAAGGAGCAGCGTGATACGCAATGCCCTGATCACTGCTCTGGGGCTGGGCCTTGTTTTCATTATTGTAGGTAAAGGGATCTTCATTTTCCTGGGCATCACCGTGAACGATTTCCTGATTGCGGGTGGGCTGATACTATTCATCCTGGGCGCCAAGGAGCTGGTGGTAGGCAAAATGTTCGAATCGCAGGTTGCTACAGGAGAGGATGTGATAGCGGTGGTGCCGCTGGGCACGCCGCTGGTGGTAGGTCCTGCCGTGCTCACTACATTGTTGATCCTGACCGACCAGTATCATATTGTAATGGTCACTTTCTCATTTGTAGCCAACCTGCTTATTACGTGGCTGATGTTTGCCCAGGCGAACAGGCTGGTCAGGGTGCTGGGAAACGGAGGGGTGCTGGCGTTATCCAAGGTCTTCGCACTGCTGTTAGCGGCTATTGCTGTGAGTATGATCCATCGGGGCATAACGGCATTCATCGGTTAAACAGGTTATAAGGAGAAGTAATATGTGGTTATGTACACATTGCCGTCACCTTGAGTTTTCAGAGCAAAAACCGGAACGCTGCCCCATTTGTGGCGCAGGTCCGGAAAAGTTCGTTAAACACGTAAGTTCACAAATCAAAGGCGCCAGGACACTGAAAAATCTGCAGGAAGGATTCGCGGCTGAATCGAAGGCGAATATCAGGGACCAGGCCTTTGCCATCAAAGCTGAACAGGAAGGTTTCCCCGCTATAGCAGGTCTATTCAGAGCGGTCGCTGAGTCCGAAGCGATACACGCCTTCCATCACCTGAGGTTGCTGGGAGCGATAGCGGATACTCAGGAAAACCTGCAGGCGGCCTTTGAGCGGGAAAACTACGCCACCGATGCCTACCCGGAGTTCATTAAAACTGCCAATGACGAGGGTGATTCACAGGTGGCTACGATTTTCAGCTACCACAGGGATGTGGAGAAAGGACATGCAAAGCTGTATGAAAAAGCTCTTGACCGCCTGATGGATCCGCAGGGTGTTGACTATTACGTATGCAGCGTTTGTGGCTATGTGAGCGTGGGCTCTGCCCCGGATGAATGTCCCATCTGCGGCGCGCCAAAAGATAAGTTCAGGCGTATCGATTAGAGTCCGTCTGCTGCAGGCCGGCTGTTATCGCATCAGCCGCGTAGCTTCGAATACATCTTTTCCAGGTCTTCCAGCCATAGGGCTGGCTCTGCATCCGAAGGCATCCTCCAGTCGCCCCTGGGGGACAGGCTGACGGAGCCGATCTTGGGACCCTCCGGCAGGCAGGTCCGTTTAAACTGGTTAGCGAAAAAGCGTTTGAAGAAAACGGACAGCCATTTATTGAGATCGTCCAGAGTATAACGACCGTCGAAAAGTTTCCGCTTTCTGGCCTCGTTAGCCATAAATAGTATCTTACCCGGGCGCATGCCGAAGCGGACAAAGGGATATAAACAGAAGTCAGCCAGCTCTACAGGGCCGATGATCTCCTCACTTCTCTGCGTGATCTGTCCCTTAACAGGCCGCCTGAGCTCGGGGGAGATGGGCGTATCCAGTACGTCTCTGAGTATTTTCTGAGCCGGAGAACCGGCCAGTTCCTCATCCGCCACCCAGCGGATGAGGTAACGCACCAGCGTCTTGGGCACCGACACGTTGATATCGTAATGCGACATATGATCGCCCGAGAAGGTGCTCCAGCCGAGGGCCACCTCGGTCAGGTCGCCCGTGCCCAGCAGCATGGCTTTAAGCCCGTTGGCCCTGTTGAATAGGAACTCGGTGCGGTACCGCGCCTGGATATTCTCGAATACTACATCTTCGCGGCCGTCATGACCGAGATCGTCCATATGAGCCCTGCATGTGTTGGAGATATCCACGCGTTCGAAACTCACGCCAAGCGCTTTACATAATTCTGTAGCATTGTCCCTTGTCCTGCGGGTGGTGCCGAAGCCGGGCAGCGTGCAGGCCATAACGTTCTTGACAGGCAGGTTGAGGAAGTTCATGGTCCTCACCGCCACGAGAAGGGCCAATGTGGAGTCGAGGCCGCCCGAAACACCCAGCACAATACGTTGAAGTTTGGCGCCGGACAGCTTTTTAGCCAGAGCGGCAACCTGCATATCGAAGATGTCCCTGCATCTCTGCGCCCGTTTTTCGGAATCCCCGGGGACGAAGGGGTGTGGATCTATCTCCCTCATCAACGCGGTTGCCGGCACATCGGTTACCTTTGCTTCTATGATGCGGAAGGGCTTGATATGACCCGGCGACTGGCGGAAGCTTGTCATCGATATGCGGTCGTGAACCAGCCGATCCATATCGAGGTCGGATACTATCAGGCCGGATTTCTGCTTGAAATCACGTGATTCCGCCAGCAGGCTGCCGTTCTCGGCGATCAGTGTATGGCCGCCGAAGACGATATCGTTGGATGATTCTCCCATTCCGGCTGAAACATAGCAGCAGGCAGCCGCGCACCTGCCGGATTCGGAGGTGACCATGGAACGCCGCCACTCTGCCTTGGCCAGCACTTCGTTGCTGGCCGAAATATTGAGCAGAGCTGTTGCACCGGCCAACGCCTGGAACTCGTGCGGGGCCAGTGGAACCCACATATCTTCACATAGTTCGATGCCAAGTACAGCCGGGGTAAAGCCCTGCAGCGAGATTAATATATTTGTGCCGAAGGCAATAGCCCTGTCTCCCAGATGGACGACATCGGAGCAGGCGTCGTCCGAGGAAACGAACCACCGGCTCTCGTAGTATTCCTTGTATGAAGGCAGGTATGTTTTTGGTATGATTGCCAGCACCTGCCCACCGTTGAGCACCGCTGCGCAATTAAAGACCTTCTGGTCGATACACATGGGCAGTCCGGCCACGATCAACATGCCGCTGTCCGCCGTACTCGCCGCCAGCCGTAAAATCCCTTCTTCGGCCTTCGCCAGCAATGACTGCTGGTGTACCAGGTCGGCGATGGTATAGCCCGTGACCGACATCTCGGGGAAGGCCAGCACCTGTGCCCCTTTTGATTTAGCTTCTTTGGCCATGCCGAGCATGACTGTAACATTGAAATCGACCTCTGCCACCCGCAGCTCAGGTACAGCCGCTGCTATCCTGAGAAATCCCAGGTCCCTGTTTAATAATATCTTCTGTACGGCCATGGCTTATCTTACCGAATAGTGCAACGCCTCCGGGCTTTGGCTATAATAAATCGTTGCCCGGATAAAATCAAAACATACCATAACATATTTTAAGGTTTTCCAGGAGAAATTCATATGTTTAAACTCGTTTTGCTGCGCCACGGCGAGAGCACCTGGAACAAAGAGAACAGGTTCACCGGATGGACCGATGTGGACCTTTCGGACAGGGGCATGCGGGAGGCCAGGCAGGCCGGAATGGTACTCAAGCGGGATGGATACACGTTTGATCTGGCGTTCACCTCTGTGTTAAAACGCGCCATACGCACATTGTGGATAGTGCAGGAAGAGATGAACCTGATGTGGATACCCGTGAAAAAATCGTGGCGGCTGAACGAGAGGCATTACGGCTCTTTACAGGGGCTTAATAAGTCCGAAACAGCCAATAAATATGGGGAGGACCAGGTGCTGGTCTGGCGCAGAAGTTACGATGTCCCTCCTCCTCCTCTTAAAAAAGGCGATCCTCGCAGCCCGGATAGCGATCCGCGTTATCTGGGTTTGAAACCGGAACAACTTCCTCTTACAGAGAGTCTGAAAGATACCTATCGTAGATGTCTTCCTTACTGGCATAAATCGATCGCACCGGCAGTGAGGGCCGGCAAAAAAGTGATAGTCTCAGCGCACGGCAACAGCCTGAGGGCGCTGGTCAAATACCTGGATAATGTGCCGGATAGCGACATAGTCGGCCTGAACATCCCCACCGGTATACCTCTGGTCTACGAACTGGACAGAGATTTAAAGAAGATCAGCAGCCGTTACCTGGCGAGCGAAGAGGAACTTGAGCAGGCCAGGAAAGCAGTGGCCGACCAGGGGAAGGCCAAATAGGCGTACCGGCCAATATTTCAGGAATGATTAAAGCCTCTGGCAATAAAATGTGGGGGCGGACTTTCAAGTCCGCCCGAAAGCGGGCTCAGCTAAAGCAACGCCCCTACTGGTCTCTCATATCGTCAAGCGGTTCCGATATATCGGTGCGGTAGCTGTTGTGGAGAGCATCTTGCCGCACCTCTTCACTGATTTTTTCCTCTCTTTCCAGGCGTCCGTCGCGTAAATACAACACACGGTCGGTGAATTCACGCTGCTCCGGCTCGTGGGTCACCATGAGAATAGTCTGTCCCAGGTCATTGCACAACTTTCGCAGCAGCCTGAGGACGATGCCCTTATTCTCGGTATCGAGGTTGGCACAGGGCTCGTCGGCAAAGAGGATCTTGGAATTATTAACCAGGGCACGGGCAATTGCCACCCTTTGTTGCTCGCCGCCGGAAAGCTGGCTGATGAGGTGGTGCACGCGGTTACCCAGCCCCACCTTCGACATCATTTCCCCGGTTATTTTCAGGTATTCTTTGCGTTTATATCCCAGCAGCAACAGGGGAAGGAAAGCATTCTCCAGGGCATTCAGTTCCGGTATGAGGGCATATTCCTGAAAAACGTATCCCAGGTATCTCAAACGGAAATCCGTTTTCTGATTGTCGGAAAGATGGGAAACATCGACTTTATCCAGCAGAATGTGTCCTGATGTCGGTGTATCGAGAAGGGCCAGTTGATGAAGCAGCGTCGATTTACCCGAGCCGCTCGGCCCCATGATGGATAAAAACTCGCCGGTCTGTACCTCGAAACTCACCTCTTTGAGCGCATGCACGGGCACATGGCCTTCGTAGGTCTTAACTAGATTACTAACACGGATCATTTGTAGATCATCCCCAGATTGCCTTGATTATGTTCTCGCGGGTGACGCGCCAGGATGGTATCAGTCCGGATACTATGCTGACCGCAAACATACTGGACATGCTGCTTATCAAATCCGATGGCACAACCAGCAGGCTCACCAGGCCCATGGGCAGCATCAATGGATGGCTGATGAAATACGGTTTCATTACGTACTCCATGACCAGCATGCCCAGGCACATGGCCATCAGGGTATAGAATAATGCCAGGAAAACATATGACATTATCACTATTTGCTCTTTCATGCCGATGGCTTTCATGATGCCGATCTGTTTTCTGCGGCTGGAAGTCGCAATAAAGATGACGATGAATATGGTGACCCCCGCTACTACCAGCCCGATGAAATAGACTATGCGTTTAATGATATCGAAACTCTGCGTTATCCCGCTGATAAGGCCGATAAAATCCATCCACGGCCGAAGCTCCTGTTTTTCGAGGCCGGCCAGCCTGAGCTCTCTCATATAGTAGTCCTCGGGATAAAGAGGGTCCGTTTTCACCAGAATTTCAGATGCCCTGTTATGCACGCCCAGCACCGATTCCATTTCTTTCTCTGTGACAAATACGCCCATGTCGGAGAGAGGAAAGATCGTGGAATAGATTCCCTTGATCTTATAAATACGTTTGATACCATTGTTGTATCTCACCGTTACCTCATCGCCGACGTTGGCGCCCCGCAACGATTGCACTTCGAGGCTTGCACCGAAGCCTCCCGATATCTCCCTGCCCATGATGATCTCATCCCGGTCACCTTCTTCGAGGTAATGTCCTACGACCATGTGATCCTGGATATTGGTTACTTTTATCTCTTCGGCAGGATCGATCGATTTGATCGTCCACCCGATGGATTTCACATCTTTGCCGTTTTTATCCGGATCGTAGGAGATGCTGGCGCCCATGGCATATCTGGATGAGCAGCTTATTACGCCCGGGATTGCACTGATCTTGCTCTTTACCAGTGAAGCCTGGGTAATGTAATCCTCATCCGGCGACGGCTGAATAACTATATTGGATACGTAATTGTCTTTAACCTGCTTATAGGCAAGGTTGATGGCTCCGTTGAAAATACCTGTTATCAGGTTGATTTGAAGGAAGGCCAGCATGGTTACCAGGATGGTTAAGACAGTCGTTCCTTTGCTGCCCCGCGTGATGTATTTAAATACCAGGAATAATGCTGCCTTAAGATCGTTCCACATTACGGTCAACTAACCCCGGCAATCCTATGCAACATTATACGCCAACTGCTTAAGTCTGATATCATATTTAGCGCAAAATTTATGCTTGAAAGAAGAGTGAAATGCGAATCTGTATCTTGAGCTACCGCAGCTATCCCTACTCCGGCGGACAGGGCATCTACATGCGTTATTTGAGCAATGCCCTTCGCGATCTGGGCCACGAGGTGGACATGATGTCCGGCCCTCCTTATCCTATCGTAGACGATGGTATCGGGCTGATCAAACTGCCGAGCCTCGACCTCTACAGGTTTGGCTCCTGGCAGCGGCTGTTTATCGATCCCCGCAAGCTGAATACGCGCGCCAACTTCATGGAGTGGGGCGGCATCATGACGGGCTACTTCTCAGAACCGCTGGCCTTCGGCATGCGCGCTTACCAGTATCTATGCAGCGATAATGCAAAAAAATACGATGTAATACATGACAACCAGACCATGTCATGGGGTATCGCAGATATCCAGAAGGCCGGTTATCCTGTGGTGGAGACCATTCATCATCCTGTTACCATCGACCGCGATCTGGCCATCCAGTCGGCCAAATCGCTCAAGGACAAACTTGGATACCGCCGTTGGTTTTCTTTCACAGGCATGCAGATCAAGGTGGCCCGGCAATTGCCCTTTATCATAACGGTATCGGAAATGGCCAAACACCATATCCATGAGATATTCGGCATACCTGAATCCAGGATGAAGGTTATATATAACGGTATCGACGTGGAGCTGTTCAGCCCGTCCGATGCGGTGCCCAGATTAGATAATCAAATACTCATGGTCATGAGCCGCGATACGGCGGTCAAGGGGCTACGTTTCCTGTTGGAGGCTCTGGCCGAGCTCAGAAAAAAATGGGATTTGAAGCTGGTGGTTGTGGGTAGGACACTGGGCGATGGAATGACCGAAAAGCAGATGGACAGGCTGGGCGTAACGGATGCTGTGACTTTCCGTGACCAGATAGAGACGTCGGAACTCATAGAGCTATACAGGTCATCGACACTGGTTGCCGTACCGTCCACTTACGAGGGCTTCGGTTTGCCGGCGGCGGAGGCTATGTCATGCGGCGCACCGCTTGTATCGACCACTGCAGGAGCATTGCCCGAGGTTGTGGGCGATGCCGGCATCCTCATTCCTCCAGCGGATTCAGCAGCGCTCGCCTCAGCTATTGACCAGTTGATGGAGAGCCCTGCCAAACGCCGTGAATACAGTGTTCTGGCGAGAAAACGCATACTGGAGAAATTCAACTGGAGCAATGCAGCCCGACTGACCGCCGAAGTGTATTTAGAAGCTATAGAGGCCAAACGAGCTAAGTGACGGCATGAGGCTGTTGAATTCAGCGCAGTCTTGATTAATATCGCTAATAAATGTAAAATGTGTACGTGTTTTCAGCGCTTTTTACAGGTGATTTTGCGGGCTAATATTCATGCGGATATGTTTATTAAGCTACAGGGCTTATAAATACTCTGGCGGACAGGGTATTTACGTAAGATATCTCAGCCGTTCTCTGCAAAAGCTGGGGCACAGTGTGGATGTAGTGGCGGGGCCGCCTTACCCCGACCTGGCTGATGGGATCAACCTGATCAAACTGCCAAGTTTAGACCTGTACAGGTTGCCCGAGAAAAGGCGATACTTCATCAACCCTATGCTGCTCAACACCTGGCCCAACTTCGTCGAATGGCTGGGCGAATGCAGCGGTTGTTTCACCGAGCCGCATACCTTTGCCATGAGAGCCTATGACATGTTCCGACAGGACGGGCACAGTAAAAAATACGATATCGTGCACGATAATCAATGTGTGACCGATGGTATACTGAAAATCAGGCAACTGGGGATTCCTATGGTGACCACCATTCACCATCCCATAACGATCGACCGTGAGCTGGCCCTTAAGGCCAGTAATTCCGCTTACCGCTCCTGGGGAATCAGGCGCTGGTACTCCTTTGCAGATACACAGATAAAGGTGGCCCGGCATTTGTCTCATTTTATTACGGACTCCGAGCATTCACTGCAGGAGATCATGAGCAGCTTCGGGTTGCCGCGCGAGCGTTTTAAAATCATTTACTGCGGGGTGGATACGGATGTTTTCAGGGAACAACAGGGCTTGAAACGTTCCGCTAATCGAATTCTGGTGATCAACAGCGGCGACACGCCACTTAAGGGGCTAAAATTCCTGCTGGAGGCAGTCGCGGAGCTGCGCAAGACACGCTCGGTCGAATTAACAATAGTTGGTGAACCTCTGGTCAATGGTTATACCGAGGGATTGATCGAAGCACTCTGTCTGGGCGACTGCACACAATACACCGGCAAGATAGATACCGACAGCCTGGTCAAACACTATGCCACGGCAACCATGCTGGTTGTGCCCTCGATATATGAGGGATTTGGACTGCCTGCGGCGGAAGCTATGGCCTGCGGGACACCGGTTATCTCCACAACTGCCGGCGCCCTGCCGGAGGTGGTCGGCGACGCCGGTATCCTGGTGCCGCCCGGAGATACGGGCGCCCTGGTGGAATCCATTACATCGCTGCTGGATGACGAGGCGCGACGCAGGGAAATGGGTGCAATGGGTGTCGCAAGAGTAAAGAGATTGTTTGACTGGGACCGGGCCGCCGGACAAACGGCGGATTACTATCGGGAAGCAATCGAGAGCCAAGTTAAGATAAAGGTTGGATAAGATAATGGTATTGGATAACAGCAGTACATTTGAGATGCCGGAACTGGAGGAGCTGTTATCCGATAAGTTTCTGAAGCCAACCTTTGAGAGCATAGTCAGCGTACAGGAAAATCGGGGCTCTGTACCCGAGGTCGAAGGCGGACTGGTAGAACCCTGGACACATGTGGAATGTGCTATGGCCATCGACGCCGGCTGTTACCATGATGAAGCAGAGAAGGCTTATGAATGGCTGGCAGGTATGCAGCTGCCGGATGGAAGCTGGTATGCCAACTATCAGAACGGCAAACCCAAGGATAAATATAAGGTCTCGCATGCCATATCTTATATGGCCGTAGGCGTCTGGCACCATTACCTGATCACCGGTAAAAGGATGTTCCTCGATGATATGTGGCCGGTGGTACAAAAGGCTATAGATTATGTGCTGGATATGCGTAGTCCGAAAGGCGAGATTTACTGGGCCAGGGATGTGTCCGGCAGTGTTTATCCTACCGCTCAGATTGCCAGTTGCAGTTCATCCTACCTGAGCATTAAATGTGCGTTGAAAATGGCGGAGCTGGTGGGTGAGGAGCGTGAAGATTGGAAACAGGCCAACGAGGTTTTACGCACAGCCATTCTCGGTATGCCGCTGCCTTATGGCGATCCTATCGATGAGAAAAGTATATCGGCCTTTGCCATGGATTGGTATTATCCGGCACTATGCAGCGTCATTAACGGGCAGGAAGCAATTAACAGGATATACGATAGCTGGGACAAGTTCATTGTGCATGGCAAGGGGTCCGTCTGCAACCTCGAGAAGCAGTGGGTCACTGCAGCTGAAAGCAGCGAATTGGCCATTTCTCTGGCCGTCCACGGCGAGTACTGGCAGTCGGCGATGATTTATTACTGGGTTCACCAGATGAGAGATGAAGACGGCGCTTACTGGTACGGCGTAGCTTTTCCCGAGCACGAGATATGGCCTTTGACGAAACCTACCTGGACTTCCGCTGCGGTCTTGCTGGCGGCAGATATGCTCAAACCCCTGTCAGCGACCAACCTTCTTTTCGACCACCACGATATCATTCTTCCTTAAGATGCCCAGGCTGTTTACCAT
Organism: Dehalococcoidia bacterium; assembly: GCA_034429715.1. Classification (GTDB taxonomy): domain Bacteria; phylum Chloroflexota; class Dehalococcoidia; order GIF9; family UBA5629; genus CAIMUM01. The sequence goes on from DAOUFR010000015.1 coordinate 47,304, forward strand.
GGGCAATTCCCGGTAATCACCACTCGCCATAGCAAGCTTGTAAACTTCATAAGGCGCCTGCCCCCCTTTAGTTGGATCGGGGTAGATGTCGTGAAATATCAGAAATCCTCCCGGCAACAAGTACGGCGACCAGCATTCATAGTCCGAAAGCGCGGTCTGGTAGCTGTGACCGCCGTCGATAAAGACCAACCCCAGCGGCGTTGCCCAGTTCCGGGCGGCTACACCGGACCGCGTGACCATGGGGACGACGTTATCCTCAAGGCCGGCTTTGTGTAGAGTTTCCCGTAACAGGGGGAGGCTATTTATGCCGCCCTTATTGCTGTCGAAAATCTCAGGATCGAAATACAACTGGCCCGGCTGCTGTTCCTCCGATCCGCAGTGATGGTCTATGGTAAAGAGCGTGCTATTACTCCTTTTGCAGGCTGATCCCAGATATACTGCTGACTTGCCGCAGAAGCTGCCTATCTCCAGGCAGGGGCCGATTTTACAAGCTTCAATGCCCATGTCATAAAGCTTCAGGCCTTCGTCCTCGGCCAGAAAACCTTTGATTTCCGAGGCAAGAGCTGCAATCGCTTCAGGATTATTAAAGTCCATTTTTTTCATAATCCGGCAAATCCTCTACATAATATAGTGACGGCCTGTGTTTTCAAGAGCGGCTGTGGCAGCATAAATACTATCGACAGTTAAGAGTTCCTCCTGCGGGATATAAAGACGAAAGCATTGATGAGGAGCAACAACACAACCACTATAACGATAATGATCCATATCCAGAAATTGGAAGCAGCGGGAACAGCGCCGGGCTGTTGTTTGACCGCCGGCTGCTTCTGCGACTGTGTAATGTTCTCAACCAGTGTAAATGTGCCCACCGGGCTGGGGTCGCTGACTACGGGAGCGACGGCTTTAACCTGCCAGTAATATGGAGTCGATAGCGCCAACCGGCTTTTCAACTCGAAAGCTGTGGTCGTGGTCGTCTCCTGGACGATCACATCGGTGAGCTGCGCATCCCTGGCCAGCGTGAACTGATACGTACCGGCATTTTTAATGGGCGACCAGCTGAAGCGGATGGGGGGTAGACAGTTGCTGCATATACCATCTACCGGCGTCAACAATGTGGGCCCTAAATTTTCGGACGTGACCATGAACCCCGGTCTTACCGAGAAAAAGAGCGTAGCTGACCAGGGACTGTGTATGGGAGTACCGGTCCATGATCGGGATGCGCGAACCCTCCAATAATAGGACCGCCCCACTTCCAGCTGGCCGGGCGCAATCCAGCATGACGGATCCTCCTGGTCGGCCGGGGTGACGACCCAGGAGCCTGTGACGTCGTCGACAGGTGTCATCTGCAATTGCTGGCTGAGCGGAAGAGTGAAGTTGACGTCCTTGGCTATGAGGACGTCATAGCCGAAGATATCTTTCATGGGCCGCCACTTGAAATCGATCTGTTGAGCACGGCCGGTCACCGGATCGGCGCCGATCAGGCTGCCGGGCGCCGGCGCCGTAGGCCATGGTCCGGCCTTGGCTACCGAGTCCACAAATTGCCACAGGCAGCCCGTTCTCGCAATAAAGTTATAGTTCGTATTGTCGATTGCCCAGAGGGTGTTATAGGCGTTTGACGAGATGTGCAGTGAGGTCGGTTCACGTGTGAATTCAACCTGATTGGGGCTGCCGGGTTGCGGGAGCCCGTCAATAAGCTGGTCCCATTGAGGTGGGGGGGGTACCCTGACCCTGGCCTCCAGAGTCCGGTCAGCTCCGCTGCTGTTAATGGGCGGATCGATGTCTGTATTCCACGCGCCGTAAAGAACGCTGTTAAGCATGCAAAGACCGTAGAAGCCTCTGTCGGGAGGATCGAGAGGGTCCCAGTTTATGCTGGAGTCCATGGTCCAGCGGTAAATGATGCCGTTAGTGTTGGTTATCACGTCGCTGATGCCGGCATATATATTTTTGTGGCTCTGGAAAAGGTCATCCATTACCACATGAACGTTGCCCTGCTCGGGCAATTCTTTGAGCACAGTGAATTGCGGTTTGAATGCGGAGAAATCAGCCCAGGCTATGCTGGTGTCGGTATTGCCCTCGGTGCCCACGAAAACATACTCTTTACCGGTGCTGTCACTGACAGGGGGATTGCAGACCGTGTGTGCCGGGGCCAGCAGGTTGGTATCCAGTTTTTTTGCTGTTTGCCAGGTTGCGCCGCTCAGAGTGAGCTTGCGTACGAAGAAGTCACCCAGTACATACATCGTGGATTCATTGCGTAACGAGATGTCTTTGACCGGCATTGCGGCCAGTACATTCATCCATAGATCTCCTGTGTCGGCGGAGTAGGTTATATTCTCCGTGCCCAGATCGGCAAAGACCACAACCTTGCTCATGGCTGATGATGCGGTATCGTGGGGAGCAAGGCGAAGTATGGTGCCTGTGTCGCTTGATGGCAGTGTGAAGATGCGTTCCCACAACTGACCCATCGGGTCGCTGGTACTGCGCCATACGCTGTCGATATCGGATGTAGCGCCGGTGGTGTTCAACGAAGCAAGGTAAAGGGTATTGTTCCCCACAACATTCGATTCCTGCGGCTTTTCCACCGCAGCCACATCGGACAACTGACTGATCCTCGTATTGATGATTCCGATCTGGTTCCAGGCGAATCCGTAATCCTTGCTGTACTGGAAAGCTGATTCGTCTGAGGGAGACTTTATTAGCCTGGAGAAGGGCCATTGGCCCGGCAACGATCCTGTTCCGCCTGCCGTTGAATTCTCGGAGCTTGTGCCGCAATAAGCCATACTCCCGTCAGAGCTCCAGGCCAGCAAAATGTTTGCTCGTCCGGTGCCGCCTCCGCCGGTGGCCGATTTCATACTGTCGGATTTGAGCCACGTAACGCACCCTGCGCAGGTTGCCTGCGGATTGGAACTCTGCCAGACATTGGCCAGTGCACGGGCGCTGTTGGCGGTGGCCTCGCCCGCTAATAGTATGCCGGTCGCATTGGTGCCCGAGTAGGCAATGGATGATATGCGCTGCCCCGCCAAAGGCTGGATAGGTGGCGTGATAGTGAACCTGGTGGGTGTCGGACTTATATAAAACACGGCCGAAGCAACAGAAGTGTCGAACACATTGACAAAGCAGCCGCGCAGGCTCAAATCGGTGCCTGTATAGTCAGAAGGTAATTCGATCCCGGTTCTTATTATGGAGGCCGCCGTATATGCGCCAAGCGTGACGGGGTAGCCTGCGTATCCTGCCGTGCCGTCCCATTGCGTGGTGTTGAGTATTGTGTCATGTTTGCCCAGGTGCATGGCTGCTCCAGCGGCTGTGAATGAAATGACTGCTATGGTCTGATCTGGATTATAGCCGGGCGAGAATTTAACTGAGGTGACGGCCGTCCAGAGCGGATCCCCCTGTGATACCCACGCCCCGGAAAAGGCCGTGCCGTACGGCCTGGTCAGCAGCCTGCCCTGTCCGGGCGGCGTTGTGCTGCGTGTACCGATGGCGATATCTCTTAACTTCTCAGCCGAATCGTATCTGGCTATATCCAGGCAGCTTATGTATTCGTTCGCATTGAGAGTGAGGCCGGTGTTAAACCAGTTGGCGCCGCCGTCGATAGAATAGTAGGCCATGCGGGGGCCGCCGGCCGGTGTTCCTGTCCCATCCGTGACGGCGATAATGAATTTTGCATCGTCGGGCGCCACAGCTATATTCCATACGGGGAACAAGGCGCCGTCGTTAGTCAGGCTTGTGCCTATATTGGGAAGCCAGCTATATCCGGCATCGATAGACTTGAAAAGGTTCGATACCGTTGCCGAAGAGTTATCAGTGCTCACGGCATAGAAAGTTGTGTTGTCCGGTCCGACAGCCATGTCATTGATGCCGCAGGTGCGTATGATCATACCGTTGGAACCATCGGAGGGTGTATTCACCACACTCCAGGCCAGCGTCCTCTGTGTGGCGGCGCTGCTTTGGTTAAAAGGAATAGACAGGATGGTTACTGCCAGGATAAAGATAACCAGAATATACGGGTATGACCGGCGTACAATTCTCATTAAATATCTATTACCCGTAGTCCGTTACCGAGCGCTGTGCTGCAAGCAGAAGTAAAGCAGATTTATTTGAAATCTACCATAAACAGCATTCTATTTGCAAAATGGCAATTCGCATGTTAGATTAAGCTAAAAGGCATCTAAGGTTGCCCATCCGGTCGAAGCTGAATAGAATGCACAGCCGGCGTGTTGATCTATTTTGACAACGGTCTATTTATACGTACAATTTAGAAGGGTCTACTTTCCGGATGCAGAAAGGTTGGCCTGGAGAAGGCTATTTAGTTGATGAATACGGCGAACCCAATATAATAAACAATTGTATTTGAGGTACTCATAGAAATGAATCCGGAAAATCCAAAAGCTAAAGGTGGCGCCCAGGGTGGTGCAGCCCAGCCGGGAATCGCCAAGCTGAACGTCCAGTATGCAGCACCCATGCCGCAAGCTCTGGGATTGATCCCGGAGGATGTGGCGAAAAGATATAAGGTGCTGCCGCTGGCGCTGGAAAACAACACACTGCGTATTTTTATGGCCAATCCCGGCGATGTACTGACAGTTGAGAATCTGTCTATTTATACCAGAAGGCGCATAGAGCCGGTCGCCGCCTCGGAAGCGGATATAAAGGAGGGGATCGAGTACAATTACCGGGCACTCAAGGATGCCTCCAGGATGGTCAGCGGTCCCGGACCTGCCGCGGTGCCGGAAACTGCGCCGCCTTCGCGCGCCGTTCCGGGAGCAAGTAAACCTCCGGTCGCTCCCGGTTCTTCGAAATCTACCGGTCCGGCACAGGTCAGCGGTGTTGCCCCTCTCCCTCAGTATGACGACAGGATGCTCCCTCCCGAGATAACCAGCGATTCACCCATCGCGCATCAGCTCGATAAAATGCTGGATGATGCCATCAGAGCAAGGGCCTCGGATATACACATCGAACCGGATGAGAATAAGCTGCGCGTCCGCTTCAGAATAGACGGCATATTGCACGAGGTGGCCTCTTTGCCGCTAACTGTGCACAATGGTCTTATCTCTCGCATCAAGATACTGTCAGACATGAATATCGCCGATCACAGGCGACCGCAGGACGGCCAGTTCTCCTTCGATTCAGACAACAAATATATTGACGTGCGCGTGGCGACTGTCAACACGGTTAATGGTGAAATGGCTGTATTACGTCTGCTGGATAAATCGGTGGCAGCGCTGGCCTTGCCTCAGGTAGGTTTCCTGAGGGAAAGCCAGGAGATGTTTGAGCAGATGCTGCTGATGCCCTATGGCATGGTGCTTATCAGCGGTCCGACAGGAGCAGGCAAGACGACCACTCTCTATGCCGCAGTTAATTCACTGGATCAGGTAGGCAAGAACATAATTACCGTGGAGGACCCGGTAGAATACCGCTTTTCAAACATCAACCAGATACAGGTGAATATCAAAGCGGGCCTGACATTTGCCAGCGGGCTGCGTGCTATCGTGAGGCTCGATCCCGATGTTATCCTGGTGGGCGAAATTCGCGACAGCGAGACTGCCCTGATAGCCGTACAATCAGCGCTGACCGGCCACCTCGTGTTGTCTTCGGTGCATGCCAACGACACGGTGGGCGCGGTCTTCCGACTGATCGACCTGGGGGTTGAACCCTTCCTGATCAGTTCAGCTCTTATAGGCATTTTAGCGCAACGCATGGTACGGCGTGTTTGCCCGCATTGTGCACGCAAGGTGACGGTGCCGCTGGTTGAGCAGATAGCCTATGAAAAAGAGATGGGCGAGGCCAGGTCGGAGTTCATGTATGGAGAAGGTTGTAAAGTGTGCGTTTACACCGGCTATCTCGGCCGTACCGCCATATTTGAGATACTGACGATATCGGACAATATCCGCAGAATGATTGTAGGAGGCTCCGGCAACACCGATATCAGGGCTGCGGCGCTCAGCGAGGGGCTGGTGCCCATAGCGCGCTACGGCATGATGCAGGCCAAGGCCGGCATTACAACCCCCTACGAAGTGCTGCGTAATGCTTATACTATCTCCTGATCAACCGCTTTGCCCTGTATGTTAATGAATATTTACGGATACAGAAAAAACATAGTACAGGGATGCAACTGCTACATCGGAAACATGGTCGGGGTTCCAATCCATTCCATAGAGTATCACGGGCATTTGCGTCGGGAAATGATCTCTGAATCGGGATACAAATGAATTACGAGTATATCGGCTACACTGTCGACCGGCGTGTGATCAAAGGCAAGATCGAGGCTTCAGGCGAGAAGGATGCAGAGGATAGACTGGCGGCCAGCGGTTATCAGATTGTCAGTCTGAAAGCGAAGGGGGGACCAGTTATATCCGGTATGCCCAACCTGTTTGAGAAAGGTGCCAAACAGGAGGAGATTATTCTTTTCTCCCGGCAGCTTGCGTTGCTCCTGGAATCGGGTGTGGGTATTGTGCAAAGCCTTGACCTGCTTAAGGTACAGACCACCAACAAAGCATTTGCCGGTATGCTGGATACCATAATATCCGACCTTCGATCGGGCAGCCCTTTATCGGTTGCGCTGGAAAAGCACCCCAGGGCGTTTAATAAGATGTTCTGCAAGATGATTGCAGTGGGTGAGCAGACGGGCCAGCTGGAGAGCGTGCTGCGCAACCTGGCCGGCTACGCTGAGCAGTCCACGGCCGCCATGCGCAAGATCAGGCAGGCCATGACTTACCCTAT
>DAOUFR010000016.1:0-6214 GCA_034429715.1 Dehalococcoidia bacterium
AGTATTTCATCGGTATGCTGGCCGGGCCTGGGACAATACATGCGGAACGAGGGCGGCGTATCCGACAACTTCAGCGGATTGCCCAGTTGCTTTATTTTTCCCAGCGTGGGATGCTCTTTCTCCATTATCATTCCCCTGCTTATCAGCTGGGGATCATTAACAGCCTCTTCGATATATCTGACCGGCGCCAGCATCACCTGCCTCTGTTTGGCCCACTCCCACCATTCATCCCGCGTCCTGGTCAGGAAAATACCCTTCATGATGCCGAACATCTCCTGCCTGTCCGCGTCAGTCAAAGACCACTGGCGTGCGGTAAGCTCCGGTTTCCCGATCTCCTCGCAGAAATTTTTCCAGAACTGGGGCTCGATGAACTGGATCGTTATATATTCGCTGTCTCTGGTTAAATATGTTGAACAGCACGGCTCCCCTCCCGTCTGGGCCGTTTTGCTTCTGCGCCGCTTCTCTCCCGTGACCAGGTGCATCGTGACATCAAATGAGGTGAGCGAGAAAACGGCATCCGTGTAGCTGATGTCCACCAGCTGGCCTTTGCCCGTCCTTTCCCGCGCTATATAGGCGATCAGTACGCCGATCAAAGGGTGCAGTCCGGCGCCGGCAAAGTCGGCGATGATATTGCTCGGCCAGCAGGGAGGACCGTCCACCGGACCGATCATGCTGAGCGTGCCCGCTATGGCCATGAAGTTGGCGTCATGCCCTACGATGTCCTTATAGGGGCCGGTCTGACCATAGCCGCTGACCTGGCAGTAAATCAGCCGGGGATTGACCTCTTTTAAAGTTGCATAGCCGATGCCCAGGCGCTCCATGGTCCCCGGACGTGAGTTTTCGATCAGAATATCCACATGTTTGGCCAGCTTGAAGAGCAGCTCGCGTCCGGCATCGGAGCGCATGTTCAGCTTGATGCTGCGCTTATTGCGGTCGATAAAGGTGTACGCGCTGATCTTGTCCTCATCGGTGCCACCGGGCAGCGCAGACGCATAGCCGACAGGATCTACCTTGATCACGTCCGCCCCGAAATCAGCCAGGTGCATTGTTGCGAAAGCCGGCGGATAACCGCGGCAGAGATCCAGTACCTTGACACCTTCAAGTGCAAAAGTCATAATTCACTCCCCCTGTTATTAACCAGTGCTATACATTTGATAAAGGCTATTTCTTCGATTTTACCGGCGGCTTTTTCAGTCCATACCTCTCATAGAAGCGGGCCGGTATATCATCGGGATTTTTATAGATATAGTATTTGCAGGGCACTTCACCGACCTTGTCGGGGGTTTCCATGACCCAGATGGGATAGCCGGTTTTTTCCATGGGGACTATATCCTGCAATGCGCAGTGAGCGCAGTAAACCGGAAAATCGGCTTTACCGAAGGTCATCTTGTGCGGCTTTTTCAGCTTTGCGAATTTTCCCGTCGGCGCATAACCATTGTTAGCTACTATTTTTCCTCCGCTGCCGCAGGGAGCCATCATTACAGTGAATTTCTCGTCGTCTTCCTCGACAATTGCCGAGGTCAGATGTCCCCTGAATCCCGCCGCCAGCATGGCCGCTTGTTTACCGGGATCCTGGCCCCGGTACGCATCGGCAAGGGCTCCCAGCGCCTCAAAGGCGCCGTAAATTGACTCGTAGACGGCCTCATCACCAAGACGATTTTGAATAAATGTCAATAACGAGGTCACCCAGTTGAGGTAGTTGTCATGCTGCGACTGGAACTCCCGATACATTCTGCGATTCAACTTTTTGGCCTTCTCGAGTTCCCCGGCATCGATCGCCTGCTGAACCAGTTTAATCGTCTCCTCCCCCATCTCCTTCAGCTCGCTTTCCGTAAAGTAACGTTTTTTTACCTCTGCCATGTTTACCTCCCGATTAATAATTTATACAGAATTAATCCCGCAGCCGACTAAAGGCGGCTGGAAAATTTCACAGGATAATAACACTTTAATAAAATACATGTCAATATCGATATACACATTATCGATATATATAATCTGATATGACGCAACATTATCACAATATTGCCCGGGGAATCGAGCAATTGAATATGCGCCAGTGCCGGACGCAATTAATTTTCAATAACACTATGCCTTTAAAGGGGCAATCTTGACTGAGCGGTTGGATACGAATGAATTATAGCTGGCTGTATTCCAAGCCAGCCGGCGCCGCAGGAACTCGACGGATTGTGGGGCCTGTGATTTTATAAAACCCTGCTGTAATGCAGGGGGCGTTTATATAAAAATCGACCGGTCTACTGTCCCGTGTGCGGAGGGGCATCCATAATTATTACCTTTTCATCTTGCCAAGCGATACCAACATTATCACACCAAAGAAATTCAGAAGGTTGGCATCACCCATGAGCGTGACATCCCAATTATTCTGGGCGTCCTGAAGGCCTGTTGCTCCACCGAACGCAAGGGCCTTGAACGCAATAGAAGCATCTTTCCATATAAAAGCCAAATCGTAGTCTGTAAGCACTTTGTCCGATTTATATTTCCCCTTTCTGAAAATAAACCGCCTGCCGATTTTTCCATCCTCGGTCATCATTACATAGGCAGAATTGCGTATGCTAATCATTTCCTTCATCGCCTTGTTGTTTTTCACAGTCATGCCAATAGCAAAACTCAGAAGGGATAGCAGCAACGAGAACATCATTTCAAGTACACCTCCAGAATCGACTCATGAGAAAAGTCAGGATAAAGCTTTTTAATTTCACCCGCGTTAAGCCCAGCCATTCACAGGTTCATTGAACACGGTTTACAATAACCTGGACTGTACCAAACCGACGTTTAAATACACAAGTACCCGGTCGGCCAGCGTATATGCCTTGATGTTGGGATTGTCCATCAGATTTAAATCATAGTTACTCATATGCACCGGCAGGTGAAAGTCTTAGTCTCTTTACTCAAGTTCTCGTCCTCCTCTTTGGAAGCTTTATTTTCCAGTTATATTTTCCCCAATGCCTTCAGCACCTTATCCGGAGTTATTGGGAAATCTTCAATCCAAACGCCTATGGCGTTATATATGGCCGGTGCCAGCAGACCCGGTACAACTGTGGCGATATCCTCTCCGATACCGACAAGCCCGTAGGGGCCATAGCCCATACCGGTCTCCACTAGAAGGGTGCCAATGGGGCATGTATCCAGTATGGTGGCCACCTTGTAATCGAGTAGATTACCATTCAACATCACACCTGTAATAGGATCGTGGACTACCTCCTCAAACTTAGCCCGGCTCACCCCCATGATGCTGCCACCGTACTGCTGTCCCTCGCAGCTCATCCGGTTAATCACCTTACCAACGTCATTGATGTTCACAATCCTGGTTACGACGACCTCGCCCGTCTCAACATCGACCTCGACCTCCATGAAGTGTGCTTGTCTGCATAACTTAGGCCTGGGATTGAGGGGACTTTGTCCACCCTCCTGTACATGATAGGCAACGGCGTAAAGAGGTTCTGTAAAAGTAGTCCTATTGCCTGTGAGCTCAATCACGGTCAGAGGTCCAGTCAATCCCCCCTGTTCTACATATTGAGCCAAGGGCATTCGCCTGGAAGGATCGGCCTTGACGAAAATCTGGCTGTCTTTAATATCCAGCTCTTCCGGTTTAGTATCAGGGAAAGCCGCTTTAAAGCTACCTTGCTGGGAGACAGCCGTAGGGCTGGTGACCGCTTCCAGTATCCTCTGCTTTAAAATCCTGGCCGCATGGCGTACCGCCCATCCATTGATGGACATATTAGTCGAGGCACCCGGTGTCATCCTGACAAAGCCAGGATCGAACCTGGAATTGTAGTTCACGTCTTCAAGACGCATGCCCAGCTCATCAGCTACGATGCGGCAGTATGTGTTTTCAGCTTCAACCCCATGATCACAACCTAAGGCTAGCAGCGTGGCAGTCCCGTCTTTTCGCTCGATACGTATGGCTACTTCGCTGCTACCCACCGAATCAGACCACTCGTGGGTCCAGGTGAAGCCGACGCCGTGCATGCGGCCGTTGGACAGTTTACGTGTACCGGGCTTGTGCCAGGACTCGTCCCACTTGAACTCGGCCTTACCTTTATCGATACATTCTTTCAGGCTGTCGCGTAGTTCGAATCCACGCCGTTTCTTTTCCTCATTAACCCAATTCATATCATGGCCCTCGCAGCCGTCGTTTTTGAGTGCAACCTCGGTCGGGTCCATCCCCAGTTCGGCGGCGACACGGTCCATAATCATGGTTAGTGTAAGACACGGCATAAGCATCTCGCAGCGTGTGGGAACCGTGGGTCCTTTGTTAATCCATATTGCTTTAGTCTGACCATTGATATGCGGAATCCTCGTATTTTCATAGAGGTGGAGCACAGGATGCCAGATCGGCCAGATCGCATTAACGGCATAGAGAGTAGCATCGACGGCGGTTATGGTTCCGTCTTTTTTAAATCCTACCTTGATGTAGTAAACACCCTCGTCCTGAGAGCCGCCGTAGAAATCCTCCCGGCGGTTGAATATATATTTAACCGGCCTTCCCGTTCTCCTGGCCACCAGCCCGGCGCAATACATGCCGCCCAGGCTCCAGTCAACACAGGACCACCCTCCAAAGCTTGCTCCCTGGTATGGTAGATGGATCTCTATCTTGTTCATTGGAATACCACCATACCAACTGGAGATTTGGCGCTTTGGTAAATGCCCCCGCTGATTCTTGAGCCATACCTCGGGGCAGTCTCCGTTCCATTTAAAGATGCCGCAGGGCCGCTCGGGGCCGATCCAGGTGTGGGCTGCGCGTGTGAGCTTGAATTCGATTACCCTGTCCGCTTCCGCGAATCCCTTCTGCACATCACCCTTCACCAGTGTATCATAGATACCTCTGTTCCAGTGGTTCCCATCTATATAGCGCTCGGGAAATGACAATGGCGCATCCGGTTCGGCCGCTTTTTCAGGGTCGAGATTAAAGGGCCGTTCCTCCCACTCGATCTCGATCAGGAGGAGCGCCTCTTCTGCGATTGCCTCCGTCTCTGCTGCCACAGCAGCACCAATTAGTTCTCCTTCGAAGTGTGCAACGCCTGAGAGTGGTGCATCGTTGCCTAAAAATCCCGCCGACATACCCAAGTTTGCCGATTCTGGCAACTCGGGGTCATCGTAGCGTAATATATACTTGACACCCGGAAGTTTCTCGGCCTTACCGGTATCCATCTTGAGTATTTTGGCATGCGGATAGGGAGACATGAGAAACCGCATATACAGCATGCCTGGAACTTGTATGTCCATGGCGTAATCGGCCTTTCCGGAAGCTTTGGGGAGGCCATCTATTCTTCTCGGGCCGCTAGCCCCGACATGTTTAAATTCTTTAAGTGGATATTTATCTGCCTTCAGGTTATTAAACATCTCTATCATTCGTTCTTTTTCGATTTCCGACGGTCTGGTCATATCACAACCTCCTCATTTGTATATTTCGCTGCCCAGGTAGCTTCGCAGAAACCGGTATGGGCGGTGAGCGGCAGCTTCACTTTCATTCTGTGGGCCGCTACAACCCTGGTCGGCTGAGTCTGCACCACCATACCATTGGAAACGGGAGTCCGGCAGGCGCCTATCAGCGTTCCAGAGCCTTCCACTTCCACCACGCAGACGCGGCACACACCGGCCGGGTATCAGACCTTCAATATGACAGAGCGTGCATATCGTTATGCCGTGTGCCGTGGCCGCATCGAGTACGGTGGTGTCGTCCCGGACCTTGATGCTTTCCCCATCGATTATTAGATTTACTCTACCCATTTCACCCCCACAACTTGTTCATTACTTAGCTGTAATTATCACTTCGTATTACATCGCATCATTCTTTTGCAACCGCAAATCACAGCAATCAGTTTTACCAGGTCGTCTTCCTTAAAAACTGTCGAATTCCACGCTGGCACATTATTGACGCAAATAGTTATGGATTCCTGCTTATTCCTGAGGTATTTTCAATAATGAAATAAGAAGGCTCACAGTGCATTTATCAGATGCCTTGATTAATGACATATTTTCATATTTCCCAATCTATCGGTTTATAATAGCTGAGACTGATTTTTATACTACCTCCTGCCAAATATTTTCTTACTGCACTACCCCCTGTTGTTTTAAATCAGCAACCTGTTTTTGTGTGAGCTTTAACTCTGCCAGTATTTCATCGGTATGCTGGCCGGGCCTGGGACAATACATGCGGAACGAGGGCGGCGTATCCGACAACTTCAGCGGATTG
>DAOUFR010000017.1:0-7093 GCA_034429715.1 Dehalococcoidia bacterium
GAATCATTGCAGGAAATAGGTAACAAACTGCTGAAGAGTCCGGTGATGCTTGCAGATTACCCTGTACAAATCGGAGAAATCGCACAAGAATCGTCGACACGTAACTACGATCAGGTGAACCCGGTCATCGAAAAATTGCTTATTCCATGCAATGGACATCGCAGGACGATTTTCTTTGCCGGGAAGGGTGGTGTTGGCAAGACATCGATCGCGGCTGCAACGGCATTGTGGGTAGCCGGACGTGGCTATCGCACATTGCTGCTAACCACGGACCCGGCCTCTCATCTTGCACAGATACTGGGGCAGCCGATATCCGAAGAACCGGCAAAGGTGAAAAAGAAGGAGAACCTGTGGATGGCATGTATCGACGGACCTCAGGCTGCCAGGGAATACAAGGCCAAGGTGCTGGCTGAAGTCGGTCAGAAATATGACTCTAAGCGTGTTGCGGCGATAGAAGAGGAACTTAACTCGCCTTGCACCGAGGAGATGGCCACTTTTGAAAAGTTCATCGAATTTGCCAGCCTGAAGGGCTACGAGGTCATAGTATTCGATACTGCGCCCACCGGCCATACTTTACGCCTGCTGAAACTGCCCGTAGAATGGAGCAAGCAGTTGGAAATCAAAATATATACCACTACCGAAGATTCAGAGATGGACAGGGTCACCAAGGCTCGTTTCAAGGGAGTCATCGAGATGATGCAGGACCCGGACCGCACAACCTTCAGTTTTGTTATGTATCCCGAGAATACGCCCATTGAGGAAGCCAGCCGTGCCATGGAAGACTTAAAAACAATCGGAATATCGACGACACTAATTGTGGCAAATCTCGTGTTACCGGGTAGTATCGTAACAAATGACTATCTAAGAGAGCGCAAGAACATGCAGGAAAAATATCTTGGCCATATGCGGGAGAGGTTCAGTGTACCGATCATTCAGCTTCCACTGCTGGCACAAGACCTGATGGGGGAAGAGAATCTGTTGCAGGCTGCATCGCTATTGTATGGCAATTTAGAATATAGGAAATAGAAATGCCAAACGATAATACACGATGGTGGAAAATTGCCCTTTGTGGGCTTGGTATTTTGATGATAGCGGGGGTGGTAACTTACACCCTGTTAACGCGCTCGGCAGCGATCTCCGTGATACTCCCGAGCGACAACCCTGCACAGTCTTCCGATTCAGTTAATACGCCAGCATCTGACGGAGAGGGGGAACTAAGCTGGGTAACAAGCCTTGGCTCCAGGTACGAAACCGATAGTCATATCTTTGTGGTCTTTCCCGGAAATGATGAATTGACAGTAAAAGCAGACCAGACGGTAAAAACCGCCCTGGAGAAAATCAGACAGAGCGGCGCTACCGTCGATGCAATGACTTTAAGCCCCTCAGATCCGGAATTTCAAGTTACGCTGGAACGCCTCGCGATACAAAAATTGCCGGCAGTGCTGTTGCTTGCACCCTCACGCCGGGGCATGGTGGTGAAAGGTGATATTACAGAGACTAAGATACTGGAAGCATATCTGCATCTACAGAGATCGTGCACTCCCGGGGCATCGGGTTGTTGCCCTAAATAAACACCATACCATCCCGATCTTATCCGCTACTGCTAATGCAATAAATCAAATATAGTCTTTTCAGGGATTGCGCCTGTGCGCAGTATGACCGGTTTATCACCTGTAATATCGACTATGGTCGATTCTGTACCTCCATGGCATGGCCCGCCGTCCACGATGAAATCTATCGCAGTACCCAGTTGTTCTCTGACATCAGCCGCTGTCAGCACGGCGGGCAAGCTGTGTAAATTGGCGCTGGTGCCCACGATGGGACAGCCGGCTTCTTTAATTAATCTCAGAGTGATGGAGTGACCCGGCATGCGGATCGCGATTTTGCCTTCTCCGGCCAGAACTGCACTGTTAAAGTTTGTTGTCTTATTGAATACCAGGGTGAGCGCGCCCGGCCAGAAGGCGGTTATCAATCTTCCGGCTGAGGAGGGGACATCTGCGGTCAAATCTTTGAGCTGCGATAGGTCTGCTATCAGGACCGGCAGGGGAAGGTTGGGAGGGCGTCGCTTGACTGCAAAAACCTTCGCTACGGCTTTGTCATTGTAGATGTCTGCGCCCAGGCCGTAGACCGTGTCGGTAGGGTATGCGGCTATTCCGCCCGATCGCAGTACGGCAGCACACTTCTTCACCTGTTCCAGCATATCCGCTGGAAGACTATTTATATCAGGCATATTCCGGTCACCTTTTCAGCAAAATTGTACCTTAAACTGAGCTGTCGTATAAATCCAGGGCTGTATTCACAGCATAGCTGTCCTGTGATATACTTTGTCAAATGAGCGGGGCAAAAGACAAGGCAGCCAGCCATCGCGTATCCACCAGCGACGATATCGAGGTATCCACTTATCTCGAGATAGCTAAAGAGATGCAGGGGGTACAGGCTGCGCCCAAGCCTGGAGAAATACCTCATGGCGCACGCGAGGCCATAACCATCATCGACTTCGGCTCCCAGTACAGTCATCTCATAGCGCGCCGCGTCAGGGAATGTAACGTTTACTGCGAGATCTTTCCCTACGATACCCCCCTGGAAAAGATCATGTCCATCCACCCGCGTGGCTTTATACTCTCAGGCGGCCCGTCCAGCGTATATGACAAGAACGCGCCATTAACACCCATGGGGATATATGAAAGCCATCTGCCGGTACTGGGCATCTGCTACGGCATGCAGGCCCTGACGCACCAGCTCGGCGGGACGGTTGCACCCGGCGCCAAACACGAGTACGGGCAGGCCGTGCTGCATCTGAGTGATGATAGATCACCGCTGTTCCTCGACCTCGAAGAATCGCTGACTGTCTGGATGAGCCATGGCGACGAGATCATTGAGATGCCCCCCGGATTCAGGTCCAGCGCCTATACCGAGAACTCGCCCAACGCCGTCATAAGCGACGGCGCCAGGATTTTCGGGTTGCAGTTTCACCCCGAAGTGGTGCATACACCGCAGGGTAAGCAGATCATCAGGAACTTCCTCTACAACGTCTGTGGCTGCCGGGGCATGTGGACGCCGGGCAATTTTATCCAGGAGAGCATCGCGGCCATCAAAGAGCAGGTCGGGTCCGGCAGAGTCATCTGCGCCCTTTCCGGCGGAGTTGATTCGGCGGTGGCGGCCAAGCTGGTGCATGCCGCCATAGGAGACCAGCTAACATGTATTTTTGTTAATAACGGTCTGCTGCGGAGGGAGGAGCCGGAGAGGGCGCTGGAGACCTTCCGCAAGAACCTCAAGATGAACGTGGTCTTTGTCGATGCCACCGATGTATTCCTGGAGAATCTGAAGGGGGTCATTGACCCGGAGCAGAAAAGGAAAAATATCGGCAGGGAATTCATCAAGGTATTCGAGAGCGAGGCGCGGAAGCTGGGCAAGATCGATTTCCTCACGCAGGGCACGCTCTATCCCGACGTTATTGAGAGCGCAACGCCCGAGACTAAAGCGGCGGTTAAAATCAAGACCCATCATAACGTGGGCGGGCTCCCATCCAAAATGGCGCTCACCCTGATCGAGCCGCTGAGATACCTCTTCAAGGATGAGGTGCGCAACGTAGGACTTGAGCTCGGACTGCCGGAAGACATGGTCTGGCGGCAGCCCTTCCCCGGGCCGGGACTGGCCATACGCATTATCGGGGAGGTCACGCGCGAGAGGCTGGATATATTACGCGGAGCCGATTGGATCGTGATGAACGAGATCAAGAAAGCCAAGCTATACCGGCAGATGTGGCAGACATTTGCCATACTGACCGACCTTCGCAGCGTGGGTGTGATGGGTGATTTCCGCACCTACGGCTATCTGGTGGCGGTGAGGGCTGTGACCAGCCAGGACGCCATGACGGCCGATTGGGCCAGGCTTCCTTATAACTTACTCGCCACGATATCCAATCGTATCGTGAATGAGGTGCCCGGCGTGAACCGCGTGGTTTACGATATTACCAGCAAGCCTCCATCCACTATCGAGTGGGAGTAGGCCGATTATTGACGTTGTGACATGAAGATTGCGGCCATCGGCGATCCCCACGGCAACCTGGAGAAAATCCGCAGTATTCCGCTGGAGAAAATGGATCTGGCCCTGCTGACGGGCGACCTGGGCCAGACGGACAACCTGCGCAAACAGGCCTACGAGTTCATCAACATCAAACGTCCTGATCCTGAGCAGATAGCGGCCTACGCCGATGGATTCAGGGAAGCGTTTATTCAGTCACACAGGACGGCGCTCAAGCTGGCGGCCTATATTGCGGGATTCTGCCCCGTCTATGTGGTGCGCGGGAACGCCGATTTATCCAACTACGATACCAGGAAATTCGCGCATACCTTCCGGACCGAATTGCCTTACCTGTACCAGGACCTGCTTAAGATAAAGAATTTGCATCTGATCGATAACCGTCTGGCGATTTTCCGTGGAGTGAGGATAGGCGGTTTAAAGTTTTTTACCGATATAAGCTGGGCGCAGGAATTCGAGCTGGACGGCATACTGAAGATCAGAGAGAAGGCGCTGCGGCAAACGCGAGACACCGAAAAGGTATTGGGCCGGTTCGGGAAGCTGGATATCCTGTTAACGCATGTACCGCCCTACGGAGTGTTGGATCAGGTTAACTCCAGGGTCATACCCCCGTCCTGGGTGGGCCGGCACGCCGGCAGCAAGATCGTGCTGGAATATATCAGGAGCATGCAGCCGGATTATGTTATCTGCGGGCATATACATGAAGCTGAAGGTTGTCGGAGGATGGGTGTATCGCAGGTATATAACCTGGGGTCGGGCGGCCATAAAATAATAGAGATGTAGGGGCGTTGCTTTAGCTACGCCCGTGTGACAATAATCGAGTTGTAGCTGTGTGATTTGACAAAGAAAAGGTATCAAAATATACTAATACGGCATGCGGAAAATTAACGATAGTTGATTTGAGCAGATTTTTGGTGTATACTCTGACAGCTTGGTGAGTACACCAGGCTGTTTTGTTCTTTAACAACCGAATAGTGTATTGATGAATGGTGTCTAGTGTTCTAGTTGCAAATTTTTAGCAGGGATACAGGCCGCAAGGTCTTGTGTTCATGCTGTTGTAGGTCAAAGATAATAAGGGCACAGGGCGGATGCCTTGGCGTTAACAGCCGATGACGGGCGCGGCTCGACTGCGAAAAGCCCCGGTGAGATGTCCAGCTATCTTAAGCCGGGGATTCCCTAATGGGGCAACCCACCTGGCCAAAAGCCAGGTACTCTATATGAGAGGATACCAGGGGAACTGAAACATCTTAGTACCCTGAGGAAAAGAAATCGAATGAGATTCCCGGAGTAGTGGCGAACGAAAGGGGAATAGCCTAAACCACGCCGACTTAGTGGACTTGAGTCTTATGTCGACGGGGAGTTGCAAGGTGCAGCGGATAGTGCTCAAGAGCTATCGCAGAGTAAAAAACTTTCTGCTTAGTCAAAGGTCCCTGGAAAGGGCCACCACAGAGGGTGATAGTCCCGTAGATTAAAAGCAGAAAGCTCTGGTTGCATTCTTAAGTACCACGGGACACGAGAAATCCTGTGGGAATCTGGGGTGACCACGCTCCAAGGCTAAATACTGTTAACGACCGATAGTGAACCAGTACCGTGAGGGAAAGGTGAAAAGTACCCCGTTGAGGGGAGTGAAATAGAACCTGAAACCTTGTGCCTACAAGCAGTCAAAGCCTGGATTTATCCGGGTGATGGCGTGCCTATTGAAGAATGAGCCTGCGAGTTACTCTATGTGGCCGGTTAAGTGATTTCAATCATGGAGCCGAAGCGAAAGCGAGTCTGAATAGGGCGAATTATGGTCGCATGGAGTAGACACGAAACCGTGTGAGCTACCCATGGCCAGTGTGAAACCCAACTAACCTTGGGTGGAGGTACGAACCCGTAAGCGTGGCAAAGCTTTGGGATGAGCTGTGGGTAGGGGTGAAATGCCAAACGAACTCGGAGATAGCTTGTTCTCCCCGAAATGCATTTAGGTGCAGCCTCAGGTTATTAACTTGCGGAGGTAGAGCTCTGAATGAGCTAGGGGCCGTGAGGTTACCAAACTCAATCAAACTCCAAATGCCGTAAGTCGAATCCTGGGAGTGAGACCGCGCGGGATAAGCCGCGTGGTCGAGAGGGAAACAGCCCAGATCATCAGCTAAGGTCCCTAAGAGCGAGCTAAGTGGTAAAGGAAGTGATGTCGCTAAAACAGCCAGGAGGTTGGCTCAGAAGCAGCCACCCTTTAAAGAGTGCGTAACAGCTCACTGGTCGAGTGATGTCGCGCCGATAATTTAACGGGGCTCAAGTTCGCCACCGAAGCTATGGATCGCGCAAGCGATGGTAGGGGAGCGTTGTTATCGCAGTGAAGCTCGGGTGTAAACCCGGGTGGAGCAGTGACAAGTGAGTATGCAGGCATAAGTAGCGTAAAGGCATGTGAAAAACATGTCCACCGGAAGTCTAAGGTTTCCTACGCAAGGTTAATCCGCGTAGGGTTAGTCGACCCTAAGCTTAACCCAAAGGGGGTAGGCGATGGATAGCAGGTCAACATTCCTGCACCACCATTTTTTCGTTATCAGCAAAGGAGGGACACAGTAGGATAGGTTGAGCGTACCCATCGGACATGGTGCGTTCCTGATTCTAGGCGTGCCGGGGCAGGAAAATCCACTCCGGCGTCAAGCTGAGGAGAGGGGGAAAAGGAGGGGCAACCTGAGTTGACTCAACCGAGTTCACACTGTCCAGAAAATCTTCGTTGCGAGAATTTATGGTGACCGTACCGCAATCCGCCACTGGTAGACGGGGGTAAGTATCCCAAGGTGTTCGAGAGAACTCACGTTAAGGAACTCGGCAATCTAACCCCGTAACTTCGGAAGAAGGGGGCCCGCGCAAGCGGGGGCACGAAACCGGCTCAAGCGACTGTATAACATAAACACAGGTCTCTGCCAAAGCGAAAGCTGAGGTATAGGGGCTGATACCTGCCCAGTGCCGGAAGGTTAAGGAAAGAGGTCAGGGGTAACCCGAAGCTTTGAACCGAAGCCCCGGTGAACGGCGGCCGTAACTATAACGGTCCTAAGGTAGCGAA
>DAOUFR010000018.1:0-6303 GCA_034429715.1 Dehalococcoidia bacterium
TTATTCTATCCATGTCAGACCGGCCGGGCTCCTGCGGATGCCGCGAGAGTATTTATACTTGGGATAACCCAGCACCATGGAGGCTAAAACCATGTTACCCGCAGGCACTTTAAACATCTTTTTAAGCTCCGGATTCCGGTTAATAGGAGGCGGTATCAGGCCGACGGCGCAGGCGCCCAATCCGAGTGAGTGCGCTGCAAGCAACGCGTATGCCAGGGCAATAAATATATCCTCATTATGAACCGGCGCGTGGAAAAGGATCATACACGGGGCGCCGCGGGCGATGGTATCTTCGGTGCCTGCCTTCAAAGCGGGCATCCTGACACGCATGAGCGGAAGCACATGCTCGCTGAGCACCTGATATGTATCTTTGCCCACCATCTTCTCTAATACAGCCATGGATTCCGGATCGGCCTGCATCTTGAGCAACATGTCGTACATTTCAGCCATGAGCGGCACGGCCCGTCTGATCAGCTCACGGTCATTGACCACTGTCAGCTCGACGGTAAGCGGCGTAAATCCGGGAGGCGCAAACGTTATGGCCTGCACTATCTTTTCCAGCAGCTCACGTGGAACGGGTCTGTCTTGAAATTTTCGTATGGAGCGGCGTGAACTGATCAGGCCTAAAAAAGCCAGCTGCCAGCTTTCCTCACGCTTGGGCAGCTTGAAGAAATCCCTCTCATAGCTAAGACTCTGGATGAATATGGACTTGGTCGGGCAGGCGGCCATACACTGACCGCAGCGAATGCACAGGGATATTCGATCAGCCAGAAACCTGGCTTCATCGTCCGCCCTGATAATTCCAGCCGGGCAGATCTCGGCACATAGATGGCATTTCTTGCAGGTAGTTAAATCAACTCTGTGTGAGGCCCGCTCTGGAGTTTTCCCGTCTTTCACGACGTTTGTAATCTTATGTAAGTCCATTGATCTCCTCCCCTGCATTATTATCCGGGCGGCAACTCGTGATGGTATTGCGTTAATCGTATTGCATATGTCATTAATTTATCAAATGCACTACTGCCGTAAAAAATATCGCGCAATCCATTGATTTAATTTACATTTTATGATACGTTGCTATTAGACTAAATCTTGTTCACATTAGGGCTTATATCTAATCTACAGATAGGAGAACTAATATGACGATCCGCAAGAAGGTTGATGACGGCGCGAGGAAAACGGCGGTTCCGTCTGCCACTGCCAATCTGCAAACAACGAGCAAATCACCTATATCCATGGATGCGGCAACGGGGGGCGGGGAGCGTGTAGACCAGATCAGAGAAATCCTTTTCGGCGCACAGCGGCAAGAGTATGAGAGAAGGCTCACCCAGCTTGAAGAGCTGCTGGTTAAGAATATCACGGAATTGAGCAAGGAGACGGCCGGCAAATTCGCCATCCTCCAGCAGGAAAATGACAAGAGGTTCGCCAGGTTAGAGGAACTGCTGGTAAAGAATATCGCGGACATCAGCCGGGACATCGAGCGTAAAATCGATTTACATACGACTGACAATGAGAAGAGGTTTAAGCAACTTGAACAACGTTTCGATGAGGCCATATCGGAGCTGAAAAAAGAGACCGCCCGCCAGTTCAATCTACAGAAAAACGAATACACCCAACAACTCAGTAATCTGGAGGAAAGGCTACAAAAATCCGTTGCGGAGCTTACCAAGCGTATCGATGCCGATGTCGCATCGCTGACCAAACACATCGAAGCCGCCAGATCAGAATCAGCCCGCAGCCTTGAGCAACTCGACAGACAAAAAATGGACCGCGTCTCCCTGGCGAAATTTTTACACAACGCCGCCACAGGTATTGAAGGCAAAGAGCATAAGGCTGATACCGGGGTTAAATAGCCATGGCGGATATTTCAACAGGTAATAAGGGGAAAGACAGCGTGCATAATTCCGATGAACTTAATTCCCTGCGAACGTTGATACTGGCTCCCGAGCAACTCGAGATAAACGAACTGAAAGAAAGGATGGATGATCCTAAAATTCGTGCGGAGGAACTGAGCAGGGTTATTGCCGAGGCTATAGTGATCAGAGCCGCCACAGACCGCAAACTGGCCACCGCCCTCCTGCCGACCATAGAGGAGGTCATCCGGGACTCGGTCAGACGTGATCCCAAGTTTTTAGCGGACTCCATATTCCCCATCATAGGTCCGGCTATCCGCAGGTCGATCGCGGAATCCTTGAGGGCCATGGTCGAATCTATGAGCACTACGCTTGAATACACATTTAGCTGGCGCGGCATTCAATGGAGGATAGAATCATTCAGAACCGGAAGGCCTTTTGCTGAAACTGTTCTCATGCATACACTGGTCTATCGCATGGAGCAGATTTTCCTGATCCATAAAGAAACCGGCCTGTTGCTGCAACATGTAGCGGCCGAATCGATTGACCTGAAAGACGCCGATATGGTATCGGCCATGCTGACGGCCATCCAGGATTTCGTTAATGATTCGTTTTCTGCCAGGGAGGACAGCTCGCTTCAGAATCTAAATATGGGCGAGCTGACCATCTGGATCGAGCAGGGTCCCAGAACTGTGCTGGCATCCGTTATCAGGGGCAACCCGCCGTCAGAACTGAGGACTGTCCTGAAGGAAATTCTGGAAAATATCGAGTTTGAGTACAATTTGGCGCTGGAAGGTTTTAAGGGCGATGCCTCGCCATTCGAATCGTGTAAACCGGATCTTCTGTACTGCCTCACACAGGCTCAGAAAACCGACAGCAGGACCAACAAGGCAATATCTGTCGCGGCCAAAAGCAAAGAGAAGAAGCGGAAGAATGGCAGGGAGAATGTAATACTGTTTATCTATATCGCTGCGGCCCTTTGTATCATTATTATTGCCGCCGGGTTTATTTTATCGATATCATAAGAGGGACCTGGTACGCAACCGGCCTTTGGATATAAATATAGTCATTGAATCACAATAAGGAAGACGAGACATTATGGTCCAAAAAAAAATATGTATGTTAGGTTCCTTCGCAGTAGGCAAGACCAGTCTCGTCCGACGCTTTGTGGAAAATATGTTCTCAGATAAATACATGACGACCATCGGCGTCAAAATAGAAAAGAAGATCATCGATCTGAAGAACCAGAGCCTGACACTTGTCATCTGGGATATCGCCGGAGAAAACGGCTTTCATCAGATTCAGGGCACCTATCTGCGCGGCATGTCCGGCTACATACTCGTAGCAGATAAGACTCGAACAGGCACTCTCGATACCGTCATAAATATCCACAAAACAGTGGGACAGGCTTTTCGCGATGTACCATTCGTCCTGCTAATGAACAAGATGGATCTCACAGGGCAGTGGGATGTACAGGAATCGGCAATCGATAAGCTGAGCAACGACGGTTGGGATGTCTTCAAAACCAGCGCCAAGACCGGGCAGAACGTTGAAGAAGCGTTCAACAGGCTGGCCCTCAAGCTGCTGGAGAAATGAGTACCCCGTTTATTGTATGACTAAATGGACGATAATTTTTGTTTTAAACTTCTGGATGCTCTTAATTTAGCCATTCTTGAATACATCGAAGACCGATCCTTTAAATTACTATCTTCCAGGTTAAATTGGCTGCCTTATCTTTTTCCCGATTCCACTGCTGCTGATGCTGTCACACACCGGGACGATCTTGACTACCTGGGGAACTTTCTCACGGATGCGATCCCTTTCTGGCATGAAGGGACAGAAGAAAAGCTTGATTCCGGCATCTGGAGCGAGGTGGTGCCGACAGGAGAAACGTGCTGGTTCGAGGCAAGCGCGCGGAATCTGGACAAGAGAAGATTTCTCATATTGAAAACACACGGCGCTGAATTCACAGGGGCACAGATGCGGGAACAGGCCGCCAAAGACAACCTGCTGGCCTTCGAAGACCTGTTCAGAACCGAAAAGGACCTGGAAAAATACAGTTTTTTGCTGGAAGCCGAGGTAAGCAAAAGGACTGCTGATTTGAGGAAAAGGGTCAAGGAACTAAACTGCCTTTACAGTATCTCCCGCCTGATGGGAGAGAAAACCAGCTCACTCGAGACCATATACAAGGATGTGATCGGTCTTATTCCGGATGGCTTCCAGTATCCTGATATCGCATGTGCCAGGCTTGTTATGGACAACAATACCTATGCAACGCCAAACTGGAAGGAAACACCTTATATGATCGCCAGCGCTATCACAGGCCAGGGTAGAGAGATCGGCCGGCTGGAAGTATGTTATCTCAAAGCAAGGACGGAGAGCGCTGAAGGACCTTTCCTTCTGGAGGAACACAGCCTGCTGGCAGCTGTCTGCGAGCGCCTGGGCAAGGTCATAACGCGTTATACCACGCAGCAAAACCTCCAACAAAGTTACGAGGTCCTGAATAAAACTTTCGAGGATACGATACTGGCATTCAGCACCATTGTTGAGATCAAAGATCGCTATACAGCAGGGCATCAGATCCGCGTTGCCGGGATTGCCGAGGCTATAGCACGTGAGATGAACCTGACCGCCGAACAGGTTCGCATCACCCATATCGCAGGGATTATCCACGATATCGGGAAAATCTATGTGCCCGCCGACATACTCTCACGGCCGGGCAGGTTGAGCGACCTGGAATTCGAAATAATAAAAACCCATCCTCAATACGGCTATGATATTTTAAAGACCATTAATTTCCCGTGGCCGATAGCTCAGATTGTGTTGCAGCACCATGAAAGGCTGGACGGATCCGGTTATCCCAATAGACTGAAAGGAGATGAAATATTACTGTATACGCGGATTCTGACAGTGGCCGATGTTGTTGAAGCCATGGCATCCCATCGGCCTTATCGCGCCTCACTGGGAATAGACAAGGCATTAGAGGAGATATCGAATAATAAGGGCAAGTCATACGATCCGGATGTAGTAAATGCCTGCGTCAGGCTTTTCACGCAGAAAGGTTTTAAACTCGAAGAATAATTAAGGTTATTGTAATATTAGATTGAGCATATGAGAAGTACGCGCATGGAGTAAAATTGTGCATAGAAGGACTGCACGAACGGCTTACTTAAATAAATTGCTTCCCGTCCTGATCCTTCTTATGCTATCGGTTTCTGTCTGGGGCGGAGCGGTTGCGGCTGACGATTTAAAAATCGTCAGGGTTGGTATATACGAAAATCAGCCCAAAATCTTCACCGATGCCGAAGGAAAACCTGCGGGATTCTGGCCGGATATCATTGGCTACATCGCATCCCGGGAAGGGTGGACACTTGAATACAAGTACGGCACATGGACCGAATGCCTGGAAATGCTGGAGAATAACGAGATAGATGTAATGCCGGATGTGGCCTACACGGAGGAGCGCAGCAATAAATACGCCTTTACGCACGAAACGGTCTATATAAGCTGGTCCAGGATATATACACGCAAAGACGTTGATATCAACTCAATCCTCGACCTGGAAGGAAAAACCATAGCGGTTTTAAAGGGCAGCGTCAACGTTGAAGGATCCGACGGAATAAAAGAGATCATTAAATCATACGGCATCAACTGTAAATATGCTGAGGTGGACAGCTATAACAGAGTTTTTGAGCTTGTGGAAAAAGGCGAGGCCGACGCGGGAGTTACCAGCAAGGACTTCGGCTATCAACACGAGACTGATTATGGTCTCGTTAAAACTCCCATCATGTTCCAGCCGGCGCTCCTCTATTTCGCATTAACAAAAGACTCCACATCGACTCCGTCTCTTATAGAGAAAATAGACCGCCGCGTGAAAGATTTAAAGCAGGATAACGGCTCAATCTACTATCAGTCTCTGGATAAATGGATGGACATTAAGTCGGCCGCGACGCCTGTACTTCCCGGCTGGGTTATCTGGGTCCTGGCTTCCGTTGGAGGGCTTGTATTGCTGTTTGCCGGCGGAAGCTTGATCCTCAGGTCCCAGGTCAGGGCCAGGACGCGAGAGCTCACGGATGAGGTCGCAGTCCGCAAACGGGCGGAGGAACAGCTGGCGAAATATAGATATCGCCTGGAGAAACTGGTCGAGGAAAGGACAGCCGAGCTTGAGCAGAAGTACCTTGAACTGGCAGTCACCAACTGTGCGCTGCAGGATGCAAAGGAGGCGGCCGAGTCAGCCGACCGGGTCAAATCAGCTTTTCTCGCCACTATGTCTCACGAGTTACGTACACCGCTAAATTCAATTATCGGTTTCACCGGAATACTTCAGCAGGAACTGGTCGGCCCCCTCAATGAGGAGCAGAAGAAGCAGATGGGTATGGTGCGCAACAGCTCTGCACATCTGCTCAACCTGATCAACGATGTGCTGGATATCTCCAAGATCGAAGCAGGGCAA
>DAOUFR010000019.1:0-40595 GCA_034429715.1 Dehalococcoidia bacterium
CCTTTGGAGTAGTACATGGCGGCATCTGATTTTTTAATCAGCGTTTCCATCTCCAGTCCATCATCAGGGTAGATGGAGATACCGATGCTGGTGGATAAATCTACACGATGGCCGTCTATTATCAGCGGCGCTCTAAAAGAATCCAAGATCTTTTGAGCGATAGTGGTGGCGTCTTTTATGCGGTCTGTCTCCTGCATCACCAGTACAAACTCGTCCCCGCCAACACGCGCTATCGTGTCGCTGGCGCGTATTATTTTTGAGAGCCCTGCGCTAACAGCTTTGAGTACCTCATCACCGGCTGCATGGCCGAATGTGTCATTGATCGTTTTAAATTTGTCCAGATCCAGCGACATCACGGCAAGTTTTTCTTTATTGCGCTGTGCCAGAGACGCCGCCATGGCGAAGCGGTCGGCCAGCAATATCCTGTTTGGCAACCCTGTAATGTAGTCGTGTGTTGCCATATCTTTAAGCTTTTGCTCCAACTGCTTGCGTTCCATGATATTGCGTGACACTCCCTGAACTCCCGTGAGCACGCCCCTTTCATCCCTGATGCTGGTTATAGAATTCTCGAACCACAGGGTTGATCCGTCTTTGTGATAGTACTCTGATTCGATGATCAAAACCCTGTTGGGATCGGACTGGCCTGACTGCTCGTACTCAAGCTCCTGCACCAGCGTTTCCTGGGTCAAAGCCAGGGATTCCGGAGTCAGTTGCTGGGTGACATCCTGCTTCATCCGTTCTTCCGGCGTAAATCCGAGCGCCGACTCGATAGACGGGCTGACGTAGGTGGTGTGCAAATTCAGATCCATCGTCCAGAGGATATCATGCGTATTATCGGCCAGGAAATGGAATTTCAACTCGCTCTGCCGCAGCGCTTCCTTGCTCTGCATACGCTCGGTGATGTCGATAAAACTTTCCAGATAACAGGGCAGTCCTCTGATAATCAGGGGAGATATGGTTTTTAAAACGTTTCTTTGCTGCCCGTCCGCACAAATAATCTTATATTCAGAATTATCGACAGTTTGCCCGAGGTCTTTAACCGGGCACTTACCCTTCTCAGCAGGGCAGATAAACGAGTGGCAGACCTGTCCAATCATCGTCTCTTTGTCCCGGCCGATCATAGTTGCAGCGGTTTTATTGATTTCAAGTATTGTCTGGGTTTCACTATCGATAAGCAGGATGCCTGTCCCGACGATATTAAACATAGCCGCGAGTGCAGCTTCGCTGTCCTGCAGCACTTTTGCAGCTGGTTCAGGTACATCCTTTTTCCGGCCCGTTGCCATTCTATTCTCCGATAATGTATATATTAACGATTATTTCACTGTACGGAATATAATTATATCAATGAAGACAGAGTATCAGAAGTTTATTAAAAGAGAGGACTTAAGAGAAAATCCGGATAAAATATATCTTTTCGGTGATAATACAGTTCATATAGGCTATGGTGGACAGGCCGGGGAAATGAGAGGTGAGCCGAATGCCATGGGTATCCCTACGCTCAAAGAGCCCGGTGTTTTCTTTTCTGATGACGAATTTGATATGAACAGGCAGATAATTGATGAGGCGTTCAGACAGATACCGCCGGATAAAACAGTGGTGATACCGTCTGACGGATTGGGTACAGGGATAGCAAGATTGGATAGAGTTGCTCCCAGAACCTTTAAATACCTGGTTAACAAGATAAAGGAACTTGAAAAGGAGTGATCGGACCGATAATCGACTGCCTTTACCAAATTCCGATTACGAAATTCCAAATACAAATGCTAAAATAAGAAGTTCTTACGAGTTATCCTGCTAATGAACGGCACCGACTTCCTTTCAGTTTTCCTGATAGCTATAGGGCTGTCTGCAGACTGCTTTGCTGTGGCTCTCAGCGCCAGCGTCACCGCTAAAAATCCTTCCAGGCTGCAAATCCTGCGGGTGGCAGCTATGTTCGGGCTCTTTCAGGCGCTTATGCCCGTCCTGGGCTGGCTGGCTGGTCAGACTGTAGTAAAGTTCATAGCCAGCTACGACCATTTCGTGGCCTTTGCCCTGCTTGCGGTCGTTGGCGGAAGGATGATCTGGGAATCGTTCCATCATAAAACGGAACACGATAAACAGACAGATGTTACCAGAGGCTGGATGTTGCTTACCCTGGCGGTTGCTACCAGCATCGATGCACTGGCTGTGGGGCTGTCACTGGCTTTTATCGAGGTGCACATCGCAGTAGCCAGCATCACCATCGGTGTTGTCGCCTTTATAGCTACAATCATAGGTTTCCTTCTTGGCAAAAGGGCAGGAGATCTAATCGGCAGGTGGGCAGAAACTATCGGCGGCATCGTCCTTATCGGCATCGGCCTCAGGATACTGATAAGCCACCTCCTGGGTTTTACATAGACACTTAAAGTGGCTATTCCCTGGCAATAGTTCCGCCCGCCCTCTTTTTAGCTGCTTTTTCAAACGATTCCTGGAAACCAGGAGAATAATTCATATAGCTGGGAACAGGATATCTCAGGCCGGCTTTGTGAGTAGTTGCCAACCCTTCAACAAGTATTCCCAGCTTGTTGGCCGGGCAGGAAAACATGACTTCGGAATCTTGAGCTCCGCCCCAGACGCGGTCACCGTTACCCAGAAGGACCAGCTGCGGCTTGCCGGTTATTAAGGTCTTGGCGATGCCCTCATGGCAGGAACCGACTCTGCCCGCCGCGGAGAACTCGAGTGCCCCTCCTTCGTAATATAAATAGCTCTGTATCAAGCGCATCGCCTGAGCAGGAAGGCAGTAGATCAAGACCAGTTCGGGGATCACTTTTGTCCGAGTTAAAGGAGAGATCACAAGACCTTCAAAACGGTTGTCCAGGCGATACATATACGGCGCCATTTTTCTGGAAGTCTCAACGTCTGCCGCATAAAGACCAACGCTGAAACTGTCGGTCCAGCTGGCATATTCCTCGGTCATCTCATCCCAACCGTATATGACACGGGCCGCCTTACAGTTGATATCTTCCTTTGTAATAGCTACCGTCCAACCGTATGAGCGAGCGATTTTAAAATTCTGGCATACAAAGCTCTGTAAATTCTGCTTTCTGAGGGGCCTTCTGTATTCAGGCTTAATCTCATCTTCAGACTGAATCGTTTTAACGGCGAGAGGAAAGGTCGATGGACGTATATACTGCTCAATTTTACTGCCCATTTCATGGTAAGTACTTAAAGTATCAGCCATTAAAATTGGTCCTCCTGTGCCTCCGTTTATCAATCCTTTTATTTTACCGTGACCGTCTCCGCAAGCCTGCGCGTCAATATATTTGCAGCTTCCTCCACCATCTCCTCCAGGACCTGCCTGGCAGGTTTAATTTCCTTGATGAGACCTGATACCTGCCCGGCGAGGCCGCCCACGTAATCGTCCTTCTGTCCCTCGACAAAGCTCGCAAGCAGCGCTGAAGATATGATGGCCTGGATCGGGAAAGGAAGCGGCTCCAGACCCGAGCCGTCCCACAGGTCATGGTACCTGTTATAGCTCGCCCGCAGCGTCTTGCCGGTGTACGCTTTACTCACGCGGGTGTCTTCATCGGTCGAGTCCAGGATATGTTTTTTATTGATCGGGTGGGCTCCTCCTTCGGTGGTGGCCAGGAAACGGGTTCCCACCCATACACCGACGCATCCTATCGCCAGAGCAGCAGCCAATCCCCGGCCATCGCCGATTCCCCCGGCAGCAAGGACCGGCACCGGCGCGGCGGCATCGATGGCCTGGGGTAACAGGGCCATGGTGCCGATGCGTCCCGTGTGCCCGCCTCCTTCATGCCCCTGCGCAACGAGGAGGTCTATGCCTGATTGAGCCATCCGGCGGGCATTCTTGGCGTTTCCGGTGATGGCGAGTACTTTCATTCCCGCCGCGTGAGCCTGTGCCACCATGAAGCCGGGATTGCCCAAACCGGCGCAGAATAGCGGGACCTTTTCTTCGATACATACTGCGATAGCCTCCTGGGGGCGAAGAGTCGTCGTATCCATTTTCACCATGATCTCCACATCGGGGACCTGAAGTTCAAGTTTCACCTTTTTTACCCAGTCCTGGTAAGGCTGTGGCAGCAACTTCAGGATCTGGCTGATCGGCATCTCTTTGGCGCTCTGCTGTTTCAGGTCGCCGCCGATATCCAGCTTCTGAGGCAGTAGCAGGTCAACGCCGAAGGGTTTACTGGTTTTTGATTTGATCTCCCGTATGGCCGCTCTCAGCTCTTCAACTGTATAACCGCTGCCCCCGAGAACTCCCATCCCTCCTGCTTCCGAGACGGCCACCACCAGGGCAGGCGGCGCCCCGGTAGTTTCCCCCATCAGCGTGGGTCCCATCCCCGCCGATAGGATAGGGTATTCGATTCCCAGCATGTCACAAAGTTTTGTCCGCAATACTCTTTTTCCCATAAATTTCCTTCTTTTTAGATCATATTATTTGATTAATCAGCTATCGACATAGAATAAATGCAGGGAACCCGAAACCCGGTTATGGGATCATAGGGATTAAGTCTATTTTATATTATGCAAATTCTTTTTTAGATATTGCAGTCAGGACGATGGAAATGATACCGATGACCTGCGAGGTTATCAGCGTGGTAATGGAGCCGGCCAGTGCCAGTCCCCAGACCTTGCGCATAAGTGCGCAGATCCCTCCTGCTATATCGATCAGGCCCAGTATGATTAAAGGGATTGAGATTACAGGTATCAACGTGTTTAGCCACAGGGGCATCTGGGTAACGAAACCGACGAGCGCCCCGCCGATCATTAAACCGAAACCCAGGATTAACGCGGCGGCGCCCGCGATTATATCCAGGATACCGGCCGTAACAGGTTTCCAGGTTTTTTTCATTTAATTGCCTCCTCCTATGGATTTAATGCAGAAATGCTCATAGCCGGTAGGTTTCCCAGGTTCGGGTATCTACCCGGAACAGTCCAATTGCGTTTAATTACCTTTCCCGCTTTAGCGCCGGTAAGCTTGCCGTTATCGACCGCCAGCACGCCGTTAACGATGACATAGGGGATGCCATACGAAGCCTGGCCCGGCTCTGTATATGTAGATTTGTCTATTACGCTCGCGGGATCAAAAAGCACCAGATCGGCGTCACAGCCAACCTGAACCCTGCCTTTTTTATCCAGGCCCAGCCAGTACGCCGCCATGCCTGAAGTCCTGGCCAGCGCGGTGCGCAGGTCACAAACTCCCTGCTGCCTTACCCAATATCCCAGGAAGTGCGCGAAGGCACCGGCGTCCTTGGGATGACCGGCATATTTACCAGTGGCCTTATCCACTGTCATCGTACAATCGTTCTCTATCATCAGGTAGGGATTGCTCATCCAGAACTTCTGTTTGGCCGGTTTATACAGGTGGCCCACCAGCATGGGGTCGGGTATCTCCTTGCTCTTGACTTTCTGCCTGACATACAGGAACTGTTCGATGCTGGAGAAACGTTCACCGGCCTGCATGTATACCTTGCCATCGATCATAACAGTGGAGGGCACCTCCAGGTCGGATACTTTTGATTCCATCAATTGCATGAGCATCTCGGGCGGATAGTCGAAAATCGCCGCGCCCAACTCAGTCAGGAAGGCATCGTAGCCGTACCAATCAATACCCAGCTTCAAGCCCTCATCCATACCTTCATAGATGGCTTCCAGGACCGGCCCAGAGCTGCGCGGTACTACGGTGGGACCGCCGCCGGTATGTGAGATCATAAAAGGGATATTCGCTTCCCTTGCCGTGCTTATGGCTTCATTTACACTCTTGACGGCGCCACCCGGTGTGAACGCGTCTCTGACGTGGCTGGCGGCACAGCCTCCGTATTCAGCCGACACAAGGGCAAGAGCGAGCATCTCGGGATAGCTGGCGCCCGGGCCGTAAAACGGGCCGAACGATACACCGATAGCGCCGTCTTTCATTCCCTGCCTCAACATGTCAGTCATTTTCGCCAGCTGCTCCGGCGTGGCCGGTGTGCGGTAGTTGGGCACACCCACCGCCTCTCGCATGGAGTTATGTCCGACAAATGAAGCGACATTTGTATAAAGTCCCTCTTTCTCAGCCTGCTCGGCGAATTGCGAGAAGGTCACCTGTCCCAGGATGCCGCAGTTGCCGGAGACCTCGGTGGTGATTCCGTCCTGAACATATAGGGGCGGACCGCCGTTGCCGAGGTCTGTGATGTGGCTGTGAATGTTGATAAATCCCGGCGCCACAACCAGGCCCGCAGCGTCGATCTCACGTGTGCCGTTCAGTTTCTGGGCAGAGGGAACGATGGCGGCAATTATCCCACCTTTAATACCAACATTTGCCAGCCCGTCAAATCCGGTAAGCGGGTCGATCACCCGGCCGTTGTTGATGGCTATATCATAATAGTTCGTTTCTTCCCGTATATCCGAGGCCTGAGTGTCTGTGCTAAAGAACGCGGGTGTTACAACTGAAGCCGTAATTACCAGGCATATCAAAAGGATGACTGCAAACCTTTTCACTGTGATTCCTACCTCCGTGTCTGAATTTGCTTGCTTAAATGAAGCTTCCGAATGAAATTACACTTTTCTTACATAGCCAATAAAAGAACTACCCCCTTCAGCGAGTAATAATTTGGTTTAAAAAATTTTAATCTACACACACCGGCAATGCCACAATTTTTGCTAAATGCATCGATAAAACCGGTGTGATTATAATATACTGTGCAGGAAATCGCTTCCCACGTATGTGCTATCACCGCGTTACCAGCCATTGTATTTAAGGCCTGGTTTACGGGAATCTTTGCTATAATCGGACTATAGGAAGCAGGAAATATTGTTGAAGATATGCGGGAGGCCAAGATGAATCCGGATTTCAGCAACTGGAAGGAGGCGCGATTCGGCATATTTGTACACTGGTCGCACATATCGCAGCAGGGTGTCGAGATATCCTGGCCCTTAACGGGCAAAGTGCCGATGTTTCCGCTGGCCCAGGACGTTCCTGTAGAGCAGTACCAGTCCAGCGCAGCCACCTTCAATCCGAAGAAATGGGACGCACGCGCCCTGGCGCGTAAACTGCGGCAGGCCGGAGCGCAGTATGCCGTCATCACCGCCAAGCACCACGACGGCTATGCAATGTATGATACCCAACTGTCGGACTTCTCTATTATGCGCTCACCATACGGGAAAGACATCGTCCGTGAGTTCACCGATGCTGTGCGGGCGGAAGGAATGGGTGTGGGGCTTTATTTTTCCCTGGTCGACTGGCACCATCCCGATTACCCAGCGTTCACCGACGCGGATAAACCGTATCATTATTTCAACGGTGCGCCAGAGCCCGATCCGGTGAAATGGCAGCGTTACCTCGATTTTATGTTCGGCCAGGTGAAGGAGATACTCAGCAGCTATGGCAAGATCGATTTGATCTGGTTCGACGGGCAGTGGGAGCATTCACCTCAACAATGGAAAGCTGCCGAACTGGCATCCCTGATACGATCGTTACAGCCAGGTATTGTTATCAACGACCGGCTACCGCTCAACGGCGATTTCGACACACCTGAACAATTTATTCCCGCCAAACCACCTGACCGGCCCTGGGAGACCTGCATGACCATGAATACAAGCTGGGGCTACAACAAAGACGACCGACATTATAAATCGGCCACTCGGTTGATACACACTCTATGCGAAGTTGTAGGACGGGGCGGCCACTTTCTGTTGAACGTAAGCCCGAAAGGCGACGGCAGCCTGCCGCCGGAGCATGTCCAACGACTAATTGATATCGGCGGATGGATGTCGCGTAACGGTGAAAGCATTAAGAACACAAGTCCTGGGCTGGAGCCATGGCAATTCTACGGTCCGACCACACGAAAGGGAGATGTTCTTTACCTGCACCTGTTAATGAAGCCATATGAAAGCGTCACCCTGCGGGGCGTGCAGGTGAATAAAGTGGACCAGGTGCGTGTTCTGGCAAGCGGAGCAAAACTGAATTACTCAAAACACATGACGGTAAGCGACCAGGTGATGGAAGCTTATGGGTACAAAGACATAACAGGCGACCTGATAATCGAGACGCCGAATTCAGTCCTGGACAATTATGCCACGGTTATCGCTGTTGATTTTAAGCAAGGATAGTTCGTCCGGCAATGTTGAGGAAGATATATGGGTGACCGGGTATTATCGATTATCAATTTATTCGGCCTTTTATGTGTTGTTGCTGTAAATTTTCTGGCCAATGCCCTTCCCATCAATCAAAAAACAACCGGGGCGCTGTCCGACCAGTATCCGAACCTGTTTGTGCCGGCGGGGCTGACATTCTCCATCTGGGGCTTGATCTACATTCTACTGGCTGTCTTTGTTGCGTACAGCCTGATTATCGCTTTCAAAGCCGATGCAAAGCGCTCTTTTATCAATAGCATAAACATATTTTTCTTCCTGACCTGTGTGGCCAATGTTGGGTGGATATTCGCCTGGCATCATGAAATACTCCCGCTGTCTATGGTGCTGATGATATTGTTGCTTGCCTGTCTGATAGCTATTTATCTGCGTCTATCGATCGGCAAATCGGATGCCTCTAACCGGGAGAAATACCTGGTGCATCTTCCCTTCAGTGTATATCTAGGATGGGTCACTATAGCAACGATTGCCAATGCGACAGCCTTGCTGGTCGCGGCCAACTGGGATACATTCGGGCTTGGCGAGCAATTCTGGACAGTGGACGTCATTATTATCAGTGTAGCAATCGCACTGATAGTTGTTTTACAGCGGAGGGACATATTTTTTGGGCTGGTTGTAATCTGGGCGCTGATCGGAATATTGATAAAAAGGTTTGCAGATCCGATACCTTATCAGAGTGTAATAATCACCTTAATAGCAGGCTTAATCCTCATCTCTCTCAGCATGCTATTCCAGATTATTAGGCGTAAAATATATTAGTTTTTGAATTGGCCATCCGTATCAGGCTGGTACTCACTGTGCTATATTATCGCCGTGTAATTCAGGCCAGAAGCTTTACCTGTTAAATCCTTATGCCTAAAAAAAGAGCACATTATCTCGAATCGCCTGCCAGGCCCTGGCATGTATTCCTGACCGAGCCGCTGAAACGGAGTGGCGACGCGTTCTCTCCCATCATGGTTGTACTCAGTTTCGCCATTTTGATAACCGCAGGCACGCTCCTTCTTTTGCTGCCTGTAGCAAGCAATACCGGCGAGATTACGTCGCCGGTGGACGCGTTCTTCACTGCTACGTCTGCCGTATGTGTAACCGGATTGGTTGTGCTGGACACCACTACACACTGGTCGCTTTTCGGGCAGATCGTTATTCTGACTATGATTCAGTTGGGAGGTTTGGGTTTCATGACCGGTGCTACACTTCTCGTATTGGCGCTGGGGAAAAGGATCGGTCTTCGGGAGAAACTGCTGATCAGTGATAGTCTCGGCACGCAGAAGCTGGGAGGTTTGGGTAACCTGATAATCAAGATTGCGCTATTTACGTTGATTATTGAAAGTATAGGTACGACGATCTTCTATTTACACTTTTCTGCTGAAGGCGCATATGATATGCCTTTATGGCGGGCGCTCTTTCAATCTGTTTCTGCATTCAATAATGCCGGGTTTGACCTCTACGGCAACTTTCAGAGCCTTACGGGCTGCCAGAGCGACATATTGCTGCTTTTAGCAACGGCTGCCCTGGTTATCCTCGGCGGCATCAGCTATATGGTGGTGGCCGATATATTTATAAAGCGCCGTTTTTCCAATTTCACGCTTGACACCAAGATAGTCCTGATGGGCAGTTTGACCCTGCTGGTGTTCGGGACAGCGGTCATATTTGTTGCCGAGTATATTAATCCGTCTACACTGGCCCCTCTATCACTGGGAGATAAGCTGCTGGTGGCTTTTTTTCAGTCCACTAATGCCCGCACAGCAGGTTTTACGGCTATAAATATGGCCCAGATAACGCCATACTGTCTTTTCTTCATATTGGTCCTCATGTTTATTGGAGGCGCTGCAGGTTCCACTGCCGGTGGGATAAAAGTAAATACCTTCGGTATCCTGATGGCCACGTTTTTCAGTTCGCTCAGAGGGAAGGAATATGCGGGCATATACGGAAAAGAGTTTATTACACAACAAATATACAGAGCAATCGCAGTCGTGATCCTTTCGCTGACAGTGATCATCGTGGTCACATTTATCCTGACTGTCACTGAGACATTTGATTTTCTGGCTATATTCTTCGAAGCCGTATCTGCGTTCTCCAATACTGGGCTTTCAGCCGGAATAACGCCGGATTTATCCCTGGGAGGGAAGCTAACAGTGATCGTCACCATGTTTATCGGGCGATTGGGGCCGCTTTTTCTGGCATTATCCCTGCTGAAACATCAGAAAACCAGCATGCATCGTTATCCACAGGAATCGATCAGAATCGTATAGGAGGCGAAATGAAAGGGCAAATTGCTGTTTTGGGGATCGGCCGTTTCGGTTACAGTCTTGCCAAAACTTTATATGAAATGGGTCATGACGTAATGGCAATGGATATCGAAATGAAACGCGTTCAGATGATATCGCAATCTGTTACACATGCTGTTCAGGGTGATTTTACGGATGAGTCAGTGCTCAAGGACCTAGGCATCAATGAATTTGAAATAGTGATTGTGGCAGAGGGCGGCAATATTGAAAACAGCGTATTAACGACTATTTTGTTGAAAAAACTTAATGTTAAATATGTGATAGCCAGGGCTGTCAATGATCTTCACGGCAGCATCCTGCAAAAGATCGGCGCCGATCAGGTAGTCTTCCCCCAGCGCGATATGGGCAGAAGAATTGCGCACGGTTTGTTGCTCACGGATGTTTCGGATTACATGTCGATTACAGCTGACTATGGGATCTCCAAAATTGATCCCCGGCCGCATTTTGATAACAAGTCCCTGGGTGAACTGGGATTCGGTATAAAAGGAGACAGCGGAGTAGCCGTCTTACTGATACAGCGCGGCAAGGAGATTATTTTGCACCCGGACGAGAAAGAAATCATCAGAGCAGGAGATGTTCTGATACTGGCATCGGAAGATCACAAGTTGGCCAGATTTCTTGAGGCAGCCAATAAACATATGCCCGATTAGTTGTTTTAATGTAGGATCTGTTGATATAGCACGCTTGATAGCTTCATCGTTGTCCCAGACAATCACGGGCATAAACTTTTGACGATCCGTTACGTTTTACATCGTACAAACAAATAATTAGGAGGATGTATTTATTATGCAGCATTTCCGTTTGTATTCTTTTCTAGCATTGCTCATTGTCATGTCATTAGCGGTTACATCAGCCTGCAGCACGGCACCTACAACGCCTGCTACACCTGCCGCGCCTGCAGTTCCGTCCACGCCGCCGGTTACCACGGCTCCCCTGACGGCGCCCGTCACCGGTACCTCTGACCTGGTTATCACCAAAATCTGGCTGGACGGATTGATGGTCAAGTATTCTGTTAAAAACATAGGAACTGCGGACACGCCGCAAACGTACACGTATCTCTATGTGAATGAACTCATGCCGACTATGGGCGGCTCCGGCTTTGTCGACGTTTTGAAGCCGGGAGAGGAGAGGGCGCTGGAATTCTCCAACTATCAGTGGCCTTACGATCAAGGTCTAAAAACACCGGAATTTGCGGTCAACGTTAATCCCTCAGGCTATATCGATTTGCGTCTTCAGAATAGCAAGGTCAAAATATGCGCCGATGCCAATAATGAAGCCGGGGAAGCGATTGAGACCAACAACTGCAGGGTCATGCTGTTTGGCATGCTGTGGGATTACGACTTGCTTCGCGTGTCCAATCTGGCTACGTGGAGAAACAATGATGGCGACATCTCAGATCCGGGAAGCGAGAGGAGCACGACGGGTGCTCATTTCCAGGTGCCCAATGCTGACATGGAGATGACACCACAGCTGGAGGTAATACCACCGCAGGTGCCGCAGGGTTGGATGCAGGGAACCTACGGCTATTTTTATTCCGACGGGATAAATAGTTCTGCCAAAACGGCAGCCATTCAAATTCCTGCCAAGCTGCATTTTGTGGCCAGGGTCGGCCTGACGAGTAATGCAACAGGAAGCGACGGTGTGACTATCAAGTTCGGACTTAAGGACCTCAACGATAACACGACCTGGATAGCCAGCAAGAAAGTTACTACACCCGGAGCGCTTGAGAACTGGGACATCAACCTGAGCGATTATGAAGGGCAGAAGGCCTTTATTGTGCTCCGTGTGGAAGCTGGTAATTCCCCTGTTAACGACTTCACTATCTGGAATCAGGCAAAGCTAATTCAGATAAACGATTAGATGCTCCTGAAGTTGCCCTGACGGGCGAATCCTTGATATGTTTTTGCGGACTCTGAAGCGATAAAACGGTCTCGCAATATCAGCCGGCGCTGAGATCGATAGGTCCTTCAGGTCCGCAGTAACATATTTATAGTGTAAAGCAATCGCCGATTTTCAGTCGGCTGCCAAATTCTCCGATGATGACTCGCTTGCGGCCCTGGTCGCCGGTGAGTTAACGAGCCTCAGATAATAGGGGCTGTGTATGGTTTCCTGTTTCTGACGTGCCTGCGGTGCGATAGGCCCTCAGTCAGCAACGGACCTACAGGCTATGGACGGCGTTGCAGCGGGGACAGGTGAAGCTGTTGCCGTGAAAATCGGGCGGTATCTTGAATTTCAGGCCGCAGTTACAGGTGATCTCGCGATATTTGTGCAGTTTCCATAATACGTCCGAGGCCTCGCGCGCCCTCTCTTTTTCTGCCGGAGTAACGGCTGCGATGACCTCGTCGCGTTGGGCTGAAACATCGCCTGAGACCAGTGACGAACGCGGGATGATACTTCCTCCGCCTTTGTGCGCCTGGTTGTAAGCGGCTTCATAACCGGCCAGTGATACATTGCCGGCCATGGCACGCAGTATGCGTATCCTCTCGGAGATGGGAGGATGTGTACTTGAGAGGTCTTCCGCCACCCGTCCGCTCTTCCGAAAAGGATTGATGATGAACATAGGGGCGGTGGCACTATTGACTGATTTAAGCTGCTCCGTTGAAGCGGCGATCTTCTCCAATGCCGAGGCCAGTCCTTCCGGATACCTGGTATACAGTGCTGACGATGCGTCAGCCAGGTATTCTCTTTTACGAGAGATTGCCAGGTAGATAAACTGCGCCATGATGGGGGCCAGAATCATGAAGGCAATGGCTGCCAGCAGGATGATTATCTGCGCGCCTCCCCCGCCGGAAGAGCTCCGCCGGGTGCCTCCCGTGAAAAACAACACGCGTGAGCCGTACCAGGCAATTATGACGATGGTGCCCAGCAATACGCTGCATATCGCCATCAGCAGGACGTCCCGGTTCCTGATATGGGCCATCTCATGGCCGACGACTCCCTGCAACTCATCCCGGGTCAGCTTTTGCAGCAGGCCCGAGGTCACGGCCAGCGTAGCATGGTTTTTATCCCGCCCGGTGGCGAAGGCATTCATTGCCGGATCATCGACAATATAGATATCGGGCATCTTCTCCATACCGGAAGCTATCTTCATTTCCTCCACCACGTTGTAGATGCGCGGCATGTCATCGGGGCCGATTTTCCTGGCATTGGACAGCGAAAGCAGTATGCTGTCCCCCTGGAAATAGCCCACCAGCGTCATCACAATCCAGATCAGGAGGGCAAGAATAATACCGAAGGACCAATCGCCGAGCAGAGTCTGCCCCAGGAAGCTGCCCAGCAGCAGCAACATGATGCCCATTGCTGTAACGAGAATAACCGACCTAACCTGGTTATCCCTGATCTGTTCCCACATGATATGGCCGGCACCGTTTAACTGAAGCTTACTTTGGGAGCCTCGCGTTCGACCGCATCGGTGACTTCAAAGGACTCGCTGGCTTTGAAGCCTCCCATGGAAGCTATGATATTTGAGGGGAACATCTGTATCTTATTGTTATACTGCATCACGGAATCGTTATAGAACTGCCGTGCGAAGCTGATCTTGTTCTCTGTCGAGGTCAGCTCCTCCTGCAGGGCCAGGAAATTCTGGCTGGCTTTGAGGTCGGGATAATTCTCAGCCACGGCAAATAGCCTGCCCAGTGCCTGGCTCAGCACGCCTTCCGCCTTAGCCTGCGCGGCCACACCGCTGTCTACAGCCTTGATCGCCATGTTCCTGGCATTGGTCACAGCCTCAAGCGTGCCTCTTTCATGCTGCATATAGCCCTTTACCGTCTCGGTCAGGTTGGGTATGAGGTCATGCCGCCTTTTTAGCTGTACATCGATCTGCGCCCAGGCGTTTTTAACCTGGTTCCGTGCGCCTACCAGCCCGTTGTAAATACCGGCGATAATCAGGACTATGATAATCGCAACGGCGATTATTACGGGGATTGCAATAAGCATTATTTTTTACCTCCGATCTTATGATTTGCCCGGCATCACAGGCTTGACCTGAAAGGTGTCCCTGATGAAAAAAAGAATCATATACAGGGGCTCTGCCGTATCAGGCTGAGCTATTTTCAGTTGCTCGATCATAGCGCCCGATTCCCCGCCGTCGAACCACAGCCCATGGCCGTAATTACATGCATCTATGAGTATCTCCCGCCCTGATCCGATATCGATCTTTCTCATCGTCCTCCGGCAGATAGGGCATTTTCTGCTTTTTTCCGATGCGTTCAGCGCAGGCCTATGCATCAGGCTGTCTACCAGGTCCCGCGCAGCTCCCCTGGTCAGCGTATCCAGTAACAGCTCCAGTTCACCTCTATCGAACCATATGCCGCGGCAGGCCGGACAGTAATCGAGCTCGATTTTATCAAACTCGACTGCAGTTGTTGAAATCTTGCATACCGGACATTTCATGGTCTTTCAATTCCCGGCCATTATTTTACTACATGAAAACGTTATTGAAGGTAACGACCAGCAGGACGATTACGATCGCCAGTACAAGCAGGCATCCGGCCAGCAGCCCGAATCCGAAGGCCGTCCACAGCCCCTGTACCCTGGTGAACTGCTCGACATTCTCCCACCGCCTGTTCTTCCAGGCCCACTTTCCACCTTTAATGCCCAGGATGATGGCCATAACAATGTTCACTACGGGTAGCAATGCCAGCAGGGCGATATAAGTACCGTTGCCCAGGCCCCAGATCCAGGTCATGAGGAAGGCGCCCCAGTTCCACCTCCCGGTTGCGGCCGGCGCTGCGGCCCCCGTTGCATCGACTTTCATATCTGTCATGATGGTATCCTCTTAATTCGCTGCTATTTATTTGGCCGGTGGATTTTCCCATTTCTTCCATTGCCAGGAATCTACTTCATCAAGTGGATAAATGGGATGAGTGATCTTTTTATAGTCGATCTGGAAAACATCGATATTGGTCGTACCGGCGCTGACCACGTTGAAGGTCTTACGGTTGTATTGCAGGAACCTGATACGGAAGGGGAAAAGGTTCTTGGCCACGACAACGTCCGCCTTCATCAGGTCCAGTCCCAGGCTGGTGAAAAAGCTAGGGAAGTAAGTATTGGGGGCCTCCTCGGTTGCAATGAGGTGCGTGCCCCGGTTCATGATTACAACGGCCCTGCCACTGGATTTCGTGCCGTCCCTGCCCTCCCCCCTGAAGATAAGCTGCCCGCTAAACGTATAAGGCCTGTTGTACACCTTTTCCAGCTTGCCTCCAACCGAGACCGTGACTTCTTGATTAAGGGGCGTGTCCCAGAGCTGTTGCACCACTTCGGCGTCCCGTACAGTAACATAGGAGACCAGGTCGGGGCCCTCTTCCGCCAGCGATTTGAGTATCCAGGTATTCTCGCCCGGGCTGCCGGTGCCCACCGTGTCGGAAAGGTCGCAGAACATGGTAGTACCCAGCAACCGCTCCAGCCAGCTGTCGCGCGCGGCCCTGACCGCCTCCGACGGTGATAATATCTTCTGCGTGACTTTGTACCCGCGCACGGACCAGTCGAGGTCGGCGATCTCGTCCGCAAGCCTGTTTGCCAGCGCAGGGTCGTTGTCCGTGACCGCCACCGTGCTCCATCCCAGATCCGGCTCATCCAGGAAGGGGTGCACCAGGAAATTGGATACGCAGAGCACGTTTGAAGACTGCTCCATTTGCTTTATGCGGCTGAAGATGCGGTCCATGGGGGCCAGGAAATCCATCATAGTGCCGCCGCCGCGCAGCAGCCGCAGTTTGTTCACAACCATGGTGGGGCGTACCTCCCCCAGAACGGTCTTCACCAGGATTTTGCCGCTGGTGTATCCGGTGTTAAAGAAATCTCTGTGCGGGTTGGTTTTATATCCCACAATGAACGTTGCCAGCGTGGCTTTTTTCTCCGTCATATTGGCATGCTGGTCATATGAGGTACCCACCGGAATTCGATCGCCGAACTCGTCCCTGATGGCCTGCAGAAGATCGCCTTCAGGATCGATCAGCCCCTCGACCCCCATCGAGCCGTGCAAAGAGAGATAGATGCCGTCCAGCTTGCCGGCGTCGCGCAGGCGTGTCATTATCTCGTTTTTAAAGCCGGCATATACCTCTTTTTCTACGGGCCCGCCGGACGCCGCCTTGGCCTCCATGATAGGTACAATTCTGATATTGCCTTTGCCATAGTCTTCGACCGCCTGCAGGAACCCCGCCACCTGATCCCTCTGCTCCAGGCTGGGAGCAATCATAGCATCGCCGTAATAAAGGTCGCGCGCCTTGAAATCTTTGAGCGTAGTTTTAACGGGGGAAAACGCGTTGGTCTCCTGTTCCAGGTCCACCACTGCAATAACCTTCTGCGACGCGCCCGGCTGCGGCAGCGCCTTTTCTGCCATGCCTGCCGGTTGGATACATGCCGCGAGCAATAAAGAGATCGCCAGGCAAACCGGCTCGGCAGTGTGCTTAAGCATTCTCAAATACCTCCCTGCCTTAAGGGAATTATAGTTATGGGTTGATATCCGGTCAATTTCCGGCCTGCCGGGGATCAAAGTGGAACCGATATGAGTTTATGCCCGTGGAACTGAAGCGAGTGCATTCCTTGACAAAGCCTTATCTGCCATATATATTTCATCCTGCCTCGCAATAGCAATGCAGAAAAGCACGTCTGCTTTAATACCTGTTATCGGATTATGAACGGTAAAGAACGTTTTCTAACGGCTCTATCGGGAGGTCAACCTGACAGGGTACCCGTGTGGGAGCTGGCATTCAATGAAGAGTCCATCATCAAGATCGGGAGGCTCTTCACCGATGACGTCCCGCCTGTAAAACTGGTATATCAGATGACACTGGAGGAGAAGCTGAGGCTTCTCGATCTGCTCTACATGGTAGCCCGCAAACTGGAACTGGACGGCCTGACCTCCATCCAGCTTTACACAAGGGAGCCGGTCGACGATAAACACGTCAGGGACTTATGGGGCAGGGTGCTTTACGCCGACAGGGAGGGCGACGC
The DNA here is from genome assembly GCA_034429715.1 of Dehalococcoidia bacterium. Classification (GTDB taxonomy): domain Bacteria; phylum Chloroflexota; class Dehalococcoidia; order GIF9; family UBA5629; genus CAIMUM01. The sequence goes on from DAOUFR010000019.1 coordinate 17,355, forward strand.
CATCCCTGTAGAAGGCCCGGTGGCCGGCCCGGGTGACCTGAAACGGCTGAAGATCGCCCACCCGCAAGAGACCGAGTTCCTGATGCTGATGATATCCCTGGAAAAGCTGGGCCCGGAAGTAGCGCATGTTTTCCACGTGACAGGGCCTTTTCGTGAGAGCTGGGCCATGATGGGAGGAATGCAGAAGCTGCTGTACTTCTACGTCGAGGACCCTTCATTTGTCAAGGACCTGGCGCGTATCTGCACGGACTATATACTGGAAGGGATAGACCGCGCAATCGGATTGGGGGCGGATGCCATAATGATTGCGAGCGACCTGGCGCATAACTATTCAACCATGATGTCGCCGGCGCATTACGAGGAGTATATTTATCCTTATCACAGGGAGATTACGGACTTCGTGCATAAACGCGGCCTGAAGGTGCTCAAGCATTCCGACGGAAAACTGTGGCGTATTATGGACAGGATGGCCGATGCCGGCTTCGACGGCATGCACCCCATACAGCCGCAGTGCATGGATATAGCCGAGGCCAAGGCTAAGTACGGCAAGCGCTTCTGTCTGCTGGGCAATATCGATTGCGAGATACTGTTGCCTTTCGGAACTGAAGAAGAGGTGGATGAGGCCGTGAAAAAGACTATTGCAGTCGCCGCGCCCGGCGGAGGTTACATCATCAGCTCATCCAACACCATCCATCCGGGCTGCAAAGGTGAGAACTACGTAGCCCTGGTGAAGGCGGCCCGTAAATACGGAAACTACCCTATTTCCGTTACGGTTTGATGCATTGAGTCCGGCAGCTATCTTGCTGGCACTCAGGCTGCCTGATAAATGAAGAGACGGCTCGTCTATCACATTCCATTTTTATTGGCCGTTATAGACCTTATATATATTGCGGCCTTCTTCCTTGGCCTGATACATGGCGGTATCGGCATTTTTGGCCAGCGTTTCTAAATCATCGCCGTCGGTGGGATACCTGGCGATACCTATACTGGTGGTTACGGACAACTGTCTGTCGTCGAGGCTGAAGGGCTCATGGAAAGCTCCAATGATCTTCTGCGCGAGCTGGATGGCATCCTCTGCCCCTTTTATCTCGGGCAGCAGCACGGCGAACTCGTCCCCGCCAATACGGGCGACAGTATCGCCCTTACGCAGCAGCGCGGTCAGCCTGCCGGCGACTGCCACCAGCAGCATATCGCCGACGGCATGCCCGAATGAGTCGTTGATATTTTTAAAGCGGTCGAGGTCCAGTATCATAAAGGCCATAGACTCATTCTTACGCCGGGCATTGGCCAGGGCGATATCAAAGCGGTCGTTGAGTAATGCCCTGTTGGGCAAGCCGGTCAGGTTATCCATGGTCGCCATCTGAGTCAGCTTCTCCTCCAGCTTTTTACGCACGGTGATGTTTTTGGCAATGTGCACTGTGCCCTCGAGTGTACCGTCCTCACGGGTGATTGGCGAACATGAGATCTCGAGGTATACGCCCAGTCGCGGCTCAAAAATCTCGGTAGTTGCCGCCTTACCGGACTGCAACACCTGCCGGTGGGGGCAGTTAACGATAGGTTCGGAAGTGCCGTGCACTACCTCGTAGCAATGGCTTCCTATCAGCGCGCCCGGTGTTTGCGCGAAAGCCTCCCTGTAGGCCTTATTGACCCGCACTAGGCGGTACTGAGAATCCTGTATTGATACCAGGTCTCTGATTGAATCGAAGGTCGCCTGCCAGATCTCGGCATCCTTTTTGATCTCTTCGCGCGCATTCTTCTCTTCAAAAATAGCCTTGAAAGAGCTGCGCCTGAAAGAGTAGAGACGGGCTGACGCATATATTCCGATCACGTTTGCCATAAGGAGCGAAAAAATTGCAGCATATTCGCCAACCGACGACGCGGTATCTCGCATGATAAAAAATATAAATATATCGCTGAGCGTGAAGATAAATGCGCCCAGCGTCCTGAACAGCAGCCGCATGGGCATGGCCAGGTAAACCAGCAGAATGAGTATGACGTCTACTGGAATATTACCGGAGTATCCGGCCGGACGTGTCAGGTTGATGATGATGACCAGAATCATGCTCAGCATCAGCCACAGGAAAATGTTCCAGTCGTATTTCACCTCATCCTGGTTCCTCCAGAGATAAGACATCAGGATGCTGAAATAGATTAAATAGATGCCCCGCAGCGCGATGAGGAAATAAAATGTGGAAGTAAATCCGAAAAGCACATAGTCGTTATAGGCAAAAGATACAAGCAGGATCGCCAGGAGCAGCATGGATAAAGCGGCCACCTTGACATCGCTTTTCAGATATTGCTGGCGATAAGCCTTTTCAAGCTCCGGCGGAAGATAGCCGTCCAGGCGGTTAAGATCAGGCCATCTCATTTCTTCAGTTCCACCCCCTCCCCGAACAGGATATCAGTTGCATCGGATAAAGGCAATGACTAGTGTATATCACTCAAACTGAAAGCGGTTTTCGTTGAATATTCTGAGGCAGGCATCGACTGCGCCGGGATCGTAGAGCTTGCCCCTGTTCTGTTTTATCTCCTCGAGGGCATTGTCGATGCCCAGAGAGGGCCGGTAGGGGCGGTGCGATGAAATGGCCTCCACCACGTCGGCAACGGCCAGGATTCTGGCCTCAAGCATGATCTCGCTCTCCTTCAAACCGTGCGGATAGCCCGAGCCGTCCAGCCGCTCGTGATGCTGCAGAGCTATCTGGGCAACCGGACCACCGAAGTCGATGTTCTTCAAGATATCATAGCTGCCCTGGGCGTGGGTCCTGATGATGGATATCTCAAGTGCGCCCAGCTTGCCGGGCTTGGCCAGTATATCCGAGGGGACATAGATTTTGCCGATATCGTGTATGGCCGCAGCGGTACGGATGATATTTACCTGCGCCTCAGACAGGCCCAATTCCTGGGCGATGGCGGCTGCCAGCCGGGCTACCTGCAGCTGGTGGCCTGCTGTATAAGGGTCTTTCATTTCGACTATGGCGCCCATGGTGACAACTGCATCATTCAAAGTTTTATGCAGCCTGTCTATGCTCTCCTTGAGATTTTGCTCCATTTGCTTGCGCTCGGTGATATCGATCAGCATACCGCGCATGCCGGCATAGCCGGAGCTCTTTATGATAGGAGAGGCGTAAATCATGACCGGGAATGTCCTGCCGTCCTTTGTTATGGCCGTATATTCATTGGGAGGGAATTGTTCGCCGCTGATCCTCCTCCGGATGCTTTCTACAGCCGCTGCGTGGTCCTCGGGAATAATGGTCTGAAGCACGTGCATACCTGCGGCGACGTCTGCCTCGGTATAGCCGAATGTCTGGTATCCCTGGCTGCTGACGAAGGTGAAATTGCCCTTTTCGTCGGTCTCGAAAATGGTCTGAGGCAGCAGGTTGGCCATATTCCTGAAGCGCTCCCCGCTCTCCTGAAGCGCCTCCTCCGCAGCCTTGCGTCCCGTGATGTCCATGGAAACGACAATGCTACCGATTGAATTACCTTTGCTGTCAAGGTAGGGCACGATGTCAGTCTGGGTCCAGATGGGCTGCCCGGACGGCAGCATCGCCCTGAACATAATGCCCGATAATGGTATTTTTGTGTCCATGACCTGACGGGTGCGGCTCAGAAAGCGAGCCGCCTGATCGGGTGAGAAGAAATCATCGAATGTTTTGCCTACCACTTCCTTGGGCGATACCCCGAGGACATCTGCGCCGGCTTTGTTGATGCGTATAAAGCGTCCATCGTGGTCAATATAAGCAATGATTATAGGCACCGAGTCCAGGATGATGCGATATTCCTCGCGCTGCCTGCTCAGGGACTGTTCCGCCTGCTTGCGGCTGGTTATATCCGAATGCGTACCCACTATCCTGACGGCTTTCCCACCGGCGTCTTTTTCCACGACTCTGCCTCGCACAAGTATCCAGCGCCATTCACCCGATTTGGTGCGCATGCGGACCTCCACCGAATAACCCTCTCCGCTCTCTATATGGTCCAGTACCTCCTTCTCATTTACCTTCAGGTCGTCGGGGTGGACCAGACTCTTCCATGCCTGGGAATCCTGGGGAAACTCGTCGGGCTCATAGCCAAGCATGGTATAGTTGCTGGGGCTGTAGATCGCTTTGTTTTCGGGGATGGTCCAGTCAAACACGCCTTCGTTGACCGCCTCCAGCGTTAGTTTGAGGCGCTCATCGCTCTCCCGCAACGCAAACTCGGTCTGCTTATGTTCCGTTATGTCGGTCATCAGAGCATTGATCTCAACTATTTTGCCCTCGTTATAGACAGGACGGCTGGAGGAGCGGACCCAGATAATACGGCCGTCTTTATCCAGGACACGGAATTCCCAGGGCTCAAGCTGACCCGAGAGCAAACGATCGAAGCTTCCGAGCAGGCCCGGCAGATCATCCGGGTGAATCAAGGGCATGAATGGCTGCCCGATCAGCTCGGCGACCTTATACTTGGTGAAGCGCTCGACGGCCGGGCTGGCGTAGGTGATATGACCCTCCGCGTCCAGCGTGTACATTAAATCATTGATATTTTCAACCAGCGTGCGGAATTTCTCCTCGCTGGCGCTCAGCGCCTCGAGCGATAGTCGGCTCTCCGTTACGTTGCGCGCCACCAGCACGGATCCGTTATACCTGCCGTCGATGATAATAGGAGACATGGTAGCGGCGTAATGCTGTAAGCCGATCGGTACCTGAAGGCTGTAGTCGAAACGGCAGGCTTTCCCGGCCCTGTTTCCGGCTATTGCATCTGCGGCCGGCTGATTGAAGTGGGGAGGCATAATATCGCTGTATTTTTTGCCCATGAAGTCGTCGGGATCGGCGTAAAGCTCCTGCGATGCGCCGTGGTAACTCACAAACCGGCCCTCGTCATCAAGGACAAATACCAGCTCGGTCATGGCTGAGAGGATGCTGTTCATCCTGACCTCGGACTGACGCAGAGAATGTTCGGCCAGCCTTCGCTCGGTGATGTCGTTATAGATCGATACGACCTCACGGCTTTGCATCCGGTATACCCAGTGCTCGCGCCATGAGCCGGGATCGCGGCTATCTCGATAAATGCTGTCGGGGAGATACTCGGACTCGCCGCTGCGCCAGACCTTCTGTAATACTTCCAGCAGGCCGAGGTCTTTAACACCAGGGAAGACCTCGGTAACGCGCAGGCCAAGCACCTCATCGCGGCTTATGCGCTCGATTTTCTCGGCGGCAGGGTTGAAGTCTTTGATAATAAAGTCTTCCCCGTCATCCACCGCCTCGTAAACGGCTACCCCGCTGCTCATATGATTGAAGAGTTCACTGTAGCGTGTCTCGTCTGCCGAGATAAATACGAGCTGATGTGCGGAACTGCCGGCGCCGGCCTTTTTGCGAATGGTTTTCTTGACAGGCGCCTTCTTGTTCTTTTTAGCGCTCCCGCCTTTGTCTTTGGCAGACATCAAAGCCTCCGTTACGATACTTAACCGTGGCAGGGCTTCCCAATAGTACTGAGACCATTATACATGCTCATGTGGTAAATGCTATACGACTTTAGTACTGCTACAGAGTTTGGTCTGCCGCGCAGGAGGCCGATTATAAGTTCGATCTGAGCAGAGAATCCTTGACCCTGTCCTCATCCGCAATATAATATCTCGCTCCCATTACGAAGCAAATAGCGGCCAGAAGTCCACCGGAGCAGGCGATGACCACTGCCCACATCAGGCCGGCGGCGCCTCCTCCCAGGGCATCCGAGATGCTCCCCACCAGCACCGGCGCCCAGGCGCCGCCGAGTGCGTACATGCACAATGAGGCAACCCCATAGGAAAGGCCTTTGTATGAAACAGGGACCACATCCTGCGAGATAACGCTCAAAGCGGGGATGGCTATCATATTGATTATGCCGAATATGAAGATCAATACCAGTCCGAGTGTAAAGTTGAAACTGAAGATCAGAAACGAGGCAGCCATTACAAGCGCGGATACTGCGGAAGAAACAGCTGGCAGCCAGAGCCTGCCCTTCCTGTTTCTTTTATACCAGAAGTCGGAGAGTGCGCCGCCCACGAAAGCGCCTATTACTGCTACCAGGCTGATAATGCAGGTGAGATAGCCTGCGGTATCGGTGCCCATGTTGAACTGGCGGATGAGGTAGGTGGGCATCCAGTAGATCTGGGCCAGGCTGGTGACCAGCATCATAGCATAGCCCAGATAATACCAGCGCAGCGTGGGGATCCTGAGCAATGCTATAATGGATTGCCACAGGCCGCCCAGGCTGACCGTTACCCCTTCTTTAACTGTTTTATAGTCCTTGAGAAAGAATGCAGCCAGCGATAATACGAGGCCGATACCGCCCAGTAGCAGGAAGGGGGAGCGCCAGCCGAAATTGTGTGCCATTACGCCTCCCACAGCAGCGCCCAACGCAATTCCCAGCGGTATACCGATGTTGAAAACACCCATGGACCTGCCGTGCCTGATCTTGGGGTAGGCAGCGGTGATCATGGTTATGCTGCCGGTTACCACACCTGTGGCGCCGGCGCCGCAGAAGATCCTGGGGATAATCATGGAGACGAAATTCCAGGCCAGCCCGGTCAGACCGCTGAAGGCGTTCAATATAAGACCCAGTACGCCGATAGATTTCTTTCTGCTCCAGCGGTCGACCATGTAAGCAGTGGGTATGGCCAGGGCGCCGTAGCTCAACATATAGGCCGTCTGTAAAGCGCCGAGCTGTGTATCGCTCCAACCGAGCTCGAGCTTCATGGGCTGCATCACCACCGTCAGCACTACGCGGTCCATGTAGCTGAGCGTATATAGAAGCAGGCACACTATTAGTATCCAGTGTGCCTTCCAGCCCCCTGTCTGGTAATGGCCACCTCCGGAGAGCATGGGACATTCTATCATGTTCAATATTAATCATGCGGTGCCGGGCCTTTGATTTATCGGCCCGTTGCTTCTCCGGTCTGAATTGCCGCCGCCGCTGTGGGTTGCGTATCCAAGGCCCGCAGTGTAATAATAGCCTCCGCGGCACCGTTATCTGTGAAGTTATATAAGATCCACATTCAATATTTTAATCAAATGATTTTTGTTAAGGGGGTGCAAGCATGCAGGGTGAAGGCGGCTATGTCTGGTGGAAGCATGGCGTCATGTGTGAAATCTGGCCGCGCAGCTATTACGATACCAACAAAGACGGCTCAGGGGATTTAAAAGGTATAACTGCAAAGCTGGATTACCTGGCCGATCTGGGCATCGACGGTATCTGGCTGGGTCCCATCAATGCCTCTCCCATGGTCGATTCGGGCTACGATGTGGCCGATTACCGTACGATAGATCCTCTCTACGGAAGCATGGAGGATTTCGAGGAGCTGCTGTGTGAGGCTCATAACCACCGTATACGCATCATCATGGACCTGGTGGTAAACCATACCTCCGATCAGCATGCCTGGTTCAAAGAGTCCCGCTCGTCAAGGGACAACCCCAGGCGGGACTGGTATATCTGGCATGATAAAAAAGGGGGTGGGCCCCCAACTAATTGGAAGGCGCTGGTGGGTGGCAGCACCTGGGAGTGGGATAAAACCACCGGGCAATATTACCTGCACTCGTTTCTCAAGACGCAGCCCGACCTTAACTGGCGTAACCCGGCGGTTAAAAAAGAGATATATGATACTATGAGGTTCTGGCTGGATAAGGGGGTGGACGGCTTCCGCTGCGACATTCTCAACTATTTCCTCAAGGACGACGAGTTGCGAAACAATCCGGTCTCACTGGCAGCTGGGCCCTTCAACGGCTTTCAGAAGCACCTTTACACCAGGAACCAGCCCGGTATGTATGACATCCTCAAGGAGATGCGAGCCGTGCTGGATGAGTACCAGGACCGCATGATGGTGGGAGAGGTCTTCGTTGCGGAGGAAGGCCCGTCCATGGCCGCCGCCTACCTGGGTGATGAGGGTGAACTCGCCCACCTGTCGTTCGAGTTCTCTATGGTCTTCTCGAAATGGGGCGCGCACAGATTCTCGGATGCTTTGACGAACTGGTATTCACTCATCCCGCCAAAGGGCTGGCCCTGCAACGTGCTCTCCAATCATGACCGGCCGCGAGCGGTGACACGCTACGCCGCCGGCGAGGATACTGTTAAGCGAGCAAAAGTGCTGGCGGCTATGCTGCTTACCATATGGGGCACGCCTTTTCTGTATTACGGTGAGGAGATCGGCATGCCCAACAGCCGGATCACCAGAAAGGATGTAATGGACACCATAGGTAAAATGTACTGGCCTATCGTCAAAGGCAGAGACGGCGAACGAAATCCCATGCAGTGGAACGGGGGCCCTCACGCAGGGTTCTCGGAAGTCAAGCCCTGGTTGCCCCTCAACGGCGACTATTCGGAGATCAACGTGGATATTCAGTTGCAGGAGCCTACCTCGGTGCTGAATTTTTACCGTAGATTGACGGCGCTCAGACGGGAAAAGACCGTATTGCAGATGGGCAGCTTCGAGAAATCGCCCTCGCATAAAGATATAATGTCCTATTGCAGGACATACCGGAACAATAAGGTTTATGTTATGCTGAATTTCTCGGCAAACAAGCTCTTGCATACCTGTAAACCGGCCGGCCAGTGGAGCGTGCTGCTGGGCACGTACCGCAGCGGCGGCACATCAATCGGCAGCGAGAGTTTTGAAGTATTTCCCTATGAGGTCCTGATACTGGAGAAATCAAAATAAATTTCCGCCGGCGGAGGAAAAACAGAGATGAAACAGGTTGTTGCCTTTGGTTCAGACCATGTCGGCTTTGAGATGAAGGACGAGCTTATCAGGCGTCTGCAGGGCAGGTACGAAATCATGGATGTTGGTCCGCTGGCCTATGATGCTGTCGACGATTATCCTGATTACGCCGGCGCGGCGGCACAGGCTGTTGCATCGGGGAAGGCCTGGCGCGGCGTTCTTATATGCGGCAGCGGTGTAGGGGTCTGTATCACCGCCAATAAGGTGGCTGGTGTGCGGGCCTGCGTATGCCATGATACTTTTTCGGCGCACCAGGGCGTGGAGCATGTCGATATGAATGTGCTCTGCCTGGGCGCCCGGATAATAGGCATCGAGCTGGCCGCGGAGATAGTTACAGCTTTTCTTAACGCTAAGTTCGGCGGCGAGGACAAACACCAGCGCCGGCTTAACAAGCTGCTGGCCATCGAGAAAAAATCCCTGACAAACAAGAGACCCTGATTAAGTGATAAGGACATGCAACCTGTTATAGCGGGAGGCAAGAAGCAGTAATGATCAGGATAGAAGGCGTTAACTTTAAAGATGATTACGGCAGGACAGTCATCCTGCGCGGCGTTAACCTGGATGCCAAGGTTCCGTTTAAGCCGGACGGCTCCACGCATATCAGGGAAGGTTTCTTCGACCATCGCAACGTATCATTCGTGGGACGCCCCTTCCCTCTGGCTGAAGCAGACGAGCATTTCAGTAGACTGAAGCGCTGGGGACTGACCTTCTATCGTTTTCTGGTGCCATGGGAGGCACTTGAGCACGCGGGTCCGGGCATTTACGATGAGGAGTATCTGGATTACCTGTATAAAATAGTTGAAAAGGCGGGTGAACATGGTCTGCTGTTGTATATAGAAACGCGCCAGGACATCTGGAGCCGCTTTACGGGGGGTTGTGGGGCGCCGGGATGGACATTCGATGTCGTCGGCCTCGATATCACCAAATTCAAGGAGACCGGCGCTGCCATCACACACCAGGAATACGGATCGGATTACTCGCCCCAGATCTGGGCCACCAACGGATTCAAAATGGCGGCGGCCACCATGTTCACACTTTTCTTCGGCGGCAACGATTTTGCGCCGTCAACAAAGGTGGACGGCCAGCCTGTGCAGGAATACCTGCAGGGTCACCTGCTGAACGCCTATAAAAAAGTAGCTGAAAGGTTGAAAGGTCTGCCTGCCGTGCTGGGCTATGATACGATGAACGAACCCTACCGCGGCTATATCGCCTGCAGTGACCTGAATTCTACGGATTGGTATCTTTATAAGAAAGGCGATACACCCACTGCGTATCAGGGCATATTACTGGCCGCTGGAATGTCAATGGAGGTAGAAATCTGGAAGTCTTTCCTGCCCAAGCTGCTCGGCACTAAAATGCTTAATCCCCGTGGTGTTAGGGCCTGGAAAGAGGGCAGGGATTGCATCTGGAAAGCCAACGGGGTTTGGGACATCGATCGGGCAGGCAAACCGGTCCTGCTGCAACCTGATTATTTCTCAATTAGGAACGGCAGGAAAGTAAACTTTACCGATGACTACCAGAAGCCTTATTTTGAACGCTTTGCCGATACGATTCACGCGGTTGATCCCCGGGCTGTGATACTTATAACTCCACCCAACGTGGACTATCGTCCACCGAATATGGGCGCCGACAACAGCCGGCACATCGTGTATAAACCGCACTGGTATGACGACGTGCACTGGATTACAAAGGCGTATCACTTCTTCCCCAATGCGCTGGTGGGCCACGATAAGCTGACCGGCGGTGCTGTGATAGGGACGCCCGGAATGGTGCAAAGGTCATTCAACGATCAGATGCGGCGTATCAAGGAGTTCGGGAACGGGCTGTGCGGGGGCGTGCCGACGGTCATCGGAGAGATAGGCATCTGTTATGATATGAATAAGCGGGAAGCCTATCGGACAGGGGACTTCAGCGCCCATGTGAAGGAGTGGGACCGCCTGTTCAAGGCGCTGGATGCCAACCTACTCAGCTACAATCTCTGGACCTATGACGCTTTCAATGACAATCAATATGGCGACCACTGGAACCTGGAGGATTTCTCCATTTACGGGCTGGACCAGCGCAAGGATCCCTCCGATATCAATTCGGGAGGACGTGCACTGCAGGCAGTGGTCAGGCCTTATCCACGGGCTACCGCAGGCCAGCCGCTGCGGATATCCTTCGATATAAAGAAGCGAATTTTCGAGTTCGAGTTCCGCCACGATCCGGCCGTTGTTAAGCCGACGGAGGTCTTTGTTCCCGATTATCAATATCCCGGAGGTTACGATGTCAAGCTGTCGGACGGCTCAAGTGTAAGAGACGCCGACAACCAGCTGCTTATTTATACACACAGCGCAGAGCGCGAGATACATACCATCAGGATAATCCCGCGGCGATGATATACGGCGATAAAAATACAACTTAAGGTTGACAGCGATGGAAGATAAAGGACAAGTAGTCGGAAATCAGATCTGGCGTATCTCTTTCGACACGAGAAGCGGCAGGATCAGCGCAGACCGCCGCGATAATGCCGCCCTCTCGGTTGCCGGCGCCCTCATCGGACTCAGCTATGCCACTCCGGACGGAAAAAAACTCACTGCCGGCTTTGCCGGAGGGAAAACCGAGAGCGCCGGCCAGCCGCTGGAGGATGTCCACGGCAGGGGCAGGCAATACCGTTTCACCAGCTCCGGCCGCACGGACGGATTGGAGCTGGCTTACCTGATCAACCTGTACGATGACAGGCCTTTTCTTTTAATGCGCCTGGAGGTAACCAACAGCAGTCGGGCAGATATCTGCCTGCACGATATGCATCTGCTGCAGGCTGAAACAGCCTGCGGTGGAAGAGTGGATTTTGCAGGCGATGGGAAATTGAATTTCTTTAAAGTGGGCTGGCATGACTGGGTGTACTCGGGTTTACGACAGAGTAAGGAACGGGATGTGAATTCGCTGCTGATTATGCGGCCTTTTATCAGCAAGCAGCTGTATAACCCGGCTCTGCCCATCGGCAGGAAGAGGGGTGAATTCTGGGGTGACGGCTGGGGGCTGCTGACCGATCAGAGGTCGGCTCTGCTGGCCGGGTTTGCCTCGACAGCCGATCAGTTCGGTGTGCTGCATGTTATTTGCAAGGCCGGCGCAGCGGAGTTGACGCTGACGGCGCAGGCCGATGGCGTTTTATTGGAACCCGGCGAGACTTTCAAGTCCGAATGGGGTTATCTGCAATTTATCGATCTGCCCTGCGCAGACCCGGCGGCCGATTACGTCCAGGCTGTGGCGAGGCAGATGAAGGCGCGCGTCCCGGCCGTTCCCCCGCCGGCACAGTGGACGCACTGGTACCATTTCTTCCAGTCCATCACTGCCGACCTTTTTGTCGCTAACCTGAACACTATCGACAGCATCAGGGAGACCATCCCCTTTAAAATTGTGCAGCTCGATGACGGCTATCAATCGGCCTGGGGCGACTGGACCACCTGCAACGCCAAATTTCCGCGTGGACTGGCGCATCTATCCGATAACATCAAGGAGAAAGGGTTCACCTCAGGGTTATGGCTGGCGCCGTTCGTGGTTGATCCGCGCTCAAAGACGGCGCAGCAGCATCCTGAATGGCTGGTCAAGGATAAGAAAGACAAGCCGATCGTAAGCGGGTATTTCTATGATTTTTACGGGCATGCCCTGGACCTGACGCAGCCTGATGTGCTGGAGCATGTGCGTTCGCTGCTGGAGACGATTGCGCGAAAGTGGGGTTACGGCTTCGTCAAGACCGATTTTGTTTACTCCGGCGCATTGCCGGGAGTTCGGCAAAATCCCAAGATGACACGCGCGCAGGCCTTCCGCAAAGGAATGGAGTCCGTAAGGGCCGGCATAGGGGAAGATACCTTTCTGCTGGGCTGCGGGTGCCCCTTCGGGCCGGCGGTGGGCATTGTCGATGCCATGCGCATCGGTCCCGATACCGCCCCCAACTGGACTCCCTTCCTGTGGAGCGTCAAATGGGCAACACCCATCATAAAAAGCGAGAAATCCATCGGTTCGCTGTGCAATAATATCCGGCACACGCTCAATTTAAGCACGTTACACCAGCAATGGTGGTGGAACGATCCCGACTGCCTGATGGTACGCAACTACGATACGACACTGGGCGACGATGAGGTTATCAGCAACCTCAGCCTGGTGGGGCTGTCAGGCGGATTGCTGATAAGCAGTGACGACCTGACCCGGCTACCCGTGGAGAGGCAGAAGCTGGTGGCTCTGCTCACACCGCTGATGGGAGTGAGCGGGCGTCCGCTGGACCTGCTTGAGCGGGAGATGGCGGAGCTGTATGCGCTGCCCATCACAAAGAACGGCATGAGCTGGCAGGACGCAGCTGTGTTCAACTGGAGCAACGAGGCGGTGGACCGCAGCCTTGACCTGTTGCGGCTGGGGTATGAGTCTGGACAGAAGTTGCACGTATTTGATTTCTGGAGAAAGAAGCATAGCCTGGAACAGGCTGGTAAAATCGTATTGGGTAAAATCCCGTCCCACGGCTGCCGGATGCTGCGCGTATGTAGCGCAGAGGAAAGCCCCGTGCTGGTGGGAGACACGCTTCATATCACGCAGGGCTGTGAGATCGAGTCCTGGCGGGTTATGGGCAAGACTCTCGAGATCGGGACCATCGACCTGGGGCGCAGGGTCCAGGGCTCACTCTGGCTGAGTTTGCACGGCAGGCTCGTTTCAGCGGTCTGTGGAATCGCTGCCGTGACCACTGAAAAAGAAAACGATGACATATACAGGCTCGATCTGGATTTCCGGGGCAGGGCCTTGATAAAAGTACAGTGGGAATAGGAGGACCGTTTACATGACTAAGTCCAAATATCCATGGTTCGTATTCGGGACATTCTTTGCCTTCATGTTGTTCCAGCAGGCCGAGCGGCTGGTTATAGGCCCGCTGACCACTCCCATTATGGAAGAGTTCCAGATAAACCAGGCGCAGATGGGGCTGGTCTTCTCCGGCGCACTGCTGGTGGGCGCCATACTTTATCCTATATGGGGCTATCTGTATGACCGCTTCGCCCGCACCAAGCTGCTGGCGCTGGCGGCCCTTCTCTGGGGCGCCACCACGTGGCTGAGCGCCGCCGTACGCACCTTTCCCCTCTTCGTGGTGACACGCTCATCAACGGGGATCGCCGACTCCAGCTATCCCGGGCTGTACAACATAACTAATGATTATTTCGCGCCCAAAGAACGGGGCAAGATCATGGGGCTGCTGCAGATTGCTCAGCCGATGGGCTACCTCGTGGGTATGGTGCTGGCGCTCATATTGGGCAGCATTATCGGCTGGCGCGGTGTATTTTACGTTACCGGCGCCGTCGGCTTCGTACTGGCCATCGTTATTTTCTTCGGTATAAAGGAGCCGCAGCGCGGCAGCACCGAACCGGAACTGGCGGGCATAGACCAGAAAGGAGATTACAAGTTCAACTGGCCGACCGCTGTGGGCCTTTTTAAGAAAAAGTCGCTGCTCTTTCTCTTTCTCAATTGCTTCACCGGCGTATTCCCCTGGCAGGTGCTGACATTCTGGTTCTTCCGCTATCTTGAGACCGGGCGCGGCTATGATTCCACCACGGTGCTTGTCACGATGGTAATAGCCGTATTGATGCTGGCCGCAGGCTACCCCATGGGCGGCATACTGGGGGACTATTTCTTCAAGCGCAACCAGCGCGGGCGTCTGATCGTCAGCGCGGCCGGAGTCATTATCGCACTGGTGCTGCTGGTATTCGCCATCATGGTGCCCTACAACCAGATTTACCTGTTCGGTTTCCTGCTGGCCTTCACCTGCATATTCATGCCCTTCGCCTCGCCCAACGTGGTGACTACCATCTATGATATGACGCTGCCCGAGGTGCGCAGCACGGCCAACGCCCTTCAGAACTTCTTCGAGCAGATCGGCTCTTCTATTGCGCCGTTGCTGGCGGGCATTATAGCGGACGCCTCATCGTTGCAGGATGCCATATTGATCATCTGTATTTCCGCCTGGTCGTTGTGCTTTATCTTTCTGGTTATTTCGGCTTATCTCGTTCCCAGAGACCTCAAGGACCTGCGAGACCAGCTGAAAGAGAGGGCGGAGATAGAGAGGGCAAGGGCTTAAATCACCTGGAGGTGAAGTGAAAAAGGATATCAAATTCGCCGCCGCAATCTCTGCGCTGGGCAATCCCGGAGACCGTTTTATGTCCGGCTATAAGGAGGACCGTTCCGCCGCTGAAATGTTTACCCTGGCCGCCGAAGCAGGTATAAGCGGGCTGGAATTCGTCTACGACAGGGACGTTACAGACGAGAACGCCGCCGAGATAAAAGGGTATATGGACAAACATGGACTCAAATGCTGCGACGTCCTTCCCAACCTTTTCGGTCGCAAGGAATATATAAAAGGGTCGATAAGCAGCCGTGATCAGGCCACAGCGGAGAAAGCGGCAGGCGAGATACGCCGGACCATCGACATTACCAAAAAGCTGGGCGGAGGCCTGGTCAATATCTGGCCGGGACAGGACGGCTATGATTACCCATTCGAAGCCGATTATCTCAAGGCATGGGGACTGATGATCGAGCTGCTGCAGGATGCGGCCGACTATGATCCGTCGGTCAGGCTGGGGCTGGAGTATAAATTCAAGGAGCCTCGCGTTCACAGCTATATCTCTACCGTGGCCAAATCGCTGCTGCTCTGCCGGGCCGTCGACAGGCCCAACGTGGGACTGATACTGGATATCGGGCACGCAATACTGGCCTACGAGAATGCAGCAGAGTCACTGGCGCTGGCCAAGATGTTCGGCGATCGGCTGTTCCTGCTACATATCAACGATACGCGCCCCGACTGGGACTGGGACCTCAACGTGGGCTCGGTGCACTTTCTGGATACACTGGAGTGGCTCTACTGGGCGGATAAAACGGGTTACGACGGGTACTATACCCTGGATATCTGGCCGGCCCGCATGGATACCGTGGAGGCCATACGGGAGAGCATCGAGTGGATACATACGATGCGCCGGGCGCTTGACCGCATAGGCGGGACAGCCATTGAAAACATGATGCGGGAAGGCAATCCCGCCAGGGCGATGAAGATCATACGGGAAGCCGTCTTCCGTTGATCCGTATATGCAATTGATCCCGGGCAAGCCATGAAAAAGACCGTTAACTGCGCCGCCGTTGACCTGGGCGCCTCGGGAGGCAAGGCCATGCTGGGGCGCTTCAACGGCTCCAGGATCACGCTGGAGGAGATATACCGGTTCCCCAACGGCCCAATTCAGGTAGGGCAGCATATCTACTGGGACGTGCGCAGACTGTTTGAGGAGGTCAAGCAGGGGCTGGGTATGGCCGGCAGAGCTGCACGGCTGGTTTCAGTCGGCCTCGATGCCTGGGGCAACGATTTTTGCCTGCTGGACAGCAGTGGCAGCCTGATGGAGGACCCGCACAGCTACCGCGATCCCCGCACCGACGGCGTCATGGAGAAGGCATTCCAGAGGATGTCCCGTGAGGAAATCTACGACCGGACGGGCGTCCAGTTCATGCAGCACAATACCCTCTTTCAGGTCTACTCAATGGTGCTGGACAGGTCGCGACTGCTCGAGTCCGCAGCCACCTACCTGATGATCGCCGACCTGTTCAACTACTGGCTGTGCGGGGTCAAAGCCTGCGAGTTCACCAACGCCACCACCACACAGTTTTACGATCCCCATAAACGCGACTGGTGCCTGCCGATACTGGAAGCCTTTGATATCCCCGCCCGCATTATGCCTCCCATCATACAGCCCGCAACAAAGCTTGGGATGCTGCATCCGGCACTGTGCGGCCAGCTGGGTATTTCAGCCTTGCCTGTGATCGCGGTCGGCACACATGATACGGCCTCGGCCGCCTGTGCCGTTCCCTACAGTAGGGGCGTACCTAAAGGTGCGCCCGCAGAGATGTCTTCATCCTCCGGAGGTGCTGCCTTCCTCAGCTCAGGTACATGGTCTCTGCTGGGGGCTGAGGTGGGCGAACCGCTGATCAACACCGCCGGGTTGAAAAATAATTTCACCTGCTACGGCGGCGTGGGAGGAGCATGGCTGGTCTGGAAGAATATCCAGGCACTCTGGATTCTGCAGCAGTGTCTGTGCAAATGGGAGGAAGCCGGCCAGCGCGATACTCTCGATAGTCTGATCAGGCTGGCTGAGCAGGCTCAACCATTTGCTGCCCTGATAGATGTCGATGACAGGCTGTTTCTTACGCCCGGCGATTTCCCTCCGCGTATTGAGGAGTATTGCCGGCGGACGGGACAGCAACCGCCTGAAGGCAAAGGCGCGATAGTAAGATGCATCCTGGAATCACTGGCGCTCAAGTACCGATGTACATTTGAGCACCTGCAGGATGTGTTGGGCAGGGAACTGCATCGCATCCACGTGATAGGCGGTGGCTCTCTCAATACGCTTCTGAATCGCTTCACGGCAGAGGCGGTCGGTGTGCCCGTCGTGGCCGGCCCGGCCGAGGCTACTGCGTTGGGTAACTTTCTGGCGCAATTAATGGCGTTGGGCGAGATCGGATCGCTGTCGCAGGCATGGGAGATCATCGGCCGGTCGTTTGAAGCTACTGTTTACGAGCCGGTTCGCGGAGATAGCTGGGATGACACCTTCGGCAAGTTCCATAAGCTCATCCAAAAGGATGAGTTATAAATGTGAGATAATATACTCCGACTGGAGAGTGAATCATGGAACAAAAGATGTTATCCCAGGCCCGTGACCTGATTACACAGGTCGGCGCGATTATGTTTGAGCGTAAACTGACCGACCTGGCCGGCGGCAATATCAGCATGCGGATAGAGGATAAAATAGTTATGTCCCCCAGCTACTCAGGCCCGCGGAAA
Source organism: Dehalococcoidia bacterium (assembly GCA_034429715.1). GTDB lineage: Bacteria > Chloroflexota > Dehalococcoidia > GIF9 > UBA5629 > CAIMUM01. The sequence continues at coordinate 34,913 of DAOUFR010000019.1, forward strand.
TTTTGGCGTTTGAAGCCGGAGGACGTGCTGGTGCTGGACCTGGAGGGCAAGCTGCTGGAGGGAGAGGGTAAGATATCGCGCGAGGCCCCCGTACATATTAAGCTGCTAAATTCCTTCTACCCGCAATGTCAGGCTGTCATACATGCCCATCCCCGCAACATCATGGTATTCTGTGCAGCCAGGCAGGGCATCCCCCCTGTGCTGGAAAATACGTATAAATTCGGTGAGATTAAACTGGCTGAATACGCGCGCGGCGGAGTTCAGAGCAGGCAACTGGCCGAGAATGTATATAATGCTCTCAGCGGCCAGGAGAAGAGGATGGCCGGGCAGGCCGCCGCTGTGATGGTGCCCTGGCACGGCCTGTTCGCTGCCGGCAAGGACCTGTACGCAGTGATGGATGCGGTTGAGAGGATCGAGACCAATGCACACTGCATACTGATGGGCAGGGTACTGCTGTCCGACGAGGACATGCTCTACCGCTCGCGCCATGATCTGGCTAAACAAATGGAAGGCTCCAGCGGGGAAGGGGAATAGCGCCGGACATGATCCTGACTGTTACACTAAATCCCGCCGTCGACCGCACCTATTTGATCAGGGATTTCGCCTGGAACCGCACCATCCGGGCTGAGCAGGTGGTGCCGGGCATGGGTGGAAAGGGCACCGATGCCTCGCTGGTGCTGGGGGAGCTCGGCTACTCCAGCCTGGCGCTGGGCTTCGCAGCGGGCAACAACGGCAGGGTGATGGAGAAGATGCTGCATGAGCGCGGCTGCCGTACCGATTTCGTATGGGTTAACGGTGAGACGCGCATCAATATCGTTATCATCGGCAGCGCCGGCCAGGGACAGACCACGCTGACCGAGCCGGGACTCAAGATAGATCCCGGCGCACTCGATAAATTCCGCAAGAAATTTAGAGCCGCCCTGAAAGGAATTTCCTGTGTTATCATCGGCGGCACGGTTCCGCCCGGAGTGGATGCGTCTATATACACCGAGCTGGTAAGCAGCGCCAGGGAAGCCGGCCTACCCGTGATCTTCGATGCCAGCGGATCCGGCCTGAAGGCCGGAATGGAAGGACGGCCTACTATTGCCAAGCCTAACATCGATGAGATCGCTGAGCTTTGCGGGAAACCTGTCAAAAATATGGAGCAAGCTTATCGGGCGGGCAAAGAGATACAGGATAGGTATGGCGCCATGCTGGTGATTACGCTGGGTAAAGAAGGTGCGCTGGCTATACTGGCCGAACGCGCCTATCGTATTCCCGTTTTGGAGATACCGGTCGCCAGCGCCGCCGGCGCGGGAGATAGCGTACTGGCCGGGCTGGCGGTGGCGCTGTCTGAAGGCAAGCCAATCGAGGACGGCCTGCGCCTCGGATTCGCCGCCGCTGCGGCCGTCTGCCTCAACACCGCCACCGCCGATTGCCGCAGGGCCGATGTGGAAAGGCTGCTGCCTCAGGTAGAACTGATAGACTGCCGGGGAATAGACGCAACCCGGTAACCACGGTACCGGTGTCATCTGCAACAGTTAGATTCATTAAGTTTATATAACGTATAATGTACGGCGATAAATCGGGCGCCTCCGGATCATCAGATTATTGTAATGGAAAACGTACAGACGATCAGAGAGCCATCCAGATTATGGAATAAGAACTTCCTGCTGCTCTGGCAGGGACAGCTCATCAGCCAGATAGGGCAGCGCTACTTCAATGTGGGTATGCTCTTCTATATCAAGCAGGCCACGGAGTCGGCCAGCCTGATGGGGGGCATGATGCTATTCTCCACGCTGCCCGGCGTGCTGCTGGGCCCGATGGGCGGCACCTTCGCCGACCGTTTCTCACGCAAGAAGATCATTGTCTACAGCGATCTCATTCAGGGCATACTGGTGTTATCCCTGGCGGCGCTCATGTTCTTCCTGCTCTGGACCGCTGGCCTGATTGCTGCAGATCCGCAGAGTGGTTTCGCATTTTTCACATTTGTCTACCTTACCCCACACGCCAGCGCCATCAACATCACCTGGATGTTTATCGTGGCTACGCTGGGTGCCATCATCTTCGCTTTCTTCACCCCCGCCATGTCCGCTGCTATACCCGACCTCGTTCCAAAGGATAAACTTAATGTTGCCAACTCGCTCAACCAGTTTGCCATCTTCCTGGCTATGTTCCTGGGGCAGGGGTTGGGCGGCCTTATCTTCAGCATCACCGGCGCGCCGTTGCTCTTCCTCATCAACAGCGTCACCTACCTGTATGCGGCGGGCAGCGAATCGTTCATCAACATACCACAGCCGCCGGTCGAGCCGGAGAAGAAATCGGGCGAGGCCTGGAAGGCCTTCATTACGGATACTAAAGAGGGGCTGTCTTATGTATGGAACGAGAAAGGCATGCGCATACTTTTCCTGGCGGCCGCGCTGCTGCACCTGTTGATTGCGCCCATGTTGCTTCTCCTTCCCTTTTATGTGGAGGACTACCTAAATCAAAATGCCTCGTGGTACGGTTATTTACTGGCGGCGGTGGGACTGGGTTCGGTGGTCGGTTACCTTATCGCGGGCGGGGTGAATGTGCGGGGCAGGGCCCAGAGCAACCTGATCATACTATCCCTGCTGGGTGCCTCCATCTCGCTGGGGATTGTGGGTTTTATCACCCAGCCGTTTATCGTTCTGGGCGTTGTTACCATGATAGGGCTGACGGCGGGGGTTTTCATCGTAAAGACCACCACGGTGATCCAGCTTGCTGCATCATCTGAGATAAGAGGCCGCGTATTCGGACTGCTGGGCACCCTGACCAGCGGCCTGGCGCCGATAGGTATGGGAATTGCGGGCGTGATCGCCGATATGGCCAATAAGAATATACCGGTTATCTACGCCACCTGCGGCCTGCTGGTGCTGGTTATGTCCATCGGGCTGGCGCTTTCCAGGGAAGCGCGTGACTTCCTGACCATTGACGTGGCTCACAGGGCAGAGCCATGACCTGTATCCTTATTTTTATGATATACTGCCTTAAAATGCCGCGTTTTAGCTATGAACAATGATCTGAGCCTGATCTGTATCCCGATCGCCCTGTTGCTGGGCGCAATCCCTTCTTCTTTCATCGTCGCCATGCTTGCGGCAAAGATTGATATCAGGGACGAGCCGGACGGCAAGATCAGCGCTGCCGCGGTCTATCGCAGGGTGGGGCTGCTGCCATTTATAACCGCGGTTATTATGGATATAGGGAAAGGGGCTCTGTCGGTATTGATCGCCCAGTGGCTGAATGCCGGGCCGCTGCTGGTCATGCTGGCAGGTGTTATCGCCGTTATCAGCCATCAGTGGTCCATCTTCCTGCGCTTCCAGGGCGGGCGAGGCGCCACCGTCATGGGGGGTGTGCTGGCCTGCATCTGCACGTTGCCCACGCTGGTCGGGGCTGCTGTTGCGGGGTTGATGGCCCTGTGGATTAAAAACAACACTGCAAGCTTCGGTATTGGCATCGTGTCCCTCTCGTCTGTGCTTTTTGCCCTGCAGTGGTCAGATATTGAGGTTCCTCCCATTTTAATAGTCACACCCTCGCTTCCACCGCCGTTTACCCCATATCAGGTGCTTATAGGTTATCCGGTGTTGCTGGGCCTGCTGATGACGATCAAGGCGCTACAGGTCAAATACAGGCCGGGCGCTGTGTTGAGGCCGGGGTCGGGAGGGAATGAATGAACTGGATGGTGAGCCAGACAACTGACGGGGCAGCGGCCTGGAAGGCTATCTGGGTGCCGCTGGTGGCATGGTTCGTGGCGCAGGCGCTCAAGGTACTTATTAATTTCGTACGCAAGAAAAATTTCAACCTGTCCTTAATGTGGAGTCCGGGCGGTATGCCCAGCGCACACTCGGCACTGATGTGCGCGCTGGCTACAACTATCGGCCTGATGTACGGATTCGATTCGCCGCTCTTCGCCATCTCGCTGGCGGTGGCTTTTATCGTGATGTACGACGCCGCCGGCGTGCGGCGGACAGTAGGTTTCCAGTCTACCATGCTCAATAAGATGCTGGACGAGCTCTTCAAGGGCGACAAAGAGTTCAGCCAGAGGCTGGCCGAGATCATCGGCCATACCAAATGGGAGGTCTTTGCCGGAGCCATGCTGGGCATTGTGCTGGGCATCGTCTTCACCTGGCCCTGGGCCTGAGGTTTTTGGATATACGTATCGGCATATTGACACCTATAAATCAGGGGTTTAAACTTTGCGCAGTCATGACGGCCCGGCAGGCCACTCAGCCAAATAATTATTGAGGAGGTTGAACTTGGCAGAAAATAAACCTGAAGTCTTGCAGAGGAAAATCGGGCTGTTCGAGACTATAGCTATGATAGTCGGCCTGGTTATCGGCGCGGGCATCTTCGGGATGACGGCAACGATTACAGGCATGACCGGCCCCAGCGTTTTCATAGCCTTCATCGCTGCCTGTCTGCCGTCCCTTTTCGTGGTGCTTTTCGAGATTCAGCTCACGGGCACGCTACCGGTGACGGGCGCCAATTATGTTACGGTTACCAGGGTCCTTTCGCCGTTCTGGGGAGGCATAATATCCTTTTCGGCCGTGATGGCCCTGCTGGCCGCCAATATACTGGTGGCGGTTATTTTTTCAGACTATTTCATTGCCTTCGTCCAGTCATTTAACCCTGCCTTTACCATGGACGGCAAAATATTAACGGTCGGCATACTGTTGTTTTTCGCACTGATCAATTATCTCGGCGTCTCGCTGGCAAGCTGGTTACAAATAGTCTTTTTCCTCATATTTGTAATAGGCATGGTAATCTTCGCTATCGTCGGCATGGCCAATTACGATGCGGCCAAACTGACGCCGTTGTTCCCTAAGGGCACCATCATGTTTGTCGTGGCGGTGGTGCTGGCGAGCTACGTATGGTCGGGCCTGCTGGCGCTGGCCGATATCGGCGGAGAAGTGAAAAATCCCCGCAGGAACCTGCCGCTGGCTTTGATCATCGCGTTCCTGATCGTACTCGTGCTGTATACCATCCAGCCACTGGCGCTGGCCGCCACCATGGACTGGCAGGAGGTGGCCAAGATCGGCAATCCGGCCATCATGGTTGATGCGGCCAGGTTGATGCCGGGCTGGGGCCTCTACATCGTCTTTATCGCTGCCCTGGGTGCGATCGTGACCACCATCAATGCGCTGACCTGGTCGGCCTCGCGCGACCTGGTGGCCTGGGCGCGCGACGGCATGTTCCCCAAAGCCGTTGCCCACCTGAGCAAATTCAAGACGCCGGACGTAGCCATACTGATTATCACAATAGTCCAAATACTGGGTGTGATGATCGCGGCCACCATCGATAAATATGCCCTGGCCTCGGTGCTGGCCTCCAGCCTTATAACGATCATCCTGGCGTGGTGTGTGTTCCGCATCCCCAAAAAGATGCCGGAACTGTATAAGAAGTCCTTATTCAAGTTCAACACCTTCTGGCGCTGGTTCACCTATATCGGCGCGCTGGTTACATCCGGCATAGTGCTGCTGTCGGGCATTTTGCTCGATATGATGGATGAAAAAGGCGATCCGACCAGGTTCCCGTGGGTGGTGCTTATCTTTGTCGGTACCCTGGTGCTGGGTACAATATGGTACATGGCACGCAGGGCCTACCTTAAGGGTAAGGGCGTGGACCTTGACGGGAACATGCGAAAAGTCGCCGACGCCACCCTGGCGGAGGCCGAGGAGAAGCTGAC
>DAOUFR010000020.1:0-8626 GCA_034429715.1 Dehalococcoidia bacterium
CTGACTGGCTGACCAGGACCTTGGTGGTCTTGGCCTTAATCACTATATTGACTCCCTGCACGGGCAAACCGCTGATCGGTTTACCGCCGGATGAGAGCGAGCCGATGCTGACGCCTTCAAGATAAATATCCGCCCCGCTTGAGCTGCTGCAGGAAAGAGATGCGGGCAGCAGGGCAAGAACCGTTGCAATAAGGGCTATTAAAGTAATATTAAAATGTTTCATCTAAAGGCACCTCCCGTTTACAAGGATAATTGCCATGAAACCAGTGCTGAAAAGGGACATTCATGCGGCTGCTTAATTATAGCATCATTTATGCGGACGAATGGGTTACGGATTGCGATATTGCCTGCAATCTGACCGGAGGGTACTGGTTACTTTATTCCCGAGTGAGGAGGTGCGTTAAATATTTCAGTCGATTTTATCTGCGTGGTTTGAGTTGTTTCTTTTCTCCTGACGTGGATTTAATAAATGGGGTGGAGTGTATTGTGAGGGGTAGATGATCAGATCAAAGACAGGGGAATTTCTATCGCTGTATCCGGACGTGCCGGTATCTGCCGCCTGCTGAGGGGCGCCATTGGTGCTATGCCGGTAAACTACAGCTATGCTGACCGGAGCATGTATATCCACCCTGCCGAATAAGGCGGGGATATGTACTATCTGTGGCGCAACAGCTTGACCGGCAGCGGTTTGATGCGGGGGTGGATTGGCGACTGAGGCATATGTAGTCGATTGTGCCGTCTGAGGGATGGATAGATCGTCCACCAGGCACCTGTTCTTGCCCTCTTCCTTGCAGCGGTACATGAAATTGTCCGTCCTGGCCAGTATACTTTTATCCATGTCATCAGGTTGGGCGACTGTCCCTCCGACTGACACGGTCACGTGGATGATGTTTGGACCGAGTCGCAGTCCGGCATTCTGAACTGCGGCCCGCACCCTCTCGGCGGTGGCAAGCAACCTGCGCTGGTCCACATTAACCAGGATCAGCATGAACTCATCTCCTCCCCAGCGGAAGATGAAATCGAAAGGCCTTATATTAGACAGCATGGTCTGGGCCGCCAGTTTCAAAACCTCATCGCCTGCCTCGTGCCCGTAGGTATCGTTGACCGATTTTAAGTCGTCTATGTCGGCGAAGAGCACTCCAAAGGTCGACCCGTAGCGTTTAAGCTCGGCCAGCTTTTTCTGCAAGGTGAGATCGGCATAACGCCGGTTTCCCACACCCGTCAGCCCGTCAAAGGTCGAAAGCTTCTCCAGCTCCGCAGCATGTTTTTTTACGTATAAGAGAGACGAATTGTCGTTAAAACTTTGAATTCCGCCTATTATGTCGCCATTCGCATCATGTATGGCGTTGACCTTGACCAGAACAGGCAGCATGTGTCCGTCCCGGTGCTTGAGGAAGGCGTTGAGTTCCCTGCTTTTGCCGTCCTTTATAGCGGCCTGCAGCGGGCAGCCCGACTCGCACAGGGGATTCCCCTTTTCATCAATGTGAACCAGGATATTATCCGAGCAGCCCTTCCCCACCACATCTTCCCAGGCATAGCCCGTGATATTCTCAGCGGCCCTGTTCCAGTAGGTTATGATATTGTTGGAATCTACGAAAAATACACCGTCGTAAAGGTTGTCCAGCAGTTCCCTGTAAAAAACGTTCTGTATCGCCATAAAACCAAGTGCCTCCATGATAAATGGATACGATCACCACCTATATGCAGTACAAACCTCCTTATTAACACTAACAGGTGAACTGGTAAATTTTAGCTTACAGAGCTTTGCAGAGGATGAAATCCAGCATAGATTATAGAATAATCAGAAAAAAAATTCTGCTTTAGGTATGGTCGGCCAGCCACATCCCCATGTCGGTAAAGACCCTGTCCTTGCCCGGCTCATTGTGGACTTCGTGGTAGAAACCCTCGTATATTTTGAGGGTCTTATCCTTTGAGCCGGCCTTTGCGTAAAGCGCCTTGGCGCCTTCCTGATTGACCATCTTGTCCTCCGAACCCTGCAGGATGAGCAACGGTATTACGATGGACTGGAGCTTTGAGTCTACGGCTTTCATGGTTGTAAAAAGCTCTGAGCCGAGGCGGGCGGTAACCTTTCCGCGGTAGACGAGAGGGTCCTTGTCATAGGCTTCGACCACCGCCTTGTCCTTGCTGATGTAAGTCGAGTCCAGCGCCTGTACGCCCAGTTTGGGTGTGACGGCGGAGAGGAACCTCGCCATAGCGATAATTGCGGGAGAGATGCTCTCGCCCGGCTTGAGCGCGGGGGCGGATATAACCAGTCCGACCAGGTCGTTCTGATACTGGAGAGCATAGACAGTGGCGATCAGGCCGCCCATGCTGTGGCCGTAAAGGAAAACCTTTTTGTCGGGATTATCAGCATTCGCCATTTTGTAAAGCGTGTGGAGGTCGTTCAGGTAGGTCTGAAAGCGTTTAACGTACACTCTCTGGCCCTCGGACTTGCCATGGCCCTGGTGATCGAGGCCGTAAACTGCATAACCCAGGGGGACGACTTTATTAACGAGGTTGTTGTAGCGGGAGATATGTTCGCCCAGGCCGTGTGCTACCAGTATCACTGCCTTGACCTGGCCGTCGGGCAGCCAGCACCTCCAGTAAAGATTGTGATTGTCGGTACCCTTAAAATGGCCCTCTTTCTGCTGCATTATAGCCTCCCCCATTTTTGCCAATATTATGCGCTTGCAGGCCCCGTCCGACAAGTCACATTGAGATGCCGTATGGGGCCTGAACTATAACTCTGCATTACAGAGCCGGCAGGCCCGGTAATTTGTCCGGGACAGGTGAAAAACGTAAAATTGACAGGCGGTTTTCAAATATGCTTAAAGCTGTATTATTCGATCTCGATAACACTCTCATCCTCTTCGAAGAGGTTAAATTCGTTAACGGCTACTATCCCAGGCTGGCGGCCAGGTTCGAAGGGGTTTTCCCCGACGGGCAATTTGCCGAAAGGCTGATGAAAGCCACGGTCGAACTGCGCAACAACGACGGCAGCAGGATCAACCGCGAACTTTTCATCACTGCATTATGTGACGGGCTTGATGTAAACAGGGAAGAGGTTTGGGCCCGGTTCGAGCAGTTCTTCAACCTGGACTTCGACGTTTTCCGGGATACCGTTGTGGCCACTCCCGGGGCCGGCAACGTCTTCAGTCATGTCAAGGAGCGTAAGTTAAAGTTAGTGGTGGCCACCAACCCCATCTGGCCGCTCTCCGTGCAGCAGAAAAGAATAGTCTGGGCCGGATTGAGCGGTGCAGAGGTTGACCTTGTCACGCATATCGACAACATGAGCTACTGCAAACCCCAGCTCGGATATTTCAGGCAGATTTGCCGGTTGATTGGCGTTCAGCCCGAGGAGTGCCTGATGGTCGGCGACGACCCGGCCAACGATATGGTGGCCGCTTTAACAGGCATGAAGACCTATCAGACTACAGACAGCCGTGCGCATTCGAAGCAACCGCTCGAGGTAAGCAAAAAGGTCATCGGCAATAACCTTGAAGGCATACCGCCGGCAGATTTCAGCGGCCTCCTAATTGAGGTACCACAGGCAATTAATAGCCTGCTCGGGCTTTAGCCGCCGCTATTCCGCCAGTCAAGACTGCTCCAGATATAAAACTTTGCGTAACACAAACAATTTATATTATACTAATCATTGAGCTATTGTTATCAGCAGCGGCGGAAAATGACAGGTAAGAATGAGACGATCGACCGTATTTTAGGCCGGGTTGAGGGCACTTTCCGGCAGCTTTTACCGCTGGCGCACCAGGAATTGCTGGATCTCGACCTGACCACACCGCAGTTAAAGGTTGTGTTGCTTCTCTATCTCGGCGCTTCGGCGAGGATGAGCGTGCTGGCCGCTGCATTAGGTGTAACTCTGGCGACTGCCACCGGCATTGTGGACCGCCTGGTGGACAGGGGTATGGTGATAAGAGAAAACAGCATTGAGGACCGCAGGGTTGTGGTCTGCCGTTTATCAGACAGGGGCCACGAGCTTACGGACAGGCTCTACATCTCCGCGCGCGAGCGGGCCCGCGACCTTCTGCAGGGATTGACGGAAGCTCAATTGAATAAGCTGGATGAGGCGCTGAACTCGCTGTAGGGCGGCGCCCGATAGGAGATAAAATGAACATAGTTGTCACCGGTGCTACCGGTCATATCGGCAACGTGCTGGTACGTGAATTGCTGGCCCAGGGGCATAGCGTCAGGGCGCTGGTGCCTCCCTTTGAGAATGACCTGCCCATCCGCGGCCTCGACGTAGAGATCGTCTCTGCGGATGTGTGTGACGCGGCCTCTTTGAGCACTGCATTTATGGGCGCGGATGCCGTTTACCACCTCGCCGGGATCATAGCTATCACGCCTGGCAGGGAAGCGCTGCTGCAGAGGGTCAATGTCCAGGGCACCCGCAACGTTGTCGATGCCTGCCTGGAATCCGGCATCGGCCGGCTGGTTTATACCAGCTCTATCCACGCCATCCAGGAGCCGCCTGAGGGCATAGTGATCAACGAGACCTTTCCCGTGAATCCCGATAACGTGCTCGGTCCCTATGCCAGGAGCAAGGCAATGGGGACACTGGAGGTAAGAAAAGGGATAGAGCGCGGATTGAACGCGGTCATCGTGCATCCCACCGGTGTGATCGGTCCCTTCGACTTCAGGATATCGGAGATGGGCCAGCTCGTACTCGATTTCATCCGGGGAAAGCTGAAAGCCTATCTGGACGGGGCTTACGATTTCGCCGATGTCCGCGATGTGGCGCATGGAATGACACTGGCCTGCAGCAAAGGCCGCCGGGGCGAGAGCTACATCCTTTCGGGTGAAAGAGTCAGCATCAAACGGATTATGGAGCTGCTGGAGGAAATCAGCGGCGTAAAAGCGCCGAAGTTCAAAGTGCCGGCGTGGCTGGCCCACTCTGTCGGCAAATTGGCGCCCATCTATTACCGGATCGCCCGCAGCAAGCCGCTTTTCACGGACTATTCGGTGGATGTGCTGCGCAGCAATTCAGTTGTCACTTCGGAGAAAGCCCGGATGGAGCTGGGCTATAAACCGCGCTCGGTGCATGAATCGATCTTCGATTCCGTGGCATGGTTCAGACAATATCTGACACCGGCACAGCCGGCGCCGGCCGTCAGGCGCGTGTAGACCGGCATTACCCAGATCTTACGGTGCAGATTCCACCGGTTGTCCTATTCTTCTACATCTTTCACCTCTGCCGACATACGTCCCTGCGTTGATAGTCGAACGTTATTGGTGTATATTAATTAACGATTTGCAGATATGCCCGCAGGCAGTGCTGCTTTAAGGAGGCGAGATGGCTGAAGATTATGCGGAGAAGAGTTTCTGGCTGGGTAACTCCGGGGCCTATCAGGAAAGTCCGCCGCTGACAAACGACATCAAATGTGACGTGGCAGTGGTTGGAGGCGGATTTGCCGGGATCGCTACAGCCTATTACCTGAAAAAAGCGCAGCCTTCGCTCAGGGTCGTTGTGCTGGAGGGATGGGTCATCGGGTGGGGCGCGTCCGGACGCAACGCCGGCTTCGCCATGACGACCTTCGGACTGCAGATGTCCATCACCAAAATGCTGTTCGGAGAGGAGAGGACCAGGCAATCGCATCGCTATATGGAGAGGGCGGTCGATATCGTGGGAGAGCTGGTGGCGGAGCACAAGCTTGACTGCGACTACGAGAGGCCCGGCTTCCTGCGCATCGCAACCACCCCGGCCTATGTAAAGCGCATCAGCGAAGAGGTACACCTGGTTAAACAGCTGGGCCTGACGGGAGTGGACTGGATTGAGGCGGACGAGGTGCAGAAACGCGTAAAGTCTCCGCTTTATATGGGCGCCTGGTGGGAGCCGCGCTGCGCCCTGGTCAATCCCGCCAAGCTGGCGCGTGAGATGAAGCGCGTGGCGGTTAAGTTCGGCGCCGAAGTCTATGAACGCACGCCGGTGATGGAGATAAAACGCGCCACGCAGGGTTTCGCAATTAAAACGCCCAAGGCCACCGTTAGCGCAGGCAAGCTGGTGCTGGCGACCAATGCCTACTCGCTGGCCATACCGGAATTGAATGCCATGCAGCAGCCGGTCTGGACCTATATCGTGCTCACGGAGCCGTTAAGCAGGTCCCAGCTGGATGAGATGGGCTGGCAGGGCCGTGAGGGCATCGAGGACTATCGCAACATGGTGCATTACTACCGGTTGACGGCGGATAACCGCCTGCTGATGGGCGGACGGGATATCACGTTGACCTACGGCGCCAACATGGAGAAAGATTTAAATCCGAAGGTATTCGCCCGGCTTGAGAAGGACATCGTCGATTTCTATCCCTGCCTCAAGGGAATTAAGACAACTCACCGCTGGGGCGGACCGGTCTCCGTGCCTATGGATATGACGCCGGCGCTGGGGTACCTGGGCGGCAAAGATGCGGTTTACAGCCTGGGCTGTATGGGGCACGGCGTTTCACTGACCCACCTCAACGGCGAGGTCATGGCGGACCTGCTGCTTGAGCGAAAGTCCGAATGGACCGAGTGCTTCCCCGTCAACCGCAAGGTCTTCAAGTGGCCGCCCGAGCCGATCAGGTTCGTGGGCGAGCAGGCCATTTTAAGCTATTTACATGCCGAGGACGCCTGGTTGGAACGCAAAGGCCTGGGCCCTGCGCAAAAATAGCAGCTTATCCCGCACTGTTTCGTCGCGGCGCTGCGCATGACAGCGCAGGCCCGGCGTGCTAAAATCCTTGAGCCCTGACAGCCGCCGCTGATCAGGCGGCTGTCCATCCGGGAGCGATATGGATCCCCTTTTAATACGCGTCTTTCTGCTGGTTCTCGTGCTCATATTTGCCCACACGGTGGAAACCGTGCTGGGATTCGGCGCAAATATTATTGCGCTGGCCCTAGGCATCTTTATTTTTCCCCTGGAGACCATTTTGCCCGTGCTCGTTATCCTTGGATTATTACAGAGCCTGTGGCTGGTGGCGCGCTGGTTTACACACATCAGGTGGCAGGTGCTGCTTTTAAATATCCTGCCTGCGGCCATTATAGGCATGGCCATCGGCATCTCCTACAGGACGCTGGTGGGCAATTATACGCAGTTGCTGATATTGCTGGGCGTCTTTGTCATGGCTGTTTCGGTAATGGAGATAGTTCTCATATATAAAACAAGGGCGGCCGGCGGGAGCCTGCCATGGTATCTGGGATGGCCGATATTGGTCGTGGGGGGCATCTTTCACGGCATCTTTGCCAGTGGAAGCCCTCTTATCATCTATTATTCCAGCCGCCAATTTAAGGAGCCCGCTGAATTTCGCGCCACCATATCCATGTTATGGCTCATTCTGTCTATCATACTGGTCGTCAACCTCTATTCCATCGGCCAGATAAATATCACCACCCTGGCGACAACGGGCATCGTGCTGCCCGGGCTGATCCTGGGTATTATATTCGGCAGCCGCATGACCTTCAGGACGCTGGTTTACAAGGTGCTGATCTATACGCTGCTCTTCGTCGCAGGGTTGTTGCTGGTTGTACAACAAATAATCTACCGTTGAAGCCGGATTGTGCATTCCTGCTACAATAAGCAGGGCCGGGTGCTCCACGGAAAAGAATAGAATGAAAAAGAATCAGCGTAACCTCGTACCCCCCGGACTGTCTTACATAGCGGACAATATCGGCAGCCGGGACAATATACTCGGCCTGCCGGTCGAGGCCAGGGCCAAATGGGCCGAAGGGCTGGAGTTCTCCGATGACCGGTCGACCGTCTTTTTCGCCGGCTGCGGCTACCAGTACTCATCCATGCTCGAGCCGCTGGTGACGCTGGTCAGGACCGCCGACCGGATGTCCATCGATCCCGACCTCCCGGTGGTGCTTGCCGGGATACCTAAAAAAATGGGAGTGGACGTGGCCGGTATTTACACGAAGGTGCTGGCCCGCGGTGACGGTGGCGACAGCGGAGTGCTGCGGGACGCCGTGCGCGTGCTCAAATATCTGGACATTGAAGTGGGCTATCTGGGTGTGGACGAGCCCTGTTGCGGCGCACCCCTTTACCACATGGGGCTGCGCAAGGAGTTCGCCGCCAACGCCGGGAAGGCCGTTGCCCGCTTCAGGTCACATGGTGTGAGGAAGATAGTAAGTATAGTCCCATCCTGCACACATGCCCTGCGCACGCTTTTTACCGCGGCGGTGCCCGGCTACGATATCGGGGTCCGCCACTTCATCGAAGAGGTTGCCGACAAGATCAGGCCCGGTCAATTCCGCTATCCGCACAATGTGAAAGTGGCCTATCACGATCCCTGCCAGCTTGGCAGGTATATGGGCCTCATCGATCAGCCACGCCTGGTTTTGCGGGCAGTTGAAAATCTCGAGCTGGCCGAGCCGGAGTGGACATCGGGCGAATGGTCGACCTGTTGCGGCGGCGGCGGCGGCTTCGAGGTCGTATTTCCCGATATGAGCCAGACGCTGGCCGAGGGCAGGATAAGGGAACTGGCCGATACCGACGCCGATATTATTGCCACCCAGTGCCCCGGCTGCCTGATGCAGCTTAAAAGCGGGCTCAAAGCGTTGAAAAAGGACAAAATCGAAGTCGTCGACCTCGCCACCCTGCTGGCCAGGTCTATGAACACAAAATAGGAACGTATATAATCAG
>DAOUFR010000021.1:0-8897 GCA_034429715.1 Dehalococcoidia bacterium
CTGCTGGGCGTTACCGGCAGCGGCAAGACCTTCACCATGGCCAATGTTGTGGCCAGGCTGCAGAGGCCGACGCTGGTGATGTGCCACAATAAGACGCTGGCCGCCCAGCTCGCCACCGAATTCAAAGAGTTCTTCCCGGAAAACGCCGTGGAATACTTCGTCAGCTATTACGACTACTATCAGCCTGAAGCTTATATACCCAGGACCGACACCTATATCGAGAAGGACACCGATATAAATGAGGAGATCGACAAGCTGCGCCACGCGGCCACACGGGCCCTTTTGACCAGGCGCGACGTATTGATCGTGGCCTCGGTGTCATGTATTTATTCACTGGGGGAGCCCGAGGAGTACCAGAGCTTCGTGGTCAACGTGGCCAGGGGGCAGAAGATCGAACGGAACAATCTGGTGAGGCGCTTTATCGACATGCAATATGAGAGAAATGACATCGACTTTCAGCGGGGCAGGTTCCGCATCCGCGGTGACACACTCGAGATCCTCCCTTCGTACGAGGAGATCGCAATACGCATAGAGTTCTGGGGGGACACTATCGAGCGGATCATGGAGATAGACAGCCTCACCGGAGAACTGCTGGCCGAGAAAGAATCGATAGACATCTTCCCCGCCAAACACTTTGTGATCTCGGCTGAAAAACTGGAGCCGGCCATAGCTGATATCAGGGCTGAGATGGCTGAGAGAGTGGAGGAGTTCAACCGGCAGGGTAAGCTGCTGGAAGCGGCCCGCATCGAGCAACGCACCAACTACGATATCGAGATGCTCACGCAGTTAGGCTACTGTAACGGCGTCGAGAATTACTCCCGCCACCTGCAGCGGCGTCCGGCGGGCAGCCCGCCCTGGACCCTGATTAATTATTTCCCCGAGGATTTTATCCTGTTCGTCGATGAGTCCCACATGACCCTGCCCCAGGTACGAGGCATGTACGGTGGGGACATGAGCCGCAAGAAAACCCTGATCGACTATGGTTTCCGGCTTCCCTCGGCGCTGGATAACCGTCCCCTCAACTTCCCCGAGTTCGAGAAACTGATCAAGCGGGCTATTTATGTTTCTGCCACCCCCGGGCCTTATGAGCACGAGAAAAGCCAGCAGGTAGTGGAGCAGCTGGTCAGGCCGACAGGCCTGCTGGAGCCGACCATCGAGATCAAGCCCACCAAGGGGCAGATCGATGACCTTATCCATGAGATAAAGGCGCGCGTGGGCAAAGGTGAGCGCTGCCTGGTGACAACGCTCACCAAGAAAATGGCCGAGGAGCTGGCCGATTATCTGAAGGAGATGGATGTAAAAACACATTACCTGCATTCGGAGGTCGATACGCTTGAGCGAGTCGAGATTCTGCGCGACCTGCGCCTGGGAGTGTACGACGTGGTGGTGGGCATCAACCTGCTGCGCGAGGGGCTTGACTTACCTGAGGTGAGCCTGGTGGCTATACTCGACGCTGATAAGGAAGGATATTTAAGGTCCAGGGATGCGTTGATCCAGACCATGGGCAGGGCAGCCAGGCACGTGGATGGGCACGTGATACTTTATGCCGATAAACTGACCGGCTCCATGAGCAGCGCCGTCGAAGAGGTGTACCGCCGGCGTAAGATACAGGAGAATTTTAATAAGGAACACGGCGTAACACCGCAGGGCATCAAGAAGGCGATTAAAGACATCACCGAGCGGGTAAAAGTCGTGGCTGAGGAAAGAGGGAAATACGATACCGGCCACGTGCCACCCGATGAGGTCGCCAGATTGATAAAGGACTTGGAGACACAGATGAAGAAAGCAGCCAAGAACCTGGAGTTCGAGAGAGCCGCTTTATTACGTGACAGGATAGTCGAACTAAGAAAAGACGAGGAACTTTACTCACCGTTCAGGAAAAAGAAGTAATAGTCGCGCATTGCGGCTATAATATTGATATCAGATACAGGTTAATCAGGCAGGAGGTAAATTTATGGAGAGTAAATGGCTGTCAACAACAGCCGGCATCCTGGATATAATCGCCGGCGTCTGGGCACTGTGCGTTGTGATTGCCCTTTTCATTGCGGGAGGGATAACCAGCGTTATACCTGATATCCCGGCCTGGATCTCTACTGTTTTGTTCAGCATATCCATCCCCATTATCATACTGGCGGTTGTGGCTGTGGCGGGTGGCATAGCGAACATCGTTAAGAAGTCGTGGGGATTTGCCCTGGCCGGCTCAATCGCCGCATTCTTTTGTAGCTTCACCTTTTTCTTCTGGGGTTTCGTGCTGGGAGTGCTGGCCATCGTGCTCACGACTGTCAGCCGCAGCGAGTTCAAATAATTCAGGGAAGGTCATTGCGGGCATCCAGTCAAATGCGTCATGGCGAGCCTTTTATTAACATGTCATTGCGAGCCCGAAGGGCGTGGCAATCCGGCGTGGTGTCATCATGCACAGGATTGCTTCGTCACCTGCGGTTCCTCGCAATGACCTTTTTAATTGTATCGTCCTAAACTACATTGATGCTCAGCGGGAACCTGGACATTGCCTCGCAATTCTTCTCTTTTATCAGGATGGGATTTTCGTAGCGAAAGCCGATGTTTTCCTCGGGACAGGCGTACTGCACGGCGCAGATCAGCATCTCGTTCTTGCGATAGACATGCTCGGGATTGGTCCAGTACTGGAAGGGGCCGTCGTTGAGGCCGATGCGCCATTCATCGCCCATCATGCCGATTCCATGCTCGAATCCGGGCACCAGGTAATCCTGGAAACCCCTCTCCTCCGCAAAGGCCAGCATCTCGTCGGCCAGTCTGGTGGGTGTGATGCCGGCCTTGTAGGTGATAAGCACCTGCTTCATGAGGTCCACGAAATTCTTGGCGTGCCACATCTGGCGCTTGGTGGCCTTGCCCAGGAAATAGTTATGCGAATGGTCGCCCAGGCCCAGTCTGTACATGGCGTGCAGGTCAACCATCAGCGGGTCTCCCGCCTTGAGCTTCCTCCTGCTGGCGGGTGTGCAGGCACCCGCGGCGAGGCCGGACCTGTAGCCGGAGGCG
Organism: Dehalococcoidia bacterium; assembly: GCA_034429715.1. Classification (GTDB taxonomy): domain Bacteria; phylum Chloroflexota; class Dehalococcoidia; order GIF9; family UBA5629; genus CAIMUM01. The sequence goes on from DAOUFR010000021.1 coordinate 3,016, forward strand.
ATCTCGTTGCCGCCTGTGAAGGACCATTCCCACTCGCTGCCGGCCTTGCGCATGGCATAAGCGGCCAGTCCCCCCACCTCGGTCTCAGTCATCTTCTGGAAGCCGCCGTTTTTAATCGCATCGTACACAACCTTATGCCCGACGTCGACTATACGTGAAGCCTCGCGGAAGCGGTTGATGGTGCCCTCGTCCTTGATGAGAGAGAGCCGGTCGATTATATCGTGGGCATTCTTGAAAGTGGCTTTGGGCAGAGCAGCCTTGAGCATAACGAACTCGAAAAGGGTCAGATGACCCTCGGGCAGGTAGTTGCCCATACCGGTCTCCATGCCGATGACGCCCTTTCCACCCTTCAGGTAAGGTTTCATCAGCATGCTCAGCAGGGCCACCTGGTCCTGCCCTCCCATCGGGCCGTAGCCGATGACATGGTCTTCATCCAGCCAGGACTCGTCAGCCACGCGCGCGGCGTCGATGACGAATGTGACAGCCGTGGGCAGCCCCTCGGGTGGGATAACGACATAGGTGCGCCAGGGGCAAAAAGCATCGAGTATCCATGACATGGTGCGCAGACGCGAGCCCAGGTAAACGTCGATGCCCAGTTTGGCCATCTCCTTCTGGACGGCCTTGACTCTCCTGGGATTATCTATGAAATATGGATCATCCTTGGCCAGTTTCTTTTGCGGCATTTCTCAGTCCTCCAGCTTTTAATACTCCGTTGGAACGGTGGCGATGACCTCATTCAGCCGGTCGACGGTGGGAGACAGGGTCAGCGCCTTGACCAGGTTACCTTTGAGCAGCATCTTGCCGGACATGAGCGCGGCGCGCGCCTTGAGCTCCGCCCGCGAAATTTTAGCGAAGACTTCATAATCGGACGTGATGGAGAACTCGGCCTGGGGCAGTTTACCTTCCACAACGGAGACTGTTTCAACTACCCCTTTCACCAGCTTGTAATAAACAGCCCTGGTCTTGCCGTCCGGGCACTTGTTATAGATGGTAATCATCGATGACGTGATGTTCTTCATTTTCTCGGGTGTAAGGGTTTTCCTGCATCTCCTGGCGACCTCATCCGCCCACTCCTTGCTCAGGTATTTGAATTTCTTTTCAGGCATTTAGGACCTCCTTTATATTATTGCTGCTTTAAAAAGTCCAGTATCAGGCTGTTGACCTGGTCGGGCACTTCCACCTGGGGGTCATGTCCGACGCCGTCCAGCTGCTTGAATTCAACATTGGGCAGCGCCTTTTGCATGGCCTGCACCATCTCAGGCGAGATGTCGCTATCCGCCGTGCCCCAGATCAGCAATATCCTGTGGCTCTGCTGGCCGACCTTTTGGTAGTCGGCCGTGTAGTCAGCCCATGCATCGCTGCGGGCTGCGGCCAGCGACGCCTTCTCGAAGCCCTTGAACCGGGTCTGGTCATTGAACTGCCTGGCGTACTCTGCAGCTTTGGGCGATTTCTGCATGAGTTGGGCCGCCCGCTCCGACATGACCTTGACTGCTATCAACCGTGTGAGGAACTCTCCCAGCAAGGGTATCCTCATCAACTTGAAGTTAGTATCGTTCTTGAGCGAGTTGATCATCGGCGCAATCAACACCAGGTCCTTGACCCGGTCGGGGTAGCTGGCTGTGAAATCCACCGCCATGGCTCCGCCCATCGAGATGCCCACCAGGTCCACCGGCTGCTTTATCTTGAGCGCGTCCAGCAGGTCCAGCAGCTGTTTGCGATAAAACGCCTGGCTGTAGTCGCCATCCGGCCTGTCCGAGTAACCCCTCCCGTACATATCGTAGCGAAGAACCCGGTAGCCGGACCTGGCAAGTGCCTCAACCTGCGCGTCCCACAGGTACATGGGTATGGTGGCGCCGTGTATTAACACGACAACCTGGCCGTCCTCGGGCCCTGTCAACTCGTAGTGTGTTACCCCTTCAGGGAGCTTAACGTATGAGCCGCCCGCCTGAGCGCGGGCCGCATCGTCGAGGTCCTTTGTCTCGACATTTGCTGTGGCGTAAAGTGAAAGAGGTGTGATTATAATAAGAAGGACGACGACGCAGATGATAATTGCAGTCCACCAGCCGCGGTGGCTTTTAGCAGATGACATGGATACACCTCCCCTGATACGCTTGCGCTTAGTTTATATTCGTTTCAACTGTACGTCAAGATATTGGAAAACGCTGTAATGTAGGGGCGTACCTTCAGGTGCGCCCGATGCGGGCGGGTTTGAAAACCCGCCCCTACAGATGACTTCGTCATTCACAACTCGCAATGACAACCGGTACTATTTAATAAAATTCATTATACGGTCCAGGCTATCTGTGATCTCGAAATCGCTGCCGAATTCCAGCTCGAGGCTTTTGTCCAGCGTCATGTTCTCGTTGGCATTGTATAGCTTCTTGTAAGCTGCGATAGACTGGAGGCTGTTGCCCATGATCTTTTTAGCCATGGTCTGCAGGGCCTCTTCCAGCTTCTCTCCCGGTACAGCCAGGTTGATCAGTCCGATACGCTCGGCCTCTCTGGCTGAAATAGCCTCGGCCGTGAAAGAGAGCTCCTTGGCCTTGAGGTAGCCGACCCTGCGCGGCAGGCGGGCGCTCATGCCCCAGGTGGGCCGCAGGCCCCACTTGGCATGCGTATCGCCGATTTTGGCGTCCTCAGAGGCTATTACTATGTCACAGGCCAGCATTATCTCCAGCGCACCCGTGAAGCAGAACCCGTTGATCAGGTTGATAACCACCTTGGGAACTGACCGTATAGCATCTATCAGCTCTCTGGCCGGTACGTCGAGGAAGTCGCCGACCTTGCCGTTGACCAGCTTGGCATCTCCCATGGCCTTGAGGTCTACCCCGGCGCAGAAAGCCCTGCCGGCGCCGGTCAGGACGATGACCTTAACATCATGGTCCTTGCCAGCTTCGAGTACAGCTTTTTTTATCTCTTTAAGCATAGCGGGAGTGAGGGCGTTCATGACCTGCGGGCGGTTGAAGGTGATCCTGCCTATGCCTGTGCCGACATGATATGTAATAGTCTCATATGCCATGATATTCCTCCTCGATTAAGAGTGACCTCTACCACCGTATGCGGCGATAGTAATATAGCACATTATTCAAGGCTTTGACACAGGGCGAAGCGCAGTAAGATAATAAGCCCCACAGCCGTTTTATCGTCGATCCATGCGAAGGTCCCGGTTCACTGATAAATACAGGAGGCATCCGATGACCAGTTTCGCTGCCCCAGACTTGAAGTACCTTTTTGAGCCTCGTTCGGTGGCAATTGTGGGGGCCTCGAAGGACGAATGGAAATCCGGCGGCATGTTTATCAACAGCATGCTCAAAGACAGCTATGCCGGCGTCATCTATCCCATCAATCATAAAGAGAGTCTGATCATGGGATTGAAGTGCTTCCCTGATCTTTCCTCCATACCCGGAGAGGTCGACCTGGCAGTGCTGGCCATACCGGCCCGCTCCATTCCTGAGGCTATGGAGGACTGCGCTCGCAAGAGTGTGAAGTTTGCCGTGGTGCACTCGGTGGGCTTCAGCGAGATGGGAGATGAGGGAAGGGAGGCGGAGAAGAGAATGGTGTCCATCGCTCGCGAGGGTGGCGTGAGGGTTATCGGGCCCAACTGCATGGGCGTTTTTACTTCGCGGGGACGTGTTAATACGGTCGTTCCTTACGCCAGGATGCCGCTTGATCCCGGCGGCGTGGGCTTCGTGGGCCAGAGCGGCTGGGTAGCCGAGATCATGCTTCGTCTGGGCAGCGCAAGAGGGCTGCGCTTCAGCGGTATCATCAGCATCGGCAACCAGAGCGACCTGACACTGGAAGATTTCATTGCGTACTGGGGCAACGACCCTGATACAAAGGTCATCACCGCATATGTCGAAGGACTGAAAAATCCGCAGCGCTTTTTAAAGCTGGCACAGGAGATCTGCCCGCATAAGCCCATCATCGTCTGGAAGGGTGGCAGTTCGGAAGCGGGCGCCAGGTCCGCTGCTTCTCACACAGGATCGCTGGCCGGCAGCTACCAGGTTTTCCAGGCAATGTGCGCTCAGACGGGGATTATACCTGCTTATGGCATGGAGCACCTCATCGACCTGGCCGTGGCTTTCAGCTGTCCCGTTCTGCCGCCGGGCAGGGATATCGGATTGCTGATCGAGGCCGGCGGAGGGGCTGTTGCTTCGTCGGACGCTTGCACCCGGGAGGGGCTTAACATCAGGCCGTTTCCTGCGGATATTCAGAATAAACTGGCCGACTACCTCAAAGACAAGGTGCCGCCTTCCAAAAACCGCAAGAATCCTGTGGACCTCGTCTGGGCGCCCATCGGGGGCGCGGCAAAGGTATACATCGATTGCCTGGAGTTGATCATGCCCCATGTGGACAGCTGCCTGGTGATCACCTATGCGTTCCTGCAGGATGCCTGGTTCCGCCGGCAGCTGGTGGAGCTGCGCGACCGTTTGAAGAAGCCCATAGTGCTGATACCCGCCAATCCGCCCGACCAGCTGGATGGCTTGATACTGGCGGCCATGGACGGCATACCCACTTACGTCATGCCCGACAACGCCATCAGGTGCATCGGGGCCATGGTGCGCAGGGCGGAGCGCATGAAACAGCGATAGTGTAATGCCTTGAGAACGGCAGCAGGAGGACGAGAGATGAAAGAGATAACCAAGAGCGGTCCTTTGCTGGATGGACAGGGGAACCTGGTCGATTACGGGTGGGCGCGGCAGCCGCTGCTGGATGCCAACCTCGAGAATGTTAACATCTATGCACTGAAGTTTTTACAGCCGCTGCGCATCAAGCGCTGGCAGTACTTCGGTATCACCACGCCCACACATTTTTTCTCGTTCACGCTCAGCAATGTCGGCTACCTGGGGCCCGTCTTCGCCTACGTGCTGGATTTCAACACGGCGCAATATCACGAACAGACCATCAATGTCCCCTTCGGCAGCGGCATCGTGCTGCCGCGTAACAGCACCTCGGGCGATTGCCGCTACGAGAAGGGTGAGCTTTATCTGCGCTTTCATATACCCGATGATAGCCGGCGCCGGCTGGAAGTTAACTGGCCCGGCTTCGGCGGGTCCGGGATAAAGGCGGATATCGAGATACATTTGAAGGATGGGCATGACTCGGTTGTCAATGTATTCCCCTATGCAAACAGGCGTTTCTTTTACACCCGCAAGGTCAACTGCATGCCCGTCGAAGGCATTATCGAGTACGGATGGGATAAATCAGAACCGGGTGGCGTAAAAAAGCACAAGTTATATCGTATTGAGCCTTCTACCTGCCTGGTAACGCTGGACTGGGGTGTGGGCGTCTGGCCTTACCGCTCCTTCTGGATCTGGGCCAGCTTCTCGAGGTTTCTGCCGGACGGCCGTACTATAGGGCTGAATGTCGGCGACGGCATTGGTAACAGCGCCGAATTGAACGATAACGCAATTATTTTAAACGGCAGAGTTCACAAGCTGGGCAAGGTGGATTTCAAGTACGACAACAGGGATTTCAAGAAACCATGGTTGATGACCTCACCGGACGGACGGCTTGAGCTGGAGTTCAATCCGTTTTTCGAGAGGGTGGCTAAGACGGATGTGGGCGTCCTGGCCAGCGAGGTGCACCAGATGTTCGGCCGTTACAGTGGGACACTTGTCACGGATTCGGGAGAGAAGATCGAGGTGAACGAGCTGATAGGTTGGGCGGAGGAGCACCATGCGCGCTGGTGAATATCCGGTCATAGCGGGCGTGTATCAGGCAGGTTTAAACGAGAACTCGTTGTTGCGGAACAGCTCCAGGCAGGCATCCACTGCGCTTTCCTCATAAAGTTTGCCTCTATTGAGCGTGATCTCCGCCAGGGCCTTTTCAATACCCATGGCCGCGCGATAGGGCCTGTGCGAGGACATAGCCTCCACCAC
>DAOUFR010000022.1:0-7543 GCA_034429715.1 Dehalococcoidia bacterium
CCCATGTGATAGCCGTAGTAAAGCTCCCACAGGCCGTCGTAGACCATCAGGTCCAGCACCTCGCCCTTGCTTGTCAGGTCCATGCGGTAGCCCCAGCGGGCGCGCGTCATGGCATAGGGCGCGTTGCTCATGCTCTCCATGCCTCCGGCCACAACCACGTCCGCGTCGTCCAGCATAATGGCCTGGGCGCCGGCGATAACAGCCTTCAGTCCCGAGCCGCAGATCTTGTTGACGGTGAAAGCGGGCGTCTCCACGGGCAATCCGGCATAGATCATGGCCTGCCTGCCGGGATTCTGTCCCTGCGCGGCCTGCAGCACGTTGCCCATCACAACCTCGTCCACCTGCACCTCTTTCAGGTTCTCCGGCCAGTCGTAGTATTTCTTCTCAAGCTCGCTCAGTCCTTCACCCGCCAGCGCAGCCGGGCCGTATCCCAGCAGTTTGGACCCCGACTTCGGCCTGAGGCCGGCCCGTTTCAGGACGTCTTTAATCACTATCGAGCCCAATTTAGTCGCAGTCTGCTCCTTAAGGCCTCTGCCGAACCCGCCGATGGCCGTCCTGACCGCGCTCACTATTACAACTTCTGACATCGATTCCTCCTTGATGACTATTTTTTACCCAGCAGGCGCCGGCATAAGACCGGCACCATCTCGTGTACAAACTCCGTGCTGTACTCGCTGCGGTTGAAGCGCAGCGGCGTGACAGATATGCGGCGGTGCTTGAGCGCCCAGAGGTCCGTTCCGCTGACGTCCTCCATGTCCGTCGCCCTGTGCTGTATCCAGTAATACTCATGCCGCCCGTCGTAGCCCGTCTCGATGCCGGCTGAGTAGATCTTCTCCCCCAGCTTGGTCACATCCATCCCGGGTATGTCGCGCAAATCCAGGTCGGGCACGTTCACGTTGAGCAGCATCTTGCCCTTGATGTTTTTCTCTTTGACATAGTCCGCTACGGCCCGCGCCACGCGCGCGCCGGTCTCGAATTTGGGCTGCGCGAAGCCGTTCACGGAGACGGCGACCGAGGGTATGGAGTAGAAGAAGCCCTGCAGCGCGGCGCCCACCGTACCCGACAGGAATACGTCGTAGCCGCAGTTGGGGCCCTGGTTGATGCCGGACACCACCAGGTCGATGCCCTCCTTCATAACCACCTTGATGGCCATGATAACGCAGTCGGCCGGCGTGCCCTCCACCGAGTGCGTCTCGATGCCGTGTATCTTCTCATGCACGCGCGTGATGCGTATGGGATGGTGAAAGGTGATGGAGGTGCCCACGCCGCTCTGCTCACGGTCGGGCGCGACCACCGTCACCTCGCCCGCGTCCTTCAGCCAGTCGACCAGCGTCCACAGCCCGTCGGCATTGACTCCATCGTCGTTGGTGACAAGTATCTTCACTTCAATATCTCCCGGAAAACGCATAATTTTATCACAGACCGCTATCTCCGATAAACATGCCCCGATACGGCAATCACGATGCTTGTTAGTTGCCATATACGGTGTTATAATTCGGCAGAAATCCGTGAGCCTTTACAGTTGAGGCATATCATCCGTATGGAGAACTGCGAATCGATCCTGCCAAGGAGGTCATGATGGAGCCAAAGATAGGTGTCTATATATGCCATTGCGGCAGCAACATCGCCGGCACGGTGGACGTTGAAAAGGTAGCGGAGTTCGCCAAAACCCTGCCCGCCGTGGTCGTCGCGCGCGACTACAAATTCATGTGCTCCGATCCCGGGCAGGACCTGATCAAGAACGATATCAAGGAGCTGGGCGTCAACCGCGTGGTGGTCGCCTCCTGCTCCCCGCAGATGCACGAGCCCACCTTCAGGCGCGCGGTGCAGGAAGCAGGCCTCAATCCTTACTATTTCGAGATGGCCAATATACGCGAGCACTGCTCCTGGGTGACCGAGGCCGGCCAGGAGGCCACGGATAAGGCCAAGGCGCTGGTCAGCGCAGCCGTGCGGCGCGTGTTCTACCACCAGCCGCTGGAAACCAAGGAGGTGCCCGTCCACCCCGATACAATGGTCGTGGGAGGCGGCATCGCCGGCATTCAGGCGGCGCTGGAGATCGCCAACTCGGGACATAAGGTCTACCTGGTGGAACGTGAGCCCAGCATCGGCGGACACATGATGCAGCTGGACAAGACCTTCCCCACGCTGGACTGTTCGGCCTGCATTCTCACGCCCAAGATGAGCATGGTGGGGGCGCACCCCAACATCGAACTGCTCACCTACAGCGAGGTGGACTACGTCTCAGGCTACGTGGGCAACTTCCGCATCAAGATACGCAAAAAGGCGCGCTACGTGGACGATACAAAATGCAACGGCTGCGGCACCTGCATGACCAAGTGCCCGATAAAGGTGGACAGCGAGTTCGACGAGCGGCTGTCCAAGCGCAAGGCCATCTATACACCCTTCGCCCAGGCCGTGCCCAACGTTACCGTGATCGACCGGGAGCACTGCACCTATTTCCTCAAGGGCAAATGCCGCGCCTGCGAGAAATTCTGCGAGAGGAACGCCGTCGATTTCCAGCAGGAAGACCAGATACTGGATATCGAGGTCGGCAATATCATATTAACCACCGGCTACCAGCAATTCGACCCCACACCGGTCAAGGAATACGGCTATGGCCGGCTGGACAACGTCATCACCAGCCTTGAATTCGAGCGCATGGTTAACTCGGCCGGCCCCACAGCGGGACATATACTGCTCAAGAACGGGCAGGAGCCCAAAAGCATCGCCCTGATACACTGCGTGGGCAGCCGCGATGAGAAATATCACACCTACTGCTCACGCGTCTGCTGCATGTACGCCATGAAGTTCGCACATCTGCTCAAGGAGCACGTGCACGGCGCCGAGGTCTACGAGTTTTACATCGATATCCGCAGCTTCGGCAAGGGGTACGAGGAGTTCTATAACCGCGTCCAAAAGGAGGGCACGGTGTTCTTCCGCGGACGCCCGGGAGAGGTCACGGACGTAGCGCAGATCCCGGAGGAGAAGGGCAAGCTGATCGTCCAGTTCGAGGATACGCTGGTGGGCAAACAGCGCCGCCTGCCCGTGGAGATGGTGGTGCTGTGCACCGGCCTCGAGGCGCACGAGGATGCGCAGGATGTTGCCCACACCTTCAATATCTCCCTCGGCAAGGACCACTTCTTTATCGAGAAGCACCCCAAACTGGACCCGGTGGCCACCATGACCGACGGCATATTCATCGCGGGCTGCTGCCAGGGCCCCAAGGACATACCGGACACGGTGGCCCAGGCGTCGGCGGCGGCGGCCAGGGTGCTGGCCCTTATCAGCAAGGGCAAGGTGGAGATCGAGGCCGATACCGCCTTCATCGACGAGGCCAAATGCTCGGGCTGCAGGATCTGCAACCTGCTCTGCCCCTACAACGCCATCTCATTCATCGAAAAGGACAAGGTCTCGCGCATCAACGAAGCGCTGTGCAAGGGCTGCGGCACCTGCGTGGCGGCCTGCCCCAGCGCGGCCATTACGCACAGGCACTTCACCAACCAGCAGATCAACGCCGAGCTCGAGGGCATTTTAGTATAGGAGTGACAGGGATATGGAAACGAAGTTGAAACCGGACTTTCTGGACGAAGTCGCCTCCATACCGGCCTGCGGCAAGATCAACGAGTGCATCCAGTGCGGGGTGTGCAGCGGCTCCTGCACCACCGCGGAACACTGGGAGTACCCGCCCCGTAAGATCATCGCCATGATACGCGCCGGCATGAAGGACGAAGTCCTCAACAGCAACTCCATCTGGTACTGCGTATCGTGCTATCTCTGCACAGCCCGCTGCCCGCGCGACATTAAGCCCGCCAACATCATGCACGGGCTGGAGGCCATAGCGCTTAAAGAAAACTATAAACCGCCAACCAAGACGACCACCATGTACCGCTCCTTCGCCCGCTCGATCGAACAGAACGGGCGCATCTACGAGTTCGGCTTTATGCTGGAATACTTCCTCAAGACCAATCCCTTCGCCGCGCTCAAGATGCTGCCCATGGCCTTCAATTTGCTGACACACAAGCGCATGCCGCTGCTGCCCAAGGCGGTAGCGGGCAGGCACGAGCTCAACCGCATGTTCCGCAACATAGCGACGGGAGGTTACAGGTGAGATATTACGCTTATTACCCGGGCTGCTCCATGGAAGCCACCGGCGCCCCGGTGGAGAAGGCGATACACACCATCGAAAAAACGCTGGATATCGAGCTGGTGGAGCTCAAGGACTGGACCTGCTGCGGCTCGTCTCCTTTCAGCGGCGTCGACAAGGTCAAGGCCATGGCCATAACGGCGCGCGTGCTGGCGCAGGCCGAGAAAACCGGCCTGGACCTGGTGACCCCCTGCAGCTCCTGCTACACCATATTACACGAGGCCAACGAACTGATGAAGGAAGATCACAAGCTGGCCTGGCAGGTGCATGAAGCATTGACCACAGTGGGAATGAACTATAACGGCACGGTCAAAGTCCGCCACATCGTGGAAGTGCTTTACAACGACGTCGGGCTGGAGACGCTGGCTTCAAAGGTAAAACGCCCACTGACCGGCCTCAAGGTGGCCTGCTACCACGGCTGCCAGCAGGTGAGGCCAGAGTACGGCTACGACGACCGCGAGTATCCGGACTGGCTGGACCGGATGTCCAAAGCCCTGGGAGCGGAGCCGGTCAATTATCCGCTCAAGGCCAGGTGCTGCGGAAGCTCGCTGGTCATCTCCCAGACCGACATGGCGCTGGACCTGATACACCGCCTGCTGCAAAACGCCGATGACAACGGCGCGCAGGCTATTGTTTCCACCACCTGCCCGCTCTGCTTCACTGCGCTGGATGTCTACCAGCCGGCGGTCAACAGCAAATTCAAGACGCGCTTCAACCTGCCGGTACTGGCATTGCCGCAGATGATCGCCGTGGCCCTGGGATTCGATTTCAAACAGGCCGCCCTGGACGGCAACATCGTCTCGCCGCGCAAGCTGCTGAATCCCTATTTCAGCGGCAAGATGCCGGCCGCCCCGGCCGCAGAGCCCGCGCAGCAAGCCGCCGCATGAAGATCCTGGTGCTGGGCATCGGCAATCCCATACTGGGCGACGACGGCGTGGGCTTCCATGTGGTCGAAGCCCTGCAGACCGACCCTCCCCCCGGCGACATCACATTCGAATGCGTGGACGCCTCGGGATTCGCCCTGCTCGACTACGTGGTCGGCTACGACCGGGTGGTCATCGTTGACGCCATTATGACCGTGGACGGTAAGACCGGCAACGTCTACCGCCTGGGATTGGACAATTTCAAGCCCAGCAAGCACACCATCTCACCCCATGACACGGACCTTCCCACCGCGCTGCATCTCGGCGCCACCATGAAGCTCAAGCTGCCGGAAAAAATCGATATCGTAGCGGTGGAGATACCTCCCGTTTACGAGTTCTCGCAGAGTCTATCCGCCGATGTGGAGAAGGCTGTACCGGAAGCCGCTGAGCTGGTGAAAGAAATCATCAGCAAAAAGTAGGGACAGCCGGTCGCTCAATCCATGGCACGCTCTGCTCAATTCAGCCCCACCGCAATTCTTTTCCAACGATGAACTATGCTGGTTTTATGGCCTGGACCTTAATACTCTTGACCATGTCTGCGTATTTTATTATTGTTCCTTTATCTAAGCCGGATTCCTTGATGAAGCCCTGCACCTCGGGATGATCGGGAACGAGGTCGGGTAGGGACAATTCCCCGACTATTTTAACGTCGTGAAAACCGGCTTTTTCCATCATACCCAGGTAATCGTTTTTGAGCGATGCTCCACCTATGCAAAACGAGTAGGCGGCGGCGGACTCCATCAGTTTGTCGGGCAGTTTGCCCAGCAGTACCATATCGGATACCATCAGGCGCCCGCCGGGCTTCAGTACGCGAAAAGCCTCCTGGAATACCCTCTCTTTATCGGGGGAAAGATTGATCACGCAGTTGGAGATGATCACGTCTACGGATGTATCAGCAACGGGGAGGTTTTCGATCTCGCCCAGCCTGAACTCAACATTACCGAACTCGCCCCTGGCGGCATTTTTCCTGGCGCTGTGGAGCATCTCCGGCGTCATATCAACACCGATAACTTTGCCGGTTTTCCCCACTCTCTGGGCAGCCAGGAAACAGTCGAAGCCTCCGCCTGAGCCGAGGTCCAGCACCGTCTCGCCTTCTTTCAATGAGGCCAGCGCTACGGGATTGCCGCAGCCAAGTCCCAGGTTGGCGCCTTCAGGCACAGATTCCAGGTCTTTTTCAGTATAGCCCGCCGCCTTGCTGAATGACTTGATAACGGAAGACACGTCATTGCTTGTGGCAGGCGCCGGCCCGCAACAGGACCTTTCTTGCTTAAGCGTTTCGATAAAGGAAGGCGCCTTACTGCTTGCGGCGGGGGCCGGCCCGCAACAGGACCCCGCTTCCTTTACCGGTCCGGTAGAGGAATACAAGCTCTTTGCCATTTCAGTATAGTGTTCCCTTACAGTCTCTTTAATATCTTCTTTCTTCATTAAACTACTCCTTACTATTTCTTAATTTCGCCCAGCAACGGGCCCAGCATGCTCTTGACCATATCTGCCATAGCATCGGCTTTAAACAGGACCAGGCAGCAGGGCGCCCCCTGGTTTTTACTACTTATTATGGCCAGCTTGTCTCCCGCCCGGATACCCGCCTTCTCCCGGACTTCCTTGGGCAATACCATCTGCCCCCGCTCGTCAACACTGACTATCGCTTCGACCTTGCAAAGATCGACCAGATCGTCCGGTGACGAACAGCAACTGTCGGCTTTTTGTTTTTTATTCGCCATACAATTCCCTCCATTCAGTAATTATACAGAACGAAAACTGATTTTTCTGATTATTCAGAATAATAATATATTACTTAATAGTCTGTCAAATTCTATTATTAACTGATAGTGCCGAATAGTCGGGCTCGCAATGACATTTTTAGCAGGGCCGGGCTTTAATCCATTCACTGTATTTTGTCCCGTACATACATAATCTGTATAATTATGCTTCGCGAGAGGGAGCGTAAATAGAACATGATAGCCGTGCTGATCAGCGGGCTGGAGGTCTCGGCCTCCATCCGGGGTGAACTCAAGGCACGCGCGGCCGCACTGGCCGCGCGCGGCGTTGTGCCGCGCCTCGAGGTGATACTGGTAGGCGACGACCCGGCCTCCGTTTCATACATCAGGTCCAAGGAGAAGGGCTCGGCCGAGGTCGGCATCGAAGAGAACACTACCCACCTGCCCGCCGACACCTCCGAGCAGAAGCTGATCGAGCTGCTGGACAGGCTTAACGGCGACAAAAAGGTGGACGGAATACTGGTGCAGGTGCCGCTGCCCCCGCATATCGATACGGAGAAGGTGCTGTATCATATTTCGCCGGAAAAGGACGTGGACGGCTTCCACCCGGTCAACCTGGGCAGGCTGCTGCGCGGCGAACCCTGCTTCCTGCCCTGCACACCCTACGGCATACAGCAGCTGCTGATGCGCAGCGGCCACGATCCCGCGGGAAAGCATGTGGTCATCTGCGGCCGCAGCAACCTGGTGGGCAAACCGCT
>DAOUFR010000023.1:0-14455 GCA_034429715.1 Dehalococcoidia bacterium
GAATATGGCGGAGAGGATGGGATTCGAACCCATGGTAGCGGTGAAGCTACACGCGCTTTCCAGGCGCGCCTGTTAGGCCACTCCAGCACCTCTCCATATAACAAAAAATGGCGGAGAGGGTGGGATTCGAACCCACGAGGCTCTCGCCCACCGCTTTTCGAGAGCGGCACCATCAGCCACTCGGTCACCTCTCCGCTGTGCGTCTATTATATCATTCCCGGATATGACGGAAAAACTGCTATCGTCCCATTGTCGTTTGAACGGACCGTCGGTATGAAAGCCCGCAATCAGAGATTGAAATAGTATATTCCCTGATGATATCATTTCAGTCCGGTCTACCGTTGAGGGGAAACCGTTGCTGAGGAGGTATGGCAATGTACAAGAAAATAATGGTGCCGCTGGATGGCTCGCAGATTGCAGAATGCGTGATCCCTCATATCGAGACGATCGCTAAAAAATCGGCAACCAAGGTGGAGTTGGTGACGGTAATCGAGCCGTTGGAAATACCCACCAGGGGCCAGATCGCGATAAGTGATGACGAGATCAAACAGATCGATGCCGAGGGCAAAAATGAAGCAACTAAATATCTTAATCAGGTATCCGAACGGCTGAGCAAGGCCGGGATAAAAACCGATACCGTGATATTGAGCGGCAAGCCGGCGGACAGGCTCGTCCTTTACGCTGTAAATAATGGTATTGACCTGATCATCATGGCTACTCACGGCCGCTCCGGAATATCAAAACTATTCTGGGGTAGTGTGGCGGAGAAGATACTCCGGGCCACCGACATCCCCGTGCTGCTGGTCAAGACAACGACTTGCGAAGTAGATTCCTGATTTATATTGTGCTGAGCTGATATATGTCCCTGATACTGCCCACCGGGCATATTCTCGAACTGATAAATGAACAGTTTCTTCTTTGCTGCGCATGTGCCTGACCAGCCGGTAATAGCTGTAACCGTGGGGCTGTCCCTGGTTATCCTGGCGGTACTGATACTCCCCTTTGTCGTCAAGAGGGTCGAGGAAAACCTCGAGATCTTCTTCCTGGTCATGGGTGTCTTCGCCGTGACCATATCGGGGTTGTGGAGCCAGGAACTGGTGATCGAGGCGCTCAAAGCGCCGGTTGTAATCAGCGGCGTGCCTATCGGCATCTTCCAGGTGGTGCTGGTATTCGGCCTGCTGATACATTTCTTCAACAAGGCTTTCTGCAGGGGAGTGCTGTCCATTGCTTCAAGGATGGGATGGCGGTGGTTCGCCTTTCTTATGATACTGGTGTGCGGCCTGCTGTGCAGCGTGGTCTCGATCATCGTTACCGCGGTATTGCTCTCGGAGATTATTGCAGCCATACCGCTGGATAAAAAGGAGAAGATCAAGTTCGCCGTGGTGGCATGTTTCGCCATGGGGCTGGGCGCGGTGCTGACACCGGTGGGAGAGCCGCTTTCCACCATACTTGTTTCGAAGCTATCGGGCGCGCCGTACCATGCCGGCTTCTTGTTCCCTCTACAGGTGTTCGGCCTCTATATCGTACCCGGCGTCATTGTCATCGCCCTTTTCGGCATGTTTTACGTGGGAAGACGTATAAAACTGGCTGACACAGTCAGGGCTGTGGAGTACTCCGAGTCTCTGAAGACTGTGATCCTGAGGGCGGTACGCGTGTATTTCTTCGTGGCTGCTCTGATACTGCTGGGCGAGGGCATGAAGCCAATCATAGTCTGGTACGTGGTGCACGTGCCTGCATCCGCCCTTTACTGGATCAACATGGTATCGGCCATACTGGACAATGCGACGCTCACGGCCATGGAGATAGGTCCCGATATGGCGCTGCCCCAGATAACGGCCATAATCATGGGGCTTCTGATAGCGGGAGGAATGCTGATACCCGGTAATATACCAAATATAGTGGCTGCGGGCAGGCTAAAGATCAGCATGAAACAATGGGCCGTCATCGGCGTACCCATAGGACTGGTCATCCTGGTCATCTATTTTCTCATCATGCTGCCTAATTTTTAAATAAGCCCGGCGCTTGATTTGCCAAATAAAAAATAAACTTGATATACTTAACAACCTGTCGTATATCCGGAAATGTGAGATGTCTGAATAAATGACTTCTGTGCCCCTGTAGCTCAGGGGATAGAGCACCGGCCTCCGGAGCCGGGTGCGAGGGTTCAAGTCCCTCCAGGGGCGCATCGAACCCAGGTCTATTAAAGCTTAGATATGGAAAAGGGTACAACTATCGAAATTCGCTGGCATGGCCGCGGAGGCCAGGGAGCGGTCACGTCCGCCGA
Source organism: Dehalococcoidia bacterium (assembly GCA_034429715.1). Taxonomy (GTDB): domain Bacteria; phylum Chloroflexota; class Dehalococcoidia; order GIF9; family UBA5629; genus CAIMUM01. The sequence goes on from DAOUFR010000023.1 coordinate 2,285, forward strand.
ACTGACGGCGCTGGCCGCCATGCGCGAGGGAAAATATGCCCAGGCCTTTCCCAGCTTCGGCCCTGAGAGGCGTGGGGCGCCCGTGCTGGCCTTCAACCGCATCAGCCAGGACATGCCCATCCGCATCCGTTCCGGTGTGGTGAAGCCGGACATCGTGATCGTGCTCGATCCCGGGCTGGTGACTCTTATAAATGTGGTGGACGGATTGAAACCCGGCGGGGCGTTGATCGTCAACAGCACACGCACCGTGGATGACCTCAAGCAGGAGTTCAGCGGTGATTGGAAGCTGGCGGTGGTCAACGCATCAGCCATTGCCAGGGAACTGCTGGGAGTGAATATAGTCAATACCACCATGCTGGGTGCCCTGATCAGGGCCACCGGCATCATAAACATGGAATCGCTGACTGAGCCGTTGGCTGAGAAGTTCGGCGCACGCTCCAAGGCCAACTTTGAAGCATGCAATCGTGCTTTTAAAGAGACGGTACTCGATAAGATAACGACCACCGGTCCTAAAAAGCAAAAAAGTTTCCAGGCCGAGAAGTTGCCCAAATGGAACGAGCTGCTGGTGGGATGCGCCGTCACAGATGTGGGAAACACCAAGCGATTCTGCACCGGAGATTGGAAATCGGAGCATCCCGAGTGGAATGATGCCGTCTGCATCAAATGCGGCATTTGTTCGATTTATTGCCCCGAGGCCTGTATCAGCCAGCAGAGCGACGGCTATTTCCGCTCCAATCCCTTCTTCTGCAAAGGCTGTGGCATCTGCGCGCAGGAATGCTGGACCAGGGCTATTAAAATGGTTGAGGGATCATAATAATGGCATCGAAACGCATCGGTATCGAATCATCTCTGGCCATCGCCGAGGCTGTTAAACTGGCCAACACCGATGTGATTGCCGCATATCCCATAACTCCCCAAACTCACATTGTGGAAGGCCTGGCCGAGATGGTGGCCAACGGTGATCTGGATGCCGAATATATACCTGTGGAGTCGGAGCACTCCGCCATGAGCGCGTGCCTGGGCTCCAGCGCTGTGGGGGCCAGGACATTCACCGCAACCGCCGGACAGGGTCTCATCCTCATGCACGAAGTGCTGCTGGTGGCGGCCTCGATGCGCCTGCCCATTGTTATGGCAGTGGCCAACCGCGCCCTCTCCGGACCACTGAACGTGTGGGGCGATCAGTCAGATGCCATGGTTACCAGGGACGGTGGCTGGATACAGATCTTTGTTGAAAACGGCCAGCAGGCCTTCGACCAGGTGATATGCGGCTTCTATATCGCAGAGCACCCGGACGTCCTGCTGCCCACCATGATAAATATCGACGGCTTCCATGTCTCACATGTGATCGAGTCCGTCGAGCTGCTCGACCGTAAGGCCGTGGATGAATTCCTGCCTCCCTACAAACATAAATACGTGCTTGACCCCGATAATCCTGTGACACTGGGCTGCTTCGCTGCGCCCAATATGTATACAGAGACCAGAAAGGCGCTGGACACGGCGGTGCGTGAATCAAAGAAGGTGATACTGGAAGCGTGGAAAAAGTACGGCGATCTGACCGGGCGATATTATAAGCCGATCGAGAAGTATAAGGCGGACAAAGCTGAAACCCTGCTGGTGCTGGCGGGTGGCTACAGCGAAAACGCCATGGACACTGTCGATAAGATGCAGAGTGAAGGCAAGAAGGTCGGGCTGGTCAGGGTCCGCCTGTGGCGTCCCTTCCCCCATGAAGATATGCTGGAGGCCCTGTCCGGAGCAAGCAACGTTATCGTCTTCGATCGAGCCATATCGCTGGGGGGTCCGGCGCCCATCTGCTCGGAGATCAGGGACGCCCTCTACTCGGTGGAGAAAAGGCCCAGGATCGCCAGCATAGTCGGCGGCCTGGGGGGACGCGATGTTTCTCCTGCGGATTTTGAAAAGATATTTGAGATAGGATTGGAGCGTATAAAAAGCGGACGCGCGGATGAAACGTACATGTACGGAGTGAGAGAATAGTGGAAACTCTCAGCATTTATGTCCCCAAGCTGGTTACCAAAGGCGAGTATATCGCCTCCGGCCACCGGGCCTGCTCGGGCTGTGGTGAGGTGCTGGCCGTGCGTTACGTGTGCAAAGCGCTCGGCCGCAACACCATCATCTCCAATGCCACGGGCTGCATGGAGATCATCTCGTCTCCGCTGCCTGAATCAGCGTGGGAGGTTCCCTGGATCCATACCCTTTTTGAGAACGCCTCGGCCGTGGCCTCGGGCATCGAGTCCGGCATTAAAGCGCTCAAACGCAAGCACGGGTACACCAAGGAAGTAAAGGTAGTGGCCATGGGCGGGGACGGCGGCACGGCGGATATCGGACTGCAATCGCTGTCGGGCGCGCTGGAAAGGGGACATGATTTCCTCTATGTCTGCTACGACAACGAAGCTTATATGAATACCGGCATACAGCGCTCCAGCGAGACCCCATTCGGCGCTTCGACTACCACGGAGCCCGCAGGCAAAAAGAGCATGGGGCAACATACCTGGAAGAAGAACATGCCGGCCATAGCCGCGGCCCACAATATACCCTATGTAGCGACATCATGCTCCAGCTATCCGTTTGACATAATGGCTAAGGTGGAGAAGGCGGTTAAGATCAAGGGTCCGTCCTATATCCACATCCTGTCCGTCTGTCCCACCGGCTGGCGCTGTCCCTCCAGGCAGACTATTAAAGTCGGACGGCTGGCGGTGGAGACGGGCATCTTCCCCATGTACGAGATAGAGAACGGCCAGTACAAGTTGAACATCGACCTGCCCCATCTGAGGCCGGTGGAAGATTACCTGAAGATGCAGGGCCGCTATCGCCACCTGACCAGGGAACACACGGCCGAGATACAGTTCAGGGTAGTCGAGGAGTATAACAAGGTCAGGTATCTTGCGGGTTTGAAGAAAATAAAATGAAAGATAAAGTAGCCGCGATTATCAAGGCATACGGCAACGACAGCAGCCAGCTGGTATCCATTCTTCAGGATATCCAGGCGGAGTACAACTACCTTCCGCGCACGGCGCTGGACAAGTTGAGCAAGAAGCTGGATATACCGCAGAGCCATGTTTACAGCATGGCGACCTTCTTCCGGGCTTTTAGCCTTAAGGAAAGGGGCAAGCACATCTGCAATGTCTGTCAGGGAACAGCCTGCCATGTGCGCGGCGCCGACCTGATACTGGAATCGCTGGAGCGCCAGCTCGGCGTACAGCGCGGCCAGACCACGCCCGACCGCAAATTTACTCTTGAGACCGTGAACTGCATGGGCTGCTGCGCAACCGGTCCTGTTGTCAAGATCGATGACGAGTTCTTCGGGCATATGACCAATGACAAGGTCGAGCCCATGTTAAGTAAATTCAAAGAATAGTGTAGATGGCAAGTAAGTTAAAGACCGCCAAAGCGCTGGCTGCTTTACAGAAGGAGCTGGTAAAGGAGATGGACACGGACAAGTGCCGCATCTCGCTCTGCAACGGCACGGCCTGCAGGCCCTACGGCAGCAATCCCGTGGCCGAGGCCTTTAAGGCGGATATCGAGAAGCGCGGTCTGGCGGACCGGGTGGAATTCAAGATCACGGGCTGCCACGGCTTCTGCGAGCGCGGTCCCATCGCCATCGTCGAGCCCGGCAATGTGTTCTACCAGAGGATCCAGGTCTCGGACGTTCCCGAGATACTTGATAACACCATACAGAAAAAGGCGCCCATCGAACGGCTGCTTTTCAAACAGGATGCCGGCGCGAAAGCCGTAGCACGGCAGAACGATATAGCGTTTTATACCGATCAGCAGCGAATCGTGCTGGGCAATAACACCAGGATCGATCCAACCAGCATCGAAGACTATATCGCCATCGGCGGATACTCCGCCCTCTCCAAAGCTTTATTCGAGCTGCAGCCCGATGCCATCATAAACATAGTCAAAGAATCCGGGCTGAGGGGCCGCGGCGGTGGTGGATTCCCCACCGGGACCAAGTGGGAGACCTGCCGCAAAGCCCACGGCGACGTTAAATATGTCATCGTCAACGCCGACGAGGGCGATCCGGGCGCCTATGCCAACGAAGGCCTGCTGACCGGCAATCCACACAGCGTGCTGGAAGGGCTGGTGATCGGCGCCTTCGCCATCGGCTCTCACCAGGGCTATATCTACGTGCGCAACGAGTATCCCCTCGCGCTCAAGAACATCACCCTGGCCATCGAGCAGGCTGAGAAGCTCGGACTGATCGGCAAAAATATTCTGGGATCGGGATTCGATTTCAGCGTGCGGGTCAACCGGGGCGGCGGCGCATTCGTCTGCGGAGAATCGACCGCGTTGATGGCATCCCTGGAAGGAAAGACCGGCGAGCCCAGGGCCAAATATATACACACCGTAGAGAAGGGGCTGTGGGACAGTCCGAGCTGCCTGAACAACGTGGAGACCTGGGCCAACATACCGCTGATTATAAATAATGGGGCTGCGTGGTTCAGCAAGATAGGCGCTTCCGGCAACAGCGGAACCAAGATATTCTCGCTGACGGGAAAGGTGAACAATACCGGCCTGGTGGAAGTACCCATGGGCATCAAGCTCAGGGACATCATCTTCGACATCGGCGGCGGCATACGCGGCGGCAAGAAATTCAAGGCCGTGCAGACGGGTGGCCCCTCGGGTGGATGTCTCCCCGAGAAACTGCTCGATTCACCGGTGGACTTCGATTCGCTGTTGAAGGCCGGCTCGATGATGGGATCGGGCGGCATGATCGTGATGGACGAGGACAACTGCATGGTGGATACGGCGCGCTACTTCCTCACCTTCCTCGAGGAGGAGTCCTGCGGGAAATGCGTGCCCTGCCGTGAGGGCGTCAAGAGGATGCGCCAGATACTGACCGATATCACCGAGGGCAAGGGACAGTTGAGCGACCTTGAGCTTTTGACCGAGCTGGCGGCCCACCTCAAGGACAGCGCCCTGTGCGCGCTGGGCAGCTCCGCCCCCAATCCGGTGCTCACCACCATCCAGTATTTCAAGGATGAGTACGAGGCGCACATCAAGGATAAAAAATGCCCTGCCGGCATATGCAAAGCGCTGATAAAATTCAACATCATCAATGAGAAATGCCCGGGCTGCGCCAGGTGCGTCAAGACCTGCCCCACGCAGGCCATCACCTTTATGGGCAAGCAGAAGCCGGTTGTGCTGGACCAATCCAAATGCATCAAGTGCCGCACCTGTTATGATATCTGCAAGATGGGAGCTGTGAGCATTGAGTGAACTGGTGAACCTGACCATCAACGGTAACAAATATACTGCCGAGAAGGGCAGCATGGTGTTGCAGGTTGCCCGGAACCACGGCATCAGGATACCCACGCTCTGCGATCACGAGGCCATCGAGCCCTTCGGGGCGTGCCGGCTGTGTATCGTCGAGGTCACACGCGGGAACAGGACGCGCATCGTCACCTCCTGCCTCTATCCGGTGGAGGAGGGATTGGTAGTTCAGACCGATTCACCGCGCATCGTGCGCAACCGCAAGATGCTGCTGAACCTGCTGCTGGCCAGGTGCAGCGAAAACAAGGTAATCAAAGAGCTGGCCGCCGAATATGGTGTGCAGAAGCCTTCGTTCAGGGAGGAATACTGGGAGAAGCACGACTGCATCGTCTGCGGGCTGTGCGTGCGGGCCTGCGAGCAGGTGGTGGGCGTGAGCGCTATCAGCCTGGTCAATCGCGGCATATCCAAGGAGCCCATGCCGCCCTTCCTCGAGAAAGCCAAGGCTTGTATCGGCTGCGGCTCCTGCTATTACGTTTGCCCCACCGGTGCGGTGAAGATGGAGGAGAAGAACGGCGTCCGACATATCTACAACTGGAAGGTGTCGTTCAAACTTAAGAAGTGCTCGAAGTGCGGCATCGAATGGGCGCCCGAGGCCCAGCTTGAGTATATCCGCAAGAAGTGGAAGCTCGAGCCCGGATTCTTTGACCTCTGTCCGAACTGCCGGTAATCGCCCGGCCGGTTCGGCCTATTTCTTGACTCCATATTTTACCCAATCTATACTTTTGTCCTGCGGGGTGTAGCGCAGTGGTAGCGCGCATGGTTTGGGACCATGAAGTCGGTGGTTCGAATCCACTCACCCCGACCATAGATATAGATTTTGGTCATTTGATAACTTAATTCTTCAAGAACCAAAATCCTAACTGGTTATAATAAAGACCTCGTGGTCTTTGAGATGAGGCATTTAAACGAAGAATGGTCATTTATATTCAGGTAGTTGTTGTTTTGTAGATATCATTATAATCTTAGGTTCAAGGATATCTTCTCACCAAGCAGACAGATTGCGTAATAGCACGTAGTGTCAAGTACTATTAGCGTATTTTGTGTCACGTTTCTCAGTGTTGTATTTGGGTAGGACACTTCGCCGATCCACTGCAGCATTACAGGCGGCGAGATGATCTTTGTACATCATCATCTGCTTGTCTTGTACGCGTCTAATTGTATGATGACATCCTGGTCCAAATGGGATGGACATGGCTGCTGGGTTTCCTGGCTCTGGCCAATATTTGGCACGATGCCCGCGATAAATAGTTTCAACAGGTAGTATCCTCCCTTCATGAGCAGCGCACTCTGATGGTTCCCATTTAGGCCTTGCGCCACGATATACTTGGCACTGAGTGACACCCTCATCGATGAGCCGTTTAGCCAAGCCGCGAACATACCACGTGTTAAATTCTGTCAAACCGAGACGTTCGGCTGCTTGTGAAACGTTGACGCGTCGCTGATATTCGACCCCGTCCCGAATGTAGGTTTCAGTCGGATTCCAGTATGTTGGATCGGATAGTGATCGAATCAATGTCTCTTCATTTCCAGTCTGAATTGCTTCACGTACTAGCCTTGGGAAACTGGTATGCCCCACCTTGGAAAGGGCCTTTGGTTTATAGGGAATACCCCCGGATTGTTCTTTTTCAAATTCATCGAGCATATGTTGCCGCGTTTTGTTGTCTAATTCTGCAAATTCCATTGCCATTTTGTACCTCCTCTAAAGCAAACTACGGATCAATCTCGGTTGAGTGTCGGTGGCATGTATTACTTAGAAGTTACCGTAATCAATTTTGCTTTCTTTTTCTTTAAGAATGATCTGATCATCTCATTCGTTATAGCTGAACTGCATTATAATCGTGTGATACTTAAACGCTTTAATTCACTGTGCCATAGTCAACCTCGCCCCAATTTGATCAATTGATACTAACGACTATCACTTAGTAATGTCTGCAGTTAGAAGAGTATATCGTATCCGCAAGCATGTCAATGATAAGACAAACAATAGACTCCGTGTTAGCGATGAGGTTATAAATCTATCAGTGTCTTTCAACCACCTTATCTTGACGTGTAATGAAAGCGGATTAGTACCTGAGATCACCACTTCATGAACTTCTTTGTTAATCCTAGCAGTTCAATCTTCACAGGAATGCTGGGGGGTATGGTCTGCACGGATGGCCGAAGCGTTGGGCATTAATTCTTAGTAGCTATGCTAACGATAGTCTTTGGCCTTTATCATACAGGTTCATGCGTTCAGTACAATTTAATGATTGATAATTACTATTAGGAGTAGTAAGCTTGTGACATATGGATATGAATTAATAATTACAACTAATCATGGGTTGGATTATACGTTCTACTACATGCTGACCTGACACTATCCAATAGGATAACGACAATGAAAGAGGAATCGACAGAACTCAAGCTATTCTTTGATAGCCCAAAGAGATTTGAGACACAAAATATAAAACCCTTATGGGGACTAACAGGATTATATTTTATCTTCACCGAGCACCTAAAAATTCAATATCCGTTCAAGAGATCGCGGCTATTATATATCGGAATGAGCGAGAAGAAAACAAACAGCATAGGAAGCCGACTTACTGGGCATTTTGAGGGAAAAAGTAATAATCTGGGATTAGTGAATTATCGGAGGGTTGAAAAATTGTTTTTCACATATATCAATTTCGAAATGCTACGTAAAATATGGGATCATCGGATAGAAGACCTTGAAAGCTATTTTATTCTGGACTTTGTTGAAAAATATGGTGTGTACCCCATCTGTAATAATAAGTCCGGATATGAGATATTGCATAAAATAGTAAAAGCCGATCTCTTAATTAACTGGTCATACTTTGAATAATGTGCTCAGCTTGGAGGTTCACACAATGAGTGATACAACTCAAAGCGGCAAAGAAGTCATTGACAAATTTTTCGATGAAATTCTGAATATTGATGGAGTAGATGAAAAGATCGCTAATAAGTTGATCTTCTTGCATAGAGAAGGAAAACTCACCGATACTAACATCCAGAATTCGTTGGAAGAACTGCTTCAAGAAGAAATTGGCGAGATGGGTCAGAATGATGGTAACAATTAAATCAATCGAGATTAGCGGTATCAGAGGCATTAAATACTGTCCGCCATTAAACCTAGATGGACATTCAGTCTTAATATTCGGTGAGAACGGGGCAGGAAAAAGCTCTTTGACTGACGCCATCGAATGGTTCTATTCAGATGGCATAGAACATTTGGCGAGTGAAGAATTGGGTCCAACCAAAGGAAGAGGAGCATTACGAAGTCTATTTATCCAAGAAAATGAAGACGCTTATGTTGCAATTCAGTACTCAGATGCCAAATTTGATACAAAAAAATCTATCAACAGTTCGTTTAGAGCATCCAATACCAACGGCTCAGATGATTTCAACCAGTTTATTGCAGCGAGTAGATCTGAAACGTTGATTCTCCGTTATAGAGACTTAGTGAGATTTATAATTGCGTCAAAGGCAGAAAAGCTTAAAACACTGCAAGATATTATTGGCTTTGGTGAAGTTGCTGAAACTCGAGATATATTAAAAAAGTCCGCAGGAAGATTGTCCAGAAATATTAAATCGTCAAACTATGATAATCAAAAAAATGCTCAACAATCTGTCATCCTTGAAAACCTTGGCCAGAACGCTTACACCAACGAACAACTTTTTGAAGGAGCAAATAAGTTAATTGAACCATTGAAATTAGGCAAGAAAATCACATCATTGAAGGATATTCAAGGCATTTTAAAAACGATCCAAACTCAAGAAGATACCGCTCTGTTTGAAAATATTTCTTTCCACACAAAAATTGGGGCTATTTTAAATGAAATTATTGGTAACGTTGACAGTATAAACGAAAAATATAAGTCTTTCTATACAAGCTTTTCCAACCTAAGAAAAGACACAGGAAAGATTAAGAATCTTCAACTTCTCGCCTTGCTCAAAGAAGGGCAAAGGGTATTAGTAAACGATGTAATAGACGATGATTATTGTCCACTTTGCCAACAAGACAAGAATAAAATTGAATTAATAACAGAATTGAATGACAGGATAAAGGAATTAGACGAATTAGAACAAGAAAAATATAAATCTGACGAACAGGGGCAGGAATTGTATGAGATCTTGCGTGTCAACATCAATGCAGTTGACGTATTGCTAAAAGAGAAGCATTTTAAGGAAGAAAACCATTCCAAACTTCTTGAAAAGATTCAGCAAATAAAGACATCATTAGAAACTGTTCCGTTAGAGCTAAAAAAAGACCTGAATGCCGAGAGTTCAATTAAGGAACCGAGTAAAATAACTATTGATAAAAAAGGGCTCGCGGAACTTGCTAATCAAGCGCAAAATACTGCGGCAAGTCTTACCGTGAGTAAGAATGCTAATATCCAGTTCCAAATTTACACGAAATTATATCAATCAGTTACCGCCTATCGTCGATATCAAGAGCTTGAAAAAAGACTAGGATTATTGACAAAACAACTAACAACATTTCAAGTACTTTTTGCAGATTTTATCAAAAGACAAGAAAACGCCCTCAGTGCTTTCCTAACAGTGTTCTCCACTATTATTAGTTATTATTACGCCGCAATGAACCCTAGCGAAAATGTTGAGATCATCAAATTAGCTACACTTAAAGACAGTAATGATGACTTGACCGGAATAACAATTGAGTACAAAATTTTTAATAAAACCACGACGGCACCCCATGCATATTTAAGTGAAGGACATATAAATTGCCTTGGCCTATCTTTCTTTTTAGCTTCTGTAAAAGCATTCAATAAGAAGAATAAGTTCATCGTACTTGATGATGTGATCACCAGCATCGACAGGGCGCATAGAGCAAGGTTTGCCAAATTACTTACAGATGAATTAAACGAGTATCAAATCTTGTTGTTTACACATGAGAAAGACTTCTTTGACTTAGTTTCCAGTGAGGTAAAGGGTAAGGGCTGGCTAATTCGCAACTGTATGTGGTCACCAGATAATGGAGCAGTGTTTGAAGAAGGAATATCCGATAATAAAGAACGAATTCTGAAAAAACTTACAGATAGAAACGTTGACGGACTTGGAAATGACATTCGGATTTATACTGAAAAGATAATGAAGGAAATTGCCTGTAACATAGAGGCCCAGGTAGCTTTCAAATATAATGAAATCAACGAAAAGAGAATGGCTCCAGAACTTTTGGACGCCGTACATAGCCGAATTTCAAAGAAAGGAACTGAATTAAAGGACAAAGCCAATATTCCAGCACTGAAGGGAATGCCCCTGTTTATTGGTAATACCGCTTCTCACGATAATGATTTCAATACGAACATCGAAGACCTGAGGGTTATGTGGGAAGGAATTAGTAAAACTGTTCAAACGTTCTATTGCGATAACTGTAAAACAGCTGTTTCCGTGAAATATTTTGACAATGTTGCGAATAAAATCAGATGTAAGTGCGGCAGCTTAATGTATGACTGGAAAGCATAAGATCTGAATTCATTAAAAGTGCTAAATGGAACCTAATCAGGTATTAATATATCACGAACCACTTAATTTGCGTGGAAGCTATGAAGACCGTATTCGATGACAAGCTTATTGCGCCCTGCGGTATGAACTGCTGCATCTGTAAAGCGTATTTAAGAGAGAAGAATCCCTGCCACGGATGTAATTTCGTCGATAACAACCATCCCAAGACCATAGTACTCTGTCAATTAAGGACCTGCCGTAAGCGTGCGGCAAAATACTGTTTCAGCTGTGACGAATTCCCCTGCGATCGATTGAAACACCTCGATAAACGGTATCGTACACGCTATGGCATGAGTGAAATCGAAAATCTTGAGTTCATCAGAGATAACGGAATAAAAAAATTTCTTGAACGAGAACACGAAAGATGGGTTTCCGATAAAGGCGTTCTCTGCGTTCACGATAAGAACTATTACCCCAATCCGGAATAACAATCCGCCTTTATCATCAGCCAACTGGACTTGACATGAATAATGAACGCTGTTATTATTTTGAATCGGATTCAATGTTGTATTTCATTTGTATTTAATACATTCTTGTCACAGTGAGGTTGAAAGGCATGGATGTGATCGAGTCAAAAATCAATACCGCCTCGGATGAATACCGCAGGAACTACGACTCCATGGTGGCCCGTGTCGCTGAGTTGAAGGAGGAGTTGAGGAAGGCCCGGGACGACCGTTCCCAGAAATCCAGGGATCGTCTGGCTGCGCAGGGCAAAATGCCCATGCGAGAGAAGCTGGAGCGTCTGCTTGACCGCAACACTCCCTTTCTCGAGATCGCTCCGCTGGCCGCACGCGGTATGTACGACGGCATGATCCATGGTGGTGGACTGGTATCCGGCATCGGCATTGTCAGCGGCAAGGAAGTGATGGTTACCGGCAATGACGCAACCATCAAAGGCGGCTCTACCTATCCCCTGACAATGAAGAAGGCGATACGCATGCAGACCATTGCCATGCAGAATCGACTCCCCCTCATCACATTGGTCGATTCGGCCGGTGGCTATCTGCCTCTTCAATCCGAGGTTTTCCCCGATATAGACGACGGTGGGAGGGTCTTCTATAACCAGGCGATGCTCTCGAAGATGGGGGTCCCCCAGATTACGGCGGTTATGGGGCTTTGCACGGCGGGCGGCGCCTATATCCCGGCCATGTCGGACGAGGTCATTCATGTTAAAGGCATCGGCGCGATCTTCCTGGGCGGGCCTCCGCTGGTCAAGGCCGCTACCGGCGAGGAGGTGACCGCCGAACAGCTCGGCGGCGCCGATCTGCACTGCCGGGAATCCGGTGTCTCGGACTACTATGCCGAGGACGACGCCCACGCCATTGAAATAATCCGCAACATCATGGAGTGTATGCC
>DAOUFR010000024.1:0-4642 GCA_034429715.1 Dehalococcoidia bacterium
GATGGTGATGCCGGCCTTTTTAGCTTCAGCATCGACTGCGAAGGCCTGGCTGACGCCGTCGATGTCATCGCATACATCCACGCAGTTCTTGCCGGCGGCTATACAGGCTTTATACACTTTGCCCGCATTCCTGTAGAAGGGACCGATTGTGCTGGCCACAACATCGGGATTTTCCTCTTTAATAAACTTCACGAAGCCGGCATGGTCGTCGATGTCTAAACGACAGGCCTTGACACGGTCCTTGCCATATTTCTCGGCCACGGCTTCGGCCTTGGCCAGGTCTATATCGGCATTGACCACGGCGGCGTCGCTGTATTTGACCAGTTGCCTCACCGCGCCTGCGCCGATTATCCCGCTGCCCAGAACAAGTATTTTCATTTATAGCCTCCTAAAATTATATTTCATTGGAAGAAGTGATTTTATTTAATCAAAACGAATTTGTTGAATCAGTTCCCCTTGCGTAACACTCTGCCCGCATTGGCATCCGCGTAGTATCTGCCTTCACTGAATACGATTTTACCGTTGATTATAACAGCCTCAATACCTTGTGGATTCACTTCTGGATTATCAAAGGTAGACAAATCCTTGATATTATGTTCATCGAACACAACAAGATCCGCGTAATAACCCTCTTTGATTAGACCTCGGCCTTTTATACCATATCTGCAGGCCGGTAGCGAAGTACTTTTACGTATGGCATCCGGTAGATTCATAAGTTTAAGTTCACGCACATAATGTCCTATATATCTGGGAAATGTGCCGTACGCCGATTGCGGTGGCTTCCCTGCCAGTGGCAGGATCGAGTCGCACATCACTGACATCTGTGGATGCGAAAACAAGGAGCTGAATAACTTCTCAATCCATGGTTTTGGAGGAAAACCGGAGAGAATCATTACCCGAGCTTTCTCTTCAATTGCTATCTGTCTGACGGCCTCCCAGGCATCAATATTCCGTTCTTTTGCGATCTCGATGAAGGTTTTCCCCTCTAAATGGCGATTTTCTTCAGTTTGAACCGATAATACCCGAATGACATGCCAGCCGATGGCATACACATAGCTATTTGACCACGTGCGCTCTCCTAAAAGAGGCCACTGGGGAGTCATGGTCTGCATATCTCTCTTGATTTCCCTCCATGTATTATCATCGGCCAATCTGTTTATAAACGCATCCGTGCCCCCGATTAATGACCACGGAGGAAAAAGCATGGTAATTGTTGTATTTGCCATAATATAAGGGACCATGTCCATGCCAAAATCGAGACCCTCTCTGGAAGCATCATCTACCATTTTTATGGCTGCGGTCAGTGCCTTATTAGGCAGTGAAGGAATTGGGATGATCTTATTGACCGCTTCTATTGACCCAACGAGATGATAAAAAAGTGCCGCCCTATTCCCAAAAAATGGCCTGGCATGAAAATGTGATATCTGCAACCCTGTACCGCCATTACGGGCGATCTCGATCGCTTCACTCACGGCGTATGGAAAACTGGTGCAGTAAGATCGTAAATGCGAGGCGTATCTACCTCCATATTTGCCGCAAATTGAGTTCAACTGAATTAACTCAGCAGTATCGCTATATAGGCCTGGATAGTATTGCAATCCCGTAGAAAATCCATAGCAGCCAGCTTCCATGCTCTCTCGCAGCAAGGTTTGCATTTGACTTATATCGTCTTGAGATGCGAACGAATTTTTCTTGCCCATGACTGTCATACGCAAAGGGCCATGCGGCACAAGATGAGCCATATTCATAACCGGCCCTTTGCGATCGACATATGTAAGAAACTCATCAATAGTTGACCATTCAAAGGGTTCATCAATGGAGACATCCATACCTGCTACGGTATTAAGAAAAAGCTGCCTGTTGCTTGCCGAAATAGGCGCGATTCCCCAGCCGCAATTACCTGTGACACATGTCGTGATTCCCTGCCTGATAAAAGGGGCGAAGAGTTTCGATAGATTGTCTCTATTCACATAAAGGTCATTATGTGTGTGAATATCTATAAAACCGGGAGAAACCGTTTTGCCCTTTAAGTCGATGTTTTTTGCAGCCTCTACATTGCTGAATTTACCGATACCTTTTATTTTGTCGCGTTCAATAGCTATATCTGATTCATAGGCTGCGGCACCACTGCCGTCAATGATTTTCCCATTGCGCATTAGAACATCTATTGGCATCAGGCAATTCCTTTATTTCTTCCTGTATCAGCGCCGATTATCTGCAATTCAATTCTTTCAACTTTCTCATAGTCCCTGTCATAATAGAATGATCCTATGAAGAAGAGTGCCGCCGATGCAACGGAAAAAATAGGTAAATAGCTGAGAGCCGTACTTATGTTGTATAAATCGGACAGGGCACCGACGAATACCGGGCCAAGGGTACTGCCTAATAGGTGTTGCACGATGGTAGAAACACTGAAGGAAGTCGCGCGTAATCCAGGATGTACAAGGTCCTGGGTTACTGCAGACGCCCCGGGCGTGACGGCCGCTATAGTAACTCCTGCTAATAGCAGCAGGATATATTGAAGAGTGCCTGTTACAACGGTGAATGCTAAAAAGAGAACCAATGCTGTTACGATTGCAGCAATACCCGATATCAACATCCTGGCACTGCCTTTTTTGCGTAACCATCTATCAGCTATTAATCCTCCTATCGGGGCTCCTATAATAGCGGTAAGCATAACAGCTGCACCCTTCACCGACGCTTGTGCCATGGGTATATTCTCTACTCTGTGAAAGAATGTAGGAAGCCATGTTAAAAGAGCTACAGTAACAAAGATGCTTGCAGCATAGGCCAAGTAATTGAGAACCAGTGATGGCTTATTGACGAATTCATAAGCGATATCACGGCTCGACATTTTGGTTTTTTCACGAGCCTGTTTATCGTCCTGTTTCGTCTTCACCAGTTCCACTGTTTTGTAATCCTTCGTAAAGAAGAAAAGAATTCCGAGCAGGAGACCGGGCAGTGCTACCAGTCCAAAGGCATGCCGCCATCCGAACGCCGCTGCCACAAGACCTCCGACCATTACTCCTATAGCGCCGCCCAGCGGGACCGAGGCCAGCCACAGGCCAATTAACAGACCACGTTTTTTCTCAGAGAAAAGGCCGGATATTATTGCCATACCTCCGGAAGCGTAACCTGCTTCTCCGATCCCAATAAATGCACGCGCCGTAAATAGTTGTGCAAAGTTGCTTGTAAACGCGCAGATACCCGTTGCCACGCTCCACGCTATTGCCATAATTCCAATGCTTTTCTTCCTGCTCCAGCGGTCTATCAGATACGATACAGGGATTGTAAAAATAAGCAGCGACCAGAATACGGCTGAAACGAGAAGCCCACATTGAGTATCGCTCAACCCCCAGTCTGCCTGGAGATAGGGAAAGAGTGAAGTGATCACATAACGATCGGCCTGATCGAAAAGGTAAAGCAAGAAAAGTAGCACAAATATAAAGTAAGATTGGCCTTTTGAAATTAGGGAGGTGTCTTGTGATTTCATTTTCTGGTGTACTCCAATAATATTTTTATTTGCTGACAATTGTTTAATGAGCTTTCCGCCCGATCTCAATGAGGTAATTGCCGTAATTTGTGATGGATGCTCTGGAGCCGGGCATAACCAGTATGGTGGTGGTGGGCTCTTCAATTATTGCCGGCGCCGATATTCGGTTGCCCGGCTTCAGGTCAGTG
This sequence comes from Dehalococcoidia bacterium, assembly GCA_034429715.1. Taxonomy (GTDB): domain Bacteria; phylum Chloroflexota; class Dehalococcoidia; order GIF9; family UBA5629; genus CAIMUM01. The sequence continues at coordinate 3,682 of DAOUFR010000024.1, forward strand.
CCCTTATAGATAGGCGTATCGACTATGCCGCCGAGCCCCCTGAAATAGGCTTTTCTGGTGCCGCTGCTTTTTGCCGTGACGGAAACAGCCCTGGCCGCGGGAAAATTGGTTTTTTGCAGTTTTCCTGTAGCCTTGATCCTCCAGTAGACGAACTCCAACGGCTGGTCCTCAGCGCTTACGGAAAATACTTTGCGGTGCAGTTTATGGAAGTCCGATACCAGCACATCGAGTTGCTTCTGATTATCAATACTGTTGTCGCGAAGAGGGACCGGAAGCTCCCAGACCTGGAAGGGATACCTGGCCTCGACATAGACCTGCAGCTTCCTCTGTTTTTTCGGTACCCGCATGTGCTCGAAGAATTCCTCCGCCTGCTTTTTCAGGCCGTTCAGCGCCGAGTCAACGCCTTCGTAATCGAAGCTGCCGCTTTCGGTGAATTTGCTCAGGCTGAACTCAGAGGTTATGTCGGCGAAAGCGCCGCCGAATGCGCTGAGGGCCCCTGCCACCTTGGGTATCAATATCTTTTTGACTCCCAGTTCTTCGGCTATGGCGGCGATATGCATACCGCCTGCCCCGCCACCGGATACTATCGTGTATTCGCGGGGATCGATGCCCCTCCAGATGGTAATGTCCTGGATGACGTTCGACATACTGGCATTGACGGCGCCCCACATGGCATAGGCCGCCTCTTCGACGTTGAGCTTGAGCGGCTCTGCGACTTTTTCCTGTATAGCTTTAACCGCCAGTTTTTTATCCAGCTTCATGCCTCCGCCCAGGAAATACGAAGGATCGAGAAAGCCGAGCACGACATTGGCGTCTGTAACTGTCGGCTCCGTGCCGCCTTTGTTGTAGCAGGCCGGTCCGGGCACAGCGCCGGCGCTATGGGGACCGATATGCAGCAGCCCACCCGTGTCCACCCAGGCGATGCTGCCTCCGCCGGCGCCGATGGACTTGCTGTCGACCT
>DAOUFR010000025.1:0-2880 GCA_034429715.1 Dehalococcoidia bacterium
GTACGGCTTGATCTGGATCGCCCTGATACTTGTAGTAGTATCGGTGAGCATGTACTTTGTGCATTACCTGATTTTCCATGATACGCACCATATATTCATTTACATGGTGGGTGATCTGGCGTTTTTACCGCTGGAAGTACTGCTGGTCGGCATCGTGGTGGAGCGGATATTGAGCCGCCGTGAAACCGAGGAAAAGGTCAGTAAATTGAACATGGTCATCAGCGCCTTCTTTTCCGAAGTGGGCAATCCTCTTGCTTCCATGCTCTTGAATGCAACTCCACAGAAGGGCCAGATTATCGAGAACCTTGACGTGAAGGCTAACTGGAAAGATCCGGATTTTAAAAAGGCCCGTCAAAGCGTGGAAAAAGATACATCGATTGGTTTCGACGGGATGGATATTCCCACCCTGTCAGGTTTTCTGCTTAAAAAAAGGGCTTTCATGCTCTCTCTCATAGAAAACCCCAACGTGCTGGAGCATGAGAGTTTTTCAGACCTTTTGCTTTCTGTATTTCATCTTACCGAAGAACTCGAATCCAGGCCTTCTCTGGTCAACCTGACGCCCAAAGACGGCGCGCATATCAACGAAGACATAAAACGTGTCTACAGGCATCTGATAGTCCACTGGCTGAATTACATGCAGCACTTGAAGTCGAACTATCCCTACCTTTACTCCCATTACCTGCGCATACATCCCTTCCAGCCGCACCCATCCGCCGTGGTCGAATAAGCTGCTGTTATCCCGAAATCATTGTTTCCTCAGCAGTGCATAGAAAGGGAGGGGCATGGGGGGAAGATCGATCTCTCGGACAACCTGGAAGCCGAAGTGCTGGTAAAAAGCCACATTCCGTATGGAATGCGTCTCCACATAGCATGGAAGCCCCTGTTTATCCGATCTATCGAGCACAGGCCTCATTAAAGCGCCGGCATACCCCTTCCCCTGGAAAGATGGATCGACTGCCAGAAGGACCAGATACATGTGTGGCTGAGGAAGAAGCCTTTTTCTGATTTTACTACAGTGGTCGCTTGCTTTGATCTCCCAGAGTAGATTGCGTAATCCGCATCTGAGGGCCGGGAAGGGATTCCCCCCCCGTAATAACAAGCCGAACGGCTCCCTGGTTTCCGATGAAAGCCAGACAGCCACACCCTCGCAATTGGCGGAAGTCGCATAGGCCTCATAACCTCCCGCAATGCACATGCGCAGGTGGTACTCGTAAAGGTAGCGCAGATTATCCCGCTTTCTTTTATCCGGCAGGAGGTAGTATATATACGATTCATTACTGAATGCACGGGCGCAGGCTATAGATAACGGCCCCGCCAGTGAAAGATCGTTGATGCGAAGCAGGTTCAAAGATATAGGCATGTCATTTTCCGCATGATGCTGGAAATAATAGCCGTGAGTTTATTTGCGTGTCAAGCCGGATTTTATGCAGTAGCTTTATTGAGCGCATCGCATGAACAACGTGTTGAAAACTGCCTTGACTATTCAATAAACATGTTGATAGTCTTGTACATAAATGATCACGCTGTCGCTGTCCGTTAATCGCGTGCAGATCGACGTTGATTATTACGCCCTGATTTAGTGCTATTTATGGAGGTTGCCATGTGGAAAGATACTAAAAGTTATATAAGGGCAATGCCGGCCGGTAGGAAGTTCATGTGGTTCGCCGCTGTGGCGGCCGGGACTGTACTGATGCTTGCCTTCCTTATCTGGGCCTTCAGCCAGCATGGGACAATAGGTCTCTTTGAGGTCAATGGCGTCTTCCGAATCGCGTTCATCGTATTGATATGCTTTACCATTGCCGTGCCGCTGCTGGCAGTCCTGGATGTTTATCTCGCTTCTCGTAAGCCTGCCGGAAAAATGCGCCTGCCCTCGGCCTATATCTGGATTATGGCTATTATAGCCATCGTGCTCCCCACCGTCCTGTTGGTATGGCTGATACCACAGCCCTCGCAACGAGTGGGCGATAAAGCGGTACAGCTTATCATAGCGGATGGCACTGGCAAACATGGTACGCCGGATTTAGCTGTGACATTTTGGACCATCAATCCCACGCAAAATATGTTGAAGTGGGGAAAAGGTAATAGCATCAACATCGAAAAAGAGGATACCCCCTCGCAACAGCATGCAATTATGCTTCGCGATCTCCAGCCGGCCAGCGGATACCAGTACAGCCTGAATGAAGCTGCACCGGTCAACTTTATCACGATGCCGGAGAAAGGGCAGCCCCTTCACTTCGCCGTGGGCAGCGATGCTCACTTCGGCGCGGGCACCGCCCGCAACGACCTAACGGGTAAGATGCTGCAGCAGATCGCCGATCCCTCTCATGACTACCGTATGTTCTTTTTACTCGGTGATCTGGTCGAGCATGGCTTTAACAATGCACAATGGGGGGAAGCTATTGACGCGTTTTCGACAACCACTGCTAAAATACCGACCCGGATTGTTGTGGGCAACCATGATACGCTCTTTGGGGGCGTCAATTTATACCAGGAATATATGTCACCCCAGCCGATGGAAATTCAAGCCGGATCGCGTCTCTGGCAGCGCATCGATGTTCACGATGTCCATTTTCTGCTCCTCGATCTCGAATGGGGGACCGACAGCTATACACCGAAGCAGGCGGCCTGGCTGGAGGGACAGCTTTCAACCATACCGGCTGAAGACTGGTGTATTGTAATGAGCCATTGTTACTACTATTCTTCCGGCGGTGTATGGGATATGTGGCCCTGGTATGACGACAAGAGCATGATTAAAAAGCTGACGCCATTGTTCGAGAAATATGATGTCGATCTCGTTTTCAGCGGTCACAACCATTTACTTGAATTGTTGCAGAAAGACAATGTCACATATGTAATCTGCGGCGCCTTTGGCGGTTTGCC
>DAOUFR010000026.1:0-45088 GCA_034429715.1 Dehalococcoidia bacterium
AAGACCGGTGTGCCCAACGTTGTCATTGATGCTGATCCGACAGATCCGGCTTTCTATTCGGATGCGCAAACAGAGACAAGGATACAGGCATTTATGGAGACCTTAGAATCGAGCAAAAGGCGATCAGCAGCTAGCCTGCAGAAGTGAGTCTTGGCCACTGTGAGGTCCGTGTGTACGTCATTGGCATTGATATAGGTTCCTTAGCTTCAAAAGCTGTGTTAGTTGATGGGAAAAAACAGATCATCGGCTACAGCATTGTTCCAACTGGAGCCAGGAGCGGCGCGGCCGGACAAGATGCATTTGAAAAGGTGCTGAAACAAGCAGGTTTGCTTCCGGGGGACGTTGCCTATGTACTGAGTACCGGCTATGGGCGCGCGAACGTAAGTGTTAGTAACGAGCAACTCACTGAGATTACGTGCCACGCGCGTGGGGCATACACCCTTAATCCTGCTGTGAGGACGGTCATCGATATCGGTGGACAGGATAGCAAGGCCATAAGCCTCACTGATATGGGCGATGTTGCCAAATTTGCCATGAATGATAAATGCGCTGCAGGCACGGGACGGTTTCTGGAGGTGATGGCGCGTGCATTGGAAATCGATCTTGCGGATATGGGTGATTTATCGTTGAAATCAAAAACAAAAGTCGAGGTCAGCAGCATGTGCACCGTCTTTGCTGAAACAGAAGTCATATCGCTAATTGCTGATTCTCGTGACAAAATAGATATCATTGCAGGCATACACCGGGCTATCGCCCGCAGGGTCGGCACTATGGCTGAAAATACAGGCATAAAGCAACAGGTGATGATGACCGGAGGAGTTGCCAAGAATATCGGCGTAGTACGAGCGCTGGAGGAAAAGCTGGGCACAACGATTCTTGTCCCCGATGAGCCGCAGGTAGTCGGGGCCCTGGGAGCGGCTATTTTTGCACTTGACCGCGCCCAAGACATACTGAGTAGGAAATAAGTACATTTAAGGGGATAACAATGAGCAGTGAGAACGTTTTTACGGAGCAGGAGCTGGAGGAATTGGGCCAACCCAGGAATGAACTAATTCAAGCCAGTATCGACGCTGGCGACACAGAAAAAGCAAAGAAACTGACTAGACAGATGCATCGGGAATTCTTATCAATGCATGACATATACAGAGACTGGATTGCCTGCCTTCTGAGCTTTATAGGAAGACGTTATGGCGACGAAGCAGTGCGCGAAGCTCTTCAAGAGTATTTCGACATCCTCATGCAGCCACTGGGGCTGCTTTATTCTGACCAGGGTCCACGCCGCAGAGCACAAATGGCAGCGGCCGGAATAAGGGGACATCTTCATCCTTTTAAAATTGAGGAAGACGAGGAGAAGTTCACTTTCGTTCTGCAGCCTTGCGGTAGCGGCGGTCGCCTGGCGTTGGAAGGAAAATACGATCCGCCCTGCAATTTTTTAAGAATCAAAGAAGCGCAACAAATGACATTCGAACATCATGATTTTCCTGTGTACTGCTCCCACTGCTATTTCCAAAACATAGCACCCATTAAAATAATTGGAAAGCCGCTTGCTATTGTCGTGCCACCACAAAACATAGGGAAAGAACCATGCCGCACATATCTTTACAAGGATCCTTCATATTGCCCGGATATGTACCAAACTATCCCAAAAGCCGGAGATAACAAATAAAATAAGGAATATCTGAACCGATTCAGTGGTCACTGTATGGCCTGTAGCAGCCCGTTGTTCAGTCAGCCTCCAGCACAGTAACAGCCAAAATATTGGAGCCTGCATGCGAGCCGATCACCGGACTGACATTTGATAGATATAGCGGGACTTTGGGAAACACGGAAGCGATGTGCTCTGTCAGCGCTTTAGCTTCAGCCAGTCGGCCGCATATTCGGCCACCTCCTGCCAACCTGGTTCGCCGACAACCCAGTGCGCGTGATTTGGAAATTCTTTGTACGTAGCCCCATATTTGACAGCGACTTTCCTGACGACCGAAGCCGGAGTAATCTTATCCTGGGCGCCGGCTATAACCAGGACGGGACATACGACTTTTTTTTCATTGACCCTGCTGGCCTTTTTCGGATCGAGATACCAGAAGCCGATCTCGGAGGCTGCGCGGCCGGACTCATAAACAAACCGGTCATAGACTATTTTCTGTTCCTCAGCAGGTAGTAATTTCAGCATCGAATAGACCGCCTCATTGAACGTCTGGCGGCGCGGTTTTTTCCAGAAGCCATATCCCATCAGTACGCTCCAGAAACTCCTTACGACCGACGGTGTTAATGCGTTGATCCCGCCCGGCGACGCAGGCGTAAGCAGAACAAGCGCCCTGGCTAATCCACGGCTTCCCAGGATCTGCGATATAAGCCCTCCCATCGAATGACCCATTAAGATCGGCTGCGAATCAAGCCTGCGTATCTCTTCTTCAAGGTCTTTAGCATAATCTAAAAGGCCTGTAGTGCCCAGCTGCGGATTGGGAACTCCTTTTGGATCCATATCATGGAAACGCAGGGTCGGAGTTACACAACAATAGTCATTGCCTTCAAAGAACTTCTTGTAGTTCTCCCAGTACCAAGCACCACCCCACATACCGTGGATCATGAAAATTGTTTCAGCCATCACACTTACACCCCTTAATTCATTTTACAGAAAATGCTGCAATATTATTGAAATGAATCCACACAAGGCCGCTTGAGGGCAATTATATCACTCTACGCATGCGGCGTAATGTTATAATGGGATATCAGCAATGATCGATCGTCTAAACCTATCGCCTCATTGCAACCGATGCTATGTTTCATCAGAACAGTTGCAACTGGACAAAAAAAGTATGCCTGCTGTACAATTAGGCCACTTCAATTTTAGATTGACTGGTCAATCAATATTATATTAGTGCTGGGAGGTATCGTATGTCTGATTACAATGTGATCGTGATCGGCGCCGGCATCGGGGGACTTGCTGTATCCGCTCTTTTGGCCAAGCAGGGACGTAAGGTTCTCCTGCTCGAACAGAGCGATAGGGTGGGCGGATGCTGCTCCACCTTCGAACGGGATGGGTACCATTTCGACCTCGGCGCCTCCCTTATCGAAGATATCCAGGTAATGGACTGGTGCTTCCAGCGTCTGGGCACCACCATTGCCCAGGAGGTCGAGCTGATACCTCCCCACCTCATCTTTTCCATTATCTTCAAGGACGGCTCCAGGATGCGCTATCCCAAGTCCATCGAGGAATCGGCGCAGGAGATCGCTAAGATCGCCCCGGAGGACGTCAAGGGGTGGTATGACTTCTGCAAGTATATGAAGGCGTTTAACGACGCGGCTGTCGAAGGATTCTTCGTTAAACCGGCCAATACGCTTGGCGATGTCGTCCGCATGTTCCAGCAGACTCCCGCCATGCTGAAATACATGCCTCTCTTCAATGGTAACTATCAGGCAGTGCTGAAGAAGTTCTTCAAGAGCGACAAAATACGTGAATCGCTGTCATACCAATGCTTTTATGCAGGCCTACCGCCGGAGCTCCTACCCGGCCTGTATGCGGTGATACCCTACTCGGAACATGAAGGAATTTACTACAGCAAGGGTGGCATGGTCGCCATTCCGGCAGCATTCAGGCGCGTGGGCGAAAAGCTGGGCATGACGACCAGGCTGAATACGCTGGTCAAGAAGGTCATGGTCAAGGACCGTCGCGCTATGGGGGTCGTCCTGGCCGACGGCAGCGAGATTACGGCCGACCTGGTGATATCGGATATAAATGCCAAGAAGCTGTACCTGGACCTGATCGGGGAAGAACACCTGCCCTCTATAGTCCGCACAGGCGTTAAAAGCTACGAGTACGCGATGTCGACACCGACTGTCTACCTGGGTGTGGATTACGACCCGCCGCTTGAATCGCACCACACGCTGGCTACCATCCCCATGGAGGAGATGAACAAGTACTGGTGGGATGAGTACGAGCAGGGACGTTACCCGGCCCAGCAGTTCGGCATCATAAGCTGCACCACGCGCTCCGATCCCGATCTGGCGCCCAAGGGACACAACATCATTATCCTGACCATGGGGCCGGGTCCCTATAAGCTGGAAGGCACGACCTGGGAGGCGGAGAAGAAAGAACTCCTAGCGAAGATCATCAAGTACTATTCCGACAGATATATACCTGACCTGGAAAAGCACGTCCGCATGGCGGAATTCTCGACTCCGGCCGATTTCGAGAAAAGGCTGCTCTCACCGGAGGGCGCCATCTATGCACTCAGGCAGGATGTGCCTCACTCGATCTGCTTCCGTCCCGCCGCCAGGTCCAAGTCCATCAAGGGGCTTTACCTGGTGGGCGCCTCGACACACCCGGGCGGCGGTGTACCGGTGGTCACGGCTTCGGCCATGAACGCGGCCGACCTGATAGAAAAATATGAGAAATAAAACAGGTGAACGTTATGGATAAGAAGAAGAAACGCATCGGCTTTTTCGCGAACATACTGCGGCAGGTCCGTTATATGATCCCGCGCTATTTCGTTTAAGGTCTGCGCAGGCGAGATCATCCTCTGACCGAGTTTATCACCGCAGCCAGGTGCTCCGGGCGGTCGGAGCCAATGAGGTATTTCTTACCGTCACCGACAGTGATCTTGACGCCGCGGTCACCCTGCAGATAGTAGGCCTTCATCTCGCTGTTAAAACGTATCCCGTAACCACCGAAGTCCTGCAGCGGCGAGAATGAATGCACCTCCACACCGGTAATATCCGTCGTTTTTAACTGCAGCAGCCTGATGCCCAGCAAGCCCATCCTGACCGTGACCATATCCCGGGTGACCTGTGTGCGAAAACCGCCGTAGGTTCCTATCATAGCCACAGCAACCAAACCCAGTATAATCGACAGCCAGGGAAGCGACGTCCATGTGAAGACAGCCGCCACAATCATGATCAGCGGCACGATCACCATCAGCGCTCGCATATATGGTGGATTCTGCGATTCCCAGTACGATACGGGTTGCCCCGCCTGTATTATCCGGGTTATCTCTTCGGCAACCTGGCTCATGTCCTCTATAGCCAGTTTCTTCTCATAATGCCGGTACGGGCGAATAAGCTCCAATACTACTGCCAGGCCGGTTCCCAGACCGCAGGCCGCGACCATTTCAATCCAGGGAAAAGGAAAAATCATTTGCGCAGAAGCGAGCATATTCACATAGGCAATCTGCACACCGCACATGCTCCCGATGGCAAACTCATCGAAAAGCGACATCCAGTTGAAGGTCTTCTTCTTTTCCTGGCGCGCCCAGAGCTCGTCAAGCCATAACGAGAGAATAAGGAATCCAATCGACAGCCCCAGCAGCAGGGATGAGCTGATCCAGGGCGAGCCATACGCATTAGGCTGACCGCTGAGATCAAAATGCACCGGGGCTGGATCAGGCAACGGAAGAGCTTTAACTGTGAAGAATATCGCCACAAGGATTAATAGCAATGCGGGCAGATGCGTCCATAAAGGGTGCACCAGTTTGCTTTTCATTTTCGAACTTCCCCGGATTTATTAGTTGTTATAACGATTCCTCCTCACGCACGATCTCCCGAACGACCCCGAGAATAAACTCCCGACCTCCTATTTTAATGACGCGCACCCGCACGGATACCGGCACTCTTGTGCCATCCTTATGCATATGTATTGTCTTAAACGCTCCCAGTTTGCGCACTACAATCTTTTTTAAACTGATCTCGGTTTTTTCCCTCAGCTCCTGCGCATTAATATCCAGAATATTCAGTTGTGTGATCTCGTCCTGTGTATAGCCAAGGCATTCGCATACAGCTTTATTGACATACTTAATATTGCCCTTCATATCCAGCAGAAAGATCGAGTCCGTCACCTGGTCGAGCATCTCAGCCCGCAAGGTCAACTCATCCTGCGCCGTCTTCTCCTCGGTTATGTCACTGAAAAAAGCCATAACAGCCGGCCGTCCCATGTACATGACACGCGTGCTGAACGGTTTGATATACTTGATCTCGCGAGTTTTGCTTACAAAAGGCATCACCGTTGTATCGTATGTCTCATCACCTGCCTGCACCATGGCAAAACGTGCTGATAGTTGCTGGCGATACTTGGGGTGGACCAATTCGATAACGGACTTATTTATTACTTCTTCGTATTCGTATCCCAGCATATCGCAACCCGCTTTATTGGCCCACATTATTATCTCATCCTGCATGAGTACGACCCCTTCCTTAACCTTCTCCACATAGCTGTAGATGATAAACTGCATCTCATGAAGGGTCGTGTCCAGAGTTTTTAACTGGGTGATCGTTTCCTCAAGTAACCTGATGCGCTTGCCAAGATCTTCGATCTGCCATGTCAGCGGCCCGGCAAGATGGTCCTGCGGCTGCATCGTCATCATCCCCCTCCTGCACAGTGATCAATCCCTGGCAAATCTCCTCCGCCATGCCGCAACCCTCGCCATGGCCAGCCCTGCCTTTTCAATAGAATGAAACACGGGCAATCCCTCTTTTACGAAAGCGGCCTGCACCTTGAGCATCTCATCCATTCCAACCATGTCCGAGGCCTGCCCCAGCGCCATCAATACAGGCTTATTGATCTCCTTATGCGCTTTATGTAAAGCTTCCGAAGCTGGTTTCAGGAAAAATTCACTGGAGTAGATACCTCCACCCCAGCGGGTTACCGGGTGAAATCCCATATGATACATGATCATATCGATGCCAGGTGAGCCTCCGATCACTTTTAGCGTATTATAAATCACGTCGGGATAGATGAGATTGGTGGCATCCAGGGGATTGGAGAAGATGCCTCCATCGTTAGGCAGCAACCTTTTAAGTTGAGCCTGCACATCGGCTGACAGCGCAGACAGCTCAAGCCCCACCATCTCCATGCGATCGCCGGCCTCGACGCTGGGCCCACCACCAACACCCGCAACAGCAATACCTTTGCCCGACGGATAAGGGCGTGCGTAGCTCAGAGCGACCAGGACGTCAATCAGTTCCTGCACGTCACCAACCTGGATGGCGTTGGCCTGGTGGCACAGTGTCTGAAATGTTTTTACCGAGGATGTCATACTGGCAGTGTGGCTCATGGCCGTCCTCAGGCCGGCTTCTGTGGTACCTCCCTTGTAAACTACCACCGGTTTCTTGGCGCACGCATTCTCGAGAACGCCGCGAAAACGATTGCCCTCCCTCACACCTTCTATGTATATTGCAATTATATTCGTGCCGGCATCGCTTGTGAAATATTCCAGCAGCTCGCATTCCCCGATATCCAGTGCGTTTCCATAGCTGATGACCTTGCTAAATCGCAGGCCGCGTGGTCCGGCATGCATTGGCATGTCCTGGGAATGCCCGCCGCTTTGCGACATGAAGGCTATGTCCCCCGGCTGCATCGGCATGCGGTCGGACGTGGCCAACCTGGCCTCAGGCACGAAAAGCCCGGTGCAATTCGGTCCGATGATACGAAATCCACCGTCGCGTGCCTTCTGCAGCATATCCTTCTCGAGCTCGGCGCGATTCCTCTCACCGCTTTCACTGAAACCGGCTGTGAAAAAATGCACCGACATCACGCCCTTTCTGGCGCAATCGTCGAGGACGTCCATGGATTTTTCAGCGGGGATACATACTATGACGTGGTCCACCGGCCCCGGTATAGCCGAGACTGAAGGATAGCATGTTAACCCGAAGGCTTCGCTGTGTCTGGGATTTACCGGATAAATGGCTGGAAAGCCGGCCTCTTTCAACGAGCTGACAGCCCATGCTGCAAAAGTCATGATATTGTCAGGCGAAGCGCCTACTATAGCCACACTGTGCGGATGAAATATATCATCCAGCGTGAACGAACTTGGTTTAGACATGGCATTTATCATATCAATATAATACCGCTTTATCAACGCACGCAGCCGTAGCCGTTATGTCGCCTGCGAACACACATTTGACATAGCACAGCCGCCTATTTAAACTTGCACAAGTCTTTAAGTTTAACTTCCTGTTTCCTGACATATGATTACAGCTGTAACCGGAGCATCCGGACATGTCGGCGTGAACCTTGTCCGTGCTCTGATCACCCGCGGCAGGCATGTGCGTATCATAACGCACAGCAGCGCGCTGGGTCTGGAGGGCCTGAATGTTGAGCGCCGCAGCGGCGATGTCAATGATCTTGATTCCCTGATCCGGGCATTTGATGGCGTTTCGATTGTATACCATCTGGCTGCATATATATCGCTGTTGATGAGCGACCGCGTACGATGCAGCGCAGTTAATATTGAAGGTACCCGCAACGTGATAGAAGCCTGCCGCCGCAATAATGTCAAACGGCTTGTGCATTTCAGCTCCATTCACTCCCTCTGCAACGAGCCTCTGGATGTGCCGATCGATGAAACCCGGCCACTGGTTGAGTCGCTGAAGTCTGCGCCATATGACCTCTCCAAGGCTTCGGGTGAAAGGCTTGTACGACAGGCTGCCGTCGAGGGCTTTGATGCGGTGATTATAAATCCTACCGCTGTTATCGGGCCTTATGATTACAGGCCATCGCATTTCGGGCAGGCTCTGATCATGATGGCCGAAGGCAGGATCCCTGTTTTGCTCGAAGGGGGATTCGACTGGGTGGATGCCAGAGATGTGGCCGAGGGCGCCATCGAGGCTGAACAGACCGCACCCGCAGGCTCGAATTATTTGCTTTCCGGTACATGGCTATCGGTGAGAGAAATAGCAGCTATCGTATCTCAGATAGCGGGCAGAAAGCCGCCTGCACTGGTATGCCCGGTACCGGTGGCCGGGGCCTGCGCTCCCGTTGTGACGGCAGTATCCCGCTGGACAGGGGTTAGGCCGCTCTTCACCAGCGTTTCTTTAAAGGCCCTGGCCGGCAACCGCAACATCAGCCACGCTAAAGCCACGCGTGAACTGGGATATGAGCCGAGACCTATCAAAGAAACTCTATCCGATACCATCAACTGGTTTATGGACAACGGCTTTATAAAGAGACGAGGATATCGTTAGAATGACTTCGGACGCTACCTACAATATCCTGTTGATCACCTGGCTGGTGCTTTGTCCCCTTATTTTCGTCAGTCTTTCCTTCATCGCTGCACCGTACGGCCGCCACATTAAGAGCGGATGGGGGCCTTCAATCGACAGCAAGCTCGCCTGGGTGATCATGGAGGCCTGGTCACCGTTGATATTCATCGCATGTTTCATACTGGGGAAAACGCCGCTCTCGATTCCATCAGTGATCTTCCTGCTGATGTGGGAAGCGCATTACATACATCGTGCCTTTATATACCCTTTCAGCCTGAAGAATTCTCATGATAAAATGCCTCTTTCAATCGTATTTTCAGGCGTTTTCTTCAATGTGATGAATGCCTGGCTGAACGGATATTATATTTTCACGCTGTCCGGCGGTTATCCCGATCAATGGCTGATCGATCCGCGCTTCATCGCTGGCGCCGCGCTTTTCATATCGGGTTTCATTATCAACAGGCATGCCGATTATACGCTGGCCAGGCTGCGCAAAGCCGGGGAAACCGGTTATAAAATACCTTATGGCGGATTATATCGCTGGATATCGTGTCCCAATTACTTCGGCGAGATCATGATCTGGACTGGATGGGCGCTGGCCACCTGGTCGCTGGCCGGGCTGAGCTTCGCACTGTGGACCATAGCCAATCTCGCGCCACGCGCCATGTCGCACCATGCCTGGTATCACCAGCACTTTCCTGATTATCCCACCGATCGTAAATCACTCGTGCCCGGCATATGGTGAGCGATTAGTCCCGGACACACGATACGGCATATCAGCCAATCACATTGATGAAAACACTGTTGGATGTCAGCACACAGGCGGGCTGTAAACGGAAAACATCCCTTTCACGAGCCAGCGACCGTCGCTTTACAAGCTCATTCAGCCTTGCTTCCAGCCCTTCAACAGCATTCCGCCCGTATTTGCCGGCCATTTCATGTATGTCCAGGCCTTCCTGAATAAGCCGCAGACGCAGCATCGCCTCTTCGCCTGCTTTTCGTGCGCCTTCCAGGCTTTCCTCCCCTTCCCGGCCAGACAACGGGTCCGCGAGATATCGCTCCAGTCTGGCTGCGTTCCTGAAACGCTTTCCACCTACGTGCGAGGCAGCCGCCGGACCCAACCCGAGATACTCTCCCCCCCTCCAGTAATTGAGGTTGTGCAGACATTCGCTGCCCGGTGATGCAAAATTTGATATCTCATAATGCACAAAGCCGCGCGTCTGTAAAATATCGACGGCGCATTCGAAAAGACTTGCCTGTTCATCTTCGTTGGGCAGATCAGGAGGAGGATATCGATAAAAAGAAGTGCCCTCTTCGATAGAAAGGCAGTAAGCTGAAATATGGTTTACTCCCGCGCCTATCAGGATATTCAGCGTGTCTCCGAGACTCTGTGCTGTCTGGCCGGGTAATCCTATCATGATATCCGCCGACACATTGCGGAAACCTGCCGAAAAGACTGCACCAACAGCCTCCAGCGCCTGCCTCCTGTTATGGGCCCTTCCGGACTTTTTAAGCTCATCCTCATTCAACGATTGTATCCCGATGGAGACCCGGCCGATGCCGAGCCTATACAGAGCTGCCAGCAAGTCAATTCCGGCTGACTCCGGATTAACCTCGATGGTCGCCTCCCGTAAGTTCGCAAGATTAAATCTGCGCCTAAGACCGCATACCAATTTCTCCAGCCTCTCAGCTCCCAGTATACTGGGCGTGCCGCCCCCGATATAAAGCGTAGCAAAGTCCATACCCGGGTAGCTGTCGGCCTCGGCCAACAGCGCATCGATATACCCGTCCATCAGATCAGGCTTTGCACAAACCGAATAGAAATCGCAGTAAGAACATTTGCTGACGCAGAAAGGTATATGAATATAGAGTCCTCTCATATCAACAGCCTAATCCTCAATCTTCATGAGCGATAGGAAGGCCTCCTGCGGGACCTCCACGAAACCGACCATCTTCATCTTTTTCTTGCCATCTTTCTGTTTTTCCAGCAGCTTCCTCTTCCGTGTTATGTCGCCGCCATAGCACTTGGCCAGTACATCCTTGCGCATGGGGAAGATATCCTCCCTGGCTATAATCTGTGAACCGATGGCTGCCTGCAGGGGAATCTTAAATAGGTGCTTGGGAATTGTCTTGCTCAGTTTATGTATGAGCGCCCTGCCCCTGGTGGCCGCATTCTCCCTGGGTGCAATATATGAAAGCGCATCCACAGGCCCGTTATTGACCAGTATATCCACCTTCACCAGGTCTCCAGCCCGGTATCCGTTCATTTCATAGTCCATGCTGGCATAGCCACGGCTGACACTCTTGAGCCTGTCATAAAAATCCGTGATCATGTCGGCCAGCGGCAGATCGTATATCAGTATGGCGCGTTTGTCATCGGGATGCTCGATGCCCATCAGAACACCACGCTTGGCATCCGACAGCTCCATGCATGGCCCCACATAATCCGACGGGACGATAATCCTGGTCCTGATTATAGGTTCTTCAATACGGTCTATCTGCCCTTCCGGGGGAAATTTGGAGGGATTATCAAGCATCAGCACTTCACCATTCGTGCAAATGACCCGGTAAATGACCGAGGGCATGGTGGCAATGATATCCTGTTCGTATTCACGCCTGAGCCTCTCAAGGGCTATCTCCATATGCAGCATCCCCAGGAATCCCATTCGGTACCCGTATCCCAAAGCAGCCGAATTTTCTTTCTCGAAAACGACCGATGAATCGTTGAGTTTGAACTTATCAAGCGCGGCTCCCAGCTTGGCATAATCGCTGGTGATAATGGGATAAATCCCGCAGTACACCATCGACTGCGAAAGCCTGAAGCCCGGTACCGCAGCCACCTCCGGATGGTCGGCTGCCACGACGGTGTCACCCACATGTATCTCGCCGGCGTTTCTGATGAGCGCCACGGCATACCCGACCTCTCCGGCCAGAAGCTGTTCGGACTGAGCCAGCCCAAGGCTGAAATAGCCCACCTCCTCAATCTCAAATACGCGGCCGGATGACTTCAGCATTATTTTGCCACCCGACGCGATACGCCCCGAGAAGACGCGCAGGTGCGGAATGACGCCGCGATAGGGATCAAAAAACGAATCGAAGATCAGGCACTTCAGAGGATCGGATGCTTCTCCCGACGGCGAAGGTATCCGTTCAACGATAGCCTCGAGCAGCTCAGCCACCCCACGCCCATCCTTTGCCGAAACATGCAGGATATCTTCAATGCTCAGGCCCAGCATGGTATAAAGCTGCAAGGCACAATCATCAAGCATGGCGCCGGGCAGGTCGATCTTGTTGATCACAGGAATGATCTTCAGACCTGCATCGATGGCCAGGTTGGCGTTGGCTATAGTCTGAGCTTCCACACCCTGTGTGGCATCCACCAGCAGGACGGCACCCTCACAAGCTTTCAGACTACGTGATACCTCATAGCTGAAATCAACGTGGCCCGGTGTATCTATGAGGTTTAATATGTATTCTTTTCCATCCGCCGCTCTGTAGGGTATGCGGACCGACTTGGCCTTGATCGTGATACCCCGCTCCCTCTCAAGGTCCATGCTGTCCAGCATCTGGTCCATGCTGGTCTTCCTGACCAGGCCCGTCATCTCGAGTATGCGATCGGCCAGTGTGGACTTACCGTGGTCGATATGAGCGATGATGCTGAAATTGCGAATATTATTCATAACAAAAATAATAAAAGCAGGATAACCGCTGCACAAAATAGCAGTTATCCTGCAATTGCTGCCGCTTATACTATTATACTATTCCCCGGATACATTCATCTTCAGGGCTGCCTTGAGCAATACACGCTGTTCGGCGGCCGCAATATTATGTCGCGTGCGGTCTATGACGTCCGGATTTACCGATACGGAGGTGATTCCCCATTCGACCAGTTTCTCTGCGTAGTCCGGGTAATTGGAGGGCGCCTGTCCACAAATAGAGCAGGTTATACCCATTTTCTGAGAGGTTTTAACTATCGATTTAATCGCCTCCATCACCGCCTTGTCCCTTTCATCATAAAGCGGAGCGCATATCTCACTGTCACGGTCCACGCCCAGCACAAGCTGCGTTAGATCATTTGATCCGATGGATACCCCATTAATACCCGCCCTGGCATAGTCTTCAAGCCAGTAAACAACTGAGGGCACCTCGGCCATTACCCAGAGCTGCATCTCCCTGTCATCCATCAACCCGCTTTCATCGATGATTTTCTTGCAGCGTTTAAACTCCCATAGCGTCCGCACGAACGGTATCATGAGGTGGAGGTTTTTATCCAGCTCACGCACCTTCTGAAGGACCTTCAGCTCGAGCTCGAAAAGGTCGGGATTGAGTATATACCTGTAGCAGCCGCGGAAGCCTATCATGGGGTTCTGCTCGACGCTCTCGTACTTGTCCCCGCCCCTCAGGTTACGGAATTCATTAGTGCGAAAATCGATAGCCCTGTAAATAATCGGCCTAGGATGAAACGCGCGGGTGAAGATACGCAGTTTCCTGACCATTGCATCGATAAACTGGTTGCTCTTGCCTTCTTCAATCAGCTGCCTGGGATGCACGCCGTCGCAGGCATCGATGACCATAAATTCAGCTCTCAGCAGACCTATACCATCCACATCTTCCTTGGCTATCCTCTCCGCTTCATGCGGCATGGCCAGATTGACATACAGCTTGGTTGCCGTAACAATAGGCGCCGTCTTGGCGACCACCTGTGTGCCCGGCTCCTCGCCCTTCTTATCCTCTTTAAGTTTCCCTTGATAAACGATGCCGTGCGTTCCATCGACCGTCACCAGCATTTTATCGCTGAGCACCTTGGTTGCATTGCGCGTTCCCACGACGCAGGGCAATCCCATCTCGCGCGATACGATGGCAGCATGGCAGGTCATGCCGCCGCCGTCCGTGACGATGGCAGAGGCCTTTTTCATCAAGGGCACCCAGTCAGGCGTGGTCATCTCGGCGACCAGCACATCACCGCTTTCGAATCCATCATCTTTATCGGGCGATTTCAGGACGCGCACCTCCCCACTGCCACGACCCGGGCTTGCTCCAAGTCCCCTGATCAGCTCCTTGCTCTCCTCAGCTTCAGATTTCTCAGATACTGCCTCAGCAGACCTTATCAGGGTTGTTATCGGCCTGGATTGCACCATATATACCTTTTTACCTTCCATGGCCCACTCTGTATCCTGGGGGCTGCCATAATGTTGCTCGATCTTCATGCCCAGCCTGGCGAGCTCCTGTACCTCTGTGTCTGTCAGAACCGGCTGTTCAGCTTCCTTTTCACTCAGATCAACGTTCTTATTGCGGCCTTTTTCATCACGAATGATCTTGAAATTTTTATGCGATACCCTGGCGTCCTTTACTTTCAGGCTGCTTTTTTCCACCTCGTAATAGTCGGGGGATACCAGCCCGCCCACCACAACTTCGCCCAGACCGAAGGCGCCCTCGATCACCAGGCTGCTCATATTATTGTTGCTCGGATTCGCGGTGAACATCACACCTGCTTTATCGGAGTTGACCATTTTTTGTACGACCACGGCTATCACAGGCTCATCCAGAAACTCTTTCTTGGCGCGGTAGAATATAACCCTTGCGCCGTACAACGAAGCCCAGCACTCTTTGACCTTTCTGATAAGGTCCTCTTTGCCGTGAACGTTGAGAAATGTTGCGTTCATACCGGCAAACGAGGCCTGTTCCGAGTCCTCCATAGTGGCGGATGACCTCACCGCCACGAACAGCGCCCTGGAGGAATCCCGCTTGGATAATTCCTCATAAGCCTTGATGATCTCCCCCTTTATATTGGCCGGCATCTCCGTACCTATGATCAGCCCCTGCACTTCCCTGGCCTTGGCCTGAAGCTCTGCCGTATCATCTACGTTGATCCCCTCCATGGAATGTGCGATCTTCTGAGAAAGCCCGCTTTCCGTGTTGAACAACAGATATGCCTGCGCGGTTACGACAAAACCCGGGGGCACGGGGAGCCCGGCTTTCACCAGTTCTCCAAGGTTTGCGCCTTTGCCGCCGGCCTTATTAACGTCAGCTTTACCGAGATCCTCGAACCATTTGACTATCTCCATGGGTAAACCTCCTCAGATTATTGGGAATACAACCGGGGTTTCCATTTCGCAATGCTTCTTCTTGTCCGATAACATGATCAGTAGCAGAATATTTGAAAAACCATGGGATTTTACTGAGATAGAACGGGTATATATTTGAGGAAACGTTCGTCGATGGTTTTTTTCTTTTGCCAGGTATCTTTGAAGGGTGTGTAGACGATCTCGCCCTTGACCTCTCCGACAGCATGCCCCTTTTTCCCGTTCAACAGGCCTTCGATAGCGGCGACGCCCAGGCAGCTGGCAAGAATTCTGTCTGCGGCTGTGGGTGATCCTCCCCTCTGTATATGACCAAGCGTGCACAATCGCGTCTCTACTTTGAGGCGCATCTGAACATACTTCTCGATATTGATGGTATCATCTACTGTGTTTCCCTCGGCAACTACAATGATACTGCTCCTCTTTCCCCGTTTGAAGCTCTCCCTCAGGTTCTGGCAGAGGTCTTCCACATCCATATGGATCTCGGGAATAATGATCTGTTCGGCGCCACCCGCCAAGCCGACAGTCAGCGCGATAAATCCGGATTTCCTGCCCATCACCTCGACAAAGAATATCCTTTCGAACGCGCTGGCGGTATCCCTTATGCGGTCGATGGCGTCCAGAGCAGTATTAACAGCCGTGTGAAATCCAATGGAGAAATCCGTGCCCCAGATATCGTTATCGATGCTCCCGGGTATTCCCATAAAGGCGATGTCGCTTTCCTCAGACATGTCCTGGGCAGCATGAAATGATCCGCCGCCGCCTATTATTACGCAACCATCGATCTCCTGAGACAGCAAAGCATCGATAGCCTTCTTACGGCCTTCCACCTCAAGCATCTCGCTGCAACGGGAGGTCTCCAGGATAGTTCCTCCCTTTTGAATTATGTTGGCCACTGATCGCTGGTTGAATTTCTGGAATTCGCCGGCTATTAGGCCCGAGAATCCGCGACGTATGCCGACGACCTCCATCTCGTGGAATATGGCACTGCGGACAACGGACCTTATGGCAGCGTTCATGCCGGGCGCGTCCCCACCGGATGTAAGGACTCCAATTTTTCTGAGTTGCTTCTTCATTTCCTTAATGACTTATTTAATAGATTACTGAATTTCTAATCATATCACAATACGTATATGGGACAATGTGCACCGCTCATGATGCGATTCATTCAAGATGGTTTGCTTCAGCATATTCCAGAGCTTTCAGGTAGAACCTCTCGACATATTCGCCGGCCATCCTGGACGTATTGAAAAGCGGCGCGTTTGAGCGTATGCTCTCTTTCATCATTTTTACCCAGCCGTGTGGTGTGCCATTGATGTCACGATCATAGAAAAGCGGTATCACGTGATCTTCCAGCAGCTCGTAGATGGCATCCGCCGTTACGCTATCGCGATCCATTGAATCGATCCGACCTCTTTCATCCACGGCCCAGCCGTTTTCGCCGTTATACCCTTCAAACCACCAGCCGTCCAGTATGCTGAGATTAACAGCACCATTCGCCGACGCCTTTTGACCGCTCGTCCCGCTGGCCTCCATTAATGTCAACGGTGTGTTTAACCAGACATCCACTCCGGCCACCAGATCCCTTGCCATATGCATATCGTAATCTTCAACAAAGGCGATCCTTCCACCGTAATCGGGATCCTTGGCATAGCGGTAAATCTGTTGTATCAGCCGTTTGCCATCATCGTCCTGAGGATGAGCCTTACCGGCAAAAATAATCTGCACAGGCTGCATCTCTTGATTCAATATTTTCTTGAGCCTTTCAACATCTTTGAAGATGAGTGAAGCTCTCTTATATCCCGTGAAGCGCCTGGAGAATCCAATGGTCAGCACATCGGGATCTAACAACGCTCCCATAGCCAGAGGTTGTATGGCGGCAACGCGGTCATGGGACCACCTTTCACGTGCACGGTCCAGTATTGCGCCGACCAGTTTGAACTTCAGCCACCGGTGTATGGTCCAGATCGCTTCATCAGGCATATCATTTACACCGTCCCATCTTTCCCTCTCGGCCTGATGTTCCTCCCAGTCGTCCCCCAGGAATCGCCTGAATAGAATCTGAATCTGGGGCGCCGTCCAGGTAGGCAGATGCACGCCGTTGGTTATAGATACAATGGGCACCTCTGACTGGGACTTTTCCGGCCACAGGCCGTGCCACATGCTGCGGCAGACCTCTCCGTGCAGCTTGCTTACGCCGTTTCGGTACCCCGCCAGTTTCAGGCCGAGTATCGTCATATTGAATGAGTCTTTGTTCTGCTGGCTGGTCCCAAAATTAAAAAATTGCTCCCTGGTGATTCCAAGCTCCCCCCAGTAGGAATGAAAATACCTGTCGATGATATCTGGCGCAAAAGTATCATTGCCCGCGGGCAACGGTGTATGCGTGGTGAATACCGAAGTCTCAGCCACAGACTTAAGCGCGGCATCCAGCGTCAGTCCGGCTTTAATGAATTCGCGCAGACGTTCCACCAGCATAAAAGTTGTGTGTCCCTCGTTGGCATGCCAGACTGCGGGTTTCAGTCCCAATGCCCTCAATATGCGCACGCCGCCGATACCTATCACCAGCTCCTGCAGCAATCTCAACTCCCTGTCGCCGCCATACAGCCTGGCTGTTAACCCCCGGTAGGCCTGAGGATTCTCTTCAAGATTTGTATCCAGCAGATATAATTTAACGCGGCCTACGTTTAAAAGCCAGGCTGCGACCTTGATATGAATACTATCCAGAGGGACCTGAACAGTCAGAGTTTTACCGTCATGGTCCAACACCCGTGAAACCGCCACTTTATCATAGCCCAGTTGCTCATACATCTCTGTTTGCCAGCCGTCCTCAGATATATGCTGGTGAAAATATCCCTGCGGGTACATGAAACCCACCCCTACCAGCGGTATACCGAGATCACTGGCTGCTTTACAGTAATCTCCCGCCAGTACACCCAATCCGCCGGCATAAAGCGGCAACGAGTTGTGCAGGGCAAATTCCAATGAAAAGTAGGCTATGGATTTGCCGCCGTGCTGTGGATATTTTGTCGTAAACCAGGGGGGATTGACAAAGAGGCTCTTGCGATACTCCTCCATAGTGGCATCGTAGCTGCTCAGGTAATTGGCGTCCTCGGCACAGGCCACCAGTTGGTGATACGGTATTTCCGTTAATAACCTGACTGGATTATGTGCGGTATTCTTCCAGACAAGCCTGTCAAGTCTCCTGAACAGGTTCCTGGCTTCGGGATGCCAGCTCCACCACATATTATAGGCAAGCTCACCCAATCCCGATATGCGTTCAGGTATTATCATCTGAATATGTTCTTTCATAAATAACCTGTGTAATACAATAAGCCATTATTATGTGGACTCCGATATCCGGTTAACTGTGGTGTTCTATTATAAGTAAACGGGCGAGCCTATTACAAACGGGTTACCCTGATTTCCTTTGCACACAAACTATTAAAGCTGTATACTTACCCTCGGAACGCTTCTCAGAATTATCCCAGCTAAGAGGTACTTATATGAAGATCAACGTTATGCAGGATGTGCTGCAGGCCAATGACAGGATAGCCGGAGAGAACAGGCAGCTCTTCAATGAAAAACATAATCTCGTACTCAACCTGATGAGCTCGCCGGGTGCCGGAAAAACTTCGCTGCTTGAGAAAACAGCAGAGAGAGTCGCGGGCAAACTCAGGCTGGGAGTTATCGTCGGCGATATCGAGACGACGCGGGACGCCGACCGCATAAGTAAATTCAACATCCCCGCCATACAACTGACAACTGGAACCGCCTGCCATCTCGATGCCAACATGGTCGCTTCTGCTCTTCCCCACCTGAAGCTGGATAAAATAGATATTCTGGTGGTCGAGAACGTGGGAAACCTGGTTTGTCCAGCCGAGTTTATCGTGGGCGAGGATTATAAAATAATGATTTTAAGTGTTACAGAGGGTGATGAAAAGCCCCTCAAGTACCCTCTGATGTTCCGTGAATCGGCTCTGATGCTGATCAATAAAATCGACCTTCTCCAGTACACCAACTTCAGTTTAAAAGAAGCCAGAGCCAATGCCCGCAAGATAAATCCCGGTATCGACATCATTGAGATATCGTGTACAAACGGCGCCGGACTGGACGAATGGGTATCATGGCTGACAGCAAAACACCGTAACAAAACCGGCGGGGCCGGCCATGCATGAGATGGGCATCGCCCAGAATATACTGGATATAGCGCTCAGCGCAGCCGGCAAGGAAGGCGCATCGAAGATTACCAGGATCAATCTGGTGGCCGGGGAGCTGCGCGGTATCGTACCCCTGCAATTGACCTTCTGTTTCGGGCTGGTGTCTAAAGATACCATAGCCGGAGGCGCCTATCTGAATATCGACGAAATGCCCGTCAGCGGACATTGCGACGGCTGCAATTCAGATTTCTCCATCAAGGATTATGAATACGTCTGCCCCATATGCGGCAGCACTAAAATCAAGTTAACCGGTGGCACAGAGCTCAGCATTAAAGATATCGAGATCGAGTAGCAGATCCGCTGCCTGGATCGCAGACACTTTGACAAATATGCCCGATCATTTCATAGGCAGTATGCCGCTGGCTCTCAGCTGCTGAACAGAGAGTATTTTGGATTTCCCCGATTTGATATTGCCGCTCGATATCTCCTCGGACAACTCCTGTTCTCCCATCTCCATTGCATCCTCAAAAGAGGCTGAACCGGTCAAGGTGGTTTCCAGGCAGCCGAGGTTGTCTGGATCGTCAGGATTAATTTCATAGCAAAGGAAAGCATGGGTCGGTGTAAGCACTATATAGGGATGCATATCCATGGATTCCAGTGCTGAGGCATAGAGCACGGTACCATCGATACAGTTGGATGACTTTGTATTAATAGACTCCGCCGGCAGACGTACTCTCTGGGGCGCTTCCGATTCATTGCTAAAAGCGATGGTTGAGTTGATGTATTTTAGACTGTAATCCTGCTGGAGCGCTTCGTAAACCGCCTTCACCTGGGCAGTAGTATATTCACTCCACTGATCATCGGAACATTGACTGCATTGATACCCTTCCATAGAATTCGAAGGGTGGTATTCGGCAGCCTGCCTTACTAGTTCGTCTATCTCCGGCGCATGAGGGGTAACGAAAGCTCCGATAAAGAACGATGTATCGGTCCAATCATCACCCTCCTGTACAGCCCACAGCATCGTGTCCCTCCCATATATCTTGACCGGTAATGTCTGCTCCTGAATTACGGCGCCGCTGCCGTCGGCAATACGGTAACGCAACGTGGCATTGACGATCTCGAGCGGAATAGCCTGTGGCTTAAGTAAAGGAGTCTGACCGACGACTACCGTGGCGTGCGGACCGATATCCACAGTGTCGATAGCCTTTTCAGAATAGCCCTGAATCTCCGACTCCACGCTCACTCTAACCGGGTTGTTTTCATTATTGGTTATTTCAAAATCGACAAAGGTTATATTCAGGTTAGGCATCTGCAGATAGATAGCCGGTGTAACCGACTGCATGGGCACAACATCAACCTTTATATCGTTTTTAACTACAGTCGCCTGACTGCTGCCCTGTTGTACCGGTTGATCTTCATCGGCTCCACAGGCCGCCGAGAAGAGGAGTGACCCTGCTATAAATAACAGGGAAACAAGACAGGCCATTCTATGCAGATTAGTCATAACACCTCCTGCCGTTTATTATTCTCGCGTCACAATGACTTCAAGCATTGCCGGAATACGTATCATCCCTGAAGCTGTCAACTGCTCTGTATAGGGTATATTAACACAACGAAATTAGAACTTATAAATCGACCAGGCCCCAGCGTAATTAACCGGCAGCGAGGCTGCGCCCGGCAAGTACGTCTTTCAAATAACGCCCTGTAGCAGAAGTTTCTATTTTTGCCACCTCCTCAGGCGTACCTGAGGCTATAAGATAACCTCCTTCGTCTCCCGCTCCCGGCCCGAGGTCGATGATATAATCTGCGTTTTTTATCACGTCCATATGGTGTTCTATGATGATCACTGTATTGCCCGCGTCCACCAGCCTTTGAATAACTCTCAGCAGACAATCGATATCTGCGAAAGAAAGCCCTGTCGTCGGTTCGTCCAGAATATAGAGAGTCCTGCCTGTTGACCTGCGCGACAACTCCGATGCCAGTTTGACTCTCTGAGCCTCTCCACCTGACAGCGTCGGGGCAGGTTGTCCCAGACGCATATACCCCAGACCGACGTCCAGCAATGTAACGAGCTTATTCTTAACTTTGGGGAAGCTGGTGAAAAAGGCAGTAGCTTCCTCGATCGTCATATCGAGCACATCGGCAATATTCTTGCCCTTGAACTGTATCTCGAGCGCTTCCCGATTATATCGCCTCCCTTTGCATACCTCGCAGGGAACAGTAACGTCGGGTAAAAATTGCATTTCTATCTGTATATATCCGTCGCCCTGGCAAGCTTCACAGCGCCCGCCTCGCACATTGAACGAAAAACGACCGGGGCCGTAGCCGCGCACGCGCGCCTCAGGGACAGAAGAGAAAAGCTCCCTGATGGGGGTGAAGGCGCCGGTATAGGTGGCCGGATTGCTGCGAGGGGTGCGTCCGATGGGAGATTGGTCGATGTTAATTACCTTGTCAATATTCTCTACACCCGTTATCCCTGCGCATTTCCCCGGCTTGTCCCTGGCCTGATAAAAAACCTGGGCCAGCTTCTTGTATAAAATATCGTTCATCAACGTACTCTTGCCGCTTCCTGAGACGCCGCTGATGCAGACCAGCTTGCCCAGCGGGATCTTAACGTCGATGTTTTTAAGATTATTCTCCCCTGCTTTTCTGATCACCAGGAATTTGCCGGATCCATTCCTGCGTCCGGCCGGCATGGGAATATGCCTGATGCCGCTTAAATACTGGCCGGTGACCGATTCACCGGCCTTCATCACGTCTTGAATACTGCCGGTGGCAACGATGCGGCCTCCGTGCTCGCCTGCGCCCGGGCCCAGATCAACAATGAAATCAGCTGCACGCATCATACTTTCGTCATGCTCGACACTGATGACAGTATTGCCCAGGTCACGAAGTTTATTAAGCGTACTAATCAGCCTGTGTATATCGGCAGGATGCAGGCCGATGGTCGGTTCATCACAGATATATAAAACGCCCATCAATCCGCTTCCTATCATGGTTGCCAGCCTGATCCTCTGCGTTTCTCCGCCGCTTAAAGTGGCCGAGGCCCTGTCCAAAGTCAGATATCCAAGGCCTATGTCTCTGAGAAAACCCAGACGGGCATTAATCTCCTTTATTATTTGCCCCGCGATCATTTTTTCATTGGAGGTCAGTATTTGCCTGCCGTCACGGCTGCCTGTGATGGATTGTATCCATACGCTTGCATCAACCGCCGATAGGGCTGTGACATCCATAATATTTTTTCCATCGATCCTGACCGCCAGCGATTCCGGTTTTAACTTTTTCCCCCCGCAAACCTGACAGGGCGACGCCGACATATACCTCTCGATCTCTGCGCGCCTGTTTTCGGACTCCGTTTCCCTGTGCAGTCGTTGCAGGTTTGGTATAACGCCCTCAAAACCGACCGCATACTCGCGTACTTTACCGAAGCGATAACGGTGCCTGTGCCGATCAGGATGTTCTCCATACAGCACCAGATTCAGCTGGTCCTTGCTGAGCTTGCTCACAGGTACACGCAGCGAGAAATCATATTGCCTTGCAACCTCTTCGAGCTGGCTAATATACCATGAGTAGGTAGCCCATGGCCTGATGGCGCCCTCGGCGATCGTCAGTTCCCTGTTAGGAATGACCAGATCGGGATCGATTTCAAGTTTGATGCCCAGGCCGGTGCAGGCCGGGCAGGCGCCGTGAGGGCTGTTGAAGCTGAATGTGCGCGGAGCGATTTCACCCAGGCTGATCCCGCAATTTACGCAGGCAAAATGCTCCGAAAAGAGCATCTCGTCTCCATCGGCAACAGACACCAGCACAACACCTCCCCCCAGCTTGAGCGCGGTCTCAACTGAATCGGCTATACGCGCCCGGTTGCTTTCATCACCTGTTACAATACGGTCCACCACAGCTTCCACCATGTGCTTCTTGTTTTTATCCAGTTGTATGACTTCAGAGAGGTCGCGCACGTATCCATCGATCCTGGCACGTACAAACCCCGCCTTCTTCAGATCGTCGAATATCTGCAGGTGCTCACCTTTTCTGTCCCTGATCAACGGCGCCAGTATCATTATGCGAGTGTCCGGCTTGATCCCGAGCACCGAATCCACTATCTGTTGCACCGTCTGGCGGGATATCTCCCGGCCGCATTGAGGGCAGTGCGGCCTGCCTACCCGGGCAAACAGCAGGCGCAGGTAGTCGTAAACCTCTGTCACGGTTCCCACGATGGAGCGCGGATTATGAGATGGCCCCTTCTGATCGATCGATATAGCGGGACTCAGGCCTTCGATATAATCGACATCCGGTTTGTCCATCCGTCCCAGGAACTGCCGGGCATATGCTGAAAGTGATTCGATATAGCGGCGCTGTCCCTCGGCATAGATGGTGTCGAATGCCAGCGAGCTTTTGCCTGAACCTGATACGCCTGTAATGACGATCAGTTTATCCCTCGGGATAGTGACGTCAATGTTCTTGAGGTTGTGTTCCCGAGCACCCCTGACTTCAATTGCATCAGTAGACATTCTTTTACCGCAGAGAATAATTTTAGCACCTGTTAGACATGCTTAAAAATACATAAACTAAGATGGCAGGCCTTTCGGCCTGCCATCTTTAGTCAGCAGAAATACTACCTGACCGTGATTAACTTATCTTTTTGGGCGCCTTCATCAAGAAGAACGCGATGAAGATGCCGGCAAAAGCGAGTATACCCACGGGGATAAATGCCCTGAGGTATGATCCGAAGAGGTCGCTGGCAAAACCTGAGATGAAGTTAGCCAGAATTGCGCCTACGCCATAGGCCAGCAGCATTATTCCGTAATTTCTGGCACTGAATTTCACGCCAAAGAAAGTCGTAGTAGAGGTAGGCGCCACTGCCAGCCACCCGCCGAGGCACAGCCAGAATGCCGCAAAGCAGACAACGTACAGAACAAAGCTTCCCGGTCCTGCAAACAACATCCCTATGGACGCGAGCAGGATAATTATGAAGGAGATTACAGCCGCATATCTCGGCGTAATCTTATCAGTGATCCAGCCGAATAACGGGCGTCCGCCGCCGTTGAATATCGCGAATACACCCACCAGTGTGGCAGCCGTTGCCGCATCGAGTTTAATGATCCCGGTGGCTACCGGGCTTGAAATACCGATCGCCATTAAACCGGCCAGTGAACCGATAATGAAACAGATAAAAAGTCCCCAGAATGACGTTGTCTTGGCCATCTGAGAGCTGTCGTAGTCAGCCCCGGCTGTTGCAACACCGGCTTTGGGCGCCCACCCCGCCGGCTTCCATCCAGCCACGGGAAACCTCAAAGGCAGTGCCAACAGAATAACTATAATTAAGAATGCAATGCCGAGGTACAAGAAAGTATTCATCAATTGTACTGTGTTGATCAGATTATTCGCTATAAAAGCGCTGACAAAAGGCGAGCCGCCGAAGCCGGCTACGGTCAAACCGACAGCCAGGCCTTTTTTATCGGGAAACCATCTGGTTGCCACCGCTATGGGGCCGCTATAACATAGGCCGACTCCCGAGCCGGCAATTACACCGTAAGTGATGATCAGTATCCAAACATTACACAAAAGCGCCGGCAGAATACCTGATAGTATCCAGCCCAGCCCGACGAGAGCGCCGCCGATGATGCCCAGTTTCCTGGGGCCGATTTTTTCAAGTATCCTTCCACTGAAAGGGAAAATGCCGGCGAAGAAGGCAATGAAGAACATGAATGGAAGGCCGCCTTCAAAAGCGCCGATAGAAAAATAGTTCTGGCATGGTACTTTGAAAACACTATAAGCGTACACGCTGCCGAGGCACAGATTGATAATGAATCCTAATACAACAAAAATCCACCTGCCCTTCTCAGCGGGCATACCGAAAACTTTTGCTTCATCAGCCATTTTGTACCTTCTCCTCCTGAAAATTTAGATAATCTTACTCTATTTTTGTAGATAAAAAAACGGCGCTGCTTTGCGGGCAGCGCCGTTTTCTCCTTTATACCCTGTTCTTAACCAGGTCGTCCACGACGCTGGGATCAGCCAGCGTTGTGGTATCACCCAGGTTGGATACGTCATTGGCAGCGATCTTGGTCAGGATCCTGCGCATGATCTTACCGCTGCGGGTTTTGGGCAGACTGTCGGCCCACTGTATCTTATCGGGAGTTGCGATAGGTCCGATCTCCTTGCGGACATGTGTAACCAGCTCTTTCTTGAGCTCGTCCGATTTCTGCTGGCCCGTCTTCAAGGTCACATAGGCGTAAATGCCCTGGCCCTTGATATCGTGGGGCATACCGACTACAGCAGCCTCGGCGACCTTGGGATGTGAGACGAGTGCGCTCTCGACCTCAGCCGTTCCGATCCTGTGGCCGGACACGTTGATGACATCGTCGATGCGACCCATCAGCCAGAAATAACCATCCTCGTCCACCCTGGCGCCGTCGCCTGTAGTATAAACGCCGGGATTCTGGATGAAGTACGTATTCTTGAACCTCTCCGGATCGCCATAAACGCCGCGCATAAGGCCGGGCCACGGCTTCTCGATAATAAGCGATCCGCCTTCGTTAACGCCGGCCTGCGAGCGGTCCTCGCGGATGACCTTGGCCGCAACGCCCGGGAACGGTAATGTGGCAGATCCCGGTTTGATCGGCCAGGCGCCGGGCAGCGGGGTGATGAGTATGCCGCCGGTCTCCGTCTGCCACCATGTATCAACAATGGGGCAGCGGCCGCCGCCGATAACATTGTAATACCATATCCAGGCCTCGGGATTGATCGGCTCGCCGACCGTGCCGAGCAGCCTTAAAGAGCTCAGGTCGTGCTTTTTGACCCAGTCATCGCCGTCCTTCATGATGGCGCGCAGAGCCGTGGGGGCGGTATACAGGGTATTGACCTTGTATTTTTCGATAATGTCCCAGAACCTGTCGGGTTTGGGGTAATTAGGCACGCCCTCGAACATCAGGCTGGTGGCGCCCATGGCCAGCGGCCCGTAAACGATGTAGCTGTGCCCGGTAACCCAGCCGATATCGGCTGTGCACCAGAATGTATCCTCGTCCTTATAGTCGAAGATCCACTGGAAGGTCCTCATTACATAGAGCAGATAGCCGGCCGTAGTATGCAGTACGCCCTTGGGCTTGCCGGTGCTGCCGCTGGTGTAGAGTATGAAAAGGGGGTCCTCGGAGTCCATTTTCTCAGGCTCGCAGACAGCGCTGACATTAGCCAGCTCCTCATCCCAGAAGTAATCGCGCCCGGAAACCATGGGAGCATTATTGTTGGCGCGCTTTACAACGATCACGTCCTTCACCAGGGGGCATGACTGCAGCGCCTGGTCGGCGTTGGCCTTGCTCTGGACGACCTTGCCGCCGCGGTAATATCCATCGGCGCAGATGAGAAGGGTCGATTTGCAGTCCAGCATCCTGTCCTTGAGTGCGTCGGCGCTGAATCCACCGAAAACGATGCTGTGGATGGCGCCGATCCTGGTGCAGGCCAACATGGCGAACGCCAACTCGGGTATCATAGGCAGGTATATGGAAACGCGGTCGCCCTTCTTAATACCGTGCTTCTTCAGCACGTTGGCGAACTTGCTTACCTCGTAATGGACCTGCTGATAGGTGAAAGTGCGGGAATCTCCGATATCGCCTTCCCAGATGAGTGCAGCCTTGTTTTTCTTGGCGGTTGTCAGGTGCCTGTCCAGGCAGTTATAGGAAACGTTGAGCTTGCCACCCACGAACCACTCGTGTCTGGCATTTTTAAAGTCATTGACCATCACCTTGTCCCATTTCTTGTACCAGGTGATCAACTGGTCAGCCTGCTCACCCCAGAAGCCATCGGGATCTTCGATCGATCGTTTGTAGATCTTCTTGTACTCCGCCAGGCTTTTGATGTAAGCGTTCTTGGTGAATTCTTTGGAGGGCGGGAACTTCCTGTTCTCCACCGACATAGAGGTGATTGTCGACTTTTTCTCTTCAGGTTTGTCTGCCATAGCTTGCTTTGCTGATCCTCCTTGTATAAATTTCTATAGCATTTTATATTGAACCCATACTATATGCTTAAGGGATATCCGGCTATGTGCCTGCCCAAAGTTAGGGATATATTAAGAACAGCGGTTCATGGACTTGGCACAACCAAACTCGAATGATACATTATGGAATTTTGACTGTCAAGCTCAGATCAGGTTTCCAGCTTCTCGCTGACCCGCTCGACACGGAAGTACTTGATAATCTCCCATATGGTGGCGCCTACCGGCAGGGCCAGAATCATGCCCCAGAATCCTGCGATATACCCGCCCACGACAAGCAGCACCATAATGAAGGCAGGATGCATTTGCATATACCTTCCCTGGATCCAGTTAACAAAGATCGTGTTGAGCAGCATCTGTGCGATCAGGAACACCAGTAAAGCCCAGATCACCAGATGCGGCTGCAGGGCCAGCACTATAATCAGAAGGATCAGCCCCGAAATGACCGGACCGATAATGGGTATGAACTGCGTCAGTGATGTCAATGCGGCCAGCGCCGCGGCATGCTCCACCCGCAAAATGGCCAGGCCGATAAATACCATTGCTCCAACTATTATGCTCAGCACTATTGTGGAGCGGATATAACGGCCCATGACGTTTCCTATTATGTTAAGAATATCGCCCGTGCGCCGGGCGGCGCTCGACGGTACGGCATCATAGAAAAATTTACGGAATGACTCGTAATCCATAAGCAAAAAGAAAAGGAAAAAAGGCAGTATAAAAAACCCCATTATGGTAGGCATGGAGGCAGGTATAACAGCCATGCTGCCCATAATAAAATCCTGAAAGAATTTTGCGGCGGCAGGTCCCAGCTGGGAAAACCAATCTTCAAATCTGATTGCTATCTGATGGGGCAGGCCTCCCTTGAATGCCTTAAGCCACTCGCTGAACTGATCAAGTCCCTGCTGTATATAGAGGGGAGCTTTGTCCATCATGACTGTCGAAGCAGCGCCCAGGGCGGAACCGATATATGCGACGAAAAGAACCATCACAGCCGTAAACACAATAAAAACGATAATAATGGATATGATCCGGCGGGCCTTGGCTGCCTTTCGCCGGGGCGGTAATACACGTTCCAGCCACTGCACCAGCGGAATCAATAGATAGGCCAGCAGTATCCCTATCAGAAAGGGGATGAGTACGGCCATGGATACCCATATCAGCCATAGCGTCAGTACGATGGCAATGATTATAAGAACGGGACGCCAGTACTTTTTAAACGGGCTGCTCTCCGTCGTCAATCAATCCCTCCTGTTACCTTTTATTCTTCGTTTGCATACGCTGCAATGACATCGCGCCGATCGAATCCGGGCGCAGTTGCCAAATGTCAGTTAAGTATGCCGCCCGGCTGCTGTTTTTATTCTTCTTCCCTGGCCATACGACTTTGTACAGCATCTTTAACTCTGCCGGCTACACCTGAAGCCCCCTCTTTCAAGGAAGAAACTTTCTCTTTGACTATCCGGCGAGTCTCAACGCCACTCTTAGGCGCATATAGAAAGCCCACAACCACACCGATCAATGCCCCTACTAAAAGCCCCGTAAAAAAACCTGCTCCGCTGTCTTTATTCATGTTATTCCTCCTTCTTCTTAAAAAGATTGACTATTAGATTGATGCCCTGCGCAATACCCTGCACCGCGCTGCCCAGCTGCACGACAGGGCTGATGACTTCGTCTCTGGTATAATCGACGACTGCGCCGACTTTGTTCACAACCGTATCGGCAGACTCTATTACAGCATCGGCAGACTTCATCAATGGAACGAGCTTCCTGTACAGCAGCAGGATAATAATGCTAATGAAAACCACAGCGATCGTGGCTATACAGGCCCAGATAACAATCGCCAGGTCGCGCCACCAGGATAGATCCATAAAACCGCCCTCCTTAACTTATTATCGATATCATCACAGCTCCAGGCTGAGATAGTAAAGACCTGAACCGCTGCTTGTAACTTTAAAACCTGCCTTCTCGAATACCGTCAGCATGGGTTTGTTCTCGTACAGAACTTCGGCTACGAAAGCCAGCAGGCCGTTCCTCTTGCCCAGGTATATCAGGTAATTCAGCAACTCGGTGCCGATGCCCTGCCTCTGGTCCTTATCACGCACTGCAAAGGCTACCTCGGCGCTGTGCATATCCTGTCCGATACCATATTGTCCGATGCCCACAACCTCTTCATTATCCTCCGTCCCCCTGGTTGCCAGTATGACCATCTCCTGTGTGTAGTCGATGACCACAAACTCCTGCAGCCGTTCATGCGGCATATCTTTCCTGCTGGAGATAAAGCGGCGGTAGAGGCTCTGATCGGACAATGAGTAGAAGAAATCCTTAATGAGTGGCTCATCACTGATCTTGACCGGCCTGAAAAGCAGCTGCTGTCCGGAGCTGGTTGTCCTGGCTGTCTCCAGCAATTCCGGGTATTCCCCACGCTTGCCCGGGACAAAAGCCTGGTCTTTATATATCAGGTTAAGCTTCTTGGCTTCTTCGATCAGCCACGGCCTGAACTTGGGATGCGCAATTGCTATCAACTCCATAGCTCTCTCACGGATGTTCTTGCCGTGAAGATAGGCTATACCGTACTCGGAGACAACGTAGTGGATATCGCCTCTTATCATGGTCACTCCACATCCCTCGCTGAGGAAGGGTACGATCCTGGAGACCGAATCATCCTGGGCTGTGGACTGGATGGTGAGTATGGTCCTTCCGTTCCTCGATAAAATAGCCCCCCTCATAAAGTCAGCCTGCCCTCCGACACCGCTGTAGAAGGTCTTGCCGATCGATTCCGCTGTAGCCTGGCCGGTCAGGTCTATCTCGAGGGCGCTGTTGATGGCCACCATATTGTCATGCCGGGCAATGACAAGCGGATCGTTGGTATATTCAATCGTGCGAAACTCGACGGATGGATTATCATCGATAAAGTCGTAAGTAGATCTTTTACCCATGCAAAAAGTTGCCACCGTCTTCCCATGGTCGTATTTCTTTCGCGAATTATCTATAGCTCCCAGCTTGATAAGTTCAACTATGCCGTCCGACATCAGTTCAGTGTGCACACCCAGGTGCTTTTTGTTGGACAGGCTGCCGAGGATGGAATTGAGCCTGCTGCCATAGCCAACCTGAATAGTATCGCCGTCCTGGACCAGGCGCGATACGTAGTTGCCTATCCTTGCAGCAAGCTCGTCGTCCACAGGGGGATCAAATTCAAGTACAGTTTCGTCGTAGGGTAATACGTAATCGACACGGTCTATATGCAAGAACCCATCGCCCTGCACCCTGGGCATATTGGCATTCACCTGGGTTATTACCAGGTGAGCTTGCTCCACGGCTTCCGCAACGATATCCACGCTGATGCCCAGACTCAAATATCCGTGCCGGTCCGGCAACGAGGTCTGGATTAAAGCCACGTCGATGGGCACGACCCCCCGCCGGAAAAGCTGTGGCACCTGAGAGAGAAAGATGGGTGTATAATCAGCCAGACCCTGGTTGACCGCCCCACGGGTATTATCGCCGATGAAGAACGAGTTATGCCTGAAATTCGACTTGAATTTTTCCTGTGTGTAGGCGGCCACGCCAAGAGTCCACACCTGCAGAACCTCCGCATCGAAAAAAGCCTTGGGGTTGGATTCTACGTAGTCGACCAGGGCGTTGACCAAGTGCTGAGGTTCAGCGCAGGCTGTGCCAATGAAAATACGGTCGCCTTTGTGTATCTTGCTGAAGGCCTCTTTTTCCCCCGCGAATTTTTCAGGGTATTTCTTCCTGAATTCATCCAGCGCAGGATTGCCACCCTTGTCTCCCATTATAGCCTCCGATTTGATTTGCACAGCCCAACCTGTGCTACATTCAAATTGTAACATAAATTCCACAGGGATAAAGCAAGAGGCCTCTGCGTGTACACGCAGAGGCCTCTATTACGTTCGCTAACGTGTTATATTGAGACAGACGGCCTGATTATTTCACTACCAGGCTCTTGCCGATCTCACTGTACAGGGCAAGGTTCTTGGGAGAGGTGCCGCACATCACCATGATGGCCTTGCCATCTTTGATGACGCCATAAACGGTGGCCTTTTTCGAGCCGAAGAGGGCTGACAGCATGATTTCATTCCCCTGGGTCTTACCATCGAGGAAAGTTACGGTCTTTTCCGAATCAACACTGGGGCTTAAAGCCACGCCGCTCAGTTTGATCAGGTCGGCCAAAAATGTGGTCGCATCAGCTTTGAAAGTGGTTGCCGGACGAACGGCAACATAAACCAGATCATCGCCGCCCTTGGCATAGAAGACGCCGCCGGCCAGATTGACCGCGCCGGATTCCCATGTTTTAGGATACTTGATAGAGAAGGCGGGATCTACATTGGTATAGGTTGCCGCTTCAAACGAGGTCACGATTTCCGGTTCTGGAGCGGGAGCTGCCGGGGTCTCAGCTGCGGGCGGGGCTGCAGGAGTCTCCGGTGTTGCGGGCGGAGCTGCAGGCGTCTCCGGCGCTGCGGGCGGGGCTGCCGGGGTCTCCGGTGCTGCGGGCGGGGTGGCCGCCGGCGTGCATGCCATGGCTACGACTGCCAGTACGAGGACCAAGATGGAAACGATGACTAACGACTTGTTCTTTAACACTTCCTGGACTACCTCCTTAAATTATTGGTTGGTATAACAGCCTCTGAATTAGCTGCGTGTGTAAAAATACACTAAACCAGTAGCCAAGTCAAGTATCTAAAGTCTGCCCCTGAATCAATACAGTCTCAGCAGTGTATCTATGTCCATCACACAACTATCCAATGTACCCGCTCGTTTTATCTTTATCTGACTATAAGCATCGATGAAATAGACGGCCGGCAAACAGGCAGGCCTGTACAGGTCGGCCGCCTGCCCTTCGGGGTCAGACAGGACCCTGCACTTTATCCGGTTGCCCGCAGCCCATTCCCTGACCACCTCATCGCTCTCCCCGCTGACAATCACCAGTACTTCCAGCTGCTCCCGCGGCCAGGCATCGTATACTTGCGAGACACATTGTATTAACTGCGGACAGCCGGGACAGGTACTGCCTGCAAACACCAGCAGCACCTTTCTACCTTTATAGGCATCGATTGAAACCTGTTCGCCGTCTAGCCCCGAAAGAGTGAAAGAGGGGGCTTTGCATCCCACGTTGGGACAGGTACGGGAGGTCTGGAATTGCCCCACAACCGGCATATCGGCATCGCTCGCCTCGACCTTGTCCGAGCCATACACTAAATCTATTAACTCTACAGCCTCCTCTGCGGCCGTGGCAAAGGTCGTGCAGCCGGCGCTGATGTTGGTGTATTTCCCGTTCACAATACCGATGACCTCTCCAAATCTGTTCATCATAGGGCCACCACTACTCCCCGGGTATACCTGGGCACTGGACTGGATAAAACCGACCGATTCTATCTTCGGAAAAGCGCAGACGATCCCTTCAGACAAGGTCGGCGATATCGAATCGGCATAGGCCGGATAACCTGCGATTGTAACAACGTCGCCGATCTGAAGACCGTCCGACTCAGCAGAGCTACCCAGATTGGCATATATAAACTCCCCTGTTCCGCCGGTAATCATGACAAGGGCCAGGTCTTTAGATTGGTCGGCAGCAAGCACACTGCCTTCGCACACTGCTCCATTGCTCAACATCACATAAACCGTTTTCTCTTCTCCGACCACGTGCCAGCTCGTCAGAGCACAACCTGAATTATTAACTATCACGCCTGAGCCCATCTTATCCCCGGCCATAATTTTAACCACGGCAGGATAAAGCTTGCGGGCGCTGTCAGCGCCCGGCGATGACCTGCACGATGCAGTGCCGGCACAGATGATTAATAACACTGCGGCAACAGTTATTATCAGCCTGCTGCTTTTGCTATACAGGTTCATAGCTCACCATATTACCATACATCGGGTTTTACCTTCCCTGCCTGCATATAACTTCATACCTGCCGCATGAGAGGTTTTATCTGCAGAGACGAACCTATTATAATAGATGTACGATTCAGTATACTTTTAATCGCCATTCACCGATAGCGTATCGCAAAGAATTCAGGATTGAGCGGAATAGAGATGGGTTTCAGAATTGTAATCGCCGACAGCAATGCCAAATTCATGAGCATGCTGGGACGCGCTCTGCTGGACTCGGACTACAGCCTGTACCCCGCCGAGTCCAGAGAAACGGCCCTGCAGCAGATCACGCAATATGATATCGATGCCTGCATAATAGACGTTGATCTGCCGGGCGGCATTGAGGAAGTCCTGCAGGCATGCATGAACAAGTCAAAACCAATCGTGGCCATGGGGGCCTCCACCCTTAAGGAGACCGGAAAACTGGTAGAGATCATGTACTATGGTATTCCCTACGTTAAGAAATTTAACGCTGAAGGCGAAGCTAAGCTGGACCACATTATTGCCAGGATGAATGTTCTTCTGAGGACCCTGCTGATCTTCAGTAAGGACAGCGAATATCAACGCGGTGTTATTGCCGGGCTCGAGAGCAAGGGTTATAAGGTTTTTACTACCGAAACGTCCGAAGATTTACTGCATACATTCCTGCTCAGCGAACCGAAGGCCGTGCTGGTGTATTTCCCCACCGCCGAGGAGATTGAAGAGCTCAAGAAGATCCGTAAACTGGATAATCATCTGCCTATCGCTGTTGTTTTGAACAATTTGCCGTCGGAGTCCATAGACATTTTCCAGGACAAATCCACCAAGATGCTTTCCCAGGAAGAAGTATCCGATTACCTGGACTATCTCTGACCGGCCAAACCGTTATAGATACCCAACGGGACACTGAGGTCGACTGTCGTGCCCTCCCCCGGTTTGGATTGGATTACCAGAGCCCCCCCCAATAATGAGACTCTCTCGTTCATACCCACCAGGCCAAGTTTTCCGCTGCTGGACAGGTCTCCGACTGCGTCGGGCAGGCGGAATCCTTTGCCATTGTCTTTTATTGCAACTGTCAGCTGCGAATCCGCAAATTCAAGTCTGACATCGGCTTTTGTGGCTGCGGCGTGCTTGCCGATATTATTGAGCGCCTCCTGTATGATCCTGAATAGAATCAGTTCCATCTCCGGCAGCAGCCTCTGTTCCTTGCCGTTTATCTTCAGCGAGATGTCTATCCCGCTGTCCTCTGCTTTCTGTTTAACCAGCCACTGAACAGCGGGCAACAACCCCAGATCATCGATGATCGATGGCCGCAGGTCCTGGCTGAACCGTCTTATACCCTGCAGGGTGACGCCGATCCTCTGGCGGATATCTTGCAGGGCTATTCTCTGCTGCTGTGAGAGGCCCACATTATCGCGAATAAAATTATCCATCTGCCTGGAGATGGCGAAAAGTGCCTGCGCCGTATCATCATGCAGCTCTCGCGAGATCCTCTTGCGTTCCTCTTCCTGGGCCCTGGTGATCTGGTTAAGATAATAACGCAGATTGTTCTGCATGCGCCTCTCTTCGGATACGTCACGCGCAATATGCTGAAAGCCCACCGGTTTGTCATCGACGGTCATCAGTATGGTGGTCAGCGTCAGTGTCCTGGTAATCCCGTCCTTGGTAATCGTCTGTTGCTCGTAAGGCTGGTTAAAAGGTTCTCCGTTGAGTAGTTTATTAGCTACTTCACGACCCAGCTTGAGCATCCCCTCGTCCATGAACTCCTTGACGTTTCTGCCTGTTAGTTTGTCAAGCGGGTAGCCCGATATCATCAGTGTAGCGCGGTTACCTGCCAGAATTTTCCCATCCAGGTCCTGGAACCAGATTGCATCGTGGGCATTTTCGAAAAGGTTGCGGTAATCTCTGGCCGATTTATATAGCTGATCCGCGATCTCCCTGGCCTCAGCGTACAGCTTGGCATTGGTCAGAGCCGATGCTATCTGACCGGCTATGGTACTGAGCAGATCTATCTCGTCCGGCAGGAAAGTCCGCGGGCGCCGCATACCAACACAGAGTGTTCCTATCACCTCTCCTTTGGATTTCATGGGGACTATAAGCATCGGGTGGATTTTATTACGTATCACCGCCGAACGCGTCAGCCTGGGATCGCTCGATGCGTCCTGCACGAGCATAACCTCGCCTGTGGCTGCGACTTCGCCGTTGAATCCTTCCCCAATCTTTACATGATCGAGCTCCGCTGCGCTCTCGGATGAAATCCCTTCATAGGCCGTCAGTATCATGTCATTCTGTCTCGGTTCAATGGTATAGACCAGGATAACTTCGACTTCCATTACCTCACCCACCATCTCAACGGCAGTCTCAATAACCTTGGCAGGTTCGAGGTACTGGCTGAGGGCGTTGGAAATGGTATTTAATGTCGCCAGCCTCCTGGCGTTGGCGCGGGCTTCTCGTATCCTGGCCTGCAGTTGCTCCTGCGTATTCTCCAGTGCCGTCACCGCTTTCTTGTAACGTCTATCATCGTTTTCCTTGATGCGTGTCCAGTAGACAAAGACCAGGCCGGCAATGGTAACCAGTGCTACTTCGAGCAGGGCATCGCTGCGGTTGGTAGAAAAAAACAGCGCCTGCGGCAGCATCACCGCCAGCGAGGCGCCGATAACTATCAGCGTGGGCAGTATACCGAATACGAACGCAGTATAGAGAGCGATCAGAAGAAACAGGTTGCGTTCGATCGTATGGCGGCTCAGATTGAAAAGGTAGAAGTCCGACCGTAAACCGCCCGGCCAGATGACATCACGGTACAGAAATAACGTGATGACACCGAACAAAGCGAGAATAATCCAGAAATGGTAACTCGACCAGATTTTGTGCGGAAATCTCATATCATGTGGGCCCCTGCCAGGCTATTGCGCAGGCCGGATGAATAGAGCCTTAAGGCAGCTCCTCCAGGGTGAGCCATCCCTTTTTTAATCCGTACACTATTGCCTCAGATCGTGAACCCACCCCAAGTTTATTAAAGATGCTGCGCAGGTGAGTTTGAACCGTCCTCACGCTCAAAGTCAGGCTGTCGGCTATTTCCATGTTGCTCATGCCTTTGGCCGCCAGTCTCAATACCTCCATTTCTCTGTCGCTCAGCACTTCGCCGGGCGTCTGTACCGTCTGTTCCTCGATCGGCGAGCGAAGCCGGTTAAGTACCTTTTTCATAATTTTGGGATGCAGAACCGGCTCTCCCGTCATCACCTGGCGTATGGCAACGATCAATTCCTCACCGCTTGATTCTTTAAGCAGGTAACCCGCCGCACCTGCTTCCAGCAGGGCGAAAACATATTCGTCATCATCATAGCCGGTTAGTACTAAAATGGCCGTATTCGGATACAATGCTTTCACCTGTTTGGTCGACTCGATACCGTTTAACCGCGGCATTGACACATCCATAATAATTATGGCCGGCCTAAGTTTTTTTGCCAGCTCAACCGCCTCAATCCCATCGCTGGCTTCGCCCACGACCTCGAAATCAGTCTGTGATTCCAGCAGGCGCCTGGTCCCCTCCCTTACAACTTTGTGGTCTTCAGCCAGAAGTATCCTTACTTTCTCCATCAATAGTTACCTCTTTGAATGTGATTATATACACAATAAATACACTATTCAAGCCTTGCAACATGCTCCGTCAGCATAAATGCTTACGTATTTCAAACCGCCGACAGC
This sequence comes from Dehalococcoidia bacterium, assembly GCA_034429715.1. Taxonomy (GTDB): domain Bacteria; phylum Chloroflexota; class Dehalococcoidia; order GIF9; family UBA5629; genus CAIMUM01. The sequence continues at coordinate 36,771 of DAOUFR010000026.1, forward strand.
ATCCTGGTCTGCCTGTTCTTCGATCTTGGCTGCCTCGTAAATTTGTTACCATGGTAAATATGATGCCGATTAAGCTTTGAGACGGATGGAACGGAGCATTGCTTGTATTAGATTGTTATACAATCAGGGGCTTTGTGTTAATCATGCGCCGCGCGTACTGAAATAACTATTATGCCTTTTGCTATGACCGAGAGAATAAACCCCTTGCCGGCGGCAGATGCTGCAGGTCAAACAGATTACTGGGAAAGCAGGTCTCCCTGCTGGGAGATGTGCCATTGCCCTGCCATGATCAGAAGTGAGTGTCCTGCCACCAAATATCACTTTTTGCCCTGCTGGCAAATAGAGGGCACGTACTGCAAACTGGATGATTACGGAGAAACCGGCAACGACACCAGTATCTGTCAGGTATGTCGAGTTTATAAAAAATATGGAAACGGAGAGCCGATCGAACTAAAGCTTTTCGGCCGCGGCATAGACAGCTCATTGAAGTCGCTGGGAAAGCTGGCTAAGGATTGACTTAATATATGAAAAGTATTAGAATTTTCAGTCGGTTGGGCCATCTGAAATCACGGTCTCCCCAGTGGAATAGGGTCGTATGACTTTATTCCACTTTTTTACGGATATATCCTGAGTTAGGAGGATTTTTATGGCAAAGCAAAAGGCAGCCCCAGTAACCACCGCAGACACCGGGAGAGGCTTCGCCGGCAGGGCCTTCCAGCGGATCCAGGGAATCATCGATGATACCGGCGGGCAGGCAGGTGCGCCGATCCGCGTCCTTCAGCAGGCGCAGGGTATCGTCGGCTATCTGCCGCCAACCGTGTTGAAAACGATCTCAAGGGACCTCAAGATTCCTCTGAGTGAACTGCACGGTGTTGTCACGTTCTACAGCTTCTTTACAATGCAGCCCAAGGGAAGACACGTGATACAGGTCTGCCTCGGCACTGCCTGCTATGTGAAGGGAGGCCAACAAATACTCGATCTGCTCAAGAAAGAATACGGGCTTGAACCTGAGGGGATCACCCCGGACGGTAAATTCTCCCTTGAGATCGTTCGCTGCCTCGGTTGCTGCGGCCTTGCACCGGTCATTGCCATAGGCGACGACATCCACCGCAAAGTTAAACCGGGACAGGTAAAAGATATCCTGGGCATGTATCAGTAGGAGGCAAATGAAGTGCAAAAAATAACCTCATATGATGAATTAATTAAACTTCAGAAGAAAATTGCACCAACCTTAAAAGTCCGCGAAAACAGGGATTTTTCCGCATTCAAGACATCTCCGGAAATCTGCATTCAGCAATGCAGGGGCGCCGGTTGTACCGCTGCCGGTGGTGACAAGGTAACCGAAAAATTTGAAGAACTGCTCAAGAAAAAGGGCATGGGCAATAAGGTTACCATCGTCAGGACCGGGTGCCTGGGCCCCTGTGAAATGGGCCCCACGGTGATCGTGAATCCGGGCGACATCCTCTACGTCAGAGTTACGCCCGAAGACGTTAAGGAGATCTTCGAGAAACATATTTTAAAGGGAGAGATAGTCGAGAGGCTGGTTTACCACGATCCGACTACCAACAAGGCCATACCCGAAAGGCTGAAAATCGGCTTCCTGGCTGAACAGGAGCTTCGTATTCTGCACAATAACGTACTTATCGATCCTTATAATATAGAAGAGTACATCGGGCGCGGCGGTTATGAAGCTCTGGCCAAAGCATTGTTTAAAATGAAGCCGGATGACGTATTGGAGGAGGTAAAGAAAGCCAATATACGCGGTAGAGGTGGTGCCGGCTTCCCCACCGCAACAAAGTGGGGATTTCTCAAGAAATCACCGGGTAATGTCAAGTATCTTCTTTGCAACGGCGACGAGGGCGACCCCGGCGCTTATATGAACCGTGCGGTGCTGGAAGGCAATCCTCACTCAATTATTGAAGGGATGGCCCTGGGCGCTTATGCGGTTGAAAATGTGAAGGAAGGGTTTGCCTATATACGAGCCGAGTACCCGCTGGCAATTGAGACGCTGGCCGCAGCCATCAAGCAGGCCAGGGAGTACGGATTCCTCGGCAAGAAAATCATGGGGACCGATTTCGAGTTTAACCTCGATATCTTCCCCGGCGCAGGCGCATTTGTCTGTGGAGAAGAGACAGCTCTGATGACCTCGGTTGAAGGCAAACGCGGTATGCCGAAACAGAGGCCGCCTTTCCCCTCGGACAAGGGCCTGTTCGGCAAACCTTCTGCTCTCAATAATGTTGAGACATGGTCATATATACCCAGGATTATTCGCGAGGGCGCCGATTGGTTCACCAGTGTCGGCACTGAAAAATGCACAGGCACCAAGACCTTCAGTCTCGTAGGCAAGGTTAATAATGTCGGCCTTGTGGAAGTGCCGCTCGGCACCGCCCTTGGCAAAATTGTCTTCGACATTGGCGGCGGTATCCCCAAGGGTAAAAAATACAAGGCTACTCAATTAGGCGGCCCGTCAGGCGGCGTTATTCCGATTCAGCACGTTAATGTACCTGTTGAGTATGAATCCGTTACCGCCTTAGGCGCGATCATGGGATCGGGCGGCGTGGTGGTTATGGATGAAGACAACTGCATGGTTGATATTGCCAAGATGTTCCTCGGATTCTGCAGAGATGAATCATGCGGTAAATGCGTTCCCTGCCGTGCCGGTATCCCCAAGGTTTTAGCAATTCTGACCAAGATCACAGATGGTAAAGGTACCATGGAGGATATCGCTACACTCGAAGAGCTTTCCGAGATGATGCAAAATGCATGTCTCTGTGCACTCGGACAGACTGCTCCCAACCCCGCACTTTCAACCCTCAGGCATTTCAGGGAAGAATATGAAGCGCACATCATCGATAAGAAATGTCCGTCCGCCATGTGCCAGGCCCTCTTCAGGGCGCCTTGCCAGCATACCTGCCCGGTCGGGCTGGATGTCCCCGGTTACATTTCACTGATCAAGAGCGACAAGCCCGCCGAGGCTTATAAACTGATCATGCAGCGGCTCCCGTTGCCGATGTCAGTCGGCCGCGTTTGCCCGCATCCCTGCGAGAAGAAATGCCGCAGGGGACAGGTAGATGAGGGAGTCTCCATCAGACACCTCAAACGCTACGCTTCCGATTATGCCTGGGAGCACGGCCTTTCATACACACCGGAGATCAAAGCTTCCAAGTCTGAGAAGGTAGCAGTCATCGGCGCAGGCCCTGCCGGCCTGGCCGCAGCCTGGGACCTGGCTGTAGAAGGTTACAAGGTAACCATCTTTGAAGCGCTGCCGGTAGCCGGCGGCATGCTGGCAGTCGGCATACCCGAGTACAGGCTCCCCAAAGAAGTGCTCAACAAAGAGATCGACAATATAAAGAAACTGGGTATTGAGATAAAGCTCAACAGCCCTGTCAAAGATATCGACGCCCTGTTCAAAGACGGATTCAAAGCCGTTTTCGTGGGTATCGGCGCTCACAAAGGTGACAAGATGGGCATCCCGGGCGAGGAGCTTGAGGGTGTGTACGATGCCATCGATTTCCTGCGCAACATCAACCTGGGCAAGTTTATTAACGTGGGCAAGAAAGTTGCAGTTGTCGGCGGCGGCAACTCCGCCATCGACGCCGCAAGGGTTGCCCTGCGTAAGGGCGCTGAGGAAGTGCACATCGTCTACCGCAGGGAAAAGGCAGACATGCCCGCCGAAGAGGAAGAGATACTGGCCGCAGAAGAAGAGGGGATCAAGCTACACGTATTGACCGCCCCGGTCAAGGTCATCGGCAAGGGAGGCAAGATAGCTGCAATCGAATGCCAGAAGATGGCGCTGGGTGATTTCGACAAGAGCGGCAGGCGCTCACCCAAAGCCATCGCCGGCTCTGAATACACCATCGAAGTGGACATGCTGATCGAAGCCATCGGCCAGCGGCCCGACACTGCTTCACTGAAACTCAGCGAGGTCAAGACCGGTAAAGGCGGCACACTGGTTGCCGACAAACGGACCCTTGCCACCGACCAGAAAGGTGTGTTTGTCGGAGGTGACGCCTTCACAGGCCCCTGGACGGTAATTGAAGCCATCGCCTCCGGCCAGAGGGCAGCCTCTTCCATCAAGAGGTTCCTCACCGGTAAAGACCTGGCACCCAGGATCGACCGGAAAGATTCCGAAACCTTCACCTACCCCAACGTTCCCCCGACCGACGCGGAGACCGCAGAACATGCCAGGGTCGGCATGGCCGAGATCAGGCTGGCAGATCGCAAGTCTTCTATGAAAGAGGTGATCCTGAACTACTCTGCCAAGGAAGCTAAAGAAGAATGCAGCAGATGCCTGAGATGCGATATTGGATAGGAGAAAAGGCAAATGAGTGAAATTACTTTAACGATAAACGGTAAACAATGTAAAGGCAAACAGGGCGACACTGTCCTGGAGGTCTGCCTGGCCAATGGGATTGAGGTCCCAACACTTTGCCACTATAAAGGGCTGGTAGATATTGCCGCCTGCAGGATGTGCCTGGTTGAAGTTGAAAAAGAAAGAAAACCTGTACCTGCCTGCGCTTATCCTGCACGTGACGGTATAGTGGTAACGACAAACAGTGAGAAGATCGAGAAATACCGCCGCCTGGTGCTCGAGCTGCTGTTTACCGAGCGCAACCACCTCTGCGCTTACTGTGTGGCCAGCGGCGACTGCGAACTGCAGAGCCTGGCCTATAAATACCAGATGGACAATGCGCGCTACCAGTACTCCTGGCCCAGCCAGATTACTGATTCATCCCACCCCGATATCGTGATGGACCACAACCGCTGCATACTCTGCGGAAGGTGCATCCGTACTTGTGACGAGATAACCGGCGCGCACGCGCTCGACTTCGGCAAACGCGGCTGGAAGACCAACGTCTGTGCAGACATCAACCAGCCGCTGGGCGAATCATCGTGTATCTCCTGCGGAGGCTGCTTCCAGGCATGCCCGACAGGAGCTATTTTCTCAAAAATCAGCGCTTACAGGGGCCGACCCTCTGAGTGCACTTCAGTCGAATCCACCTGCGCCATCTGCGGTGTTGGCTGCGATATCAACGGCCTGGTTAAAAACAACCGGGTGGTCAGGATCGACAGCCCGGATATGACCAAATCACGCGGCCTTCTCTGCGAGATCGGAAGGTTCGAACCGCTCTATGAGGCAGCCGACAGGATCACTACTCCGTTAAAACGCAATAACAAGGGACAGCTTATCAGCTGCTCTTATGAGGAAGCGTTCGAAGCCATCGCCAAGAAGTTTGGAACATCCGATGCCATCGCCGGGCTGGCTTCCGGCAAGGCAAGCACTGAAGCGTTGAAGGCCTTCGCCGACCTGATGGAAAAGCTCGGCAGCAAGCTGGTAGACACGCTGGACGGCGATGACTGCCGGACCATTACACAGGGCATAGCTAAATTCGACGGTAAGTCCGGGCTGGACATCGAGGCAAAGCTCGAAGACATACTTGCCGCAGACAGTATCGTTGTGATAGGCGCACATCCCACCAAAACACATCCGGTAGTCGGCTCATATGTGATGCGTGCCGCTTCAAAAAACAAGGCCCAGTTAATCGTGATCGATCCTCTGCGCAACCCCTTCACTTTCCGCGCCTCGGTCTGGCTCAAGCCGCCGGAGGGCAAGAAGGAACTCGTCGTCAATGCTCTGGGCAAATCCATACTGGATCATCTGCCTGCCAAGGCGGCAGCAGATAAGGCCAAAAATGCAGCTGCATTTAAGGATATCGATATCAAGAAAGCCGGCAAGGACCTCGACATCGATATGCACGACATCGTCAAAGCCGGGGAGATTTTGGCCGGATCTAAAAACGGCGTTATCATCTATGGTAGCGGCATTCTCCAATATAAAGACGCCGCGCTGGTCGCAACAATACTGAATCTTGCTTCGCTGATAGGCGATAAACCGAGGGTAATCTCTCTGAAGCGATATGGCAACAGCCGCGGCGCCTGGGACCTGGGTCTGGTTAATGCCAAGGGGTCCGTAGCCGCAGACCTGGCCAAGTGCAAGGCCAGCTCCCTTTATACGCTGCTGGCCGACGACCTGACAAACTCTCAGGCACTGGCCGATAGCATGAAAGGAGTCGAATTCGCCGTAGTTCAGGCCAGCTACCGCTCACCCATTACGGAGAAAGCGGATGTTGTTCTTCCATCACTACTCTGGACTGAAAGCAAAGGCAGCTATACTACTATCGACGGCATCAACAAGAAGACCTCGCCTATGGTCAAAGCAAACCCTGCGATTAAGGCCGATGCCGATACCCTCAAGGAAGTTGCCAAACACCTGAAAAAATAAACGCCCGTAAGGAGTGAACAGATGGCAAAAGTTAAAGTAGCGACGGTCTGGCTGGAATCATGTGCAGGTTGTCACATGTCATTCCTCGACGTAGATGAATTCATAATCGATTTATCCAAGCTGGTCGAGTTTCGCAGAAGTCCCATCACCGATATTAAGGGCTTCGATGACGTAACCGTGGGTATAGTTGAAGGCTCCGTCGGCAACGAAGAGGAAAAAGAGGTCATCGAGGAATTGCGCCATCATTGCAAAATTCTTATGGCGCTGGGAGATTGCGCCTGCTTCGGAGGGGTCTGCGCCATGCGCAATACACTCGATAAAGAAGCTGTTCTTAAACGGGCCTATATAGACACTCCCAGCACCTATAAGGGCAAGATTCCGGTAGCGCCCGGAGTCCCGGCGCTGCTCGATAAGGTATATCCGGCCAACCAGATAGTTAAAGTGGATTGCTACGTGCCCGGCTGTCCGCCGGAGCCGGAGGCCATCAAATACGGCCTGACCGAGCTGCTGGCCGGCAGGATTCCGGTCGTTCCCGGCAATATAATGCGCTTTGATTAAAGAGGTGAAATATGGCAAGTAAAACGATTGAAATCAACCCCATAACCAGGGTCGAGGGGCACGGCAAAGTCACCATTCAGTTGGACGATGCGGGCAATGCCGTATCGGCCAGGTTCCATGACACGCAGTTCCGAGGTTTTGAGAAATTCTGCGAAGGGCAGGTCTTCCAGGAGATGCCTAACCTGACACCCAGGATATGCGGCATCTGCCCGGTCAGCCACCAGCTTGCTTCGGCCAAAGCCTGCGATGCCATCCTGGGTAAAGAATTAACACGCCCGGCCAAGCTGCTGAGAGAGCTGTTGCACAAGGCACAGTATATCCAGTCTCATGCCCTGCACTTCTTCCACCTGGCCAGCCCTGATTTCCTGCTCGGCTTCGACTCCGATCCGGCCACCAGGAACGTTATTGGTCTCATCGGGGCTGACCCGGCTCTGGCCACGGAGGCCGTCAAGCTGCGAAGCCTGGGGCAGACCATCATCAAGAAGCTGGGCGGCAAAAAAGTACACATGAATGCAGCCATACCCGGCGGCATGACCACCGCCCTTAAAGCCGAGGACAGGGACTATTTCCTCAAACAGATGGGCTGGGCGCTGGCCGATGCACAGCTCGCCGTGAAAATACTGAAGGAATACGTTGCCGCCAACGCCGACATGGTCAACAGCTTTGCTACGTTCCCGTCGGCCTACCTGGGAATGGTGGACAAGAATAACAATCTTGAATTATATGACGGCAACCTGAGGCTGGTTGATTCCAAGGGGGTCGTACTTGAGGATCAGTTCGATCCCTCTAAATACCTCGATATCATCGCCGAGTATGTGGAAGACTGGTCATACATGAAATTCCCGTTCTATAAGAGCCTGGGTTACCCGGGCGGCATTTATCGCGCCGGACCGCTCGGCCGCCTCAATGCTTGCACAGGAATCAAAACACCGGTCGCCAACGCAGAATTCAAGCTCTATAAGCAGCTCAGCCCCAACGGCCTGGTCGAGGGTTCCATGTATTACCATTACGCACGCTTGATTGAGCTGATTTATTGCATCGAGAGGACAACTGAGCTACTTGAGGACAAAGACATCACGTCCACAGACCTGCAGGTTACCTCTAATAAATATAATGAGCAGGGCGTCGGCGTGGTCGAGGCCCCCAGGGGCACACTTATCCACCATTACTGGGTAGATGAAACCGGTAAAATAACCGGGGTCAACCTGATCGTGGCCACCGGCAACAACAACGCCGCTATGAATCGCTCGGTATACGAAGTGGCCAAGCAATACATCAAGGGTGGCAACGTAACCGAGGGTATACTCAACAGGGTTGAAGCGGCCATCCGCTGCTACGATCCTTGCCTGTCATGCTCCACTCACGCCCTCGGACAGATGCCCCTTCATATCCAGCTCAGGGCGCCGGACGGCTCGATAGTACAGGACGTGTATAGCTAAAGGTTAAACTGCTGATTGAGAGGCGGGTTACAAATTTG